>JAWKPW010000113.1:0-17481 GCA_041390465.1 Desulfobacterales bacterium | reverse complement strand
GGGCCAGGAAAGTTTTTTTTCAATCACGCCCAGCTCCCGCCGGGCAATGTGAAGGGGCAGTTTTGCCACGATAGCACGGGCAGACCGGCTGAGAATCTCACCTCTTTCCGTGAGATGCAGATGTGTCAGTTTTTGGCAGGGTCGGACGGAAACACGGAATTTGCCTCCGCCGGCCGGATAAAAACCGGGACGGAAAAGAGTCGCCGTGACTTCAGGCCCCATCCGGTTCAGCAAAGGCAGAAAGGTTCTGGCCAGAAAATCAAAGGGCGGGGCAAAGGGGTTATGCGTTCCGCCTTCCAGAAGCAGTTCTGATTCTCCGCCAGCGGTCAGCAGCACGGGCAGCACGGTTTGCAGAACCAGTGTGCAACTGCCTGCCGTGCCCACAGAAAAATGCCAATATCCGGGCTGAACACGGCCCGGAACAAAAATGACAGTGCCGGAGCCCAGTTGCCCGCCCCGCACGTCCGCGTTTCCGATTTTCTGCGCGGCTTTCAACGCCGTGAGATGCTGGTGCATCAGTCCCGGTTTTTTCCGTCCGGAACGGATGTTGCGGATTTCAAATGCTTTTCCCGTAAGCAGAGACAAAGCAAGGGAAGTCCGCAGAATCTGTCCCCCGCCTTCGCCAAAGGAACCGTCTATGGAAATCATGGCAAATCCTCATTCGGACAGAACACGGATAATGGCAGCAGAAGTGTATTCTCCCACATCCGCAAGCCCGTCCATCGGCATAAACAGTGAGGCATTGCCGGAATACAGGCAGTTCACGGAAGCCGGGAAATCCTCATCAGCTTCGTAAAAGATATAGCAGAGCGCAATTTTGGGCAGGGGCCAGAGGACAAAAGAAAAATCTCCGCCTGCTGCCTCCGGTCCGTCATATCCTCCAAGTTTTTCCATGATTCCGGACATCTTTTCTCCGATTTCCGGAACATGGGGAATCAGCACATTCTGGGTATGGGTGACAAACGCGCCGGTATAGGGGCCGCTGTGCGGAAAGTCTTTGAATGCCTTGAGAGGATGCAGAACCGCTTCTTCCGGGCCAGCGTGCAGCGCATAGAGAGAAAGCAGAATCCCGATGACGCCTTCCTGTTTTTCTTCCCCAAGCCAAATTCCTTCGGGTGAAATCCGGCAGATTTGGCCGAACGCGGGGAAAGAAACCATGCTTGCTTCGGCCTTTCCAGGCAGGCATCTCTCCAGTTCTTCCCCAGAGCGTTTTTCATATATCTGATGCAGATTGCTCTGCACCAGTTTCGCGTAATTGTTTCCCATACCTTCTCCTATTGTGTGACAGTCCTGAGTTCCTCACGGAGCGGAATCATCATTTTCTCATACTGCTCTTTGGAAATGATGCCGAAAATATAAAGATTTTCAAGCATTTCCAGTTTTCCCTCCAGTTTTCCCTCCAGCTTTCCCTCCAGTTTTCCCTCCAGTTTTCCCTCCAGTTTTCCCTCTGCTTTTCCCTTGATCTCCCCCGCCGCCTTTCCCTCATTGAAGATATGCTCACTGATGGTTGTGGCTATCATGGCTGTTTTCACCTCCTTTTTTATTTCCTCCAGCCGCTCATCCGGAATTTTTTTGTAGGCCGACACCCACTGTCCGATGAGCAGCATATGATCTCTGCCGAGCTTCTCCCCCATGGCTTCGGCGGCACGGTAAATCTCACAGACCAGTTTTTCCGGATCAGCGTCCCTGTCATCTGCTTTGAGTGCCAGCAGTTTGCACATAAGGGAATGCTTTTGGATCAGATCCCCGCTTTTCTCATCCCTGACCTTGATCACGTCAAAACGGAAAAACTGCTTTCCGTTTTTCCGGTCAAAGGCATACCAGAAGGAATCCGGCACTCTTTTCCGCCAGTCCGCATCATCCGTGTAAATCACAATGGACCACACCGGTCTTCGTTTGAGAAGCCAGGCATAGCAGGAATATTCATACACTCTTTCCTCCGCATCCTCCCGCCCGCTCTGATGCTCAATCTGAATGACAATCTCCTGCATCCGGTCTTCAATTTCCACCTCCATGACCAGAAACAGATCCCCCTTCAGGCTCTCCTTCAGCGCCTCGTAACGGCTGATGAATTCCTTGTCAATGAAGCGAAAGATTCCGATCCGGATATCCGGAAAATAATGCGCAAAAAAATCCTCAGTGAATGCGGAAATCAGCCATTTGAACAGTGCGTCATGGGTTTTCGGGTTGGGGTTCATGATATTTTTGATCTCCGATGGTTTTATGATAAGCATTGTACAGGACAAGCGGAAATGAAATCAATATTTTTTTGGATATACGGGAGAGCCGGCATTGATTCTCAATGCCGGGGAAGTGCGCTGCCCTTTCCCAAAACAAGGGCTTTGCGGATGCATTTCTGTGTATAATTCCGGGCATGAGCAGCAGATGCAAAAAAATCTCTGCCCAAAGCCAGATTTGCTGCCAGCGCGGAGGAAAAGGTGCAGCCTGTGCCGTGAACTTCTTTTCCTTTGATTTTTGGGGTGCTGAATTCTGCAAACTCCATTCCGTCCCAGGCCAGATCCGTGGCAGTGTCTCCCATGAGATGCCCGCCCTTGATCACCACTCTTTTGACTCCGGTTTCCAGAATCTTTCGGGCGGCATATTTCATCTGCTCTGCATTTTCAATCTTTTCTCCGCACATAACTTCGGCTTCGGGAATATTGGGCGTGACCGCATAAAGCAGGGGAAAGAGTTTTTTGACAAGAATTTTCTGTGCATCCAAAGACATCAGCCGGAATCCGCTGGTGGAAATCATCACAGGATCAAGAATGATGGGACAGGATACGGAACTGAGCGCGTCTGCTATGGCCTCCGTCACGGCAATATCCGGAATCATGCCGATTTTGACTGCATGAATTTCCATATCCTCAGAAAGACGCGTGATCTGCGCATATACAATCTCAGGACGGATTTTCTGCATATCATACACTTTCAGCGTATTTTGCACAGTGACAGCAGTGATGACACTGAAACCGTAAATTCCGTGCGCGTGAAAGGTTTTCAGATCTGCCTGGATTCCGGCCCCTGCGCAGGGGTCGGAACCCGCTATGGTCAACGCTGTTTTCATATGCGAATTTCTTTATCTTGAGCGTTTTACAGCGCACCACTCGCCGCACATGGAACAGGGATGATGGGGATCATTTGTGTCCGTATTTTCCACTTTTTCCAGATAAGTGCGGAATTTTTCCGGATCAATTGCCATTTTTTCCTGCATTTTCCAGTCAAACGCATTTCTGGCCTGTGACATTTTCAGATTCCGCTGTATTTCACACGGACTCTGCCGCGTCAAATCCACAGCACGGGCTGCAATTTTGGAAGCAATGACACCTTCGCGCACATCAGCGGCTGTGGGCAGGCGCAGATGTTCCGCAGGCGTGACATAGCAAAGGAAATCCGCACCGAAATACGCGGCCAGCGCGCCGCCGATGGCTCCTGCGATGTGATCATATCCGGCTGCATAATCCATGACCAGCGGCCCCAGCACATAAAAAGGCGCACCTTCGCAGATTTGTTTCTGTTTCCGGATATTTTCCTCAATAAGATGCAGCGGCACATGGCCCGGCCCTTCCACCATGACCTGCACATTTGCGGCTTTGCACCTTTTCACCAGTTCACCGATGGTTTCCAGTTCCCCAAACTGTGCTGCATCATTTGCATCTGCCGTGCATCCGGGACGCAAGCCGTCTCCCAAAGACAGGCAGATGTCATAGGCATGGGCAATGTCGAGGATTTTGTCAAAATTTTCGTATAAAAAACTTTCTTTTCCGTGGGATTTCATCCACCGCACAATGGCTGATCCGCCCCGGCTGACCACGCCCATCACCCGCTTCTGGATCAGAGGAATATGCTCTTTGCGCAGCCCCGCATGGATAGTCATAAAATCCACGCCTTCCTCTGCCTGCTTTTCCATAATCCGCACAAAAGCGTCAATATCCAAATCTTCGGGACGATCCGGCCCGGTCATGGCCTCATATACAGGCACGGTTCCCAGTGTGATATTGCATTCCTGCAGGATTCTGCGCCGGAACTGTGCTGTATTTCCGGCAATGGACAAATCCATTACCGTATCCGCACCCGCATCAACGGCAAGCCGGACTTTTTGGATTTCCCTGTCAAAATCGCACCGGGCAGGAGAGGTTCCGATATTCGCGTTGACTTTTATCCGGGTTCCCTTCCCAATGGCAATGGGATCGAACAAATGCCTGTTATTCCGGCATATGACTGTATAACCTGCCAGAATATCCTTTGCCAGATTTTCCGGAGTTATTCCCTCGTCAGCCGCTGTTGTATGGATAAAAGAAGGGACATTTCCCTGTTTCAAATCATCAATCAGTGTTGTCATTTCAGTTACCAGTTATCCGTTGCCAGTTAAGTAACCCAACGGAAGTTTTTGTGTACAGAAAAACCGGATTTTTCCGGAAAAATCCGGTTTTTCATAAAATTTATGTCTGAAAAATATATGGAAACATACTTATCAGTTGCCAGTCACCGGTTGTCAGTTACCAATTTCTGATAACTGATAACTGATAAACTGTTCACTGTTTCAGCAGTTCACTGGCGACTTTTTCACCGGAAAGCAGCATTCCCCCGAAAATGGGGCCCATGCGGGGGCCTCCAAAGGTGGCATTGGCAGCCATGCCCGCGACATACAGGCCCGGAAAAACCTCACGGGTGTTTTGCAGGGTCAGGGTTTCGGCCTTTTCCGCCCACATGGATTTCTCCCCTTCGATTTCCCCGGTGGAAGTAAGCAGTTTGCCCGGCACTTTGCGGTGAACCACTTCCACCACTTCCACGGCATGACCGGTGGCATCAACTACAACATTTGCCCGGACAGACAGGGGATCAATGTGCAGACCTGACATTTCCACCGGAGACCAGTTGAGAACCAGCCCCGTCACTCTGTTTTCCCGCATGATCACATCTTCCACACTCATACAGTTGAAAATGGTCAGACCGGCCTGCACAGCTTTGGAAATAAGGGTGGAAATGGCCTCGACCGAATCCGAGGTGAAATATCCTTTTTTGTATTCCCGGAAGCGGATGCCGAATTCTTCCAGAATATGCACTGCGGCCTGCTGGACCACAATTTCATTGAACATCATGCCCCCGCCCCACATGCCCCCGCCGATGCTCAGTTTCCGCTCATACATGACCACTTTTTTCCCGCCCTTGGCCAGAAAATAACCGGCCACCAGTCCGGACGGGCCGCCGCCAACAATCGCGACATCCGTTTCCAGATTGGCCGAGAGTTTTTCATAATAGCGGTCAATGATTGCTTTCGTGATAATGACTTCGTTTAATTCCATTTTTTTCTTTTCCTTTCTGCAAAACCTCTTTTGCGCAAAAAAAACAGGCACAGCCGTAAAGACTGTGCCTGTCTGGTGAATATTCCTCACTTTTGGCAGTGTTTCCTTACGCTGGTATAATCCAGTTCAAGTTGAAGGGTATAATCTCAGCCCCGAAGGGCACCCCTAACACGTTTATCTGATTTTTGCCTCTGTGTAGCACCTTATTCTGTTTTCGTCAATATCCATGTGCCTGAAAATCGGTAGTGGGACTTTTTCATACTGACAAAAATGTGATATGCTGCTCCTGTTTTTTTATATCAGAAAACAGGAGGAAAAAAATGATCGCAGTGAAATGCCGCCGCGGCAGTGAAAATATCCGCAAAAACGGACGGACACCGGCGGGACGCCAGCGGATTCACTGCAAAAACTGCAGTTTTCACAGCACGTCGGATCTGAAAACGGAAGAACGGGAATTCCGCCTGAAAACTGCTGGGAATCTTCAGGCGGAAAGACTTTCACGGCGTGCGGCTGCACGGACGATCCGGATGAGCCGTGCAGCAATCCGGAAAAATTTTAAAAAAAAGTGATCCTCCCGATCTCCGGAACGGTTCCTGTCCCAAAAGAACGCCCGATTTTGGAGATGGATGAAACATGGTCTTGTGTCAGAAAAAAATCGGATCAGGTCCGGATTTGGCCGGCACCGGAACGTCAGACACGGCGCATTGCCGGAGCCGCATTCGGAGACCGTTCCGCTGAAACATGCCGTGATTTGTGGGAATCTCTTCCGGCTGACTGCCGCAGACGGGCTGTCTGCCGCACGGATCGGCCGGAAAGTCATGCCGCTGTTCTTCCCCCGGAACGTCACCGGGCATCAGGAAAGGGAAGCGGTGGGACTTCGCACATTGAACGCCTCAACTGCACACTGCGTCAGAGATGTCCGAATCCGGTGAGAAAAAGGCTTTCCTTCAGCCGTGATGATGATTTTCATGAAATCCGCATCCGAAGTTTTGTTGATCATTACAATTTGACATTGTCAGTATGAAAAGTCCCACTACCGGATTTATAATGAACAATATCTTTGTGCAAAAAGTGGGACACACCCGGAAATTGCCTTATTTTTGAGTACTTCCCTGTATCTTTGCCTCATCCGTGACTGTTTCTGCTCTGAAAAGCCCCTGCACATCCTCAACAATCAGATACAGAGAGGGAACCAGCAGCAGAGTGATGACTGTGGCAAACAGTACGCCGAATCCCAGAGAAATGGCCATGGGAATCAGGAATCTGGCCTGCCGGGAGGTTTCAAAGATCATGGGGGCAAGCCCGCCAAAGGTGGTGACAGTGGTCAGTATGATGGGGCGGAAACGGTAAATTCCGGCTCTGTGAATGGCCTGGGAGGCAGATGCTCCTTCAAGTCTGTCCCGGTTGGCAAAATCAATCAGCACCAGAGAACCGTTGACCACCACTCCGGACAGGGCAACAATGCCGAACATGCTCATCACGCTCAGACTGTATCCCATCAGCAGATGCCCTGCAACTGCGCCCACAATGCCAAAGGGAATGGCTATCATAATAATAATGGGCTGGATGTAACTGTTTAAGGGAACAGCCAGCATGGCAAAAATGATGAGAAGCGCGATCATCAGTCCTCTTACCAGACTCTGCATACTGTCCCGCAGGTCTGCCTGACGTCCCTCAAAACTGTAGCGCAGCCCCGGATACCTGTTTTGCAGTTCCGGCAGGATGTCGGCTTTCACAGAGGCCAGTATCTGCCCTGCCCTGCTTCTGGGCCGGGTGTCTGCGGACACATTCACCACCCGTCTGCCCTCTCTTCGCTCAATATTGGTATAGGCCCGGCCCCGGCTCACGGTTACGGCATTCTGCAGGGGGATTTCGCTTCCGTCAGGTGTTCGCAGGATCATTTCTTCCAGATTGTATTCTGAAACCCTTTCCGCTTTGGGCAGACGCACCATGACTTTGACCTCACTGCGTCCCCGCTGCTGGCGCAGGGCCTCCGCGCCGTAATAGGCATGACGCACCTGACGGGCCACATCATGAGATCGCAGCCCCAGGCTCCGGGCTTCAGGTTTCACTTTGAAATCCAACTGCTGCTTGCCCGGAGAAAAACCGTCATCTATGTCAAAAACCTCAGGATAATAGCGCAGTGCTGAGGCCAGTTCCGCACTTGCTGCCTCCAGCACATGGATATCCCGGTGACTGAGCTCCACGGTAATGGCAGCGCCACTGCCCGGGCCGCCCGAGTCTGATTCAAATTTCAGGGATTCCAGCCCCGGAATTTCCCCCACCCTGTTGCGCCATTTTTCCGTAACAAGAGCGGTGGAAACAGGCCGGACATCCGGCGGTGTGAGATAAATCCGCACCACAGTCACATTGTCCTCAATGCTGGCATAAATGCCGTCTGTGAGTTTTTCCCCCCCGTTTTCCGCCACAATCTCCCGCGCGGAATCCACCAGCATCTGCTGGATTTGGCGGGTTTTCTCAAACGCGGTTCCAAAAGGAAGCGTGGCAGTGACCATGGCATAATCCGATTCCACCTTGGGGAAAAGCTCAAATCCCATTCTGCCGCTTTTGACATAACCGATGCTGATGAGAAGAACAAATATGCCCAGAGCCACTGTCACATACCGCCATCGCAGACTGAAATCCAGAAAAGAGCCGTAGCCTGTGTTCACAAATTTTACAAAGGCATTGCTGAACTGCTGCTGTCGCTGGATGAACCATGAAAAAATTTTCCCGGGTTTCCGGTTTTTCTGATGTCCCAGATGAGCGGGAAGAATGAACAGACTCTCGATAAAGGAAACCGCAAACACACTGATGACCACCAGCGGAACCTCCCGGAACACCTTGCCCATGAAACCCGGCACAAAAAGAATGGGCATAAAGGCCACCATGTTGGTCAGAATGCTGAATGTCACCGGCATGGCCACTTCCCGGGTTCCCTCCACTGCGGCTTTTTTCCAGGAAAGCCCCCGCTCATGATGCTGATAAATGTTTTCCCCCACCACAATGGCATCATCCACCACAATGCCCAGCGAGACAATGAAGGCAAACATGGACATCATATTGATGCTGACACCCATAATCTGGAGAAAAAGAACAGAGCCCATGAAGGATACGGGAATGCCCATACTGACCCAGAAGGCCAGCCGGGTTTCCAGAAACAGCGCCAGAAAGACAAACACAAGACTCAACCCCATATAACCGTTTGTGAGCAGCAAATCCATGCGCTGCCGGTACACATCAGATCGGTCATTGCGAATATCCACTGTCAGCCCCGGAGGAAAGGTGCGGTTGACCTCTTCCACCACCCGATGCACGGCATCCGAAACCGAGATGGGCGTCTGATCCCCTACCCGGTACACTTCAATGAATACCGTTGGATTTCCGTTGAATGTGGCTGCCCGGTCTGTTTCCTCAAAATCATCCCGGATAACGGCCATATCCTCCAGCAGCACCTGGGTTCCGTCATTGGCCGTGATGATGGGAATTTTGGCAAACTCCCTGCCATAATCCCTGCGCTCCTTCATGCGCACCAGGATATCTCCGCCCGGTGTTTTGACTGCTCCGGCAGGCAGTTCCACCGAAGCCCTGCGAATGCGGTCTGCCACCTCCTCCAAAGTGAGATGATAGGTGCGCAGCGCATTCTGGGGAACCTCAATGCTGATTTCATATTCCCGGATGCCGGAAAGATCCACCTGTGTAATTCCCGGTTCCTGCAGCAGACGATCCCGCAGATATTCGGCATATTCCCGCAAAACAGCCTCGCTGTGATCTCCGAACAGTGCCAGGGAAACCACATAGCGTTTCCGGGTGGATATGGCCACAGTCGGCTCTTCGGCATCATCCGGAAAGGAATTGATCCGATCCACCTCATTGCGGATATCCTGCGCGAGTTTCTGAATATCCTCCCCTTCGATCATTTCCACAGTTACGGAACCGGAACCTTCTCTGGCACTGGAAGTGACTTTTGCCACGCCTTCCTGCCCCTGCACAGCCTCTTCCAAAGCCAGAAGAATGCCCTTTTCCACCTCTTCGGGACTTGCTCCGGGATAGGATACGGAGATGTCCACTGTATCCAGATCAAAATCCGGGAACACATCCTTTCTGATGTGGAAACTCCAGATCATTCCGCCGATGAGCAGTACGATCATCAGCAGGTTGGCCGTCACGGAATGGCCTGCCATCCAGGCAATGGGGCCGGGGCGGACAGGGGCTTTGTCAGAAATGTTTTTGTCTGTCATGGCTGTATCTCTTTGATGTCTTCAAAATCCGGCAGTGGGTCAAATCCGCTGATTCAGATCTGACACAGGAACGGAAAAAATCCGTATGGATTGATATTATTACAGAAAAAAATCTGAAAAAACAAATCAGAATCCCGGAAGGGATGACATTGTCAACCGGTTTGACCCACTATCCAAAATCCTGTATCGTATCCATTTTATCACCATATCTGATTTTCTCTGCTGTCTGTCCGTGCCTTCCATACTTTCAGAATATCCTTGCGGATGGCAGCCAGTGCGGATAAGCGCTCATAGGGTTCCGGCTCTGCCAGAAATCAAGATCCCAGTCTTCTCGCAGATTTGAAATCCGGTGCCCGGTTGACAGCAATTCTTTTCCGGGTCTTTCGGATCGTTGTGAAAGTTCCATATCTTTTTCCTTTGATTTGGTCACAGGAACAGAATTATTATAAAAACAGAAAACAGTTCTTCCAGACTGCGGAAAATTTCTGCCCCCTGACATGCCTTCATTCCTGAACAATCTGATATCCTTTGTCTGCAAGCAGACGAACCAGTCCGTGAGGCCCGCCCATATGTCCCCCGCCCGCGATAATCATCAGATTCTGACGAAGCTGAAACATCTGTTCCATTTTTTCACTCACCGATATCTACCATTACACTCCGGTAAATTTCCATATGCTTTTTATGATGATTTCTGTAATGAAATTCCAGAGTGTCAGCATCCCCCTTTTTCCAAAGTTCAAGAACTTTGTGAAGCGGAATTTCTCCTTTTGCAAGTTTTTTCTCCAGAGCATCTTTCAGCAGAAATTCCTGCTGTGCGGGAGGCAGCTTGGCCGTACAGTCAATCTGATCCTGGGCAGTTTCCAAAAACATCAGTGTTTTGCCTTCCTGCAGGGCTTTTCTGAAAAAATACATGTCAATTCCCAGAGCATGGTGCATTTTGGAATCACTGTCTTCTTCCTCTTTGTCCTCAAGCATTGTGGAAAGCAGCCAGGGTCTGATTTTTTCCGCCATATGAACAGGAAACTGCTTTTCTGAGAGTTTTTGCATCAGCTTTTTCTGCATTTTGGCAGAGATGTTTTTCCATATGGTCTCACCGTGCGGATAAAATCCCACAGAACGAACATATTGTCTGACTTCATGGGATGTTACATCATCCGGATTTGTTTCAATTACAATAATCGGGGAAAGCGAAAAGGCTTTTTCAAATTTGTCCGGAAGCGGATGCATGTTTTTGGGCATCAGATGTATGGAACCAATCAGAAAGGTTGTATGGTCTCCAATTTTTGGTCAGAAAACATTTGTCATTTTTCGCTGTCATTAAAACTCTCACGGATTGAATAAGGAAATTTGATAAGCAGGCAAAAGAAAATTTTCCTGTACAAAACATTCCGGATTCATTTCTCAAATTCCGCTTTCTGATAAATATCTTTCAGACAACTCTGCATCAAGGACTCCAGGGCAAGAATATCTTCCAGTCCCTCTCAGAAACCGCATAGATCCATCTTGCCCGGATTTTCCATGAATCTGTTACTCCTTATAGGATTTTGCTTCTGCATCCTTCTGCAATCTCTTTCCGGTTTTTGCCTTCCAGGGCAGTGAAGAGAGATAAAGCCATTCCCGGTGTGTGAGTTTGTCCGATGTTTGGATGAAATGCTTTGTGCCGTTGAGCTGTCCAGCCGGTTGTGAAATCTTTCATCGCTTAACAGCGGTTATCAGCAAATCTTGCCCTCGCAGAAATATTCCGGTTTTGTTTATTGTAGGGAGGGCGGCGATGCGGATGCGCCAGCATGGGAATATAAAGTTGGGGTTCAGGCTTCAGGTTTTCAAGTGTTTCGGCCAGCAGTTTTTCGCTCTTCAAATTGTGCGTGGTGAAAATTTTTCAATGAGGTTGCAGACAGAACCCGCATCTTTATTTTTCCCATTTGACAACCCACAGCCAGTCCAAAGCATAGGCTCTTCAAAGTGGAACAGGTATTCGTGATAAATGACGCTTACGTCTTTGAACCGCTTCCTTGCGGTGGAGCTTTTTCCATAAGATTTGCATAGCATTCGTCGCTTCCCCATTCTTCCATTGCATAATACGTGTCTGCAAGATTGTTTTGCGTGACAGCCCATTGTCCCGGAATATGCTGGAAAGGTAAAAATCGTAGAGCATGATGAAAGGTCAATGGCTTTCGAACAACGGTTCTTTCCTCTTTCGGGCAATCAGTGCCTGCTCCTTGAGCGCAGTCCCCAGATTGTTCTTGGTGGAAGCCTCCAGTCTTGCGGAAGGGTTTCGGGGTTCTCACCGTCAAAGCGCCCTCCTGGTATGCGTCAACGGCTCAGAAAGCAGTTTTGCCCCCTCTTCTCCCCGTCCTGATCCCCTGCTCAGAAAGCGCATTCCCCAGGATTGTTCTGGTGGAAGCCCAGTATTGCGGAAGGGTTTCGGGGGTTCTCACCGTCAAAGCGGCCCGGTATGCGTCAACGGCCTGCGGTGCCAGTTTTGCCCCCTCTTCTCCCCCGTCCTGATCCCCGTTCGTGAAAGCGCATTCCCCAGGATTGTTCTGGGTGGAAGCCCAGTCTTGCGGAAGGGTTTCGGTTCTCACCGTCAGTGGCCCGGTATGCGTCAAATTACCTTGTGAAAGCAGTTTTTACCCCTCTTCTCCCCCCCCCCGTCCTGATCCCCGTCTTCGAGCGCATTCCCCAGATTGTTCTGGTGGCTCAGTCTTGCGGAGAAGGGTTTCGGGGGTGTGAACCGTCAAAGCGGGCCCGGTATGCGTCAACGGCCTGTGAAAGCAGTTTCGCCCCTCTTCTCCCCGTCCTGATCCCCTGCTCCTTGAGCGCATTCCCCAGATTGTTCTGGGTGGAAGCCCAGTCTTGCGGAAGGGTTTCGGGGTGTGAACCGTCAAAGCGGCCCGGTATGCGTCAACGCACTCAGAAAGCAGTTTTGCCCCCTCTTCTCCCTGTCCTGATCCCCTGCTCCCTTGAGTGCACTCTAGATTGTTCCTGGTGGAAAGCTCAGCATTGCGGAAGGGTTTCGGGGTGTGAACCGTCAAAGCGGCCCGGTATGCGTCAAACGGCCTGTGAAAGCAGTTTTGCCCTCTTTCTCCCCCCGTCCTGATCCTTGCTCAGAAAGCGCATTCTGATTGTTCTGGTGGAAAGCCCCAGTATTGCGGAAGGGTTTCGGGGTGTGAACCGTCAGGATTTCCTTGATACACTTTGACCGCATTTGCCAGATGTTACAAAGCTGGCTGGCTCGCCTCTTTGACTCTGATTCCCAAATTTGATGGGTATTGGTAGATTTGGCATTCATCACAGCCGCCCATGTTTCAGGCATTTCTGCTTTGTCAATTTCTGCCAAAGCCTTTTGATAGGCTTTCCCAGTGCATCCGCAAAGCGCATGTCATTGTAACGGGAATCCTCCGGCAAAGCCGTCAGTCCCGGATCAGTTCATCTTTGATCTGTCTTTTCTTTTTCCCGAAGTGTTGCCAAGTCTTTTTCTCATTTTTCTTTGCAGATTCGGTGAATTTTTCATCGGCTTCTTTGAAATTCTTCGGTAAAACGCGGCCAGTCCTGTTCAGTAGAGATTGTTGCCCGGACTTTTTTCAATCCTGAGGGCCCATTTGTCCAGTCTCGTCCGTACCTGCTCAATACCGAAACCGTACTGAACGGCCCAGTCTTGAGATACTGGCCCAACCGGTTTTTGTGTTCTTCCGGCTTACATTGTCTTTCGGGGCATTGGCCATTTTTCAATAAGCAGGGCAAATGCCTGGTTGCTCATAAAGCGGTGAGAGCCGCTTGTCCAGCAAAGACTTTTCTCTGTCTTTTGCAAATTTGCCGGAATGCGCACTTCGCCGCTGACCGGTTTGTAAATTTGTATCCCTGTTTCTCCACCTTGCGGGGTAATTCTTTCCCCTGCTTTCCATATCTCTTTGAGAAAAATATGGACCTTCTCTTATCATCGGTCATATCGTAATCTGGTTTGTTCAATGGAAATATCGTGTTTTCTCAACCGGGTGTTATATCATTTTCATTATTTGATAAGATACACATTTCCGCACAGTTCTCTTCCCGGCATAAGCGGAAAGCGGAAGAGAAATCAGGCAAGACAGCACAAAACCCGGAATGATTTTTTTCATATTTTCCTCTTTGATTTTTTGATAGTGGGTCAAACCGAAGATACTGTCATCCCTCCCGGATTCTGATTTGTTTTTTCAGATTTTTCTATAATAATATCAATCTTTACGGATTTTTCTCCCGTTCTGTGTGTCAGACCTTGAATCAACGGATTTGACCCACTACCGATTTTTTTAATGATGAAAATCCAACACCAGACCGCTCTTTCTTAACCGGGAGGCATTGTGAAGTCAATGGGTTGAAATATGAAAAAACAGGTAGGAAATCACTGCTTTTTCATGGGAAGACTGACAGACGTATTTCCCAGAGAAACATACTGGTGCGTGGTTTCAAATTCCTGTTTTTGTGCAATTACTTTCACACTTTGCTCTTTTTCCGCTTCAATTTCAAATGAAAATGATCCTTTGGCATTCGTGATTTTTTCAACATCAAATCCCTGAATCATCACTTTCACATCAGGCATGGGATTTCCGTTTTCATCCACAATAACCCCGGAAAGCGGCTGTTTCATTTTTCTCTTCACCCGGGGTGGTGCGCTGATGGATCAGTTCCTTTGCGGGTTGACTTTGTATACCACCACAAACAGGGCAATGGCTCCGAAGTTGCGGAAATCAGCCTTTTTCCATAAAGGCAGTTCCACTTTCAGAAAACCGGGGAATGGTAAGCAAATCCAGCCGTGCCCAGTGCCAGCACGACCCGGAACACAAATATCTGGAAAGGTTTTGAGCCTGGGAATGAATACTGTAAAATGACCAGCAGGCAGATCAGAAAAAGCCAGTGCGCCATTTCCACCGAAACTTTCAGCACCTATGCAGGCGTTTTGTCCTTTATTTCCGGCTTATTTTCCGCTTTGTTTGCGGTCCGGTTTTATCTCATGAGATTCTTTTTTTCTTTGCCGGTTCAGGTTTCACAGGGTTCTGCGCCCGCACAGGGAAACAAGCAGGCGTCCCAGTCCTTTGGAATAATCAGGAAACAAATCCACCGGCACAAGGCTTTCCAGAAGCTTGCGGTGATGGCGCACTTCAGGTAGCGCACGGGAATAAACATCCATCCGAAATTTGGTCCAGCAGATCCAATGCCTGCTTGATTTCTTGTAATCATCCCGCGCCAGAAAAAGATTCTGAAGACAAAATTGCCAGAAAATAATCGTTTTGCTTTTATGGTTCCGTGATAGTTCTCTTCGACCCGGAAGCAGGTCTGCATCTGCCATCCAGGGATTCAGTTCATTGCGTTTGATCCGTATGAAGTTTTTCCTGCCACTGCCCGGGGTCAGGTTTGGGTACAACTGATAAAATGGTCATGAATATTTCCTTTCAAAATATATTCAATATGCCGAGAATTTCTCCATGACAATACACTGTGATAAATGCGAACGAGAGTTAAAACTTTCAGAATAAGCAAAAACACGGTATCATATGTTCATGCGAGAGTTGAAATTTCCGAAATTTGTCAACTCTTTTTCAGAAATCACATTGATTTTTGCTCTTCAAGTCTCGCTTTCTGGATAAATATCCTTCAGCCAAATCTCTGCATCAAGGACTGCGAGGGCAAGAATATCCTCCAGTCCCTCAGAAACCTCTACAGATCCATCTGCCCGGATTTTCCGAAATACCGCCCGATCAGAGGTTGGGACTGTGAGACCAGCACATATTCCTGCAGAGAGGGAAGTTTTCTGTAATAACAGAATTTTTTGCCCCGATCAAAGGATTCTGTGCCCGGAGAAAGAACTTCAATGACCAGCACAGGGTTTTGAATAATGTCTGTCCGGTTTCCGGGCGATTCAATGTCACCACAGACTACGCTCAAATCCGGATACACAAATGCCTCAGCCGCTTCTGTCTCCACTTTCATGCTGCTGTCAAAACCGGTGCAGTTTCTGTTATCCAGCAGTTCCCCGATTCTCCTGCTGAGATTGAAACAGATAATGCTGTGGTTCCTGCTTCCCCCGGCCATTGCAAACAGTTCACCGCTGTAATATTCATTTTTCACAGAGGACTGTTCCTCAAATTCCAGATATTCCTCTTTTGTCATTCGCATCTTTTCTGCCAAAGCTGTGTCTGCTGTCATAAATGCCTCCTTATGTGTTCCTTATGCGGGTGCTTCTGTTTCCTCATCTTGCTGTGATCTCATTTCCGCCTGTGCTTTCTGATGGTTCAGCAGAAAAAGATTTTCATTGTAAGATGTTGATTCTCCATATTTCCAGGCATTGGAATGACATGGGTCTGCTCCTTTACGCCGTAAGAATCGGACAGCAACAATATGGGACGCATGGCCGGTTTTCTGCCGGGATTCCCCTTATCTTAATCAAACAGCACCTTATGGTAAATATCTTTAAGGGCAATTTTATATTCAAGGGACTGCAGAACCGCAGTCTGATCAAGCCCCCTGACAACCCTGTATTGCCAGATATTTTCATCCTGCCTGAAATAGGTTTCCACTCTGGGCTGATCCTGAGAAACCATGACATATTCTTTGACAGATGCCAGCATTCGGTAATATTCAAATTTCATTCCCCTGTCAAAGGACTCGGTGCCCGGAGACAGGACTTCGATAATCAGCACAGGATTGGTGATCGCGTCCCTTGTATTTTCGGCAAGCTCAATTTCTCCGCAGACAACGCTCACATCGGGGTAAACATACGCATCCGCGGGGGCTATCTCCACTTTCATGTTGCTTTCAAAGCCGGTGCAGTCTTTATCTCGGGTTGCCTCCCAAATACCCCTGTTCAGATTGAGACAAATGATGCTGTGTCTTGGCGTTCCTCCGGACATTGCAAAAATTTCACCGCTGTAATATTCACTCCTGCAATCCGCGGCTGCTTCCATTTCCAGATATTCATTTTTGGTATAAAACAGCTTTTTTTCCAAAGGTTGGGCCATTGAATTCTCCTTTTTGTTTTTAGGCGATTTCCGGAAAAGAACATCCCCCGGATTTGACAACTTTCCGAACGTTGTCAAATCGTTCAGGTGAATGAACAGGGACATTCATTTTCAGAAATTACCTTGACTGATGTTACGCTCTGTCGTCATACCGGCGAAAGCCGGTATCCCTGAGTGTATGTAACTGCCGGATTTCAGTTTACGCCGGAATGACCGTGAAAACAGGTGATTTTCTGATTTTTGAAACAGTTGCGCAATCTGTCTCAGATTCTGCTTTCTGACGGTTCAGCAGAAAAAGATTTTCATTAAAAGAACCGGTTTCACTGTATTTCCATCCATAGCACCCGCACACTGCCTTATCCAGTTTTTTGTGCAGTTTGGAAAGACGGCTGGATGGTTCACTGAAAAATTTGTTGTAAAGTCTTGTGATTGTGCATTTGCATAAAATTGCTTCGTCAGTCCTGAATTTTTCAAGTTCTCCCATTATTTCTCTGACTTTTTCTTTATGGATTTCTTTTGCAGTATTTGGAAAGGGAAAGGTTTCAAAACAGGTTGTGCTGGTGTATCTGGTGTCAGATTTCAGCGTTGAGCTTTGTGCTGCCACCCAATCCAGATGCGGTTTTGCGTTCAATACGCCCAGAACAAAAAAATCATCACCTGCGATCACCATATTGGCCTCGCAGGGCAGTATGGAAATGTCAATGGCACGGAAACAGGTGTATTTTGCGATTTTCGGAAGACAGAAATAACATTTCAGACCTTCCAGTGCTTTTCTCATTATCGGTCTTGGCCTGCCAAACAGCCACCATTTTTCTTTTCTGCTTTTTTCTTTGTTTTTCATCCGTTCCGGTTTCACATGTTTTTCCGCATGGGCAAACGGCAGTTCATATCCGGCTGCCTGCTCCAATGGCATGTCATTGAAATCAATCACCCAATCAG
>JAWKPW010000112.1:0-17670 GCA_041390465.1 Desulfobacterales bacterium | reverse complement strand
TTTCTGATACGCAACGCGGCTGCGCTCCAGAAAGTGAATCGCAAAATCAACAGCCATGCCAATGGACAATGCACTCAGCACCGCAATGGGCAGATCATAATCCCTGCCGACAATTCCGGTGATGCCGTAGATCAGCAAAAGCGTGATTGTCAGCGGAACCATGCACAAAAGCCCCCACAGCACAGACCGGAACAGAAAAGCCATCATGATAAAAACAATCAGAAAACTTCCTGCAAAAGAGTTCAGAAATCCCCAGACCAGCCTGTCTTCCAGAACAAGATTGATATAATGCAGTCCTGCCCATCTGTAAGTCAGTTCAGCGGGAGGCTTGTGATTCCTGAAATATGCATCAGCAGCATTGACAGCGGCTTTCATATTTTTACTGTCCCCTGTTGCAAACTGCATCTGAATATTGGCACGCATATAATCCGGTGTCACCATATGCCACAAATCATGGGGACGGTGGCTTTGCTGAAACTGCATATAACATTCTGCAACACTTTGCAGTTTGTCAGGAATACGGAAATTTTCCGGCTTTCCGTCTGTCAGTTCCTGATTCACCTTGCGGACAACATCAGCCACGGAAGTGCTTTTGCCGAACAGTCCGGAGTGTTCCATGTATGCCTGCAAATCTGCCATATATTCCAGAATTTCAGGGTGTTTGAAGATCTTCAGCATCTCTTTTTCAACGCCGAAAAAATTTTTCAGTTCCAGCCATGTATCATACACATCATCTGAGGCATCAGATGCTCTTTTTTCAATATGCCCGATGACTGCATCCAGAAAACCTTCGAATGTATCATTTTTTTCAGCAAAATCAGGAAAATTCCGGCTTACCTCCTCAGCCAGCATCGGAGCGTCTTTATACCCGTCTGCGATTTTTTCCGCATACTGCCTCAGTTTTTCTCCAAATCTATGAATATCCTGTTTTGCAATGTTTCCCGGTGCATTGCCTTCAAGTATCAGATACGCGGTATAGGTTCCGCCGAAATGCCTGTTCAATGCAATATCCGCCCTGCGGATCGGATGGCTTTTGACAAATCTTTTGGCATAATTGTCATTGATTTGGATTTGCGTAATCCCCCAGATCGCAATGGCAGACAGAACAAGCAGACAGCCCAAAACCGGTTTTGCGTAATGAAAGGTCAGGCTGCCGATATTTCGCAGCGTCCGTGTCAGCCAGTTCTCTGTCTCTTTCTCCATTGCGGAAAGTCCGAAATTTTCCAGCATTTTTTCAGGAATCATCATAATATAGGCGGGCACAAACAGAACCGTCCAAATCCATGCCATCATAACCCCGATGCTGAGAAATGCGCCAAATACCCGTGCAGGCGGAATGGGAGCCAGTGTCAGGGACAGAAACCCGGCAGCCGTTGTCACCGAAGTGTAAAGGATTGGGGTGAAAAGGGTATACATAGCTTCTGTGATGCTTTCCCTGCGTCCTTTTTCTTTGGTGTAAACATCAAAAAATTCCGAAAGAACATGAACTGAATCCACCATTGCAATGGACATCAGGAAAATCGGCAGCATGGAACTGAGAATATGCACCGGAAAACCGAATCCGATCATCAGTCCCATTGAAGAAAGGATTGAAACTGTTGCAATAATCATCGGCAGGATGACCAGCACCCACCTGCGGAAAAAAAGCAGCAGCAGCCCCAGAATAACTGCCATAGCCAGCGGAGAGGCTGTTCCCATCTGCGTAAACATCTCCGCTCCGACTGCCCCTTCTGCCACCGGCAGACCTGTGATATGATATTCTTCATCCCCGCCCACAGTTTCAATTTTTTTGCGCAGTTCCGTATAAACACGGTAACTCAGCAGCTTGTCTGTCAAAGGGAGATAAATGCAGATTGCGCTCCCGTCTTCTGAGACCATCTGCCCTTTGAGCAGGGGATTTGAAAGAACTTTATCCCGGATTGACAGGGCTTCTTTTTTTGTCTCAGGGGGATGGGGCATAAGCCATTCAAATTTGATCATCCCCGGGCCTTCCTGTGTGATGTGATCCACAAGAGACGGAGCAATCATATCCGCTTCGATGACACCTTCTGATTTATCAGGATATTTTTCATTCTGCCATCGAAGTCCCTTTGCAAATTCAGTGAGTTCATAAATCCGTTTCAGCGTTGCAGGATTAAATACGCCGTCAGGATCATGCTCGTTGACAATGCCCAGTACAACAGTTTCACTGAGATCAAAGTCTTTTTTGGCAGCATTGTGAAAAACCCGCGCGGGCTCCTCTTTTTCAAGCATGTTCTCAGGGTCTGTGTCAATCGTGACCCGCAGAAAAAATGCTGCGCTGATAAGTGTCACCAGTATCATTGCAACTGTCACCAGTTTGTAATGACTGACAGAAAAATCAATGATGGTGTTTCTGAATCCTTTCATGTCATATCTCCAATCTGATAATAAGGTTGATTAAAAACAGACTTGCCAATTATTAAATGCCTTAACTTTATTTTAAAAAAATACATGTTTTTCTTTTAAATATATGTTAGATATCCGGAGTGATTCTAATATTTCATTAAGATGCTTAACTTTATATGCCTGATAATCTCTCAGAATCCAACTGACAGATCTCTGATGGATTTTGGATTTTAACCACAGAGATCACAAAGATGGCACAAAGGTCACAAAAAAACTGTATCCGCTGTTTGATTTTGGCAAAGGATTTGTAAAAGAATAACCTGTGCAGATTTTCTGTAGTGAAACCCTCAGGGTTTTGAAAATTCCAAAGCTTATGACAGCTAGGCGATTTCATGAAAAAAATATACCAAAAGAGTGCCAAACTGAAAGTTTGGCCGTGTCTGACACCTGACAGTCCGGTCACAAATTTTCCGTTTATGACTCCTTCAAATCGAATACATTTATACCGTTACTTAAAACATTTCTGTTATGCTGCAATCAACCTGATATAAGTTAAATCAGCCACGAATGACACGAATCTGCACGAACTGAACAAACCATAATTCGTGTAAATTTGTGCAATTCGTGGCTTTACCATCAAATCTTCTGAGTAATGGTATATTTTCAGAAATCGCCTTACTTTGATGTCTCTCCTGAGCCTGCAAAACCGTTTTCAGCCCGATGCACGGTTATGTGTAAAACTATTAAGCAGCTTAACCATATAAGCAAAAAAAATTACTCCCCGGATTTGCGCGAGAGACGCTCATCCATGATATTTTCAATAACATCAAACAGAACGGAAATGGTGGCGATTTGTGAAAGGGAAAAAGCGCCCATCCGTTCTGTTATATGAGCCATATCCTTTCCGTGAAACCGCTCATGTGCATGAAAGGCCAGCCATCCCAGTTCTGTGAGAGACAACTCTATTTCCCTGTTGCTGTGTGCGGCATATGCTTTTTTTACAAAGCCTTTTTCCACCAGTTTGGCAACAATCTGTGAAGCTGCACTTTTTGTGACCCCGAAATGCGCGGCTACCCCTGTGATGTTGATCTGCTCATTCTCTCCTATGGCCTGAATGGTGTGGATTTCCTTTGTCGTGATGTCCACGCCTTCATCCACATGAATGGGCATCTCCTCAATACGTAAATATTTGTTGAGAACCCGAAAAAGCTGCCGTATTATGGATCTGATAAGGTCATCTTTGGTTTCCATGCGAAAAACAGTAAAGCATCTGAACTTTTTTGTCAAGCAAAAAATTTCACGGTGTTCAATCCGGCAGTTTTGCCCGGTTCTGAAAAATCTGCATATAAAAATGTTCCCCCACCTGTACCGTGCTTGCAGGAAGCAGAGGAATTGTCTCCATCAGTTCCTCCGGGGAATATTTTAATTCCGGGGGCGGGCCGAACAGCAGTTCCTTTTTTTCCATTTCAACAACCGCCAGCAGGGAATCCGGTTTGAGAAGACGTTTTGCCTCATTTATGAATCCCTGCATCTGTTTTTTTGAAAAGATGTGGATTACGGTTGAAATATAAATGAGATCCACGGATGAGGGGCTGATTGGGGTGGGTTTTGTTATATCCGCCTCCAGTATTTCAATATTGCTTCCCTGCGTTTCATTTCTCAGGACTTCCACAAACTGTCTGTCATAATCCAGTGCATACACTTTTCCGGACGGGGAAACCGCGTCTGAAAACACTTTGGACATATACCCGTTGCCGCAGCCTGCATCAAGTATGGTCTGTCCCTCCTTAATATGCAGGGACTTGAGGATCAGTTCCGTGTTCACAAGGCCCTGGGTGAATTTTCTTCCAGAAGCATTGCTCTGCCTTTGAATTCTGTCAGTTACAATCACAGATCATACCATCCCCGGAAAAATTTCAATCCGCTCCCAGAGATGTTCACTGCCCGAATCCGAATTACAGATCCTCTCAAATGAATTGATACTATTTTTTCCTTATTCTTTTGCATCAGTCTTTCAGTCTTCTGTCCAAAAATCATCTTCAATTTTTCTCACTTTCGCTATGATTTCTGTGCATGTCTTTGCAGTGATCCTGTCAAACCCCGTTTCAAGCTGCCCAATTAAATTATTCATTGTGAAATTGCATCTTCTTCCTGCATGATTTTTCATTGCTTCCCAGCAAGTTTCTGCCGGTTGCAGTTCAGGGTGATACTGTGGTGTTTTTATAACTTCATGCTATGTGGAGGATGTTTGAAAAGTCTGTTCTTCCTCCTTTTGCAAAGGGGGCCGGGATATCTGAATTGAAAGTTCGGGGGCCGGAAATGACGCAGAAAACCGGTGACAAACTTTCCGTTCAGCACACCTCTGCCCTTATTTTTTCAACCGCCCGGAAAATATTCCTTAATCCCTCTTTGCAAAAGGAGAAAACGATGCTTTTCAGACACTCTCTCAGACAGTTTCCGATCCAGGAGAAGAAGAATAATATTTGCAGGAAACAAACGGTCGCAGGGTTTTGGCAATGGAAACCGCAGCGGCAATTTTCACGGCATCACCGGGCAGAAAGGGCAGCATTCCCAAACTCAGGGCTTTGGCCCAGTCCATGCCTGTCATGGCCTTCAGCCAGGAAACACCGAAAAGATAGACCACAATCGATCCGCAGATCATGGCAAAAATGTCAAACAGCACTTTGCCCCTGCTTTTTTCGCTGATGGTTCCGATGAGAAAAACCGCAGGCAGATAACTGAGCAGATACCCTCCTGTCGGGCCGATGATGCGTCCGATTCCTCCTGTTCCACCGGCAAAAACAGGCAGTCCGATTGCTCCGGCCAGCAGATAGATGCCCACAGCAGCCAGTCCCCAGCGGCTGCCCAGCACCAGTCCCGTGAGAAGAACAAAAAGATTTTGCAGAACAATGGGAACCGGGCCAATGGGAATGGCAAGATATGCCCCGGCTGCAATCAGCGCGGCAAAAAGGGAAGCATAGACGGTCATTTGCAGACTGTGTCTCGGGTTGTCATTTGGCATAACCATAATAACGATTAATCCTCCTGAATATATATGTTTTTTCTGATTTTTACGCTGCAGGCTTTTCTTCCAAAGACAGCCAAGACAATACCATCAACTGATTTGCTTTCAGGGTTTCCAGGGCATATGTCCGTCCATTTATATCACTGAATTCCACTTCAAATACCTGCGGTTCATATTCTTCCACAATGGTTCCCACCTGCCCCCTGCACAGTTTCAAGCATGTCCTCTGTCAATGCAACAACATCACGGCCAGTGTATCCCCTCGCCATCTCCGATGATTTCATAATTTGCTCTTTTGTTCAGGCTTGCCTGTGAAAGACGCCAAGACCAAACCAGAGGAACAGTGATTGTCCGTCCATCCGCAAGATAGCCAACAATATCCTCTTGTCACCCGAATATTTTTCAGTCTCGGGTTCAATGATGCTGACCGGAGCGTTCATGTTCCACTAACATTTGCATTTTTTTGATGTTTTCCCAGAGGATTTGATTTCATATTATTCTTCTTTTGTAAAATATTCGATATGAATATCACACAACGGGGAATCTCCGACATAAACCCAATATGTATTTTCATCCACAAAATTAAGTGTTTTCTAACGTTTTGCCACAAGCAAAAAATCTTCATATAAAATAATCCGTAACATCTTCATTGCTGTATATCACCCTGTAATCCATTATAATTTTGGATTCATCTGTTTCAATTGTCCTGCTGTTCATTTCAATTTTATCAAGGGCACAAAAAAATCTCACATTTGCCAGGACTTGCATAAGTCAGTTCCATACTGCCAAATATTTGTGAGAATAAACTCTTCTGCTTTTCTGTCAATTTGGCATGTTTTTCATTGAATTTTTCTGTTGTCAATTCAAGGTCTCGATTTCCACTTTCCTGATAATCTGGAATCGGTGATACCACATCCCGAAATACTGGATGCAATCAGCAGAATAATTGCCGCTCTATAGTGAAATAATATTTTTTTCATATTGTTATGCAGGTTAAAGATCCTGATGAAAAACAATCCCCGTAAATCACTGTTTTCCCTTTTTCCGTCTTCACATTCCAGAATCAGGGAACCGTCTTTGTCCACATCCGCTGCCCGACCTTCGAATATCTCTTTGGTGGTGACAACACGAACCTGACGGCCTATGGTTATGGCATGTTTTTTCCATTCCCCCACCACTGTTTCATAATTACCCTGATTTATCCGTTTTTCAAAATCGTCCAGAAATGCGGACAAAAGCTCTTTTTTGGATACCTCATGCCCCAGAATGTTTTTCAGGGAAACCGCATTGGGTTCAAAAACAGCAGGATCATTGTTCACATTGATCCCCATGCCGATATTCACAAAAGAAACCATATCTGCTTCGCTTTCCATTTCCGAAAGCATGCCGCAGAGTTTTTTTTCACTGACCAGAATGTCATTGGGCCATTTCACTCCGGCTTCAATGCCGAAAAGTCTGCGAAGCGTTTCCGCAAGGGTCAGTGAGGCGGCAAAATTCATACGGGAAGCCAGAA
Organism: Desulfobacterales bacterium; assembly: GCA_041390465.1. Taxonomy (GTDB): domain Bacteria; phylum Desulfobacterota; class Desulfobacteria; order Desulfobacterales; family Desulfococcaceae; genus JAABRU01. The sequence goes on along the minus strand of JAWKPW010000112.1, from coordinate 10,765 downwards.
CCGCAGGGATTTCCGGACGCAGCACAATGGTAAAATACAGCCCTCCCTCATCCGAAAACCACTGCCTTTGCAGTCTTCCCCTGCCCTTTGTCTGACGCCCTGCGATGACCACAGTGAAATGGGGGCAGCCTTTGCGTGCCAGATCTCTGGCAATCTCCATTGTGGAACCGGTTTCGGGATAATAATGAATCTTTTCCTCACGCTGCGGAAATTCCCACGAAAACGGGATGTCCGGACAACTGTGCAGTTGATAGCCTTTGCCGGTGGAAACAATGCCGTATCCCAGTTCCTGCAGTTTCTGGATATGCTTCCACACCGAAACCCGTGAAGTGCCCAGTTCCGCGCGCAGGACTTCACCGGACACGGCTTCTTTGCTGTTTCTGAGTCTGCTGAGGATATGTGCTTTCATTGCTGATTTTTTCTGTATGGAAAATTGCAAACCCGGCATGGGAAGATTGTTTTTCATATCCGGCCAAAAAAGGACTTTGGCATTCCAGCCTGATTTTTATTTAAAAAAAATAAACAGATACATATAAAAAAACTGTTTCGTTAATCACAAAGAAGATGAAAGGTAACGAAAAAAAAAGGGACTGTCAACAGATTTTTTTCACAGGCATGTGCATATTTTTTTTGATTTATGTTCCGTTTCATGAGAATATGAAATCTGATACGCACAAACAGGGGGAAAGTTTATGTCAGAATCAGAAAAAAAAGAAAAATACCTTGCCGGAATTATTTCCGATACGCACGGAATGCTGCGCTCCGGAATATATGAAGCTTTCAAAGAGGTTGATCTGATTGTCCATGCCGGAGATGTGGGATCAAGGGAGGTTCTGAAGGAACTGGAAAAAATCGCGCCGGTAACTGCTGTGCAGGGAAATATGGACGGACGCTGGGCCTCAAATCTGCAGCCCACAGAAATTGTGCAGATTGGAGAGGTGCAGTTTTATGTGCTTCACGATCTCTGGCTTTTGGATCTGGATCCGAAAACAGCGGGTTTTCATGCGGTAATCAGCGGTCATACCCACAAACCGAAGATCGAACACAAAGACGGAATTCTTTATCTCAATCCGGGCAGCGCCGGGCCAAGACGCTTTGATTATCCCATTTCCGCGGCACTGCTTGAAATTCAGGGAACCCGGCTCCATCCCCGGATTGTGGAATTTGCGCCCTGACACAGACACGGTCTTTGGAGTGGACAAAAAAAATCCGGCACCCCGCATGCCCTGTTTCTCAAATATTCTCCGAGGCTGCTGCCCGCATTCAAATCAAAGGAGACAGTATGCACATATTCAGGAGGTGGGACATGAGCGTTTATCTTGCCATTGCCCTTGCCGCATTCACCCTTGCATGGGTTTCTGTTCTGATTTTCAAAAGCCGGAAACCGGGCCCATCCGCAGAGGAACTGGATGCCACTTTGGTGGAAAGCTATGTTCAGTATATTGCCAAAGGAGATTTTGCATCTGCCTATGGGAAGTGCCTGAATGCGGATTACAAACGGGATATTCCGCTTTCGGATTTCCAAAAGGCACATGAAAAGCGCAGATCAGAGATGGGTGGCATCCAAAAGCGGGAAATCCGCAGAGTCAGGACCGGTTACAATCTTTTTTCTCCTGTGCGTCAGCATCAGATTCTCTATGCCCTGCAATACCCGGGCAGAGAATGGATGGGGTATATGGTGCTTTCCGATGCGGATGGCGAGTGGAAAATTGAAGGTACCTATGTCAGTTCCGCATCCGATACGCTGACATTCCTTGTCTGGTAAATGATTTTTCCGGATTTCCGGACCGAAGACAAAAAACATATGCAGGAAATATGCGTTGACATTTGCGGCAAACCGTTTTAATTGTTTCCATAAATTGAAAACAGAAAAAAACTGTTTTCAGAGCGGAAATTTCTGTGCAAATCCCATCATTCAGAAAGGAGTCTGTCTATGAAAAAAAGATTTGTTGCTGTGTCGGTGGCTCTGTTTTCCGTTTTTTTTATCTCCCTGTCCGCTTTTGGTCAGGCAGACAAAATCACCGTGGTATACACGGACTGGTTTCCCTATACCTGGCAGGAAAACGGTCAGGCTTCCGGTTTTGAAATTGAAACCTTCAAAGCCATTATGAAAAACATGAACATGGAAGCTGAATTTGTGAATTATCCCTGGCAGAGGTGTCTGTTCAGTCTGCAGGAGGGCAAGGCTGATGCTCTGATTTCTCTGCTGAAAACACCGGAAAGAGAACAGTTTGCGTATTTCCCGGAAAATTATATCAGCATATCCAAAACCGTTTTGTTTACAACAACAGACAAAGACATAAAATTCACCGGTTCCTATGAGGATCTCAAGGGCCTGCTTGTCGGGGTCATTTTGGGATTTGCCTACAGTGATGCCTTTGACAAAGCAACATATCTGCAAAAGGATGAATCCAGAGATGCAGAGATGATGCTTGCAAAACTGGTGAAGGGAAGAAATGATGTTGGGGCAGAAAATCAGGCGGTTGTCAGTGCATCTGCCCGAAAAATGGGCGTGGCCGACAAAATCCGCTTTCTGGAACCTCCCATTCATACGCAGAAACTGTATGTGGGATTTTCAAAGGCAAAGGATCGGAAAAAACTCTGTGAGGACTTTTCAAAGCAGCTTGGGGAATTCAGAAATTCGGAAGCATACAAAGCCATATTGGAAAAATACGGCGTGAAATATTCGGATATGGCGGAATAATCGTGAGCATCCACGGTATGACATCGGAATACAGAATCTGGCACTGTTTTCCGGTGTCATGGTGTTTTTGTCTGTATCTGTGACCCAACTTCATTTACGTTATTTTACGCAGAGCAGAAAAAAATATTCATCATACCTTCTCAATATTTTTCAAATGCGTTTGTCCTTTGTTTTTTCTTGACTTTCAAAAAAATGATAATGTATAATCAGAAAGAGATGGAAAGTTCCGGTGTTCACTCTGTGAGAAAAACAGCCGGAACCGGGCTGCAGACAGATAAGCCCGGAGCAGTTTTTGGGACACTCAGAAAGCAGACACTGTATGCCGGATGGATTCAGAAAAGCATACAGTATTATATGCTTTTGGGGTTTGCATATAGTACTATGTGTCTTACGGATTTTCAAAAAGCATATCGTTCTATATATAAAAAATACGGGTACGCTACCCGTATAACCACTGGTTATGCCATCGAGAGTATTAAATAATAATGGAAATTCAGCAACAAAAAATTAAGTGGGTAAAAACATGGCAAACAGCAGAATTATCGTTGAAAAACATTAAACGAAATGAACTTCAGGCATTTGATTACTATGAAAAAAATCGAATCCTTTTAGACGAGATGCTTCAATATGCCTGTGACAACAGTAAAAAAAGCTTATTCAGCGGACTTGCTGAGCAACAGCGTATATTTGAAAAAATGCATAAAAACAAAAATATAAAAGAAAGACAACAGACAATGAACTCTTTGTTTCAGGCTGCTTTGGAATTGCAGCATACAATGAAATCCCAAAACTGGCCGTTCTGCTTTATCGGCGGCCTTGCAGTTATCCGCTGGGGCGAAGTCAGAATGACACAGGATATAGATCTTTGTCTGATGTGCGGATTCGGCAATGAAGAAGCATATATTGAAAATCTCATAAAACAGTATAAAAGCAGAATTGAAGAACCTGTCAATTTTGCTCTCAGCAACAGGGTGCTTCTTTTATCAGCTTCAAACGGTGTTTCAGTCGATATTTCACTTTCAGGTTTACCGTTTGAAGAGGAAATGATCCGAAAGGCAACTCCTTTTAAATTCAGTCCTGACTGTTCCCTTATAACATGCTCGGCAGAAGACCTCATAGTTCTCAAAGCATTTGCAGACAGACCGAAAGACTGGAATGATGTTGAAACTATCGCAATGAGACAGGAGAACAAACTTAATATTGAATACATCACGGAGCATCTGACTCCTCTATGCGATTTAAAAGAATCTCCAGAAATTGTTGAAAAGTTAAAGAAAGCATTACGGAAAAAAGATAATTCGCAAGCGAATAATTAAAATAATGTAATAGCTGTTATTTCAATTAATTATTGCTTACAACAAACAGTTTGAAAATTGAATTTCAAAAATACATAAAACGGGTATAACCCGGCGCTGAACACGGACGCAAAAGGGTTCCGGTCGCTGGCGCTCCTACACCCTTTTGCGCCGGTTAGCTTGTCGTTATTTTCTTCTCCACATTTCCCGGATGGATCAGTTTTCCGCTCCCGTCTTTTTCTTTGGAAACGAAGTCTCCGCAACCATCCGTCATTTGTACGGGAAATATTATCCCGTATTGACATCCGCAGCAGATCGTCTTACTTTCAAAATCCGATATCCTGAACGCCCTTCCCCCTTTCCGGAAAAAAAGGGCTTTTTTTCAACAATATAAAGCAAAAAAGGAAAGAATATGAAACCGGTGGAAATTGCCAAAGGTGTGTATGATGTGGGAGTGATTGACTGGAATATCAGAGACTTTCACGGATATTCCACCCATCTGGGAACCAGTTACAACGCATTTCTGATTGTGGATGAAAAAATTGCCCTCATTGATTCAGTCAAAAAGGGATTTGAGGATCAGTTGATGCGCAATATTTCCAAAATCATTGATCCTGCGAAAATTGACATGGTCATCAGCAATCATACGGAAATGGATCACAGCGGATCCCTTCCCTTTGTGATGAACAAAGTGGGCATTGCCAAACCTCTGTACTGCTCCAAACTGGGGCAGAAAAACCTTTCCCGCCATTTTACGGAAAAACTCAATTATCAGGTGGTGAACGAAGGAGATGAAATTTCTCTTGGCAAACGCACCCTGACTTTTGTGGAAACCCGTATGCTGCACTGGCCTGACAGCATGTTCACCTATCTGAAGGAAGACCGGATTCTTTTCTCCAGTGACGCATTTGGCCAGCATTACGCGGGACATGAGGAATTTGATGAGGCAGTGGGTGAGGCCATTATGCCCCATGCGAAAAAATATTTCGCAAACATCCTGCTGCTGTATGCACCCCTGATCCTCAAACTGGTGGAAAAAGTCACTTCCCTGGGACTGCAGTTTGACATGATCTGCCCGGATCACGGTGTGCTGTGGAAAAATCCGGGAAAAATCATTTCCGCGTATGCCGAGTGGAGCAAACAGGAACCAAAGCAGAAGGCTGTGATTGTGTATGACACCATGTGGCACAGCACGCACAAAATGGCTTTGGCCATTGCAGACGGTCTGCACAGTGAGGGCATTGATGTGCGTCCCATGAAACTCAGGGGATTTGATCGCAGTGACATCATGACCGAGGTGCTGGATGCCAAAGCAGTGATTGTGGGTTCCCCCACGCTCAACAACGGCATATTCCCCTCAGTGGCTGATATGCTGACCTATATGAAGGGCCTGAAACCCCAGAACAAAATCGGTGCGGCCTTTGGTTCCTTCGGCTGGAGCGGGGAAAGCGTGAAGATTGTGGAAAATGAGCTCAAAGAGATGAAATTTCAGATGATTGAACCGGGTCTGAAACATCAGTACGTTCCGGATGAGGCGGCACTGGAAAAATGCTTTGCCTTCGGAAAACAGATCGGCCAGGCCATCAAGGGGTAAATGCACAGTGTGAATGAATAACCTGCGGATGATTCACTGTCCGCAGGTTATTCATAAGTTAATGAATGTTATACCAAGTCGTCATTGATTTGATCCGAATATTAAAAAATCCCCTCTCCAGAGGGGCAGGGAGAGTGCATGTTCCCCGATCTGGCTCTTCCCTTTTTTTCCGAGGGGATTTGATCAAATCTACGGCGAATTGACATTATCTATGCGAATTAAAATTTCAGAATCAGCAAAAACAGGCTGTTATACCGATTCTCCTTTGAAACCATGCTTTTTTAACCACAAAGGACACAAAGAGGGCGCAAAGGACACAAAAAACGGACAACACTGTGCAGAATCTGGGATCGGCTGCTGCAACGTATGGTTTCAGCAGAGAATTGGCATTATATGTTCATGCGAGAGTTGACAATTTTTCAGGCATTGTCAGACAGTCCGCTTGCCGGGACGGCTCGATATCTGAATATCCCTTTGATTGCAAATCATCCTGTTATGCTTGCAGGCCGATTTTTCCATTGTTTCAGATAAAAATATAATTTAAAAAACAAATTGTCACTCCAATTTCAGTCTGATTGTGCTCAATTCACTGAAAGGACAGAAATATGAAAAAACCGTCCATTGAATACGGAGACTGCAGTCACTGCGGCGGATGCATTGAAGTTGCGCCTTCGGTGTTCTGCGGCAGTGATCTGGGATTTATCAATGTCATTGATCCGGAACCGGGCTGCTGCTATCCCGAAGATCTGATCGATGAGGCCATTGCACTGTGCCCGGAAAAATGTATTTCATGGGAAAATCACTAGTACATGACCACTTTGAATTTTATGTTATCAAAATCAATGTGTTGGATTAGCGTGAGCATAATTCAGAAAACTTTGTGTCCTTTGTGAAACACTTCGTGAGCTTTGCGGTTAAAAAAATTGCATATGGTGTAAAAAATTAGGTATCATGTAAAAAAAACAATATGTCCTGAGAGGAGGATTTGTTCAGATGAAAAAAACAGCTTTGTTTGTATTCAACGGCGATCCCATGTGTTTCATTCATGTACTGCTCAACGCGCTGGATATGAAGGAAAAAGGATATGAGGCACAGATCATTGTGGAAGGGGCTGCCACCAAACTGGTCCCTGAACTGGTGAAAGTGGAGCATCCGCTTGCAGGTTTGTGGAAAAAAGTGCTCAGTGCCGGGCTTGTGGGCGGTGTATGCGAAGCCTGCTCCCGGAAAATGGGAACACTGGATGCGGCAAAAGAGCAGGGGCTGAACCTGCTCAATGATATGAACGGTCATCCCGGCATGGCCCGTTATCGCGAGGAAGGATTTGAGATCATATCTTTCTGATATTGATTATTGCACGGCAGTTATACCGATTCGCTGTTGAAACCATGCTTTTTTCAACCGCAAGGGACACGAAGACGGCGCAAAGGTCACAGCAGATTTGCATGGAGGCATAAAATCAGCGGAGAATCGGCACTGCCTTCCGCAAAATATGATTTCAATGGAGAATTGGTATTACGCCTGTCAGCATAAAAAACACTGTCGCCATGTGCCACTGCCATTGACTTAAGGTGATTTCCGAAAAACAGGTTGCCAAAGGAGTGCCAGACGGAAAGTCTGGCAGTTTCACAAACTTTCCGTCTGTGACTCCTTCAAATCCGGCAAATCCATATTCGGAAATCACCCAAACAGAAATTTTCGCATCTGTTGTATTTCCATGCTTGAAAAAATGATATGAAATCTGATACAGACAAAGAAGAGATTTGTGCAAAAGCGGTGATCAGACCGGATTCCCCCTGGTTTTCGGGTCATTTTCCCGGAGATCCCATTTTGCCGGGCATTGCCCAACTGGAACTTGTTTTTGCGGCCATTCGGAATGCGGTCAGCAAAGACATGGCTGTCAGCGGCGTCAGAAGAGTGCGGTTCCGGCAGATCATCCGGCCGGATGAGCCCATGGAAATCTGCATCAGTCCGGACAAAAAGAACGAAAATGAGTATATTTTCCGCATAAACGTGAACGCTGAGGTTGCGTGCAGCGGAATCATGACAGTGAAGCAAGCTGAAAAAAAGGAGAGATAACAGACATGAATGTGGAAACCGGCAAAATCATTCTGCATGTGGCAGAAGTGATGATCGGGGAATTGAAACTGGAAGATGTGACCCCGGAAACATTTGATCCGGAAGTGGATTTGGTGGAGGAAGTGGGCATTGACAGCATGGATCTGGCCACTGTGGCTCTTGTATTGCAGGATCATTACGGCATACGGATAGATGAGGATGATTATCCCAAGCTGACCACCGTTCGCCGGATTGCGGAATATATTGAGAAAAAATTGAACGAATAATTTTATTTCGGAGAGTTGCGTGTACGCTTCAAAGCAGGAGCTCTCTGCCGCAGGCAGACAGCAGGAAAAGGAAAAAGCGAAATTTTCTGACATACTGGCTGATCCGGCTGTCAGGGCGCGCTGGGAAAAGGTGAGAAAATACTTTTTTCTGCGCGAATCCACCTATGACATGACATCCAGATGCAATATCCGGTGCGAAGGCTGCTATTATTACGAGGGAGAGAAGCAGTTTGCAGAGGAAAACCGGGATCCGGAAGCCTGGCGCAGTCTTATGAAGGCGGAAAAGGACAGGGGCATCACCTTTGTGGTGCTCGCGGGTGCGGAACCGGCGTTGGTTCCCGATCTCTGCAGAGTCTGTTATGAACAGATGCCTTTGGGAACCATTGCCTCCAACGGTCTCAAACGCATTCCTGAATCTGCGGGATACAAAATCCATATTTCCGTATGGGGCAATGATGCAACCAGTCAGCGGGTGCGGGGTGCGGAACATATGCTGGCCCGCCAGATTGAAAATTACAAAGACGATCCCAGAGCTGTGTTTGTCTATACTTTCACCCGGCAGAATATCGGACAAATCCGTGAGGTCATGGACATCCTTGCGGAAAACAGGTGCAAAGCAACCTTCAACATGTTCTCGGCTCCGGTCGGTTACAGCGGAGAACTCCGCCACACACCCGATTCCCTGCTGCTTTGCCGGGAAACCATGATGCAGTTGCTGCGGGAATATCCGGATCATCTTCTGTATTCCGCATACAACGCTGTGGCCCATACCCACAGACTGGGGCTTCATGAACTGTACGGATGTTCCTATCCGCGGATGAATCCTTCCACGGATTTGGGACTGGGACGATCCTTCCGGCAGTACCGCACGGATCTCAACTGGGATCGGGATGCGGCCTGCTGTGTGCCGGATACGGACTGTGCGGACTGCCGCCATTATGCCTCCGGCAGCGCTGTGGTCACAGCCCGGCTTTTCCGCCATGCAAACGATCCTCTCGCTTTTCGTGCCTGGCTGGATTATGCGGACACCTATCTGGCGGTCTGGGTCATGGGATATGAAAAAGGGGAAAATCTCTGCACAGAACAGGTTGCGCCGCCCGGGCACGGACTGTTTGAAGACTAAGGAGTTTTTGCAAATGAAAACCGTCAGTTCCCTGCTGGATAGCCATTGGTATGAGCGTTACAGACGCATTGCCAAACTCAACATCCGCAGTTCCATATATGATGTCACCAACCGCTGCAATCTCCGGTGCAAAGGATGCTTTTTTTTCTCATCCGGTGAGCACATGGCGGCCAAAGAGGAAAATGACATTGGCAAATGGCAAACCTTTGTGGACAAGGAAAAAGAACGGGGCGTGAATCTGGCCATTCTCATCGGAGGTGAACCCACCCTCTGCCTGGATCGCGTGGAAGCCTTTTACAAACGTCTGCCCACCTTCTGCGCGACCAACGGTCTGATCCGGGTTCCCAGAGATCGATTCCCGGATCTGATGGTGGGCATTTCCCTCTGGGGAGACGGAGAGGATGAGAAAATCCTGCGGGGAAAAGACACGTTCTCGATTTCCAGCAAAAATTATGAAGGTGATCCCTGCGCCTACTATCTTTACACCATCACCCCCCGGCAAATCGCTCAGACCGAACGCATTATCCGCAAAATACGGGATGCGGGCCTCAAAGTTCACATGCAACTGCTTTCCAATGACGAGGGTGTGGACGGTTTTTTCTGGAAACCCGAAGAATTGAGCGACATCCGTGCAGAAATGGATGATATGCTGGACACGTATCCGGATACTGTGATTTCCTCCAAATACTATCATGAAATCATCTGCACCGGAAAAATGATGGGACGTCCCTTTGGATGGAAGGAATGCCCGTCTGTCACGGAACCGCTGGATACACGGGAACCCAAACCCAGACGCCTGATTCATTTCATCCGCTGGGCCTCGGATCTGCACACCATGCACCGGTGCTGCACCTCTGAAACCCGTGACTGCTCCACCTGCAAGGACGGAGCGGCCCATATGAGCTGGGTCATGGTGAACAAGCGCGCACATATGAACAAAGCAAAGGATTTGCAGAACTGGATTGAAATCTACGAGATGTTTGCCAAACTGTACCAGTTTATTCCCTGGTAGGATTGGTGAAATATTGTGAGATGAACCTGCAAAATAATCCGGATTTCAGTTTCTCCGTCATACCGGCGCAGGCCGTAATCCAGTCCTTACGGGATCATCATAAAAAAAGCTGTTTTAAAAATACCGGAGGGTTCTGATTCCGGGATTTTTTCCGGTTCCGTCCCGCGGCTCCGGGAAAAAAGAAGTGCGAAAATTAAGGCCGGAGGCCGGTTTTTCGCAAGATAAGACTGCAAAAGACCGCCCGCTCGGGGCTTAATTTTTGCACTCCGGAAAATCCGGAACACCGGATTTTAAAAACAGCTTCTGAACAGACCAGCCAAACCCGAAAGGAAAAAAATATGCCGTATGCCCTGCAGCGTTGCGAACCTGAAGAAATAAACAATGTTTCACCGGATCGGCTTTACACCTTTGCCGATTACCGCACCTGGCCGGATGAGGAAAGATGGGAGATCATCCGGGGAAAACCTTACTGCATGATCCCGGCACCGTCTTTGCGGCATCAGATGATTTCCGCTGAACTGCTTACCCAGATTCACAATTTTCTCTCCGGCAGGGACTGCCGGGTATTGGCTGCCCCCCTGGATGTCCGTTTGGGAAGAAATGCAAAAAAGGATGAGCAGATTACAGATGTGGTGCAGCCGGATATTCTGGTGGTGTGTGACCCGGATAAACTGGATGAAAAAGGCTGCAAAGGC
>JAWKPW010000111.1:0-17706 GCA_041390465.1 Desulfobacterales bacterium | reverse complement strand
TTTACCCGGATTTCCAATACTGCCTTATCCCGGTCAATCCCTCAATCCTGAAAATCCGGGTTCAGACAATGGGAATGACTGTCTGAACTGTAATTGACATGATTGCAGGAATCATGGTAACTATGAAAGTCATTGAATTCACAGTTCAGACAGAGCCTGTCCGAACCGGAATCTGCAGGATTGAGGGATTAACCGGGATGATAAAAACTCTGTAAATCCTGATAATCCCAATAATCACAGTTCAGGACTGCGGGGAATATCTGAAATGAATCTGTCATGTTTGCAGAATCTGCACATGCGGATTGTGAATATGACAATTTTTGAGAAAGAGGTGTATTATGATTGCAACTGTTGAGCAGTGGGGAGACAGGCGGGGTATCACTTTTCCGGAACACATTCTCAGGCGCATCAGCCTGCACACAGGGGACAGGGTTGAAGTGAACATCATCAATGAAAAAATTGTAATCCGGCCTCTCAGTATAACATATCCGAAATACAGCATTCGGGAACTGGTCAGCAGAATGCCGGAAGATTATCACGCAGAGGAAACAGACTGGGGCGGTCCGGTGGGGAAAGAGGTATGGTAAATGCCCAAATATACCGGATAAGGGAGATTTTGTCATTCTCACGTTTGATCAGCAGGCAGGACATGAACAGATGGGCAGAAGACCCGCTATTGTAATCAGCAACAGACTGTTCAACCAGCATACCGGACTGGCTCCGGTCTGCCCGATAACCAATACAGACAAAGGTATTCCGTTTCATGTCTGTATTCCGGAACATGCCGGTATTACAGGATTTGTTATGGTTGACCAGATAAAATCCGTTGATTTCAGGGCAGGAATGATTCAGTTTATGGAAAAAGCTCCGCCTGTCCTGATTAGAGAAGTGATGGCTGTACTTGAAGCTGTGATTGCCTGACTGCCTCTTGTTATCGGTTTGAATCTGAAAAACCGGAGAGATTGAAAATATCGAAGTGCTGTTATGATGACAGGAATATTTTAATCACTGAAATTGTCTGAACCGCTGATTCCCGCAGATTGTGCGGATTTCGCTGATGATGCGGTGCGGAAATCAGACAAATCAGAGTTCAGACAGCATAAACCGGAATTGGGTGAAACCACAGGCCGCGCATTGCGAATCTTCATCTGCAAAGCCGGTGCAGTTTCACTGCTGTGTAACTGTCTGACAAACCTCAATATCCTTGATTTATTATATCTTTAAGAAAGGAAACACTTATGCAGACAATGACTGTCAATGACATTCTTCAGAGTATTTCCGTTCTTCCTCCGGAAGATCAGTATTTCATTGCCGAAACTCTCAGCAGAAGAATCTGTGATTTGAAACGGCACTTTCTTGCCGCAAGAGCGGAAGAAGCTGAAGAAAATTACAAAGCAGGCAGAGTGTCCGGCGGAAGTGTGGCAGATCTGATGAAGGCTGTAAACGATGATTGAAATCATATGGGATGACAGATTCGTGAAGAATCTGAAAAAATGGGGAAGAAAACATCCTGATTCTTTGTCCTGTCCTCAATTTTTCCAACTTTTCCCGGATTCCGGCTTGCTGTTTCTCCAAGTCCGCAATTCTGAACTGTATTTTGTAAGCTTCAGATAATTTTCGTGATTGCCGTGATGACAGAAATCATGGCAGTCATTTCAATCAGCGAAATCACAGTTCAGACAGTGTTTCTTTCCTTTATGCCTGAAACCGGCAGGCAAATCTGACAAAAACACTGCTTGCAAACGAAACATGCTTCCGGATATGCCTGCCCCACGCGTTGGTGGAGCGGGTTGTTTTTTCTGAATCCCGATCCGGAGCTTGTTATTATCATTTATGGGCAGATCCCTTAACCATGAATCACGGAGGCGAAAAAATGCAAGAAAGCAGAATGGATTGCATTGAAAGAGAAATGGCAGAATTTCTTCAGGGGATGAGGGAACTGCGGGAATCCCAGAAAAAAACTGACGAGCAGTTCAGGGATTTTCAGAAGGAGAACCGTGAACAGATTCGGGAAATGCGGGAATTTCAGAGAAAAACTGACGAGCAGTTCAGGGATTTTCAGAAAGAGAACCGTGAACAGAATCGGGAACTGCGGGAGGCACAGAAAAAAACGGATGCCCAGATTGCAAGAAACGAGGCTCTGCTTGAAAAAACCATAAAAAGACTGGATAATATCGGTGCAAGTCTGGGAGAAATGGGACTTGTGCAGGGAAAGGTCGCGGAAGATCTGTTTTACCGGAATGTGAAAAGCCTGTTTGAGCAGAGAAACCTGAAATTTGCGGATGTTCGCAGAAATCTGAAGAAGAAGGGTGAGGCCGAATATGACATTGTGGCAGCGTACCCGGAAAAATGTTCTGGTCATAGAGGTGAAAAACAGACTGGAAAAAGACATGGTGGATGATTTTCTCAACAGAAAAATTCCGAAATTCCTTCAGGTGTTCCCCCAGTACAGAAACCGGAGTCTGACAGGCGGTGTTCGGAGCATTGGTCATGTCCGATGATGTGGACGCTATGCGGAAAAAGGGACTTACGTTCTCACGCAGAACGGTGGGCGGAGCAATGCTGTTCAACAGAAAGAATTTCAGGGCAAAGGAATTTGCATGAAAGCAATTGCAGACAGCGTGTTCTGCCCATTTTTCAAAACAGGACGACAAAGGCATTCTTATGGATTCCCCAATATGCAGACAAGCAAATCAGCATAAATTTTCGGGATGGTATTTTCAGAAACTGATTTTTTGAAAAATCCGGTTTTTTCATAAATCACCTTATGGATTCCCCGATACACAGATATAAACACAGCAGAAAGAAATTCAAATGAATTCTTTTCTTCAACTTTTCTGGAATCCCCTGCAGGAAAGCTATTTTCAGAAAGCCCTGATCGGGGGGAGCATGGTGGCTGTTGTCTGCGGTGTGGTGGGCTGTCTGGTCATTCTGCGGCGGATGGCTTTTCTGGGCGATGCCCTGTCCCATGCCATGATTGCAGGGGTGGCCGGCGGTTATCTTTTCATGAAAATGCTGTTTGGCATAGAGGCTTATGCGCCTGCCATGCTCCTGGGTTCCCTGATAGCAGCCGTGCTGACGGTCGCTCTCATCGGTTTTGTTTCCCGCCTGTCCCGCATCAAGGAGGACACAGCCATCGGCATTATGTACACCGGCGTGTTTGCCGGGGGCGTGGTACTGGTTTCCATTTTCCGCCAGTATATCCATATTGATCTCATGCACTTTATCATGGGGGATGTGCTGGGCGTGTCTGACATTGATCTTTGGACATCCGGTCTGACCTCAGCCCTGGTTCTGTCTGTCATTGTTCTGTTTTTCCGGCATTTCCAGCTCAGCAGTTTTGATCCGGTCATGGCCGCATCCATTGGCATGCCGGTGCTGCTCATTGACTATGTGCTGACCACCTGTGTTTCGCTGGTGGTGGTCAGTGCGGTAAGCATGGTGGGGGTGATTCTGGTGGTGGGACTGCTCATCACACCGGCCGCGACAGCCTATCTGCTCAGTGACCGGCTGGATCGGATGATGTGGCTCGCCGCACTGTTCGGTGTCAGCAGTGTCGCGGGCGGATTGTATCTGTGCGTCTGGCTGGATTCTGCCGGAGGCGGGGCCATTATGCTTTTTTCCACCTTTCAGTTTCTGACGGTGCTGATTGCCGCGCCGCGCTATGGTCTCATGGCCCGCTGGCTGCAACTGCACCGCATGGTTCCCCAGCAGATTGCCGAAGACATTCTGGGGCTGCTTGTGCGCAGGGGAAAAACCGCAGTCGCGGAAATCCGCAGTGAACTGTCACCGTACCGGAAAACGGTTCAGGCCATTCGGAACCTCAGCGCGCAGGGACTGCTTCACATCGCGGAAGGCATGGTGACACTCACGGAAGCCGGACACAAAGAGGCCAGCCGCGTCCTGCGCGCGCATCGGCTTTGGGAAACCTATCTCCGGCATGTGGGAACGCCGGAGCCGGAAATTCACAGCAAAGCCCATGAACTCGAACATATGCGTGATGAGGAAGCCATTCTTTATATAGATGATCTGCTGGGACATCCGGTTAAAGATGCACAGGGAAAGGAAATTCCCCCGGATCCCGGTGCGATCACACCGGGGCGCACGGTTCCGCTCAGTTTTCTGCGCGGGGGGAGTGGCGGCATTGTTGAAAATCCCGGAAAATCCCATCTGAAACCCGGTGAGGAAATCCGCATGGAAGCACGCGGGGAAGACGGGGAAACTTGGCAGATTGTGAAAGATGACGGAGCAAAACTGACACTCACCCATGAGGAGGCAGACAGCCTGCTGGTGCGGTGCGTGTAATTTCTTTATTTTTTTTACAGTCCCTCAGTTCAGATACACCAGCCGGGCAATGGTCAGTCCCACCACAGTCATAAAAATCGGACGGATGAATCCCGCTCCCTTTCTGATGGCCAGATCAGAGCCAATCCGTGCGCCAATCATCTGTCCTGCCGCCATGCACAGACCCGGAATCCAAAGTACATTGCCTCCGTAAACAAACAGGGACAATGCAACGACATTGCTGGTGAAATTCATTATCCGCGTATAACCTGCGGCACGGGTCATATGGTATCCCAGAAGAATGCACAGGGCGGCTGTCCAGAAGGAACCGGTTCCGGGGCCGAAAAATCCGTCATAAAACCCAAGTCCCAGTCCGAAGAGGACAAAAAAGCTTCTCTGTCCCATCTTGGGATTCCGTTCCTCATATCCCAGGGTTTTGGAAAAAAAGGTGTAAATCAGAACGAGAATCAGCAGAACAGGAACCAGATGCCGGAGAAAAGCCGGGTCCAGACGCTGCACAGCCCAGGCTCCGGTTCCGCCCCGATCAAGGTGAACAGAACGCCTGTAACTGCTTCTTTGAGAACCACCTGCTTTTTCCGGATAAAATTGTATGCAGCAGAAAGGGTTCCAAAAGAACCCTGCAGTTTGTTGGTTCCCAGAGCCAGTTGGGGCGGAAGTCCCACGGAAAGCAGAACCGGCAGGGTAATCAGACCGCCGCCTCCGGCAATGGAATCCACAAAACCGGCTGCCAGTCCGGTGACAAACAGCAGGATGATGATTTCCGGGGACATGGCAAAAGAGGACACATCAACAGGAGACATACCAGAAACTTTCCTTTCCAAATGAACTGTTTTTTCCTTCTGAATAACGGAACGGATGCGGTTCAGTTATTCCCAAAAATCAGGAAGTTAACCAAATCACCACAAATTTTCGGGTGTAAGGCGATTTATTAAAATAAATATACCGGTTCAGCAGTTCAGTAGGGTGTGCAAAATCGCTGTCGGAAATCTGCTTTTCTCTGTACAGAAAGCGATTTTGCACACCTGCCCCTGTTTAATTTGGTATATTTTTTTTAATATATAGCCTAAAGTTTTCAGAAAAACCGGATTTTTCCGGAAAAATCCGGTTTTTTTACACCTGAAAACTTTCGGTTGGGCAGTTGTTTCTTTGACCCTCATTTCCGCGAAAGCCGGAATCCCGTATTTTCAACTGATTCCGGATACCAATTTTCACCGGTATGATGGAACTTCATGACATCCGTGAATAAATCACATTGATCCGAAAAACAACAGGAAATATAAAAACCTGTGATTTTTTTCTGTCCGCCGGATTTTTTTCCGCATACAGACTGCGGTTTACTTTTTGCCGTTTTTCCGTTATGGTAGGTGGAATCTTTTCTTTTTTTCTTGTGAATTGCTGACATAAAAATCTGTTTCTGTTGAGTCACTTTTTTTGATTCAACCCAATTTTTGAGATACAGGATGAAAAAAATGAGCACAGAGCACGAGCAGATCGAATTTGACGCGGTTTTTGCAGGCGCTGGGCCTGCGGGACTGGCCGGAGCCATCCGGCTGAAGCAGCTTGCCGCGGAACAGAACAGGGAAATGGAAGTGGCTGTGATTGAAAAAGGAGCGGAAATCGGTTCCCACGCGCTGAGCGGCGCGATTCTCAATCCCATCGCTCTCAGGGAACTGATCCCGGATTACAGGGAAAAAGGCTGTCCCATTGAAGCCACTGTCCGGGATGATGAATTTTATTATTTGGCTCCGGACTGGCACAGGCCCATTCCCTTTGTTCCCAGATATATGCACAACAAAGGATTTTATGTCATCAGCCTTTCCCGGTTCACCCGTTGGCTGGGGCAGATTGCGGAAGAAATGGGCGTTAATCTCTTTCCGGGCTTTGCAGGAACCCAAGTGCTTTTCGCACCAGACGGAAAAACCGTGACCGGCATACGCACCGGAGACAAGGGACTGGACAAAAACGGAAATCCCAAGGCAAATTTTGAACCCGGTGTTGACATCATGGCAAAAATCACGGTGTTTGCCGAAGGAGCCAGGGGCAGTCTGGTGAAATCAGTCGCTGACAGACTTGGCCTGTTTTCCGGCAGAATGCCGCAGATATTTGAAACCGGGATCAAGGAAGTGCTTCAACTGCCGGAGAAAAATTATTTCTCCTCCAGCAGGGGAAATGACATGCATTTCGCGGGCTATCCCCTGGGATTTGACACACCCGGCGGCGGTTTTATTTATGAAATGAAGGAAAACCGGATTGCCATCGGCTATCTCACTGCGCTTTGCTATGAAAATCCCCTGATCGATCCCTATGAGGAATTCCTGAAATTCAAGCAGCATCCCTTTGTGGCCAGTATCATCAAAGACGGAAAAGTGCTTGAACAGGGTGCAAGAACCGTGTCAACGGGCGGATATTTTTCCATGCCGAAACTGGCAGTTGACGGAGCCATGTTCATCGGCGGTTCTGCGGCCATGCACAATGCGCCAGCGCTCAAGGGCATTCATATTGCCATGAAATCCGGTATGCTGGCTGCCGAGGCCTGCATGAGCGCTCTGAAAAATGGAAAATTTGATGAGCAGAGTCTGGGGGAGTATCCCCGGCTTTTCAAACAAAGCTGGGCTGCGAAAGAAATGATCGAAGGCCGGAATTTTGCACAGGGACTTGCCAAAAAAGGTGTGCTGAAGCTGCTGTATCTGGGGACCCAGTATTTCACCAAAGGCCGGGGCCTGCGGGATTTCATGTCCGCAGAACCGGACAGTGCCACACTGAAGCCGCTGAACAAATGCCACAAGCCTTACTGGGTGGATCCCAAATCCATAGACAATGTGCTGCATGTGGACAAACTCACGGGCGTGTATCTGTCCAAAACCATGCACCGGGAGGATCAGCCTTCCCATATCCTGATTCATGACAAAGAGTTGTGCATCAGGGAATGTTATCCAAAATATGGCAGCCCCTGCACGCGTTTCTGTCCGGGCAGTGTGTATGAAATCGAAACAGAGGGAGACAGTCCGAAACTGAAGCTGAATCCTTCCAACTGCCTGCACTGCAAAACCTGTGACATCAAAGACCCCTTTGGCAATATCACCTGGACCTGTCCCGAAGGCGGAGAAGGGCCGGGATACACAATGGCCTGATTTTTTTTCAGGAAAAATCAGACAGCAATTGTACCTGCTGTCAAAAAATTTTAACCACAAAGAGCACAAAGAAGGCACAAAGGACACAAAGAAGGCACAAAGGACACAATGAATTTTTAGTGAACCCTTTGAAAATCCTTGTGTTCTTTGCGGCAAAAAAGATTTTAACCACAAAGAACACAAAGAAGGCACAAAGGACACAATGAATTCCTTGTGTCCTCTGTGAAAACCCTTGTGTTCTTTGTGGTTAAACAGGAAAACAGAAACAGACCTTGTGTCCTCTGTGAAAACCCTTGTGTTCTTTGTGGTTAAACAGGAAAACAGAAACAGACCTTGTGTCCTCTGTGAAAACCTTTGTGTTCTTTGTGGTAACATAAAAAAAGACAGAGGATTTCTGCCAATACAGCAGAAAGAGAGGTGGGTATGGAAGCAGTGACAGAACCGATCAGAACTCCGCAGCATCCTGTTTTTCCGGCAGCGGCTTTTCATTTTCCGGAAGCACCGGAAACAGAAGATGACGCAGAAATCATTTACCCGGAATCAGACGGAGAACCTATGGGAGAGACAGGATTTCATGTCAGGGCCTCACTGGATTTGTACGGCTCCCTGCGCGAGTTTTTCAGCCAGCGCAAAGATGTGTATGTGGCAGCGGATATGTTTTTCTATTATGAAAAAGGAAATCCCAAAGCCTGCAAGGCCCCGGATGTGATGGTCATTTTCGGATGCGGAAATCAGGAGCGCAGGACTTACAAACTTTGGGAGGAAAAAATCTGTCCGAGTGTGATCTTTGAAGTCACATCCAAGTCCTCCATGATGGATGATATGGTTGTAAAACCCATGCTCTATGCCTCTCTGGGCGTGCGGGAGTATTTTCTTTTTGATCCTCTGGATGAATACATGGAGATCCCTCTGGCCGGTTTCCGTCTGTATGAACGGGATGACAACCGCATTCTTCCGGATGAGGAAGGCCGTCTGTACAGCAAAGAACTGGACGTGTTTCTGAAACGGGAAAATGAATACATCCGGGTCATAGATGCAAAAACCGGAAAAGCGGTTCCTTCCCTGCATGAAGCCCTGTCCATTGCGCAGCAGGAGGCGCAGAGAGCCGAGCAGGAATCTCAAAGAGCTGAGCAGGAGGCGCAGAAAGCTCTTCAGGAGCGGGAACGGGCACAAAGACTCTCAGCCCGTCTGCGGGAACTTGGCATAGACCCGGAGCATGTGTAATACCGATTCCCCATTGAAAAGATACTTGCAAGCAGGCAAAAATAAGTTTTCGTGTATTCAAAAAAACCGGATTTTTTGGAAAAATCCGGTTTTTCTGAGGAATCGGCAGAAAATATTATATAACTTCAACAGCGAGTTGGTATTACGCAAGTGCGCAAGGTGAGTTCCATAATTTTTTCTTCAGAGATCCAGTGACATCAAATGAAACTCAATCCTCTGACTATAAAAAAGATAAGACGTTTTCAGTCCATCCGGCGGGGATATTTTTCCCTGATTCTTTTTGCGCTGATGATCCTCTTTTCCCTTTCGGCCGAACTGTTCATCAACAGCCGGGCGCTGATTGTCCATTACAATGGCCGATATTATTTTCCCACATACAGGCAGATGATTCCGGGAAAAAACTTTGGACTGGATTATGATTATGAAACCAATTACCGGAACCTGAAGGAATATTTTGCGCAGGAGGGGAAAAGCAACTGGGTGCTGCTTCCCCCGGTTCCCTACAACGCATATGAAAATGATCTCAAAGAGGACGCGTTTCCCCCTTTTCCCCCTTCTCTGAAAACCCGGCATTTTCTGGGAACCGACGCTGTGGGACGGGATGTGCTGGCCCGGCTGGTTTACGGTTTCCGCATTGCCATATTTTTTTCTCTGGGACTGCTCGCGGCAGATTATCTGATTGGCATCAGCATTGGCTGCGCTATGGGATATTTTGGCGGAAAATTTGATCTTTTTTTTCAGCGTGTCATTGAAATCTGGTCCAATGTGCCCTTTCTCTACGTGATCATTATCATCTCCTCCATTGTCTCCCCCAGTTTTCTCATGCTGATTCTTATCATGGCTTTTTTCGGATGGATTGGCATGACCTGGACCATGCGCACTGTCACCTACAAGGAAAAGGCCAGAGAATATGTGCTTGCGGCCAGGGCGCTGGGCGCATCTGATTTCGGATTATCTTCAGACATATCATCCCCAACACGATTATTGCCATTATTGTCACCTATAAGCCTTTTCCGTGTCCGGCGGAATTGTGGCTTTGACCTCTTTGGATTATCTGGGACTGACTTCCCGCCGCCCACCCCAAGCTGGGGGAGAACTATTGCAGCAGGGTTAGCCAATATGAGTGCATGGTGGATTGCGGGTTCCGTGATTGGAGCCATGATTGTCACCCTGATTACCGTGACCTATTTATGCTGTCCGGGAAGTTTTTGATCCAAAACTGCACACCGTGTATGACAGTTTTTGTGGAAAACAGTGTTTTGGAAATCTGAAAAGATTTGACAATGGGTCAAACCGGTTGATTCCGAAATTCCCTCCCTTTGGGAGGGGTCAGGGAGGCAATAAAAACGGTATGAATTCGCCCTCCCTTTCTCAAGGGAAGAGAGTGTCTTTCATCAACTGATTTGATCCACTGCCATTTTGTGATTTCACTCACAGAAAAACCGGATTTTTTGGAAAAAACCGGTTTTTTGCAGTCACGGATTCAAAAATTGAAAAACACTGCAAAACACATCATTTCACGAAAAATCTGATGCTCGGAAAAAATCCGAACGGATTGACATTATTATAGGAAAAAAGATTAGAAAGAAGAAAATGAAATGCGTCTGCAAAAATTTCTTCCACAGCAGGGATCTGCTCCCGGCGCAGGGGAGAGGAATGGATAAAATCCGCAGAATCCGGTAAACGGTCAGGTGATAACGGTTCTTGGCACCAAAATAGATCCGGAAAAAGACCGGGTGGAATGTGACGGAAAACCGGTTCAGCTTCGGAACGAACTGATTTACATTGCCTGAACAAAACCGTCCGGCTATGTGAGTACCTGTGAGCAGCCCGGAGAAAAATTGTGCTTTGATCCATTACTGGACATTCCTCAGCGGGTGTATCCAGGCGCCTGGACAGGATTCACCATTGCTGTTGCTGACAATGACGGGGATCTGCATCTGCGGCTCTCCCATCCCTCGTTTGATCATGAAAAGGAATATGAGGTGATTGTCGGGCAGACCATCAGGGATGACGCGCTGCACCAGATGGAAAAAGGTCTGCTTCTGGATGGAACCATGACCCGTCAGGGTAAAAATCCGGCGGCTTTCTCCAAACCCCGCATCACCGCAGGGTTGGCCGAACCGGCAGATCCGGCGCATGGTGGGATGTGGGCGGTTATGTTATCGGCCTCAAACGCATCCGCATGTCCGGCATTCATCTGGGAAATCTGCCCGAAGGTAAGTGGCGTCATCTCACGGAAAAAGAGAAAAAAGCGCTGCTGGGCATTCTGACAGAGCGGAAAGAAAATCATCCTCATAGGCATTGACTTTGACACGGAAAACCGCAATGTGGGGGAGTGGAAAACAGAGGAATTTCAGGAAATGTAACCAGTAACAAATGTAACTTCTTTTGAACAAAAAGGTTATCACAGGAAAATATTTATGGAACCGGCACAAGAGTTCGTCTGAAAGCAGATCCTGCAGAGTCGGAGTCATCACCGGAAACACAAGGCAGCGTGCAGGAAAGACTTTGTGGCAGGTAAGATTTCCGGACGGAGCAGATTACCAAAATGAAGTTCATTTGGAAATTATCTCAGACAATGATGAAGACCCCATTGAACTGCTTCGTAAAGGAGAACTGGGACGATCCCGTGATCTGCGGGGTAATCTCACCCATATCCGCCTGACCGGAAGGCTTGCCAATCTGATTTACAGCATGAATACTACCAACACTGATTTATGCTTATCAGTTCAAACCCGTGATAAATCTTCTGGATGCACCTGCCAACGGATTCTGATAGCCGATGAAGTCGGTTTGGGGAAAACCATTGAAGCCGGTCTGATCTGGACAAACTGCGAAGCCGGTTTGACATTCGCAGGGTAATGGTGCGGTGTCCCGCCATGCTCCGGGGAAAAAAATGGAAGACAGAATTGTTTCAGAGGTTCGGAATTGATGCGGATATTCTCGGTTCCCCGTGATGGAAAAATATTTCCATGAATACAAAAAACGGGGAACGTCCGAACTATGCCGCCATGATTTGCATGCAGGGATTACGACCAAGAAGGATGGATCGGAGCAAAGAAAAATGAGATGATGTCCTGCACTGGCACGTTTTCTGACTCGGCCTAGTATGAAGAACCTCTTCTGGATCTTCTGATTGTGGATGAAGCCCATTACTTCAGAAATCCGGACAGCATGACATCCTGCTCCAGAAGACTGCTGCGCTCTGTGTCCGACCATGTGGTGCTGCTCCTCAGCCACCCCCATACATTTGCGAAACAGCGGGATCTGTACCAGCTTTTGAATCTTGTGATGAAAACACCTTTAATCAGCCCTATGTATTTGATGAAATTTTGAAAGCAAAGTAGAACCGGTAATCCGGGTCAGGGAAGCAGTCCTCAGAAATGAACTGAATCAGATACTTTTGTCTCTATGCTGAGAGAGGCTTATCTCATCCTTTTCACAAAACCGTCAGATTCACGCAATTTTGGAAAACCGCCGACAGATCAGATTTAAAGGATAAAATTTCCGCAATAACGATGGCCAGCCGATTGAAAACATCGATCTGCTGGGCAAAAAGCCAGGAACTGCACCCGAAAAAGGGATGTTACTGAATGGCGGGTAGTCCAGAGCCTGTAGCGGAAATGGTTCCCATGTCGGAAGCAGAAAATGAATTTTATTGTCAGGTTACGGAACTGGTAAAAGGAGTATGCGCTTGACTCCAGCAATCATGAAGGTTTTCTGCTTGTGGCCCCCAGCGCCAGATATCCAGCTCATGCCCGCTGCCATAGAAGAGTGGCAGAAAAAAATGGTTTCGATGGGAAGAACAGATATATGAAGACTTCGGCATTGAGGATATTGACCATAAACTTCGGTCTCTGACCGGAGAACTGGTCAGCTGGGCTTATGAAATGGGAAATTTTTCAGAACTGAGGGCAATGACTCAAAATACAAAAGACTCAAAGAAATGCTGACCGTTTATCTGAACGAACATTCCGATGAGAAAATAGTTCTTTTTTGCCTATTTCCGTCCCACACTCAGATCTTCTACAAACGGCTTGAAGAAGACGGTATCAGAAGCATTATCCTGATGGGCGGACAGGGAACAGATAAGAATAAAATTATTGAGACCTTCCGGCATAAAGACGGCCCCAGTGTGCTTTTATCATCCGAAGTTGCCAGTGAGGGAGTGGATTTGCAGTTTGCAAGACTAGTTGATCAATTATACTTCCCCGAATCCGCTTAGTGGAACAGCGGATTGGGCGTATTGACCGAATCGGTCAGGAAGCTGAGAAAAATTACCATCTGAATCTGTTTTATGACAATTCCATTGATGCCCGGATATATGAACGTCTTTATGTTCGTCTGGGAATTTTTGAACGTGCTTAGGCGGACTTGAAGGCATTTTTTGGGAAATGAAATTCAGAAGCTGACAAAGGAACTTTTGTTCGGAAAAATTGAGCAGGAAGCAGGAGGATGAGCGATTGAACAGACAGAATAGATATTGTCAACAGACATGCACTGGAAGAAAAACTGGAATCCGAAGCAAAGTTAATCTTGTGGCACATGGTGATTATATCCTTAATCAGATCAAAGCTCTCGTGAACCGCAGCGGTGTATCACCCGTGAAGATATTTGGATATATATCCGTGATTTTTCAATAAGGAATATGCGGGATCAGGAATTTATTCAGACAAATCCCAATGAACTGCTGTTTGATGTAAACTTTCCGATGAAGCAAAATTCGCTCTTGAGACATTTCTGAGAGGAAAGTAATTTGCAGGAACAGACCTGCTCTTCCCGTGCTTACCCATCAAAAGTCAGATGCCGGTTTGAAACCGTGTCAGCCCCAAAAAAAGGGAACATATTGAAGTTATCAGTCAGTTTCACCCCTTGTCCGATTTGTCAGTGAACGTATCAAAAACTCTTTCTTTCAGATACTACTCACCCGTGAGTGTGGAACTGAACAGTCAGGAAATTCCTGACATTGCCGGGATTATATGTTTTTTCCGTGGAACGACGGTCTGTCCATGGAATTCGGGACATTGAAAACTGCATGTTGCTGCAAGAGCAGTCAGAGACGGCAAATCTGTACTGACAGATGAGGAATCTGAAAACTGGTGACAATTCAGGCATTTGTGCATGGGAAAAGACTGGTTGTCTGCTGCCAATCTTGTGTTCTGGACAAGGTTGTTGGCATTGGTTGATCAATGTTTGGAAGATTCTGAAATAAAACGTGATGAATATATCCGTCAATTAGGATTTGAAAATAATGACCGTGCCGATGTTCAGGAAAAATCTCTTAAAGCTCACAGGGACAGTCAGCTTCAAAACTGGAAAACCTGCTTGAAAAAACAAAAGGAAAATAAAAAAGTTGCCCCAATGACCAAGGGCCGCATAGATGCTCTGAACAGCCGAGTTCAGCAGAAACTAATTGAAATCGAAAACGGGCGGAACCTGAATCATCATAAAATGAAATCTGTATCGGTTTGATTCATCTTGTATAACCTCAGTGACTGTCTGTTATGATTGAAAGGAATCATATGGAAAGGAAAGATGGCTTTTTTAAGCGTATCTTGAATGCCATATTCTTTTCCAGAAAAAGGGACGATAAAGCCAACCTGAAGAAAAAGAGGCATCCGATACAGTGCAGTCTCAGATGCAGCAGAGTGGATTTGCCAGATGAAAAAACGATTTCCATTGAAGCTGATAACAGAGATGCAATAGCAGAAGAAAAAGGACAGTTATCGAACCTGATAATGGCATATCCGGCACAAAAGCCATCCTTTTGGACAAACAGCTAAAGCAGGCTGAAAGAAAGAATCAAAAAGATTCATTTGGCAGTGGCATAGCGGCACATACAAGGGAGAAAGAGATATTGTCAGTTGATTTGATTTCGAACCGCTCGCACAAAAGTCATACTTCAGGACAAACAGCTAAGAAGGGCTTTTGCCGTCTCATTTCAAGGCATCAAGCAATCTCGAAACCAATCCTTATCTGCTGCCCACAAGATTGTCTGTCAATCCGACGGGATCATATCATTGCAACAGGGACAGACCGAAGTTACAAATCTCAAAATGAAATTTATTCAGAATCCGGATAGGATTCTGAAATAAAAAATGAAAAAATTGGCAACTCCACAGGATCTTGTATCCGCATATATCGGATTCAGGGTGTGATAGAAATCTGTAACTGGTTTTGGAAAACAAATTCCGGGAAATATAAACATCTGCATATCAATTAGAACTGAATATCGGCCTGTCTTCAAGATTATGATGATATAAATCTTTATAACAGAATGAGGTCAGTTGCCTTGACAGGATGGAATCTTGCGTTGAATTCTTCAAAACAGATTTCAGTGTCCGATATTCCAGAAGCCAGAAAAATAACAGAATCACAAATTGAAAAAAACACTTTTTAGATGCGGATAAAGAACAACTGCATCCGGATAATGTAAATCCGATCCCTGAAATTACGTCTGCGGGAAGTCATCGGATATGCCCGCTCTCCAATGGTACACATAGGAATGTATGGAATGTATATGTCATTGACATTAAGTGCAAGCACATCTGACGTTTCCACATTCATACTGTATAAACAGGAAGATGAGGATATTTATCCCATTTTGTATGCAGAAGTGGAAAAATGGGACATTTTATTTGCACGAATATCGTCTTGATGAATTTTGCAGGAGTTATGGCAGAGAATTACTTAAAGAAAATATTAATTCCTTACCTCAACATCCCGAATACCTCACAGATTATTTGATTATTTGAAAAAACCAATTCCTGACTATATTGACGCATTGGAGGGATATTGATCTGGAATTTTTATGTAATTGCTCCCGGATTGTAAGAGCAGTGATCCATGAAACAAGAGATCATATGAACCCTCATGCCCAAGAATGGCGACAAAACGACCTTCTGTATTGGCGGAGGAGGCCCCAGAATCTCATTATATCAAAAAGTGCTGCCACATGCGGAAAACGCATTAAGAAATACCCGTTATAATGTGAATCTGACAAGAATAGAATTGCCTCCAAGCCTCAAAATCTCGAAACAAAGACATTATCTCACAAATGATTACCACAGAATGGCGTTTTACGGACTCAGCTTTTCAGAAGTTGATATAGGAAGGATTATCCCGCAAAGAGAAGTGCCTCCAATTGAAATGCCTCAGCCAATTAATGCAGATATTTATGATCGGTATGTGGGCCGGAACAAACGTAATTCTTTATGGAATCTGAAAAACCGTAATAAAAGAATTTTTTGAGCATAATCAAAATTCCAATTTTAAAAGGAGCATACCATGAAAAAACCCCAGAGACTTCCCATCGGCAAATCATCCTTTGAAAGAATCCGTGAACGCAATGACCTGTATGTGGACAAAACCCGGCATATTTTTAAAATGGCGGATGAGGGTGAATATTATTTCCTTTCCCGGCCCCGCAGATTCGGCAAATCCCTTACGATCTCCACACTCCGGTGCCTGTTTCAGGGACGAAAGGAACTGTTTGAGGGACTTTGGATAAGTCAAAACACAGACTGGAACTGGAAACCCCATTCTGTGATTCTGTTTGATTTCAATTCCATCAGCCATGACACTCCGGAAAATTTGAATCTGGGGCTGCGGAGAAGCTTGGAACAGACAGCAAAATTTTATGATCTGCCCTCGGATGCGCCGCTTATCCGGGATCAGTTCAAAGAACTGATTCTTGCACTTCATCAGAAAAGCAAAATGCCGGTCGTGATTCTCATTGACGAATACGACAAACCCCTGATTGATCATCTGGGCAGAGGCCCGGAGGCAATGGAGACTGCCAAAGCCAACCGTGACATTCTCAAGCAGTTTCTCGGAGTCATCAAGGACGGCGATGTTTCTTCGGCTCTGCGCTTTGTGTTCATCACAGGTGTGTCCAAATTCAGCCGGGTCTCCATTTTTTCGGAACTCAACAATCTGGAAGACCTTACCATGTCAGAACCGTATGCGGACATGCTGGGATACACGCAGGAGGAACTGGAAACCTGCTTTGCGCCTTACATAAAACTCCTGTCCGAAAAAACCGGAGACACAGAGCCTGAGACAAAGGCGAAACTCATGCAGTATTACAACGGATACCGCTTTTCCGCACGCAATGTGCGGGTGTACAATCCCTTTTCCGTCATGAACGCGCTTAAACAGAAAAACTTCAGGAATTACTGGTTTGAGACCGGAACCCCGACCTTTCTGGTGAATCTGCTGCGGGAAAAAGGCTGGTATCTGCCCAAAATTGAGGATATGAAGGCAGGTGAGGGCGTTTTCAGCACCTATGATTTGGAGCATCTCAAACCCGAAGCCCTTCTGTTTCAGACCGGGTATGTGACCATCAAAGATATCACGGGAAGACTTTTCACCTTCACCTATCCCAATCAGGAAGTGAAAACATCCTTTCTGGAAGTGCTGTTTCACGCATACACCGAGGGACTGCGGGACAGTTCCCTGTTTCTGCTTCTTGCCGGGTATCTGGGGCAGGAGGATTACAAATCTTTTTTTGAAACCGTGACAGCGATTTTCGGTGCCATTCCCTATACCCTTGAATCCAAAAGGGACGAAGCCTATTTCCACACCCTTTTTTATCTCATGGTCTCCGCATCCGGAGTTGATGCCCGGAGCGAAGTCATGACCTGTGAGGGCAGAATTGATCTGCTGGTGAAATTTCCGGACAAAATTTTTATCATTGAATTCAAATGCAATCAGAGCGCAGACGCTGCATTGAAACAAATCCGGGAAAAAAATTATGCTGATCCGTACCGCCAGAGCGGAAAGAAAATCATCCTCATGGGCATTGACTTTGACACGGAAAAGCGCAATGTGAAGGAATGGAAAATTGCCTGAAACAAAATCAGGGGGGTTGAGCAGTGAAAATTTTGACAGCAGGCAGGGTGTGCAAAATTCCTTTCCGTACAGGGCAGTCCAAAGTTCCGACAGCGATTTTGCACACCCTGGTTTGCTGATTATATATAAACAAAGGAGGTTTTTTATGGCACTGGCTGCACTGAAAAATGAGGGTTACACATATGAAGAT
>JAWKPW010000110.1:0-17986 GCA_041390465.1 Desulfobacterales bacterium | reverse complement strand
CGTAATCCTCCTAAATCTTGCATACGAGCCATTTGCATTTTAGGGAATCTTTTCAATTTACTTATAATAGACGGCATTCGCTTTATTCGTTGCGATACTAAAAAGGATGATTTATCAATCTTTTTTAATTTTGTTCGTAATGTAGATTGGAATGTATTTATTGGATAACTATGACATAATCGCCAATTATCCACAATTTCATAAGCAGACAATAATTCCCCTATATTCGGATCATCCTTAATAATTATTTCCCCTGCCTTATTTATCTGATTTTTTGTAAATTTTGGTTTTATCCATTCCATCTCTATATCCTCTGCAATTTCAATATTCATGAGTTATCTCCTTTTTAGGTTTAAGATAACCCATCGCTCATTATTGTTATATTCTATATTATCAAGAGTATAACCAGTGATTATACGGACCCCATGTCCGCATTTAAAGCATATAGTACTGTATGCTTGCATATAATACTATATACCAGGCATATAGTATTATATACTTTCAAAGCATATAGTATTATATGCTTTCTGAAAACCTGTCAGGTATATAATACTATATGCAAATCCCAAAAGCATATAATACTGTATGCTTTCCACCAAATTGGGCAGGCATATATTATTATATGCTTTTACGGCCTGTCTCCGAACTGTCAGTAACAGTTCCGGTTTCACGATCTTTCCGGAATGTCCGGCTGCATGATCCGATCTGTGAGTCCGAGTTCCGCGACCCTGTCATACCGCAGATGCCACAGCTTCTGTTCCCTGTCCCATACTCCGCCTGCTTTTCTCACCCTGTTCTGCAGGTCTTTTTCCCCATAGTCAACCCGTATTCCCACAGTTTTGTCACCTGAAATGCCCTTTTCCGGAGGTTCCCAGTCGGTTTCCTCAACAATCAGTTCCACAGTTTTGAACCGCTTCCCTGTTTTTTCATCGTAACGGTAACGCACACGGAACAGCCGGTCACCGTAAAGTTTGGCAAGTTTTCCGGTTCCTTTCTGACCCGGTCTGAGTGTCAGGCGTGCTTTCATCTGATGCGGGATTTTATGATCAGTCAATAATTCCTGCCTTTCAGATTTTTTGACTTGCAATCCGGCAGTCTGCAAGATAGAGTGACAGGAAGGGACAGGTTTGAGAAAATTCTGAAATTACACTGTGCATATTTCATACAAATTCTTATTCTGAAAGTCAAGAAAAAAAGATGATTCAGATTCCCTCAGAGATTCAGACAGATTTTGAAATCCTTCTGAAAGAGAAAATCCCGGAGGAAAGATACCGCGTTCATTACAGAAAATGGCTGCGGTATTACTGGGATTTTTGCCATAAATACGGGCATTGCGCACAAAAACGGGAAAGTCTTCCCCTTTTTGCGGAAAAACTCAGGCAGAAACGCCAGACCGACATGCAAATCAGGCAGGCCGGACATGCAGTTGCCCTGTATTATGAAATTGTTCCGGCAGATAAAGTCTGCCACAGCATACCGGAAAAACAGGAACCCCCGGTTCACGTTCCGCGCGTTTCCGGCAAATCCGGAAATGCTTTGGTTCCTGTGCCATTTTCAGAAAAAAATAAAGAGACAGCAGTGCCTGCCGCAAAACCGGAATCATGGCAATCCGCATACAGCAGTCTCAGCGGAGAAATCAAAGTCCGGCATTATTCTCCCAAAACATTCCGGGTGTATGCAAACTGGCTGGGGCAGTTTCAGACTTTCACAAAATCAAAGCCGCCGGAACTGCTCTCAGATGCGGATATGACAGATTTTCTCACACATCTGGCTGTCAGCCGCCATGTTTCGGCTTCCACGCAGAATCAGGCCTTCAATGCCCTGCTGTTTTTCTTCCGGCATGTTCTGAAAAGGGAGCCGGGAGAAATAAAATCTGTGCGGGCAAAGCGCAGACCCTACATTCCGGTGGTGTTATCCAGAGAAGAGGTTGATCGGCTTATAAAACATCTGTCCCATCCTTATGATCTGGCGGTGAAACTGCTGTACGGATGCGGACTGCGGCTGTTTGAATGCCTGAAACTGCGGATACACTGTTTTAATTTTGATGCCGGAATTCTCACTGTTCATGACGGAAAGGGGCAGAAAGATCGAACTGTGCCTTTGCCCCGATCCATCATGCCGGAACTGCTGGAACATCTTGAAAAGGTGAAAGAAATTCACGCGCAGGATTTGGCGGCCGGATATGCCGGGACATTCATGCCTGAAGGTATGCTGGAGAAAAAATACAAAAACTGCGCCAAAGAACTGATCTGGCAGTGGTTTTTTCCTGCAATTGAACTTACAGAGATTCCGGAAACCAAAGAGCAGCGGCGCTGGCATCTGCATGAACGCCATGTGCAGAGGGCAATCCGGGATGCAGGACAGAAAGCCCAACTGCTTAAAAGGGTATCCGCGCATACGCTTCGTCACAGTTTTGCCACCCATCTGCTGCAGGCCAATTATGACATACGCACCATTCAGGAACTTCTGGGGCACAGTGATGTAAAAACCACCATGATTTACACCCATACAGTCAAAAGCAGGACCATCAAAGAGACAAAAAGCCCGCTTGATTTTTAATCTGCCAGTCTGATAACGGATGTTGCGCACGGTCGTCATACCGGTGAAAGCCGATATTCAGAACCATTTGATATTACTGGATTCCGGCTTTCGCCGGAATGACGGAGAAAGCGTATAATACCGAATCGCCATTGATTTGCTCGGTATAAGTATAGTGTTTAAGATAATAATTTGGGGGTTCTGTGCAGGTTGGGGTATGCAGTGAACCACAACAAATTCAAACTGTTGGGGTTCACTGCATTCACCCCAACCTACACAAAAATATTATCTGAAAGTCTATATGTTTTCAATGGGGGAATCGGTATAACTTCCTGATTTTTGAAAGGACTGCGTAACATCGGATGATAATGCTTCCCCATCACACGGAGAAAACACAGATGTTTGACAATGAAATCACTGCCTATGAGGGCATTGAGCAGATTCCTATTGGGGATTTTGTCCGGCCTTCGTATCTCAATTATGCCATGTATGTGGTAACAGATCGGGCGCTGCCCTTTATCGGAGACGGTCTCAAACCTGTGCAGCGCCGCATTGTGTATGCCATGAGTGAACTGGGTCTTCGCAATACAGCCAAGCACAAAAAATCTGCGCGCACGGTGGGCGATGTTTTGGGCAAATACCATCCCCACGGCGACAGCGCGTGTTACGAAGCTATGGTACTGATGTCCCAGAATTTTTCCTGCCGTTATTCCCTGATTGACGGCCAGGGCAACTGGGGTTCTGTGGCCTCTCCCAAGGAATTTGCGGCCATGCGCTATACCGAGGCCCGGCTTGCTTCCTATGCAGATGTTTTTCTTTCTGAACTGGCTATGGGAACCGTGAACTGGGTTCCCAATTTTGACGGCACGCTCAAAGAACCTGAAACGCTGCCCGCGCGGCTGCCCAATGTGATTTTAAATGGAACCACCGGCATTGCAGTGGGAATGGCAACAGACATTCCCCCCCACAATCTCAAAGAAATTGCAGACGCGTGCATTTGGCTGATTGATCATCCGGATGCAGCGATTGAGGAAATCTGCGAAATTGTGCAGGGGCCGGATTTTCCGACCGGTGCGGAAATCATCACGCCCAAAGAGGAAATTCTCAGCCTGTACCGCACCGGACAGGGTGTCATCCGGATGCGGGCTGTGTATGAAACAGAAAACGGAGATATTGTTATCACTGCGCTGCCCCATCAGGTGTCCCCGGAAAAAATCATTGAGCAGATTGCCGCGCAGATGGCGGAGAAAAAACTGCCGCTGATTTCCGATATTCGGGAT
The DNA here is from genome assembly GCA_041390465.1 of Desulfobacterales bacterium. Classification (GTDB taxonomy): domain Bacteria; phylum Desulfobacterota; class Desulfobacteria; order Desulfobacterales; family Desulfococcaceae; genus JAABRU01. The sequence continues at coordinate 14,168 of JAWKPW010000110.1, read as the reverse complement.
TTGTCGGATCAGGAAGAGCCGGTTCGCATTCTGATCACACCCAAATCCAGTCGCGTGGACAGGGATGCGCTGATGAGTCATCTGCTAGCGACCACGGATCTGGAAAAAACGCTGCGGGTCAATATGAATGTCATCGGTCTTAACCGCAAACCCCAGTCTTTGGGACTTGCGGAAATGCTGAACCAGTGGCTTTTGTTTCGCAGACAGACCGTGACGCGGCGCCTGGAATTCCGGCTGGGCAGGATTGAGGAACGTGTGCATCTGCTGGAGGGCCTGCTTGCAGCCTATGTGCATCTGGATGAAGTGATCCGCATTATCCGGGAAAGTGATGATCCCAAAGCCGTGCTGATGGAAAAATTTGGTCTGAGTGAACTGCAGGCTGAGGCCATTCTGCAAATCCGCCTGCGCCAACTGGCAACTCTGGAAGAAATCAAACTGCAAAAGGAAAAGCAGGATTTGGAAAAAGAGGCCGGACAGATCCGAAAAATTCTGGGTTCGGAACTGCGTCTCAAAAGCCTGATCAAAAAGGAACTTCGGGAGGACGCTGCAAAATACGGGGATGAACGAAGAACCCGCATGGTTGTGCGTCAGGAGGCAAAGGCCATTAAAAAAGCTGATATCACGCCTGCCGAGCCTGTCACGGTGATTCTGTCCGCTGGAGGATGGGTGCGTGCCGCCAAAGGACACAATATTGACCCCACATCCCTGAGTTACAAAACCGGAGACGAATTTCTCTGTGCTGCCATTGGAAAAAGCACACAGACTGCTGTGTTTTTTGACAGCACAGGACGCACCTATGCTCTGGCTGCGCATGAACTGCCCTCGGCACGGGGACAGGGGGAACCTTTGACCGGACGTCTGAGTATTCCGGAACAGGCCCGTTTTCTCTCGGTTCTCATGGCAGAACCGGAGCAGAAAATTCTTTTTGCCAGTGATGCAGGTTACGGTTTTGTAACGGAATTTTCCCATCTGCTGACAAAAAACACCAAAGGCAGGGCCCTGCTGACTGTGCCGGAAGGCTCTCTGCCCCTTGTTCCCCTTGTGCTGCGAAATCCGGAAAAGGAAATGCTGCTTTCCCTCAGCACCGAAGGCCATATGCTGATTATCGAGATTCCTTGGTTGCCGGAACTGCTCAAAGGCAAAGGCAACAAAATCATTGGGATTCCGCCTGCAAAAAGTGAAAAATCGTCAGGAATATGTCAAGCTCCTGGCTGTTGTTCCGCAGGGAGCCGAGATTTTGGTTCACGCGGGAAAACGGAGTATGCGCCTGAATTCAGGCAGTCTTGCAGAATTCATGGGGGAACGCGGCCGCAGGGGCAGAAAACTGCCCAGAGGGTTTCAGAAAGCGGATCGCATTGAAGTCATTGTGGAACAATTTGCCCTCCCGGAAGACAGGGAGGCCGATTCCGCATAAAACATCCCGGGCCGGGTGCAAAAATAAAATTTTTGCACTCCCCATCCCTATCTGCCCAAACAGATTGCTGAAAAATCAGCTCTCTGCATCCTCTGCCATTTTTCCTACCTCAGAATACAGTTCTTGCCCTATTGCATTTGCGCGTGATATGGTGAAATATTATAATACATTTTTTAGTGTTTTCCTGTTTATGACAGAAGGATGAAACAGAAAACGCCTAAAATTCCTTGGGAGGGTGCCGGAAAAGTCGGATATCCCCCTTTGCAAAAGTAAGGAAATGGGGGCCCAAAGACTTTTCAGACAAGCTCTGAACAGTGTAAAGCGTTTTCAGACCAGGATGTTGCAAAATTTCATACAGGAGCAGAAAGCAATGATGACAAAAACCGAACACAGTCCGGATATGCAGGAAAAAACAGCAGGGAATAATGGGGATGGGGCAGAAATTCCAAAAAACATTCTTGAAAAACTTCCCACCCCTGTGATTGGCGTAACTGCGGATCAGAGCATTATCATGGTCAACCCAAAAGCTCAGATTCTGGCTGTGGATTCCCGGCCCATTGAGATGGGGAAGAAACTGTTTGAGTATTTTCCTGACCATATTACCGGAAGGGTCAGTCTTTCCATCCATACCAATACGGTTCGAACAGTTGAGAAATGTCCCTTTGAAGGAATGCTCTACAATTTGGACTGCATTCCTTTTTCCGACAGCGGTCAGGTCAAAGGCGGCCTGATGGTTTTTCGTCCCATCTGAGACCCAGTTTAAGAAAACCTGCCTTTTTCAATTTTTTCTGAACCTTTGCCTCTGCTTTTTGCCACAAACGCACAAGGACGCGAAGGTTCACAAAGATTTTTTTAATTTTTATAAGTTGCTGTGTCATTTTTCCGCATCTGTGCCCTTTCCATCCCTTTCCCTGTTTTTTAAAAAAGATAACTGTCCAAAAAATCAGCAATTCCGTTATTCCGGAGAAAGCCGGAGTGCAGAACCGTTTGAAAATACTGAATTCCGGCTTCATCCGGAATGGCGCAGCCGTTGGAAAACAGGCTTTTTGCCGGGATCATCAAAAAATGCAAATAGGGAATTGACTTTCTTTTCATTACAGGGCAATAAACAGCAGGTCTTCATTTTCACATCCCTTTAATCCATTTTCATTTTTCAGCCAAAAGGAGGTTTTTTCATGAAAAAGTTGTTTGTTTCCCTTGTGTTGACCTGTGCGGTTCTGCTTTTCTGCACACCGGCTCCTGCTGCGGTGGAAATCAAACTGGGGGTTGTCACCAAACCCGGATCTGCCCAGAATATTGCCGCAGAAAAATTCAAAGAGATCATTGAGCAGAAATCAAACGGGGAGATAACAGTCAAAATCTTCCATTCCAATGCCATTGGCAATGAAACCGAAATCCTGCAGCAGATTCAGATGGGAACCATACAGATGGGCATTATCACCAGCGGCCCCTTTGACACCTTTGATCCCATTGCACGGGTGATTGATTATCCTTTTCTGTTCAAAGACAATGAACAGGCCGATCAGATACTGGATGGCCCCCTGGGTGCAGAGATTCTCAAGAGTCTGGAAACTTCCGGATTCAGGGGACTGTGTTTTTCCGAAAACGGCTTCCGGAACCTGACCAACAGCAAAAGAGCGGTCAAAGGCCCGGAGGATGTGAACGGTCTGAAAATCCGGGTCATGGATTCTGCTCTGCATCAGGCCATCTGGAAAGCGCTGGGCGCAAATCCCACCCCCATGCCCTGGCCCATCTACACAGAACTGGAGCAGGGGGTCATTGACGGACAGGAAAATCCCCTGTGGGTGATGGAGGTTTACAAATTCCATGAAATTCAGAAATATATGACCATGACCCGTCATGTGTACTCCGCGCATATTGATGTGGCCTCCCTTGTGTGGTGGAAGGGGCTGAAACCGGAAGTGCAGGACATGATTCAGAAGGCCATGTATGAAGCCGCTGTTTTCCAGCGCAAAGACAACCGGGACAAAGATGCAGACCGGCTGAAAATGCTCAGGGAAAAAGGAATGCAGGTGGAGGAAAATCCGGATATTGCCGCGTTCCGGGCAAAGGTGGCTGATCTCAAAAATCTGGAGCTCTTCAGTGAACCCAAAGTCCAGGCTCTGCTGCTGAAAATGATGGAAGCCGCGAAATAATTCTTCCCTGCTGCCATTCAGCATATTTTTCCCAACTTCTTATAAATTCCTCCCTTTTTGCAAAAGGGAGGAATCCCGGTTTTTCAGAGCAGATTCGATCTGCTCACAGTTGCTGCTCTTCCCGATGCCTGATCATCCCAAAATGTGAAAAAATTTCCCGGAAACAGGGCAAAACAGAGTGTGACAAATTTTTGTTTCACAAAATTGCGAAAACCGACTATGGCATGACCAGCTTAGTTTTTATAGGATCAAACACTGATTAAAAAACTGAATTTTTTGAAAAAATTCAGTTTTTGATCCTGTAAAATTCAACGTGGTCAGGCACTATGGCAATCGCAAATAAAAAAGGAGAGTATTTCATACCAATTCTCCATTGAAATTATACTTTGCGGAAGGCAATGCCGATTCTCTTCCGAATTTTATGCAGTTCTGTCAGTTTATTGTGACCTTTGTGCCATCTTTGTGTCCTTTGTGGTTAAAAAATCGGTATAACTCTGCTAACACAGGCCTTTCGAATGCGGCATTTTACAACCGAAATGTTTCAAGCAATGGGATAAACTGCTGCATGACCGCGTTGAATTTCAGAGAATGAAAAACTGAATTTTTTCAGAAAATTCAGTTTTTTAATCCTTTTTTTATCCTATAAAAACCAATGTGGCCGTGTACTGCTGACACCGAGCACCTGACACGGACAACTGAAAGGAGATCAGAAAATGGGATTTGTTGACATGAAGGGGGTGGAAGTCCGGGAAATGCTTCCCGGTCTCCGTGCAAAATTTGTGCATACGGGAAACATGACCTTTTCCTACTGGGATATTGATGCGGGCGCGGTGCTGCCGGAACATTCCCATCCCCATGAGCAGGTTGCCAATATGCTGGAGGGTGAATTTGAACTCACTGTAAACGGGGAAGCAAAGATAATGCTTCCCGGTGATGTGTGCATTATTGAACCCAATGCCCGGCATTCAGGACGGGCAGTTACCAATTGCAGGGTGCTGGATGTCTTTCATCCGGTGCGGGAGGATTACCGGTAAGCTGACAAACGGAAATTTTCTGAAAAAAAACCGGATTTTTTGAAAAAATCCGGTTTTTCCGTGCACTTGAATTTATTCAGTTCTTCTCAATCCACACCGAATGATCGGTCAGACCGTACTGGCGCAGTTCACGGGAAAGACTTCTGCCCAGCTCACTCCCCCAGGGCAGGGCATCGGGTGTATCCCAGGTCATGGAAATCATCAGGTCATTGGGAACCGAGGTATGCGCGTAAAGATTCACCTTTTTCAGTTCCTGTGAGGGGGGGCACTGCTTCAACTGCTGGGCCAGTTCTGCGTGCATGTCCTTTGGCAGTCCTTCAATTCCCTCTGTCCTGAGCCTGATGATTTCCACCCATTTCATAAAACTGTCTCCACTGTCTGCCTGATCATTGCAAAAAAAAACGGACAAAAAACCGGATCTTTCGGAAAAATCCGGTTTTTCGGAAACCGCCGCATCTGAAAATTTCTGCTGACCTGCCTGCTTGCCTCACTTGAAAAGTCTGTGCAAAACAGCTTATCTGTACATCTGGCGCATGACTTTCTTATCCAGTTTGCCTACGCTGGTTTTGGCAATCTCATCCACAAATTCATAGCGATCCGGCACACCGTAACGGGGCTTAGTTTGCCTTCCTCGGATGCCTTTTTCATATAGGCTCTCAGCTCATCCAGCCGTGACTTTTCCCTGATAATCAGCTTTGATTTTCACAATCATCATGTGGGACGTTCTCCCATTTCTGATCCGGAACTCCGATGGCTGCGGATTCCTGCACAGCTTAAGGATGCTGGCTCATCAGATTTTCCAGATCCAGAGAGGAAACCCATTCCCCGCCGCTTTTGATCACGTCCTTGATCCGGTCGGTAATCTGCAGATAACCTTCCTCATCAATATGTCCCACATCACCGCTGTGGAGCCAGCCGCTGCGCCAGAGATCAGCCGTTTTTTCCGGGGATTTGAAATAACTCCGGGTCAGCCAGGGGGTGCGGAAGACCACTTCACCCGGTGTCATGCCGTCATGGGGAAGGGGCTTGTCATTTGCATCCACCACTTCGACTTCGGCCAGAGGAATGGGCAGACCGGTTTTGGTCAGCACATCCATCATGTCATCCCGCTCCAAATTCATCATATGCTTTTTCGGAGTGGAAAGGCTGATGATGGGGCAGGTTTCAGACATGCCGTAGCCGGTGTAAACCGTAATGCCCATGTCCCAGGCAGCTTTTGCCAGCCCTTTGGGCAGTTTGGCTCCGCCGATAACCACTTTCCATTTGGACAGATCAAATTTTTTCACAGCAGGGCTGGAAGTGATCATCTGCAGAATGGTGGGAACACAGTGGGAAAAGGTGACATTTTCTGTGACAATGAGTTTGAGCAGCATTTCCGGCTCATATTTGCCCGGATACACCTGTTTCACACCCAGCAGGGTGGCGATGTAGGGAATGCCCCAGGCATGAACATGGAACATGGGCGTAATGGGCATATACACATCATCGGAACGGAAACGGCCAATGGTGTCATAAGAACCTACTGCAATGGCTGTGGAAAGGGTGTGCAGCACGAGCTGCCGGTGGGTGAAATGAACGCCTTTGGGATCTCCGGTTGTGCCTGTGGTGTAAAAAGTGGTGGCTTTGGTGTTTTCATCCAAATCCGGAAAATCATAGGACGGGGGAGCAGCAGCCAGCATCTCATCATACACAGCATCAATTTTCAGTCCGGTGTCCGGCACTTTCCCCTCTTCGGGAATGACCACAACAGCCTTCACGTTTTCCAGTTTATCCCGGATTTCTTTGAGGATGGGCAGAAAATCCGAATTGATGACTACGACCTTTGCCTCTGCGTGGTTGATGGTGTAAACAATCTGATCCGCTGAAAGACGCCAGTTCACCATCTGCAAAACCGCTCCCATCATGGGAATGGCAAAAAAGCATTCCAGAAACCGGTTGCTGTCATAGTCAAAAACCGCTATGGTGTCTCCGGCTTTTACACCCAGTTTTTCAAGACCGTTGGCAAGTCTGTGGATGCGCTCATTCAGATCCCGGTAGGTATAGCGCAGTTTGTCTCTGTAAACGATTTCCTGATCCGGGGAATAAATCAAAGGGGTGTTGAGCAGTTTTTTGATGATAAGGGGATAGTTGTAAAATTCGCCGTCCTGGTACACTTTTTCTGTCATGGAAATTCCTCCTGGAATGATAGATGATTTTGGGATACAATATCTGAAGCCGTCTCTTCTGTGTTGCAAACAGTAATGCACAAATCATGCCATTGGATAAACCCGTTAAAATCCGGAAGGATAAATTGGAAGGACTGAAAAACTGCGCTATGGGAAAGAAAAAACTGCACTGTTTTCCGGAAATTTTGCAAACTGTGCTATGGTGCAGTGCAGCAGTGTGGACACAGTTTTTTTGTGCCCCCCTTTGAGAGGAAAAGGTGAACAATATAATCTGACAAAATTCTGAAAAAATCGGTTCTTATACCGATTCGCCTTTGAAACCATGCGTTCTTTTAACCACAAAGGAAACGAAGATGGCACAAAGGTCACAATAAACTGCATATTACCAAATCACCAGTGAAAACATGCTGTTGGAAAAAACAGCTTCCTGCAATTAAACAGAGAAAAGCAGGCTTTATTATATAAATTCATGGAAAATTGGTATGATGGTCACAAACCCGGAGATGAAACCCGAAGATGAAAAATGATGGCAGAAACAGCATCTGAAAAATTCAAAAAAAGTCTGGATGCAGCAGTCAGCCGGTGCATTGAAAAACATGAAGTCTTAAAAGTCAGCCGGAAAAACGGAAAGGCTTTTATTGTCATTGGTGAAAAAGACTGGAAAGCCATTGAGAAAGTTTGGATATCATCCCTCAGCGCGCAGAAATCCTGATTATTTCTCCGCAAACATTCTGCAGAGCCAGACTGACACGGGTTTTGTGACCGTTGATGGCCTCCTTTGCAGCGGACAAAGCCTTTTCCGGAGTGTTGTTCTTTTCACTCAGATGTCCGAGGATCACATGCCCCAGTTCGGGATGCAGAATCTCCCGGAGCAGTTCTCCGGACTGCACATTGGACAGATGCCCGGTTCTGCTTTTCACCCGCTGTTTGAGATGCCAGGGATAAGGGCCGTTCATCAGCATGGCCGGATCATGGTTGGATTCCAGAAGCAGCAGGGAACAGCCCCGCAGATGCTCTTTTACCACATTGGTGGCAATGCCCATGTCGGTGGCAATGCCGATGCGGGTTCCGTTGTGGCCAATGGTGAATCCAGACGGATCTCCCGCATCGTGCGATGTGGAAAAGGCACGGATATCCAGTGTATGAATTTTGAATGCGGTCCCGCATTCAAAATGCCGGACTTCGGACAGATTTCCCATCTTTGATCCCGCGGCTGATTCTGTTTTCCTGCTCATATACACCGGCAGACCGTAACGCCGGGAAAGAATGCCCACCCCGTGAATATGATCCGAATGCTCATGGGAAACCACAATCGCGCTCACATCAGCCAGGTTCAGTCCTCTGCTTTTGAACCGGCGTTCGATCTCCGCTCCGGAAAGCCCCGCGTCAATGAGTATGGATGAGGTTCCGTCCGAAATATAGGTGGCATTTCCCCGGCTGCCGCTGGCAAGCACGCAGACAGAAAGATCGGAATCTTCAGGGGGGGCAGAATTTCTGACCGAACCTCTGCGGGAACCTTTGGCAGAATCAGATGATGACATGGTTTATCCTTTTTTCTGTATTTTTGCCCAGGTGTCCCGCAGCGTCACAGTGCGGTTGAACACGGGTCTGCCCGGAGCAGAATCTTTTTCATCTGCACAGAAATAGCCCAGACGCTCAAACTGGTAACGGGAACCCGGTTCCGCCTGCGCCAGCACAGGCTCCAGTTTGCAGTCTGTAAGAATCTTCAGGGAATCCGGGTTGAGGCATTCCCGGTAATCCTCACATTCATTGGGGTTTTCCTTGGCAAACAGATAATCATACAGTCTCACTTCCGCATTGACCGCGTGCGCGGCAGAGACCCAGTGCAGGGTTCCCTTTACTTTGCGACCGTCCGGTGCATCTCCGCCCCGTGTCGCGGGATCATAGGTGCAGCGCAGTTCCCTGATTTCCCCTGTTTTCTCATCTTTGATGACATCCTTGCAGGTGATGAAATACGCGTAGCGCAGCCGCACTTCCTGTCCCGGAGCCAGACGGAAGAATTTTTTCGGCGGATTTTCCATGAAATCTTCACGCTCTATATACAGAACCCGTGAAAAGGGAACCTTCCGGGTTCCGGCAGCCGGATCTTCCGGATTGTTGATGAATTCCAGTTCCTCGGCCTGGTCTTCCGGATAGTTTTCAATGACCAATTTCAGAGGATTGAGCACAGCCATCACCCGTGCTGCATATCTGTTCAGATATTCCCGCACGGAAAATTCCAGCAAAGCCATATCCACCATGCTGTCACGGCGGGCAATGCCGATGCGCTCGCAGAAATTGCGTATGGCCTCAGCAGGATAGCCCCTTCTCCGCATTCCGGAAATGGTGGGCATTCTCGGATCATCCCAGCCGTTCACAGCGCGGCTTTCCACCAGAGCAATAAGTTTGCGCTTGCTCAGCACCGTATAGGTCAGATTGAGCCGGGCAAATTCAATCTGCTGGGGATGATAGACTTCCAGCGTGTCCAGCACCCAGTCATACAGTTCCCGGTTGTTTTCAAATTCCAAAGTGCAGATGGAATGGGTGATGCCCTCAAGGGAGTCTGAAAGACAGTGGGTGAAATCATACATGGGATAAATGCACCATTTGTCCCCGGTTCTGTGGTGAGAGGTTTTGCGTATGCGGTACAGGGTGGGATCCCGCATCACAATATTGGGGGAAGCCATGTCAATTTTGGCGCGAAGAACACGGGAGCCATCCGGAAATTCCCCTTTTCTCATGCGCTCAAACAGATCCAGATTCTCTTCCGCAGAACGGTTGCGCCAGGGGCTTTCCTTTCCGGGTTCAGTCAGGGTTCCCCGGTACTGACGGATTTCCTCTGCACGCAGATCATCCACATAGGCTTTGCCTTTTCTGATCAACTGCACGGCAAATTCATACAGGCGATCAAAATAGTCAGACGCGTAATGCAGATGCTCTCCCCAGTCTCCGCCCATCCATTTCACATCCGCCTTTATGGATTCCACATACTCAGTTTCCTCTTTCGCGGGATTGGTGTCATCAAAGCGCATGTGGCATCTGCCGCTGTAATCTCTGGCAAGCCCGAAATTCAGGCAGATGGATTTGGCATGTCCGATATGCAGATACCCGTTGGGTTCCGGCGGAAAACGGGTGACAACTTTTTTGTCAAATCTGCCGGTTTTCATATCTTCGTCAATGATGGTGCGGATAAAATTTGCCGGCGGCGCGGCTTCCCTGTTTTCCGCACCCGCGTCCTTCCTGCTTCCCTCAGTCATAGGTGAACTCCTTGTATTTCAGATCAGATTTCCGTGACAACCGCTCCGGATACGGGAAAAAACACGGAACAGGAGGAATACGGGAAAACTGCGCTGTCAGTCTTTCCCGAAATTCGGTTCCGTTCCAAAAAAAGACAGTCTTTATAACACAGAAAAAATCATTTGCACAAGAGCGCGTGTCAGGAAATTGCGAAAAACACTCTTGCCAGCCGCAGTGAAGGAAAATTCCCATCCAAAAGGAGAACGCATTAAAACAGCTTGATTATTTTCAGAAAACACCGTATTCTCCTGCAACGTCATCTGCAGCAGACCGAAAAATGCGGCAGTGTCAAACCCATTTTTTCTGAAACAATTTAAAACCGTTTGACAAAAAATTCTGATATTGGGCTTTGGGGCAGAGGAAAAGCGCTGTCCCCATAATTCAGACAGGAGAAAGGAGAAAAATATGAAAGATTCCGTTCGGAAATACCGGTTCAACTGGGAACTGCTTGGCGATATTGAACTGGGAAGGCCAAATTTGGGGAAGATGACACGGCTGGAGGTTTACCGCCTCATGCAGTTCTGTTTCAGGGATGTCATGGAACAGCATCTGGGCACAGAAAAAACCGATCAGATTTTTTATGAGGCCGGAAAACTGGCCGGTATGGAATTTTACAGGGAGCTTTTGGGCAATATTTCGGATTTCAGTGAATTTGTCAGACAGTTGCAGCAGATACTCCGGGAGATGGGAATCGGCATTCTGCGGGTTGAAAACGCGGATTTGGAAAAAGGTTCCTTTATTCTGACAGTTTCGGAAGATTTGGAGTGCTCCGGACTGCCGGAACTGGATTATGAAATCTGCACCTATGACGAAGGATTCATTGCCGCACTCATGGAAAGTTTCACCGGAAAACAGTTCAGGGTGAAAGAAATTGACTGCTGGTGCACAGGCGACCGCACCTGCCGGTTTTCCGCGGAAGTGATTTCCTGAAATTTTTATGATAACGGACAGTTGCTGAAAATGAAACACAGACTTTGTCTTGCTCCGCTGAGGGGCTTCACCACCTTTGTCTTCCGCAGTGTTTTTGCCCGTTTCTTCAAAGGCATTGATCTGGCTGTGGCTCCCTTTGTTTCCACTGTCAGCAGCACCCGGATCAAAGAATCCCTGCTCCGGGACATTCTGCCGGAAAACAACCGGGAAATGCCGGTCATTCCCCAACTCATCGGGAAAAATCCTGAGGATTTCATCGCGCTTGCCAGGCGCCTGGGAGATATGGGATATGATACAGTCAACTGGAATCTGGGATGCCCGTTTCCCCAGGTTGCGAAAAAGGGCAGGGGATCGGGTTTGCTGCCCCATCCGGACAGGATTGATGCGTTTCTGGAAAAAGTCATTCCGGCTGTCCCGGTCCGGATTTCGATCAAAACCCGTCTGGGACGCCATGATGTCCATGAAATTTTTGATCTCATGCCGGTTTTCAACCGCTATCCCATCACGGAACTGATCATTCATCCGCGCATTGGAGTGCAGATGTACGAAGGCAAACCCCATCTGGATATTTTTGCCCGGTGCCTGCGTGATTCACGGCATCCTGTGGTTTATAACGGCGATATTCGCACCCCGGAGGATTTCCGGAAACTGTGCACCGGATTTCCGGAAATGGATCGCTGGATGATGGGCCGGGGGGTGCTCTGCGATCCCTTTCTGCCGGAAAAAATCCGAAAACCGGAGTCTGAAAGGGAAGAATCCGGGAAATCTGAGGAAAAAATCAGAAGATTCCGGGAATTTCACAATGCCCTGTTTGCGGAATATCTGCCGGTTTTCAGCGGAACCCATCATCTGGTGGAGCGCATGATTGGTTACTGGCATTATTTTGCAGAGGGATTTGCAGAAAACCGGAAGTTTGTCAGACAGCTTCGCAAAACCAGAACGGCTGAAGATTACATGGAAACAGTGAAGCGTTTTCTGGACGGTGAGGCGCGGATGAAGCAGGATATGAAGGCTTGGGAATTTCGAAAGAAATAATGCCGATTCGCTGTTGAAACCATGCTTTTTTTGACCGCAAGGGACACGAAGACGGCGAAAAGGTCACAGCAGATTTGCCCGGCGGCATAAAATCGGCGGAGAACCGGCACTGCCTTCCGCAAAATATGATTTCAATGGAGAATTGGTGCAATCTGCCCAAAACAGATCGGGCCGGCGCAGCGCAACCCGGCATTCATGCTTCAGAGCAGTTGCGTATCCTCATGGGAATAGGGCGGACAGCAGCAGCAGAGGATTTTCAGTGATGTTTCCCCCGTATTCCGGATTTGGTGCGGTGTGCCGGGCCGGATGCATACAGTATCCCCGCTTTCCACAGCAAAACGTTCATCCCCCAGATGCATCAGGCCGTTTCCGGTGAGAATGTGGTATAATTCCTCTGTATGCACATGCCGGTGCAGGCGTGTAAGCGAGCCGGGCGGAATTTCAGCCTCGGCAAGACTTTGGTTATGACATGCGTGAAGATTCGGGTGCATCAGTTCCCGAATGAGCGAACCGTCCTTTGTGATATATGCGGGAATCTCCGTGAACCGGGTTTTGACGATCTCAGTCCCCACAGTTTTTTTCCAGCCAGGTGCGCATAAAGTCCGCAACCGTTTCCCATCGGTCTTCCACCATGAGGGCATGACCTGTTTTCGGAAAGATGTTCATTTCCGCCCCATAGGCTTTGGCTGTTTCCCGGACAAATTCAGGCGGAATGATAATATCCTCCTCCCCGCCAAGCACAAGAACGGGTTTTCTTTCTTTTCCCCGGCAGAAGCAAACAGACAAAGCCATTTCCATCTGCGCACGCAAAGATTCATGCTGCACATAAGGCATGAGTTTTTTTACCGTATCGATCCGGGTATACTCCGAAAAGATCAGTTTGCGGATTTCCTCCGGACTGACAATCTTTTCCCATGCCCAGCGCGGTATGGTGTTGATCAGGCTGAGTTTGTGACATAACCCCGGATAGCACCACCACATGCGGATGGCAGGTCCCATCATTCCCTGCGGAGGAACTGATGCCATGAGAATCGCTCCCGCTGTCCGGGTTTGGGAATCATTCAAGCATTTCTGCACCACATATCCGCCCATGGAATGACCGATGATCACGGGAGGCGCATCCATCTCCCGGATAATTGTCCGGACTTCCCGCAGATAGTCTTCCATGCCATAGCACCAGAGCCAGTCCCGGTCCGGACTTTGCCCATGTCCCTGCAGACTGACGGCAAGCACATCAAAGCCATGTTTCACAAAATAGTCCGTAAAATGAATGTCCCAGCACCAGGCCCCAGCGTACGCACCGTGAATGAAAAACAGCGGGGGATGCGCGCTTTCCTGTTCAGGGGATCTGCGGATAATTTCCAGTTCCATAATGACCTCTCCTTCTGTATCCACGTTTCAGTGCCGTTTCCCTAAACAAAAATTCCCCTTCCCCACGGAAGGGCGTTTCAAGGAAACGGCATTGATCCGGATACAATATATCAAACCTGAGCCTATTGCAATTCCTTACCAAACTGTCACACCGGCGAAAACCGGTGTCCAGAACACACGGAAATCAACGGATTTCAGCTTTTATCGGAATGAGGTTGACCTGCTTTTGTAATCAGCTTGTCTGAAAAAAAATTTCAGCAGAAAACCCTCAGAGATTAAGAGGGTTTTTTTTAGGTGATAATAATAATACAATATTCCTTCCTCTTGTGAAAGAAAACTGCAAAAAGCACTATACCGGGCTGAAGATGATGCCAGTAATCAGATCATCCATAAAACTCTTTTTCACCCCGGCATTGTAACAGGATGGCACATATTGCCTTGTGATCGTGAAACGTCCTTCTCCTGTGAAAGTGAAAATGAGTTCCGCCTTTTCTCCGGGAACAAATATCTTTGTGTTGTGGATTATATGGTTCGCAATAGCGGTATATCTGGGATGGTTTGACATAAACACCAGCTTCTGCAATGCCTTTTCGTTCAGGGCTTTTGTGACAGTCCCGGTAAAGCGCACTAGCCATGTTCCGTCCGCAGCCTGCTGTGATTCCCAAAGGATATTGTCAAACATCGGTGGTGAAAGGCTTTTCCCTATTGAGTTTGTGGGGTGGGCGTCAAGGAATCCTTCCTTGACGGACTCAATATATTTATCCCC
>JAWKPW010000109.1:0-18056 GCA_041390465.1 Desulfobacterales bacterium | reverse complement strand
CATACCTGAACTTCGGCATTTCGATCAGAATAAGTCTGTACCCCAGATTTGCCGCAATTTCACTGAGGAGAGCGGGGGTCAGTGATTTTTCAATTTTATCAAACCTGCCGGCATCGGGAAGCAGAATCACCATGGAAGCGGTGCCATGTTTGTAGGAAAGTTCCACTGCTTTATACCCGTCTCCCTCAGCATATCGGAAATGATCCGCAGTCTCCATCATCGGCACAGTGATCTGCGTGCCGTCTGCATAATAAAAAACATCATCATGGGTACGCTGTGCATCAAAGGGACTGGCCCATGGCGCATTGAAATAAATCGCATTGACCAGAACAAGCCGTGCAGAAGGGTCAACGGAGTTCTCCGGAAGCAGATCCTGAATTCTCTGCTCCGTGTTTTCACTGACCCAGTTGTTGATGGTGATTCTGGATTCCTCGGGCGCATGTATGAAATCCGTCCGGTTCAGCGCAGCACCGTAATTGCCTGCAATGACATCCAGAAAGCTGCTCAGAAAAGGATAATCATTCTGTCCCCACAGGGAATTGGCGATATTGAGTCTGAAATCATATCCGCTCAGACCGGACAGGTACAAATTCAGCGCATTGAACGCAGAATGAAGCCGGTTCTGAGGCAGGGTGAAGTGCAGGGTGTTTTTCATCTGCTGAGCAGTATCGCCTGCGGCCCCGGCATATGTCATGGCAAGGGCGGTTGAAATGCTGTAAGGAGAAAAGAAAAGATTGCCGTCCCTGCTGCGGATGGCCTGATAGAAATCCAGAGCAAATGCGCTGTTTCCGCTGACAAGTTCATACAGATCATCCTGACCGGCACCCGGTGTCATGCTGCGCGTGAGCCCGGATGTCAGGGCCTGGGACGAACCTGAGATGATGTTCAGTTCACTTAACACCAGTGAATCCGCATCCAGAGTTCCGTTCCTGTTCATGTCCGTGCCGAAATACAGACTGTAAGTTCCGGCTGGCATCTGGGGTATCTCCAGAATCACTGAGGAAGGCAGTGTGGCAAGTGCGCCCTGATACACAGGACGGAAACTGCCGATGTCCGGGAAATCACCGAGGTCGCTGAATCCACCGCTGAGATCATAACCGTACCATCTGCCAAAGGCATAAACCGCGAGCCACCAGTCCGCATCTGTTCCCTCTTTTTCACCGGGCGACAGTTGGACTCTGATTGTAACTGCGCTGTTTTCGGCTGTGTGGACAGTTCCGTTCATGCCGTTGGCTGTGATGACCGGCACCACTGCCGCATGTGCAGCCGCACAGAAAACCAGCGCAAGAAAAACGATGCTCAGAACACACAATAGTTTCCTCATGATTGACTCCTTTTGATGATTTGGCAGGGAACTACAGGGATTTTTGTAAGAAATGATTAAAAACAGGAAGTTACAGAACTGAAAAATTCCTGCTTACAGAACTTCCTGCAGTGTATTGAAAAAATCCCTGCTTACAAAAAATCCTTACAGTTCCCTGAAAAAATCCTTTCTTACAAAAAATCCTTGTAGTTTCATGCTCCTGCGGTTTCTCAATAAACAATGTGAGTCACGCTGTTTTCAATATTGTCCGCATCTGCTGCGGACATGCTGCCGGGCTGAAAAACATACATCCTGTTTCCCAGGAACTGTATGCGTATCCAGTCAGTTCCGGTTCCCTGTGTTTGGGATTTCTCATATACCGGAAAGATCTGGCCGAGTGTTTCCAATTCCCTGTCCGCTGTCACCCGGTACACATTCACCAGCCGAAGCGGCACAGCCTCATTTCCGGTTTGGCGCAAATCCCGCTCGGATTCTTCCGAAACTGTTCCCCCTTCTGCTTCCGGAGAATTCACATCCAGCGGCAGGGCAATCATTCTCTGATACGGTTCCAGTCCTATGGAAAAGGGAGCGTCCGGAATCTGCATATTCTGTCCTGCGATTTCCTGCCGGACAAGCACAGGATTTTTCACATCGGAAACATCCAGCAGGGAAATCTGAACCCTGTCTGCATCTTTGCCGAATGCAAGGATTTCCCCGGCTCCAAAAGGCAGAACAGAATCCGCAGTTCCCTGCAGGTTGATCCACTGTCCGTCCTGCGGATGCAGAGGATCTTCCAGATCCGCAGCCATCAGTGACCCCGGATACTCCCGTGAATGCACAATCATGCGATTTTTGGTAAAATGGAGTCCCGGAGAATTCACGGGTACTGCAAAGACCGTTTCTGAAAGAAGTTCCAGAGATCCGGTCTCTGTCTGCATACAGGACAGGGAAAGGGAAGAATCTCCGGGCACAGAACCGGCAAATCGCAGAATGCCATTGGATTCACTGAGAGCGGAAAGCCGTCCGCAGTTCCCTCCACTGTGACAGAGGCAGTGAAAACAGGCAGATTCCCCCGAAGTTCCACTTTGTGGATCGCGGTTTGCGCTGTGTCACTGCCCGAAGTCCGCTCCTGTGCAGGCCCGGCCAGATAAATCGCGGAGGCGGATGCGTATACAGAGCGGATATCCGCAATCAGCGCCACACTGTCCACAGGACGGAAAACATCAGCCAGATCCAGAACTGTAACAGTTGTCATCATGCTGCCTGTGGGAATTTCAGGACGGTACACCTGCGCGTAACTGAGCAGAGGAACTGTGAGGATGGGCTGCCCGGAATCATCCATCAAAGCATACCAGGGAATCATTTCATCCTGTTCCAGTCTGTTCAAATCTTCCTGCGCCTTTAAAGTTCGGACACTCCTGCTTCCAGTACTCATTCACCTGCGAAGAGGCCATTCTTCCCAGCACGCCGCGGCTGGCTCAAGAGTTTTCCATCCTTCACAAAAGAAGCGTAAAAACTTCCCTGCATCACAGATCTCTTTCACTCTTTTCCGGCACTCACGGGTTCAGACATATCTGCGAGCAGAATGCCTGTATACATGACGGAATCCCGCTTGCGCTGAGCCGCATATCCCTCATTTTCGGAAAAAACCTTTGTCAGGCCGGAATGAAGTACGGCAGGTGGAGCCGTGCAGATGCAGGGATATGATTTCTCCTTCCACTTCAAGAATGAAGCCCATTTTACTGCCTCCGCGGATGATGCAACCTTTTTGTCTCCGGCTATATAAAAGTAAGAGCCGTCTGTCTGAACCATTTTTGGGAATCAGCGACCGTGTCCGGCAGCAATTTCCGGTGCCCCAGAAACATCAAAATTCTAAGGCTGCCTCAACTGGTCATCTCCCCGTAAAGACAGGGAAATTTCATCGTCTTTTATATCACTGCTGTGCTGATCCGGAAGAAAGTTCCATTTCACGCGTCTTCATTGCAGGCTAGAGGATGGAGAAAGACACCTCCGGATTGCCGATTTCTGTATTGCTTTGCGCACCGCATCCTGAAAAAGACAAAGAATGAGCGCAGGCTCCGGCTGCAAAACTGTCTGAAAAGGGGTCATTTTGGCTTATCTTTCTTCTCCCTGCAACTTTCCCGTGAAACACCTGAATATTGACCTGCACAACCTGATCCGGATTTTTCTCTTCAGAAAGCCATTTCCAGCAACTGTTTCCGGAGTCAGCGGTTCTTTTCTTCAAATCCTTCATGGTGTCCTTTGTGACACTCAGCACCAGCGCAGAATATCCCGCTCTGCTGCTGGATAACGCTCAATAGTTCGGCCGCGATACGGCATCTCTCTGTGATGAACAGCGTGAACAAGGGATTTGACCTCCGGCCCTGTGCTGAGATTCCGATCTGACTGAACCCAGCATCCTGTTCATCCTTTTGGATCAGTCCGCTTTTGAGCAGCAGATCAACAACCTTTTTCACTTCGCTGATTACGGGCGGACTGAGCATTTTCCGCAATCTGCTCCGGGCTGTGTCTGCGGTCATGGAACAGAAGAATTTCACGGATGACTGGACAATACCATTTGAAAAATATTCGTATTCCATAGATTGATTGCGTATGTCTCTGTGTAAAGATATCATTTTTCTGTAGTAATGGTTTTTTCCTCATGGCTTTGGGCCACGATTCATGAATAAGAAACTCAAAATATTCCGTTCCTGTTTTTTCAGATCAAAGCCTTTGGCAATATCTTTCCAATGCTTTCATTGGTCAGATTCAGGATGCCGTCTGTCACCAGTTTCAGGGAGTGGGGGATTTGGATCGGATTTCCGGGCAAAAGTAGCGATAGGAAAAATCTGATCTGCTCTTTTCTGTAAAAGGAACATATCCCGGAGGAAAAATCGATGGCATCAAAGATATTCAAAAACAACAGGACATTTCATTTTGCATCTCCAGGAACCAGTTGGGAATTTTGCAGTTTTTAGAAAAGGTCTGTCTGAAAACCCCAAGATTTCGGGGATGACGGGCGCTCTTAAAAATGTTTATCTGATCGTTGAAAATTTTTTCCATGCGGACAGAACGAGACCGGGCATAACTGTTTGCACTTTTTTGGATTGTACATAAACGGACGGAAAAAAAAAATCAAGAGAATTGTGAGGTGAATCTTTACAAAATGTATTCATCAGAATACATATGAATACATTTTTTAAAAATAATATATTGAAAATATTGATATAAATTTAAAAATTCCGTATTCTTAATTTTCAATTTTCATATTTTCAGTATACAAAATTATGGCAGAAAATCCGGATAACGGGGCAAACCGGCTGGCTGTCCCGTCTTTAACCGCAGAATAATATCAAATCACTGCTGAAAACAGATTTGTTCAAAAGACAGCAGTCTGTTTTCAAAAAAACTGGAATCATCGGACAAGGTGATTTCTGAAAATGAATGCACCGGATTTCTTTTCGGGACGTTTCGAATTTTTTCGGGTCTCTTCCGTCTTTTACAGATTTTCTGACCCGTTTCCGCTGCATGTCCGCTTTTTTTGGCAGGTGATTCTGCCGTTATCCCTTCGAAATCGGACTGATGACGGCATGGCGGGCGACCTTTGCCGGGCTTCTTTTCGGGAATATACGGATCGGGTTCCCGAAGACAAACTTTCTGTTCACTGTGAATATGAAGCAGATAAAACCCGCCGGCATTGTCAGGCCCGTATTGAAGTTTCGAGTCATGCTAAAACCGAGTATTGCATAAATTCAATGATGATTTGGCATAATACCGATTCTCCACTGAAACCATGCTTTTTTTTGACCGCAAAGAACACGAAGATGGCACAAAGGTCACAATAAATTTATATCACTGCATAAAATCGGCGGTGAATCGGCACTGCCTTCCGCAGAATATGATTTCAATGGAAAATCGGAATAACATCAGTTATCTTACTGTCAAAGTCTTCACACCATCCGCTGTATCTCCGCATACATTTTCTCCAGCTTTTTGGCAGAGACTTTCACCGGGGTTTTCAGTTCCTGCGCGAAGACCGAGACCTTGTATTCTTCCAGCAGCCAGAAAAACTCCTCCACCGCATTTCTTTTTTCCTCTGTCACATGGGGCGAAAGTTCTGTCAGCAGCCGGTTGAGGCGGTCTGTGTGGAGTTTCACTTCCGCTGCCTTTGCCTGATCTTTTTCAAAACTGACAATGGCCCGCTGTGCGCGGATGGCAATGGCTTTGATATAGCGTTCCAGATGGGTCATGCGTTCTTCACTGTACAAAGTGACAAAATGCTCAGGCACAAGATTGGCGAGACTGTCGCGCAGCCCCGCGAGAAACTGTATGATTGCAGTGCTGTTCCGGTTTGCATTTTCCAAGTCATACAGCACTGTCCGGCATTCTTGATATGCGTCCAATATACGAATGACAGTCCGCAGTTTCTGCATCCCTTTTTCCGCAATCACAGATTCGGCTTTTTTGGCATGGGCTGCAAAGGCTTCCGGAGTGCGGAGGTTCAGAGAAAACAGAGAGGCAAGAATGCTGTCAAGCATTTCTTTTTCCAGCACTTTGCTTCCGCCGAAATAGCGCGCGGGCAGTGCGGAACTGCCGGGCAAAGCCAACTGATATTTGAGCATCCGCACCTCTTTGGCAAAATGCAGGGAAAAGAGTTTTACCATGCCCTGTCTGTGGGATTGGATGGCTTCGGTTCTGTCTTTGAACAGGCGCAGACACAGATCGTTTTCCTCTGTTTTCAGGCCCGGATACGCGGTCCATTTCTCCCCTTTTTCCCCTTTCAGCGTCAGGGTTTCCGGCAGTTTCCCGAAATCCCATTCCGTGATTCCCCTGCGCTCCCACCGCTGCCGTGCTGCTGCAAAATCATCCGGATTGACCTGCGGACTTGCGCCCTGCACCAGAATGGACGGATCCCGCCCTGTGCGAAGTTCCTCTCCGCGCGGCCCGAGCAGGGAAATGCGCATTTTCAGATGCTCCGGCAGGCTTTTGGCATCCCACGCGGACGCGGGAATGTCTGTGCCGAATTTCCGGTAAATAAAACGGCTTAATGCGGTAATCAGGGGAAGGTTTTCCTCTCTGGGCATATCCTGCACAATCACATCCACAGTCTGATTCACCGGAACCAGTTGCCTGCGGAATTCCTTGGGCAGTCCTTTGATCAGAGTTGTGATTTTTTCCCGCAGCAGTCCCGGAACCACCCAGTCCACAGCTTCCGGTGCAATGCAGGGCGCGATGGCTGAAGAGATTTTCAGGGTTATTCCGTCATTTTCTTTTCCCGGATCAAAGCTGTATTCACAGGGAATGACTGTATTTCCCAAAGAAATCTGCTCCGGAAACTGGGAAAGTTCATCAGGATTGGGCAGAGTGAGCAGCAGATCCTCTCTTTTCATGCGCAGAAAGTCGTCTTTCCGGGTTTTCAGCAGATGCCGCAAAGATCGCACATCGCAGATTCCCTCCAGCCGATCCGCGTAAAAGCGGTACAGATCCTCCTCGCTGACCAGCAGGTCCCTGCGCCGCACCCGGTCTTCCATATCCTGAATCTCCCCAATCACACGCTGATTATGCTCCATAAAGGGAAAAGACTGACGCAGATCCCCTGCCACCAGCGCGCTGCGGATAAAGATTTCAGCAGCTTCAGTGGGATTGACACGGCCATAGGATACAGGCCGTCCCGGATGTATAAGCAGACCGTAGAGACTGACCTGCTCGGTGGCCGTGACCTCGCCCCGGCTTCGCTCCCAGTGGGGATTGAGATACGCATATCTGCACTGCTCCTTTCCAACAGGTTCAATCCATTCCGGATCAATATGCGCGGCAATGCGAGCGAAAAGCCGGGTGGTTTCCACCATTTCCGCAGATACAATCCACGCACCCGGATTGGCGAACAGGCCCGAACCCGGAAACAGCATGACTTCTTTGTCTTTGGCTCCTTTGTAATACTGCTTTTCCTTTTTCATGGCAATGTTGGAAAGAAATCCGCTGAGAATGGCCTGATGAATGGCAGCATATTTGGGGGAAAAAGCGGGTTTTTCCCCCTTTTTTCCTGTGTTTTCCTGCACCGGAAGACTGCGAATTCCCTGCTCTTCCAGAATCAGGGAAATCTGCCAATGAATATCCCGCCACTCCTGCATCCTTCGGAAGGAAAGAAAATTCTCCTTGCAGTATTTGCGCATCTTTGACTGGGATTTCAGACTGTCACGGATTTCCTGCCAGATATTCCAGATTTTCAGCAGGGTCATGAAATCTGAATCCGCGTCTTTGAACTGTGCATGAGCCTGATCTGCTGCTTTCATCTTTTCCGCAGGCCGTTCTCTGGGGTCCTGAATGCTGAGAGCGGCTGCAATGACTTTGACTTCCTCCAGACAGCCTTTTTCCGCAGCTTCGATCAGTATCCGTGACAATCGGGGATCCAGGGGAAGAGATGCCATTGTGCTGCCGCGTTCGGTGAGAACATGGGAAGCGGCTTTTTCCTCTCCCTCTTTTTTCCCGGCTCGGACAATCGCGCCCAGTTCCTCCAGCAGATGGAACCCGTCCTGAATGCTTTTGTCCGCAGGCCGGTCAATAAAGGGAAATTCCTTGATGTCGCCCAGCCCAAGGGCAATCATGCGCAGAATGACTTCCGCCAGATTGGAGCGCAATATTTCCGGCAAAGTGAAGCGGGGACGGTTTTCATAATCCTCCTGCGTATAAAGCCGGATGCAGACACCGTGCTGCACCCGCCCGCACCGGCCTGCCCGCTGATCCGCACTGCTTCGGGAAATGGGGGAAACCGGCAGCGCCGTGGTGCGGGAACGGGGCGAATACTGGAAGAAATCCGGGCAAGTCCCGTATCCACCACAAACTTGATGCCCGGAATGGTGACAGGGTTTCCGCCCACATTGGTGGACACAATGATCTTTCTGCCCGGCATTTTGGCAAAACCGCGGGTCTGCTCCCCGCGCTGAGACGGGCAAACAGGGCAGAACCGTCCTGCCACATTGTAATTTCGGCCTTCGATCATCTCACAGCATTCCCGTATGTCCTGCTCGGTGAGCATGAACACCAGAACTATCCGCCGTATGGACTTTCCTGCTGCGGTTGTCGGCTTTCACCGCGAGTTCCACATAACTCTGCTCGTCCTCATCGGTCTTTTTTTCCGCAGATCGTTTATCCAAAGATTTGCCTTCAGTCTGCGGATACCGCACCTCCACCATTTGTAACGTGCCGATACTTCAATAATGGGCGCATCAAAGGCTTTGGAGAATTTTTCCGTGTCAATGGTCGCTGAGGTGATAATGAGTTTCAAATCCCTGCGCCTGTGAATCAGGGTTTTGAGAATGCCCAGAACAAAGTCAATGTTCAGGCTCCGCTCATGCGCCTCATCCACGATAATGGTGTCATATTCCCTGAGCCGGCCGTCCCCCTGCGCCTCGGCCAGAAGAATGCCGTCTGTCATGATTTTGATACAGGCATCTTCACCGGTTTGTGTCCTGAAAGCGGATTTTGTAACCAACGGATTTTCCAATCTCCTCACCCAGTTCCTCGGCAATGCGCGCAGAAACCGTCATCGCGGCAATGCGCCGGGGCTGGGTGCAGGCAATCTTTCCGTCAATGCCCCGTCCCGCCTCCATGCAGAATTTGGGAATCTGTGTGGTCTTGCCGGAGCCGGTCTCACCGGGAATAAATACCACCCGGTTTTTTGCGGATAATATAATGATCTCCTCTTTGCGTGCCACAATGGGCAGATCGGATTGTAAGCGGGACGAGGGACGGTTTCTTTTGCAGATTCTGCGTTTTTTTGCGCCAGAGCCTGTATTCGGGTTTCCAGTTCCGCAAGCCGTGCAGCCTGTTTCTCCACTATCCTGGAACTTCTTCCTCTACTGATTTCCCTCCGAAGTTCTGCCGATCTCCGGCCAATGCCTTTGCACAGAGATTTTCCAGTTTTCTGAGTTGCTGCGATGTCAATGTTTTTCCTTTTGCTGTTCAGCAGAACGAAGAAATTTTCTTTCCGGAGGAGTGCAGAAACTGCATGTTCGCATCCCGGAACAGGTCTCCGCACTGTGCCGAAATGCAATTTTTTGCACTCCGGGAACAGCCAATCACTGTGCGGAAATTTTTTCGCTCTGCGGATATTGTCTGAACCATAAAAAAACTGCTGGGATTCTGAATAGATAAGCGGGAATTTGAGAAAATTCAGAAATCATCCACTTAAACAGGCAAACATGAATGCGAATTCAGAATGAACAAAAACAGAGTGTTGTATGTTCATGCAGGATTTGACAAGTTTTTGAAAATTGTCAAATCCAGTCAGGATCAGACTCTTAATTCGCATTTGCAGTTTGTGATTTTGTATCTCAAAATCAAGGGGTTTCCTTATTATTCCATCTGAGGAATTTCCCTTTTTTCCCCTTTGCTCAGGAAAAAGTATCGGCTGTTTTCATATTCCATGCTGTCTGCCATTTTCAGCATGGCCCGTTCCGTGAATTTTATCCTGTCCTCTCCGTTTTGCATATACAGACAGTCATTGCTGACACGCAGATTTTCCGGTTGCAGGGGAATTTCCGCTTTGGTATTGAGAATCAGCCGGATTTCCCCATCTGTTTTTGCAATATCCGTGACAAAGAATGCGGTATCCTCACAGGGAAAATACACCTTTTCCCGAACATCTCCGTTGATCTGTGTCAGATAATAGCCGTCTGCATCCCTGCGGATGCAGGAATTGAAATAATCAATGATTTTTTTATGGCTGAATTTTCCGTGTTCATTGTTCCAGCAGCCGTTTTTGTCCAGCCAGAACACGGCCTGCTCTTTGGGAATGACAATTTCTCTGATTTCAGACATAGGCTTTCTCCTGCTGCATGATTTGCATATTTCCCTCAGGCTGCCTGGGCACCGCTCAGCAGCCTGTCTCCTCTCAAGAGGAGAATTGTTTGTATTTTTTCCCCTGCCAACTGTCAAGTTTTTCCATTGTCTCTGCAATCATCCGCAGGTTTCCTTTTTTATCCAGTGACCATTCGGGAGCTGCAAGTTCTTCTGGGTGGGGATCTCCGGTCAGTCTCTGAATGACCATATCCGGAGGCAGATATTCCAGAAATTCACAGACCAGATCCGCATATTCAGCCTGTTCCAAAGGACGGTACAGGCCGTTTTGGTACATCTCATCCAGTTTTGTTCCTTTGACCACATACAGCAGATGGATTTTGATGCCGTCAATGCCAAGCCGGGCCACAGTTCCTGCGGTCTGCATCATCTGCTCCCGCGTCTCACCGGGCAGTCCCAGAATCACATGCGCACAGATGCGGATTCCCCTGTTTCGGGTCATTTCCGCAGCTTTCTGAAAACAGGCAAAATCATGGCCCCGGTTGATCAAAGCAAGGGTGGCATCATGCACCGACTGCAGACCGTATTCCAGCCAGATCATATATTTTTCAGCATAATTTTGCAGCAGATTCAGCACTTCTTTGTTTACGCAGTCCGGCCGGGTTCCGATGCAAAGCCCCACCACACCATCTATGGCCTGCAAAGCCTCATTGTAGAGAGATTCCAGTTTCTCCACAGGCGCGTAGGTATTGGAAAAGGACTGGAAGTAAATGAGAAATTTTTTGGCCTTGTATCTTCGGGCAACAAATTCTGCATTTATCCGGATCTGTTCGCACACACACCGTCCCCGGATGTAATCCCCGGTTCCGGAACCTCTGGCATTGCAGTAGATGCATCCTCCGCGGGCAATCGTTCCGTCCCGGTTGGGACAGGTCAGGCCCGCGTCCACTGTGATTTTCTGCACCCGCTGACCGAAAATCTCCCGAAGCCAGGTGTTGAAATCTTTGTAACGATATTTCATTTGCTTCTTTGCATCCCTGTCTGTTTTGTGTTAAAAGATTTCAGGTGTCAGGATTCGGGGTTCAGTGGTTCACCTGCAACATGTGTGCATGAGCAAGATGTTCTGCCGACCCTCTGTGGGAAATGCTCCGTCTCTCTGACGCCCGAAACCTGCAACCCGAAAGATGGTGCCGAATTTCTTATAACCCATAATTGACGGAGATGCAATGAAGATATCAGTGCCAATACTGCCGGATTCTGCATGGGGGTTCAAAGGGCTGTGGAAATGGCTCTGGTTCACGCATCAATACCCATGAATCCCTGTTTACACTTTCGGCCCTCTGATCCACAATCCCCAGGTGCTTGGTCTGCTGCGGGAAAAGGGCATTCAGATTCTGGGAGAATTCCTGAGCAGGAAAAAGGCACGGTGCTGGTGCGCCCGCACGGGGTTCCTCCGGAAACCGGTTCTCTGCTTGAAAAAGCCGGATTCGGAGTAAGTGGCGCGACCTGCCCGGAAGGTTATCCGGGTGCAGACCATCATCCGCCGACATACGCTGCCAGAGGGACATGCCTGCATCATTATGGGAGACGGGGAGCATCGAGGTGCCTGGGCTTTTTGGGATTTGCCGGTGAAAAAGGATTTGTGGCCGAGCGCCTTCAAGACTTGCGGATCTGCCGACCTTGAGAAGGCCGGAAGGCTGTTGTGGCCAGACCACCCAGAACGCTCTTTTATGAGACTGTCAAAAAATGGACGCAGCAGAACTGTCCCCATTACAAAGTGTTTGTTTCATCTGTGTGATTCGACAGGCGCAGAGCAGGCCGGGCCGACGTCACAATGGCTGTGGATGCTGTGGTTGTGGTGGGCGGCGCGGGCGAAACGCAAACGCGGCGGGTGGTGAAAGAAGCCCGGAAAACCGGTCTTCCATATTGAAACCGAGGCGGAACTGGATGTGGAGGCCCTTTCTGCCGCCGAAACACATCGGCATCACCATAGGCCGCATCCACTCCCAACGGGATTATCAACGGATTTACGGGCCATTGAATCCCTGCCTTTCAAAAAAGAATCGCTTTGGCATAGGCGCCGTCTTGCCATACAGCGTTTTTCTTATTCTTACCAATATTTATGTAACTATTCGGTGCGGGCTGTCTCTGCCTTGCCTGCTGCGGACTGCCAGGGCATTTCCCGGCCCGTTCCTATATTGTCATCTCCTTTCTTTATGTGCTTTCCATGCACACCCTGAACAATCTTACGGGAATGCGGGGCCCGGTACAATGATCAGGATCGCGCGGCATTTTATGATCAGCACAAAATTGCCATGATTCTGCTGGCCCTGATTTCCGGGGCATCAGGACTGGCCATTGGCA
This sequence comes from Desulfobacterales bacterium, assembly GCA_041390465.1. Lineage (GTDB taxonomy): Bacteria > Desulfobacterota > Desulfobacteria > Desulfobacterales > Desulfococcaceae > JAABRU01. The sequence continues at coordinate 5,590 of JAWKPW010000109.1, read as the reverse complement.
ACAGGCGTGGGCATTTCTCCCTTTCTTTTTCTTCTGGCCATGAGCATATTGGGACTTTGCTACAACCTGAAAGTGATCCCGGATTTTGTCCGCGAATGAAATACCGCCGCATCCGGGATATTCCGGGATTCCAAAACCATGCTGATTTCCCTGGCCTGGGGCGTGGTGACTTCCCTGTTTCCTGTGCTGGCTGTGTGGAACAGCTTCCGCCTTGGCACCATGCCAGGCCGTGTGCAGGGCTTTGAGCATGGCGCTGTCCGCACAACCTTTTTTTGATGTTCTGGATATGCAGGAGACCGCATTGTGGGCAGAGTATGACCCTGCTGCTGGGAGAAAAACTGAACATCGTTTCTGAAATGTGTCTGTGTTTTTATCATGCTAACGCTGTTTCTCACCGGAGCCTTCGGGGTTTTTCCGGGGCTCAGCTTTGCCTTGATCCTCCTGTCCCTGATTCTGCTGCTGATTACTCGCACTATCAAAAAGGGCGCGTCCTGCCGAAGGCATCCGGCTGGAGTTTCTGGTGGAAAGCCAGTTTGTTCTTTCCGGTGTGATTACTCTGGGATGGGCACTTTTCCCGTTAATTTTGCATTTGAGACAATCCAGTCAGTTTCTATTGAACATGACAGCAGTGAATAACAGAGAAATTGCATTTTGAAGGATATCATCATATGAAATTAAAAATATTGTGCATAATGCTCATGGGGCTGATGGCAGCAAAATGCCGCTGCACAGGACAGGGGCTGACGCAAGCTTTCTGGACGGTATCAATCAGTACAAGACCGGGGAGTTTGCGCGGCGGCGGAATCTTTCAGAAAATTGCGGGCGCGGAACATCCGCAACGGAAAACACAATCTGGGCGGCATCATATCTCAAAAACGGGCAAATCGGGGCTGCCATGCTCTGGTATGGGCCGCGCTGCTGCTGATTCCCGATGATCCGGATTTGCGTTTCAATTATGAATATGCACTGACCCTGATCAAAGATGACAGAGGCGAAAAAAACATCAGCATTGTCCGGATTCTGTTTTCACCAGAATACCTGCTCGGATTCCCCGGCTGTGCGCCTGGCGATTGTGCTGAACGCTTCCTGTTCTGGATATGGTGACGGTACGGCTTGCAATGGAGCAGAAAACTGCTGAAAACGCCGGTGGTGCTGACGTTGATTCCGCGCTGGTCTTTTCCCTTACAACCATATACAATTATTATGAATCAGATATTTGCGTATGGGAGTCATTCTTTCTGAGGAAGTTGCGGTGCGCTCGGACTTTCTGAGGATGCAACCGAACTCTTCCGGCTGCACGGGGGAACCAAAATACAAATTGAGAGAAAAAGACGGATATTGCCGCATTGTTTCACAGAGGACAAAATCGGATGGATACACCAGTGCGGATGCAGGCGTGATATAAAGCATTTTTCTCTTTTTCAGGCTGAAAATCAGTAAAATCTGTCAAAATTCAGAACCGGACAAAAAAAGCATTCCCTGCGTCAAAAATACGAATTGCGGCTCAAACGATGGATTGATACCAATATGTTTTTCTCAGTTACCTGGGACAGGAATTCAGTATCATTTCACTTGCGACAAGTTATATCTCAATTCCCCATTGAAAAGATACTTGCAAGCAGGAAAAAAAGAGGTTTTGTGTTCAAAAAACCGGATTTTTCGGAAAAATCCGGTTTTCTGAAAAACTTATGTTTCAGATCAATGGCGAATTAGTATAAGCGTCAAATTCTGTATGAATATATGATGCCAATTCTCCATTGAAACCATGCTTTTTTTTGACCGCAAAGGACACGAAGATGGCACAAATTTCACAGCAGACCTGCATCAGACATGGGATATCCATTGTCTCAGTGGTACAAAACAAGTCCGCAGTTCCGGCATTTTTTCTGCGGTGGGAAACTGATGCTGCTCGCGGGTGCATAATTGTCTTTGCTGACGGTCTGAACAAAAAAGAAATCATTGCATCGGGGACATTTCCGCTTATGCAGTCTGTGCTGGATAAACATCCCGAAAAAAAACAGGAACGCGGGAAAAATGATGGGAAACCAGTTGCCGGACCGCCGGATATATGCCATTGTCAATGCCAGAATCGGAAAAAGGGAAAAAAGAACAGACAGAAATATCCTTCGCAGCCTTCTGATATGCGCCAGTCCCCTGTTTATTTCCTGCGGGGATTTTTTTGCTCTCATTTCCAATCCTTTCTCTAATCGCGGGCCAGCGTCAGCACATCCACCGATTCTGCCCCTTTTTCCAGAAGAACCCTGGCGCATTCGCTGACGGTTGCGCCTGTGGTGAACACATCATCCACCAGCAGAATCCTTTTTCCCAGCACAGTTTCTCTTTTTGCCACGCAGAAGGCGCCCCGGATATTTTCCTCTCTTTCCTTTTTTCCCAAACCTGCCTGGGGACGGGTTTTGCGTGTTCGCAGCAGCACATTCCGTCTGACATCGGTTTGTGAGAAATCTGTTCTGTATTTTTCGGCCAGACGCGGCCAGTTGCGAATCATCAGCCATGCCTGATTGAATCCCCGCTCACGGAATCTGGAATTGTGAAGCGGCACAGGGATGATCAGATCGGAATCAGCAGTTTTCCAAACGCGGTTCCATGCGGAAAACAGCAGGATTCCAAAGGGATCGGCCAGTTGCCGCTTTCCACTGTATTTGTAGGCGCGAATGGAAGCGGCAAAGCCTTTTTCCGCTTCGTATTCCCCGGCCGAACATGCGATCCGGAAATGACGGGGAGGAAAAAAATCCTTTCCCTGAATCGTTTTTTCTGTCTGCCGGAAACCGGCCAGGCATTCCGGGCACAGCCATTTTTCCATGATGTCTTCAAAGGAAAGTCTGTGAAGTTCCCTTTGCCCGGCATCAGAACGCGGGGGATGAAAGAAACTGCGGCAGGAATGACAGCAGGGCGGAAAAACCGCATGAACAAAGGCTGTCCGGATTTCTGCCCATATATTTTTCCGGCAGGGTTTCATTTATGGAAAGATGACAGACACGCAACTGAAATTTCCCAGGCATTCTGAAAACCGGATTTTTCGGAAAAATCCGGTTTTCTGCAGACCAGTCTGAAGGACTGTGCTTTTTTCACATACTTTTCATCTTCTGCACAATCACATCAGCAAACTGTGAGCATTTCACTTCTGTGGCTCCTTCAATCTGGCGCGCCAGATCATAGGTGACAGTTCCGGAGGCAATGGCCGCGGCAATGCCGGAGCGAATCAAATCTGCGGCCGGTTTCCATCCCATATAATCCAGCATCATGGCTCCGGAAAGAATCAGGGAGCCCGGATTGACCTTGTCGAGTCCCGCATATTTCGGGGCGGTGCCGTGGGTGGCTTCAAACACAGCGCAGTCATCCCCGATATTGGCCCCCGGAGCCATGCCCAGTCCGCCGACCTGCGCGGCCAGGGCATCTGAAAGATAATCCCCGTTGAGATTGGGCGTGGCAATCACATGATATTCATCCGGACGCAGCAGCACCTGCTGGAACAGCATGTCTGCAATCCGATCTTTAATCAGCACTTTCCCTTCCGGCATTTTGCCTTTGTATTGGTCATACAGTTCCGCCTCGGTCACGGTTTTGTCCCCGAATTTTTCCCTTGCCACCTCATATCCCCATTTGCTGAATGCGCCTTCGGTGAATTTCATGATATTGCCTTTGTGCATGAGCGTGACCGAAGGATAGCCCTGTGCAATGGCATGGGAAATCGCGGCTGCGACCAGACGTTTGCTGTTTTGGGGGCTGATGGGTTTGATGCCGATGCCGGATTCCGGAATGATGTCCGCATTCATGCTTTCCCGCAGAAAACGGATGACTCTTTTCACTTCCTCTGTGCCGGATTCCCATTCAATGCCTGCATACAAATCTTCGGTATTTTCCCGGAAAATGACCATATTCACTTTTTCCGGATATTTCATGGGGCTGGGAACTCCCGCGATATAGCCGACCGGACGGACACAGGCATAGAGATCCAGTTTCTGGCGGATGGCCACATTCAGACTGCGCATCCCTTTTCCCACAGGCGTGGTCATGGGGCCTTTGATGGCAACCATATATTCCCGGAGAGTTTCCAGTGTTTTTTCCGGCAGCCATTCTCCGGTGCGCGCAAAACTTTTTTCACCTGCATCTGTTTCCAGCCAGTCAATTTTCCTTTTGCCGTGAAAAGCGGTTTCCACAGCGCTGTCCATCACTTTCTTCGAAGCCCGCCAGATGTCCGGGCCTGTGCCGTCCCCTTCTATAAAGGGAATGACCGGATGATCCGGCACATGCAGGGAACCGTCACTGTCTCTGGTAATTTTCTCACCCATTTTTCTGTCCTTTCCCGGGAAGTTTCCTTTTTGTTTTGTGCAAACCGCCCTGTTCTGATTGAAAAATTTTATTTGTCAGCCATTTGAATTTTAAACAAAACCCACCCTTTTATTCCCTGCATGGAAGGAATGGGAGGGTGGGTCATTTGGAATTCAAAAACTGCCTGCACTGCTGTCAAAGCTGAATTTATAGCATGTTACACAGAAACAGCACAAGTCTTTTGTTAAGAGAATGCAGGCAGCATTTCGTAAATCCGTTTCCCTATCAGACAGGCAGGGAAGTCAAATTCTCCCATTTCTTTCCTGAGAAGGGGCATTTGCCGTAAAGTTAAGACTTCAAAACACTGCCAGACTGCAAAGTTTGGCAGTGTTTTTTTTGAATAATTTCAGGATACAAAATTTTCAGCAATGAATGCAGTATTTTTCCTCCGGGATTTTGTTTTTCAGAAGGATTTCAAGATCTGTCTGAATCTATGGGGGAATCTGAATCATAAAATTTTTTCCGTTGACTTTTTTAACTGCCGTGTGATAAATGTGAAAAAGATGCTGAAAAGAGATTATATTCTGTTACGCATCAGATTGCAAGTAGCACGTCATGTTCGGGGGGATTTATGGAAATCAGAAGGACACTCCACCCGGGACAGCCCGGCACAAAAAAATACGTGGATCAGTATGGGGAGTCACTGGTCTGCATAAGGTACCGGTATGATGCTGTCAGAAACACCCGCCTTACCACAGTCGAGCTGATTGCGGAAGAGCGTCCGTGGAAAAGACATTCTGAAAAAATTCCAAAATCCCTGAAAAATGAAAAACAGGAGTCTGAAATTACTGCTCCCGGATCACTGAACATGACGGAATTTTCCCAAAATCAACTGCTGTCCGTCCGTATAAAATACGGTGAAGCGGAACTGGGCAGACTGGTGAAGGCGGCAGGAGGCAGATGGAACAGGGAAAAAAAAGTCTGGGAACTTGCTCACAGAGATGTGGCAGCTCTCGGACTGCTGGACAGAGTTGTTTAGTTGATTGTCTAAATACAGACAATCGGTTTTTTGGGTTCAGTTGTCTAAATACAGACAAATTGTCTAAATGCAGACAATCAGGTTTGGATCAGTTTTTGTCTAAATAGAGACAAATTGTCTAAATGCAGACAACTGTGAATGATTGAAATTTGTCTAAATACAGACAATCTTGTCTATACTTAGACAAAATTGTCCAAATACAGACAATTTGTTATGGTGAATAGGCGGAAACCGTATAATCACTGGTTATACAGCAAATTA
>JAWKPW010000108.1:0-18063 GCA_041390465.1 Desulfobacterales bacterium | reverse complement strand
CATCCCTCAGATTTGACAATTTTTCAAAATTTGTCAAATCTTTCAGGTGGCTGAACAGGTACATTCATTTTCATAAATAACCTTAAATTTCGGCTCAGATTCCCCATACAGAAGGAGGAAGGGATTATGCGAAAAAGAATTGCAATGATTTTATGGGGGCTGTTTTTTGCCCTGGTTCCAGCTCCGGGCTGTGTTTCCCATGGAGGGGATTTTCAGAGAGATTTTCAGACCATTGACCCAAGCGGTCAGTGGTACAGTCTGCAGGGGGTGCTGTCTTTGATGCTCACCGGTGATGCCCTGTCTTTTTCCTATTCCGCTGTTTTTGGCGCGACTGCCCATATCTGTGACGGCGCGGGGGTGGCAGGACTGGTGAAAAACGGGGAATATCAGTATGCGGATGAACAGGGAACCGTGTCTTTTCTGGTGGATGGCAGAGGAGTGCGGATGCAGACGGCAGAGGGAATTGTCTCGTTCTGCGGGGCCAACTGGCCCGGTGACACATTCACCAAAGACGGGTACAAACCTGCGGAAGCCTGTCATGTGGCTGCGGAAAAATCATGGTTTCATGTGGTCATGCCCTCTCCTCCGGAAAAAAGAAAGGGTTATGTGATAAAAGGCGACCGGCTGGAAACGGTTCCGGCCTGCCATGAAGGCGGGGATCAATGGGTTCTGGCAAGGTACAAAGGGACAAAGGTCACAACGGTGGGACTGGTGCGAAAAGATACGCTGGAATGCCCCTGAAAAGCGCTGCATGGAAGACAGACTGCGGGCCTTCCCATTTTTCTGAAAGATGTCAGTTCAGTCTGAATTTCTGCATCCATTGTGCATTCTCTTTCTGAAACACGACACGGTCGATGCCGATATGGACAACGTAGACGTCTGCCACAGTGCCTTTTTCCCGGACAATGCTGCCGTTGATGACAGCCATGCGTTCTGCCGGATCTTCAGACCAGACCAGGGCCTGTATGGAAAGACCGGTTTCCCCTGCGGTTTTTTCGCTTACAGAAGAATAGTCTTCCTGTTTGGACGGCGCTGAGACTTTTACCTGTTCAGATGGCAGAGGCGGTTTTGCCGGTGCAGGTTCTGAAGTTTCTTTCACGGGTTCCGGCTGTGCAGAAACTTTGGCCGGTTCTGAACCTGCCGCCCTGTTCACCGGTTCGGATGCTGCTGAGCTTTTCTCGGGTTCCGGCTCCCCCTGCACTGCGGCCATCCGTGCATCCTGCACTTTTTTCATATCCGGAACCGGCAAAGGCCGGGGTGCCGGAACTGCTGCTTCTGTCTTCACCGGATTTTTGGGAGCCGGAAGCAGCGGCACGGATTCTGTTTTTACCGGATTTTTCGGTTCCGGAAGCAGGGGAACTGGAACTGCTCTGCCTGCCCGGCGATCCGGTTTTGCTGTTTCGGAATCTGTTCTGTCAGTGTTTTTTTCCGCAGCAATGCTCAGAAGTTCCCCAAATGCGTCCGGCATACGGAAGGGATCGTTTTTTTCCTCCTTTTTTGACTGGTTTTCCGCCATTTCCTGAAATTTTGCCATATGTTCCTGAATATCAGCCGGCGCGGGGGGAACCGGAACAGGCTCTGAAACAGGCACTTCTCCCTGTTTTTCAGACTGATTTGCTTCTTTCTCCCTATCTGCCAGGGAGCCTGGTTCCAAAACAGATTTGAGAGATTCCGGCTCTGTGCGTTTGGTTTCCGAATCCTCTGCAATCCTGTTTTCTGACTGCGAACCGCTCAGATTCGGCACAGGTGCCGGATTCCGATCCGCAAGAAACCAAATCAGACCGGCCAGCACTGTCATGCCCAAACATGCCGGGAGAAGCATGCCCCGGACACGGTTTTTCCGAATTCCTTTCCTCAGCACCTGTTTTGTGGCAGGAACAGGAGACGGAGAATGCCCGTCCCCCTGTTCTGCGGTATCATCTTCCAGTTTTTTCAAGGCATTCAATATGGAACTCAATCTCTGATCTCCCTTGTCTGAGATCCGGGCTGGGAAATTCCCTCTGTGATATGCGGAATGTTCAGACCCGGTATTTCATTGTACAATACGATTTTGGTGTGGAAACCGACCACCCCGTCTTTGTGCAGTCCGTGTTTTCCCTGGATCATCTTTACCGCATCCCGGGTCAGATCGTCAAACACGGCTGTGTTTTCCAATCCCACAAATCCGATGTCCTGCAGGATTGTTTTCAGAGTGAGCAGAGATTCACGGGATGCCTCGCGGGGGATGGTGCCGGCAAGTCCGAAAAAATTTTTCCACAGGATAAATGCTCTTCCTGTCCAGTACTGACTGAAAACATCAGGGCCGGAAACAATCTGCCGATCCCCGGAAAGCAGAATGATGCGGTCTTTGCTGATTCGGGTCAGGGTGAGATAACAGCTTTCCGTGGTCCGGGGCAAACGAAATTCCAGAAGAGCAGGCAGGTTCAGCTTCTGAATCAGTTGCGGATCGTTTTCCACAGGAAGAAGGGAAAAGGAATTCTGTCTGGCCCAGTAAGTGAAATAGGTCAAATCCTCCTCACCGGTCTTTGCGTCCCTTATCACGGCATAGGGCTGCCACAGACGGATAAGTGCTCGAAGGGCCTCCTGCCGGGAAGGAATGGCAGTGTTTTGGGCTTTGAGAACACTTTCCAAGTCTTCAGCCGGAATATTCGGGGAACTTTTCTCAGGTTCACCCGAGGTTTGGCGTTGGGCATCCTCGCTGGGGATTTCTGCCGGTTCAACAGCATCAGCAGGTTTTTCAGAAAGCGTTTCATCCGGGGAAACAGGCTGCGCTTCCGGAGAACCTGTTTTTTCCGGATCTGCCGGAGGGGACTGCACCGGATCAGACAGAAAATTTTCTGCCGGGGCATTTCCTGCCGGGATATTCGCAGAGGATGCCGCATCCTTTGTGATTTCCCGCGCATTCCCGGACGCGGAATTCAGATTTTCCCCTTTCTCCGGCAGAGATTCTGCTGAAACCGGGGATGGGGGTGTTTGCGCACCTCCAAGGCCATTGTCCGACTGCACCGGCTCTTTCTGCATGAGGTGAAAGGGCAGAACACCGCGAAATGAAGGCCAGTCCCTGCCGAAATTCCTGTCAAGATAATCCGGGAGAAAAAGCACCACAGGAATCAGCATCAGGCTGAGAGCAGTCAGAGCTGTCAGGGTTCTTTTGCTTCCGGAGGCAGCCATCTTCCGCATTTCGCCCCGGCTGGCCAGTTCCTGCACAGCGTTTCGGGCAATCCTGCCTGTAATTCGCAAACTGTTCAGACTGAAAGCCGTGAGCATGGCCCGGTCACAGGCAATGTTGATCAGCCGGGGAATGCCGCCGGAATAGCGTTGGATGGTTTTAAACGCGCTGCGGGCAAATCTCACACCGGTTTTCTGCGCGGCAATATGGATACGATGCAGAATATAGGCACGAGTTTCTTTGTAATTCAGAGGAGTCAGGTGACAGCTCAGGGTAATGCGCTGACTGAGCTGGCGCAGCTCCGGGGAATCCAGCTTCTCCCGCAGCTCGGGCTGCCCCACCAGGATAATCTGAATCAGTTTGCTGGTCTCGGTCTCCAGATTGGAAAGCAGACGCAACTGCTCCAGCACATCCGCTCTCAGGTTCTGGGCTTCATCAATGAGAAGAATCACCTTTTTGCCTGCCCGTTTTCTTTCCATCAGGAAGATATTCAGTCTGTCTATCAGTTCCTTGACTGTCCCGGCATCCGAAGGAATTCCGAACTCGTCATTGACTGCCCGCAGCAGTTGAACGGCATCCAGCATGGGATTGAAAATATAGGCCGCCTCCACCGTTTCCCCCAGATTTCCCAGAAACACCCGGCAAAGGGTTGTTTTGCCGGTTCCAACCTCTCCGGTGATCTCCACAAAACCATCCCCCTGGGATACGGCATAGCTCAGATGCGCCAAAGCCTCTTCATGGCTTCTGCTCAGGAAAAGATAGGCAGGATTGGGCACAAGCTGAAAGGGTCTTTCTTTGAATCCGAAAAATTTTTCATACATGAATTTTTTTCCTGTTTCTGCAATCCGTCACGGATGATGTTTATATGCAATCCGGAACAATATTTCAACACCTACCTGAAAAAAAGCGTATAGCGGGAATATCCAGTTCTTTTTTCTTGAAAAATTTTTTAAATCATATCATAATCAGTAATATCCGGTTTGATTTTTGCTTACGGGAAAATAAGGGTTTTTCGTATCGTTCACTGCATGCCGGAGCCGGTTCCGGAAAGCTTTTTAAGGAGATATCTTTCTGTTCCGCCCGGATTTCTGAAATCTCCGGCAGGAAATTCCCTGTCAGATTCCCTGCGGCATATGGATCAGACGGAAAATTCCCTAAGCAAAAAACTGACCGGACATTACTGTACCATAATCAAAAGAATAGGGAAAGTACCGGCACTTGCCGTTTTTCTGCATGGATTTGGCAAATGTTCGGAAATAAAAAAACAATAGTCACAGAAGGGACGGGCCGGGAGAAACCGCTGCACTCCGCTCCGGTTTTCTGTCCGGATGTTTCCTGAAAGGAAGTGAGGGCAGCAGGACAAATGCAGAATCTATGCTGTGGAGATGCAGATACTTTTTTTTCTCAGCACATGCCTGATATTTTTTGCAATATCGGAAGAGTGCTCACTTCTTCGCTGAATTCCAAAGAGGTTTTTCTCAGGGTCATGAAAATCATAGGAGATTATTTTTCTCCCCTGAACTGGTCTCTGCTGCTGATGGAGGAAAATACCGGCAGGCTGAGATTTGAGATTGTGATGGGTGTGGATGCCGACAAACTGAGAATGGTGCAAATTGAAAAAGGGGAGGGAATTGTCGGATGGGTCTGTGGAAACGGCGTTCCGGTTTTGGTGGAAGATGCACAGAATGATCCCCGTTTCAGTCCCCGTGTGGATCAGATTCTCGGCTTTACCACCCAGGCCGTCATATCTGTGTGCCCCTGCTCCAATACCAATAACCGCGTGGTGAGGCCATTGAGCTGATCCAGCAAAATTCTGCCCCCCTCACGGAAGTCCTCCCGCACGAGTGCATCCTGTCCCACCTGCGGTACTTTACGGAAACAGATATGAAAATACTGGCTGCCATTGGCTCATTCACCGGCATTGCAGCGGAAAACGCTTCTTTGTATCAGAAGGTAAAGGAAATGGCCCTGACAGATTCCCTGACCGGAGTCAACAACCGTCTCAGTTTTCAGGAAATACTTGTCCGTGAAAGCCAAAGGGTTCGACACAGCGGCCATTCTGTCTGTCTGCTGATGATTGATGTGGATGATTTCAAGAATGTCAATGACACTTACGGGCATCTGATCGGAGACAGGGTGCTTCGCGATATTGCCGCCATTCTCAAATTTTCTGTGCGGAAATCTGATTCTGTTGCCCGGTTTGGGGGAGATGAGTTTGTGGTTCTCATGCCTTCTGCCGATGAAACCGAAGGACTGAAACTGGCAAACCGGATACAGGAAAGTATCCGGGAATGGAATGCAAAGGAAAAAGTGCCGGGACTGAAAATGAAGGTCAGCATTGGCATTCATGCCGGACACCCGGAAAATGCGGACAGTCTTCTTCTGGAGGCTGACCGGGAAATGTACCGATGCAAAACCTTCCGCAAAAAAAAATGTCAAATTATTTCGGAAAAGCAGATGAACCTGGCTGTGGCGTAATACCGATTCTCCATTGAAATCATATGCTGGGGAAGGCAGTGCCGATTCGCCGCAGATTTTATACAGTGATATAAATTTGCTGTTACCCTTGTGCCATCTTTGTGTCCTTTGCGGTTAAAAAAAAGCATGGTTTCAATGGAGAATTGGTATAATTTTTGTCCGGGAATGATTGCTTGGCACCTGCCATTGTGCGGACAGGGAAGTGCGGAACGGAGAGTTTGGAACACGAAGATGAGCCGGAGTGACTGTCTTTGGCTCTCCGGAAATTTTTTTGATCTGAGGGCATTGAGAGAGAATCACGGAAAGGGGAAAATCATTCTGTGAACCGGAAAGGGGTTCGAAAAAAAATAATCTGCCCAAACCAGGTCGGGCTGGCGCATCGCAACCCGGCATCAGACAGAAAAAAGGGACAGTTGATTTTTTGGAAAATTCCTGATTGTTCATGAGATTGCTGTAAAACAGTATCAGGATGTTTTCATAACACAAATATAATTTCTTCAAGGAGGAAACAAGCAATGAGCAAGACAATGGAAAATCTGAAGGAAGCTTTCGCCGGTGAATCCCAGGCCAACCGCAAGTATCTGGCATTTGCCGAAAAAGCGGAAAAAGAGGGATATGCGCAGGTGGCAAAACTGTTCCGGGCTTCAGCCGCTGCGGAAACCGTTCACGCGCATGCCCATCTCAAAGCCATGAAAGGCATTGGGACGACAGAGGAGAATCTGAAAGCGGCCATCAGCGGAGAAACCCATGAATATGAAAGCATGTATCCGCCCATGATCGAAGCTGCCGTGGCAGAGGGCGACAAAACGGCAGAGCGTTCCTTCCGCTTTGCCAATGCCGTGGAAAAGGTGCACGCGGATCTGTACAGAAAGGCCCTGGAAAAAATGGGAAATCTGGAATCGACCGATTATTATGTCTGTCCGGTCTGCGGTCATACGGTGGAAGGTGCTCCGGAAGACAAATGTCCGATCTGCGGCGCGGCGGCAAAGCTTTTCTTCAAAGCGGAATAGCCGCGAAACGCAAAGAATCATCCCGCTCCCGCTTTTTTCCGCAGAAAGGGAATGCAAACTTCGGATATGGCGAGCGGTTTTCCAATCCGTCCCGCATTATTCTTCAAACCCTTTGACTTGGTTCTGCTGACATTTGCGCAGCACACCCTGCTGACTGCAAAAACCGGATTTTTTCAAAAAATCTGGTTGTTCTGCACACCTTGTCTACTGTTCAGCAGATTCTTCGGGAGGACTGATAATGACCAAATTACCCGAAAAATCAAGGATGTCATGGGACTGGGAAAGACAAAGGCGGATTCGTACCGGAGGAACCTGTGACATGACAACTGCGTGACCATCTGATGAATCAGATGCTTCTTCCCGATTCGTTTGTAATATCATCAGGATACCTTCCGATACTTGACAATATCGCGTATTATCCGTTTTACAGGCCGTTTTCAGGCCTCGCCTTATCACATTGACAGAGCGATCGGAGCCGAATATTACAGTGTTCTTTTTGCAATAAATCTTAATGAGAAACTTGAGACAGCATATCATAAGCCACCATTATTTCCCCGAAATCCAATACAGCTTTTAATGATCTCCAGGTTCTTTAATTTTCGAACAGTTTCAATAACAGTCTGATATTTTTCTCTTCAAAAGACCGTTTATGCCGGAAAAAAGGGATATGACAATTTTCTGTACAGTTTTGATACGGAAAAAAGATACTGGTACCCGCATCCCTATCAGCGAACAGGTAGTGGGACTTCCTGCTGATTTTTTAAATTTATAAATCAATATGTTATTTTGAATCAGTATAAGCAGTATCACATATGTATCATTTAACATATTGTATTTATTATATATGGGAAAAAAATCAGCATATTTTAAAAAATATAATAATATTAATTTGTTTTTTATCAGTATGTGCAGACCACTATCCAACCGACATGAACAGAGTATGAGAAGAAAGTCGCCAGTGGACAGGTTTACCCTGATTTTCCCACAGAGTCCTCTGACAATGTTTTTAAGACGTTTGACGGAAGACTGATAGTATGGGGCAATGACAGACTCAACATCGTTGAGGATGACACGTATGATGATACACATTCCGATTTTATTGCCGAATCAGGCCCGGAAGTGGTTCAGGCCCTCGAAGAGCGCGGCGCCTACAACAGAAGATATTGCAAAAGAGGGCTTGTGGGAAGTCTAGCAGCAGGCATCTGTCAATAGAGAATTACGATTTCATACCGTTATTCATAATACCGGATATTCATGATTATTTTGCCGGGATAAATATCGCTTCTCCTGATATCTGCATTGATGTCAGCGGAGTTTTCCGATCCGATATCTTTCCGAGACTGTCTGGCAATTTTTTTTCAGCTATTTATGCCCAAAAAAATGGAAAAAGAGGCTGATGATGATTTTTTAAATGCAAAGGAGAAGGCGGATTATCTTTGGGGAAGATCATTTTCTTTATCATCGTATGGTGAAAAAAACTTGTTCAGAGAATATTATCAATATAAACAGCAGTCAGGGTTTACAAAATCGCTGTTGATCAGAAATGTCAACAGAACCTTACCACCCAAAAAACATACGGAGCCTTTGTTATGGAAGAACTTTTCCAACTCAGAAAATGTATTGAGAATCAGGATTATGCCGGGGCATTGTCCCTGATTGGGGAAATGGAGGAGATGAGCCGGGACGACAAAATCAGCAAAATCGGAAGTTATCTGGAGGTGCTGCTCCTTCATCTGATTAAACAGCATGCGGAAAAACGCACCACACGTTCATGGGATATTTCCATCCGCAATTCGGTTCGGGCTGTTGCCCGGATCAACAAACGCAGAAAAACCGGAGGATATTATCTTGACAATCAGGAACTTGAACTGTCTGCCAACGATGTCTGGCCCTCAGCATTGGATGTGGCTTCTTTGGAAGCATTTGAGGGACGTTATGACAGTGCGGAACTGGAAAAAATGATCGATGCCTTGAACAGATTTGCACACAGGCTTTGCAAATGATTCAAGGGTATCAGACAAATCATGTATTCGAGAACTGAAATACCGGAAAATTACAGAATCGGGACCGCTTTGGGCAAAACTGGAGGAGAAGCAATCTCATTGAGGCCAGCGCGGGCACAGTATTAATCCGGCAATTTTTAATACCAAAAGCAAACATGAAATATTTTAATAATTTAAAATAGTTATAATAACTGATTGTTGTGGTGTTTAATTGCCGGTTTAATAAAAACCAAGTTGGTCATGCACCAGTGCATGACCACGTTAATTTTTACAGAATCAAAAACCGGATTTTCCAAAAAATCCGGTTTTTTCATTCCCTGTTTTATCTTAAAAACCAAGTTGGTCATGCACCAGTGCATGACCACGTTGAATTTTACAGGATTACAAACTGAATTTTTTCAGAAAATTCAGTTTGTTAATCAGACAGTAATTCTCTTAAGACTGATGTGGTCATGTACTAGTTATAAAGAGGTTGTAAATTTTAAAAATATTGTTAAAACAAAACGTTACAAATTTAATCTGTTTTTTGCATAAAAATCTGCCAGTTGAAATCATTACAATTTTTTGTAACTGGCAACTTGGGTTACCTATCAGCGGATGCGGATGACCGCGCAGGTCAGATCATCACTTTGCGGCGCGTTGCCCACGTGCAGTTTCACATCTTTTCTGATTTCGGAAAGTATGTCTGCGGCAGCTCGATCCCTATGCTCTGAAACCACACGCACAAGACGTTCTGTTTCATACTGCATGCCCTTTTCATTCCATGCCTCGGTAATGCCGTCCGTGTAAAAAACCAGAACATCCTCTTTTTCCATGCGGATTTCCTGCATACGGTAGGAGGTTTCAAAAATTCCCAGAGCCAGCCCCCCGGTTCCCAGCTCAATGGGTTTCTCCCTGTCTTTTCTGAAGAGCATTGGGCGGTTATGACCCGCATTGATACTGCTGAGAACAGCGGATTTATGATGATACAGCCCGAACCAGGCTGTGACGAATTTGTCTGCTGTCACGGAATCCAGAATAACTCTGTTCATGCCTCCGGCTAGGGTCATCAGATCAAAATGCTGAGGGTTCAGTCGGATATAGGTGTTCAGGCAGGAATAAAGGGTGGAAACAATCAGCGCGGCCGGTATGCTTTTTCCCACTACATCCGCAATGAAAAACAGACTGCAATCCATCCCGATTTTCCGTATGGTATAATAATCTCCGCCCACCTGTCGGGCCGGAATCAGTTCCGCTGCGCAGTCAATGTCCTCATACCGGGGAAGTGCCGAAGGCAGCAGGCTCTGCTGGATATCCCTGGCTGTTTCCAGTTCCCTTTCCAAAGTCTGGGTCTGCACATGGGTTTCAAGCAGTCTGGCATTTTCAATGGCAACCGCGCACTGGGCGGCCAGAGTTTCAAAAATGATCAGATCTCTGTCCTCAAAAACACCATCATTTTTTTTGTTGATGACCTGCATCACGCCGATAAGCTGCCCATAGCGGATCATGGGAATGCAGATCATGGAACAGGTTCGGAAGGATGTTTTTCTGTCGATTTCCGGGTTGAAACGGGGATCACAGTAACAGTCCCGAATCAGCAGAGGTTTGCGATGCTCTGCCACCCATCCGGCAATTCCCTCTCCCATTTTCACGCTGAACTGTTGCAGCAGAGGCCCCTTGTCTCCTATGGTGATGTTGAAATGCAGTCTGTTTTCATCGGGATCATACAGAAGCAGGGAACTGGCCTCCGCGTTCATGACAGCGCGGCTGCTTTCCATGATGTCACTGAGGAGCCGGGGAAGAGGTTTGATTTCCGATATTTTCCCGGAAATCTCATGGAGAAAGTTCATTTTGTGGAGCATATACTGCAAATCCTCCACAAGTCTTTTGTTTTCCTTCTGTCTCTCATAGATTTCCAGTGCCTGAACAGCCGCATGGTGCAGATGCGTCTGATCCGGATGCGGGGAAACAAAACAGTGTATGCCCCGGCAGTTGATTGCGCGCAGCAGAAGCTGCGGATCGTTTCCGCAGCCGGTAAGAATTTTTACGGGATCCGGATAAAGGGGAATCAGTTCTTCCACAGCGGGAATCATGTTTTCCTCTGCCACAATCAGAGGAATCTCCTCCCTGTCAAGAATTTCCGCAGCTTCGGCAAAGGAGGAGGCCGTGCGGATATGAGAATTGCAGGCATCAGCAATGCGTTTCACTGCATCAGGGCAGCAATCCTTTTTTCCCATGCAGAGAATGGTGACCTGTTTTTCCAAAAAAGACCTCGCTGAACTTGGGAGCAGGAAAATCTGTCCTGCAGAGATTTCAGTGCGTTCCTGAGAGAACAGCCTGTTTCAGAAAGGCAAAGACCTGCGCGCCTTCCTGTGAGGCTTTGATTTTTTCCGCTGCAATTTTCGGAATCATTTCCGCATCCTCTTTGCTCAGGCTGCTGAGGGTCTGATCCATCAGGCGGAGCGTGCTGTGTATCAGACTGTACAGAACCGCAGGTCCGAAAAGGAGTTCTCCGGTATCCTTTTTCCGCAAATGCCCCATGATTTTGTAATTGCTGATCCGGAACTTTTCCGGCGCGGGAACATAGCCCAGCAGTTCCGCAAACAAATCCAAAGCCTCTGTGACGCCATCTGCATAAGCCCTTTCCAGGGAAACCGCGCCGTCTTTTTCAATTTCATCCAGATCCGCAGGGGAAAAGGAAAGATCAAGCCGGTCAATGCACTGCTGCCGGATGCTTTCCAGAGACTGCTCTTTTTTGCTCAGCACCACATCTTTGTCATTGAGAATTTTCATGGCATTGCGGATATTGAGCATTTCTTTGACTGTGGGGCTTTTGCGCATGGCCACATCTTCTGCTGCGGTATGATAGATGGGCAGATCATTGTCGAGCACCAGAATCTTCTTTTTTTCCGAACCGCTGTCTTCCAGAATATACAGATCCAGATCCCTTTCCTTCTGATGCGCATATTCTCCCATTTCCAGCAGGCTGCGCATGGTTTCCAGATCCATGCGTTTTTCACTGCCGGAAGGAGCAATGGTGCTCCTGATCTTTTGGGCCAGCTTGTTGATCTGAATTTTTTTCAGCAGGTTTTGTCTGAATGACATAAGATGCCTCCTCCGGAGATGCACAGATGCAATGTCCGGACAGTGAGTCCGGTCGTCTGAAAAAGCCGCAGGGACGGGCTTCAAATCCGCTCCCTGCAAAGCATCTTCAAGCGACCTGTCCGGCTGTCTTTTATTTTTTGACAATAATCCAAATGGCATGTACCAGTCCCGGCACATATCCGAACAGGGTCAGCAGGATATTGAGCCAGAAATGCAGTCCCAGCCCCACCTGAAAAAACACCCCTATGGGCGGAATGATGACAGATGCAATGATTCGCAAAAAATCAGCGGTTTTTTCTTCCATTTTTCTTCTCCTTTATGTGACAATATGAAATCCGAAAAAAAATTTCAGCGTTGAACCCCGCATGTTCTGCCGCGAAGACACAATGTTTTCATGCACAATTGTTTTTCAGATTTCATATAAGATTATGGGAAACAGCAGACCGCATTGCATCAGCCTTTCCCTTTGGCAGTCCGTCTGTCTCAATAGGAATAAAAAAGATCCTGAATTTCTTCCAGTCCTCTGTTTTTCATCAGCGCAAACATGAGCAGAATCCGGGCTTTGGGCGGATTGAGTTCATCCGAGGCAATGAATTTCAGGGCATCATCATCAATTTCCGCATTTCTTCCCACAGTCCCGCTGGAAACACGGGAGCTGCGGACAATGAAGATGCCTTTTCCCGCCGCTTCCGCGGCTGCGGCAAGCACAGCCGCGTTCATGTTCCCGTTTCCGTTGCCTGCAATGACAATGCCCCCTGCCCCTTTGGAAACCGAGCCTTCAATCAAATCCGCAGGCATATCCGCACATGCGTACAGAATATCCACCCGGGGCAGTTTTCCCATGCCCCGGAGGGAAAATTCACTCTGAAAGGTGTGCTTTCGGAAAGGATATCTGAAATAAACTGTATTTCCGTAAGTTACGGTTCCAATCAGGCCGTTGGCAGGTGAGATGAAGGTTTCCACCGCGCCAGTGTCGCTTTTGGTCAGAGAATGGGCCTCATGAATCCTGTCATTCATCACCACAAGAATACCGCGCCGTGCTGCCTCCGGATCTGCTGCAACCGAGACCGCGTTGTAAAGATTCAGAGGACCGTCCGCGCTGAGTGCGGTGAAAGGCCGCATGGCTCCCGTCATGACCACAGGTTTGGGACTTTTTACAGTCAGATTCAGAAAGAAAGCGGTTTCTTCCATGGTGTCCGTGCCATGTGTCACCACAACTCCCTTCACATCCTCAGATTCCAGAACCGTGCTGATCCTTTCGGCCAGCGCAGTCATGATTGCAAAGGACATATCCTGTGAACCCACATTGGCAATCTGCTCTCCCCGGATATCGGCCAGTTGTGCAATGCCCGGAACCGCATTGATCAGAGACCCGATATCCATCCTGCCGGAAATATAGGCTGCCTGGGTTCCGGATTTCCCGGCTCCGGCAATCGTGCCTCCGGTTGCCAGTATCACAACAACTCCGGCTCCTTTTTTTTTCTGCATTTTCATGGAATGGCCAAAAGCATGGCCGCTGTCCTGTTCTGCTGTCTGCATGGGTTCCTTTTGGGCAAAGGGTCAAGGTGTTTTCTGAAAATGAATGTTCCTGTTCTGTCATCTGAAAGATCTGACAACTTTTGGAAAGTTGTCAGATCTGGGGAATGTTTTTTCCCGGAAATCGCCAATTTCTCTGACAGAAGTTGTTTCAGACCTTCCGAGAGTTCAAAAAGTTCCTTTTGGCATTTCTGCAAGAGCCCTTTCCTCCGGAAGCACTGCCTGAAAATCTCCGCAACTGTAACTTATTTATTGCATGATTGCAATAAAAATTTGGTATTACATCAGTAACATTGACATTAAGCAGAAGAAGGTTCATCCAAGGTGATTCGGTTGATATGAAAAGTGGGCACGGGAGAAAAGAGCAGTCCCCGGAAGAATTTGAAAAAAGTGCGTGCTCCCCTTCCCGAAACACTGATCTTTTCAGGGGAACGTCCAATTTTTGAAATGGATGAAACCTGTTCCTGCGGATTTGACAACTTTTCAAAAATTGTCAAATCTTTCAGATGACGGAACAGGGACATTCATTTTCAGAATTCACCCGGATGGCTGAAAAAACTGCTTATGGCATGAACAAATTTGACTTCCGGGAGCGAAAAGTGATAAACTTATTTTGGCCGGTATGAAAATTTCCCCTTTTTCAGAAAGGAAAGTGTTTGACACATTGCCTCCGGATGATTCATGATAAAGGTGTGTGTCGCGGGAATCACGATGAAAGCCTTCATTTCCCCCAGTTTGGCACGCGCCACAGACACCTTGCCGTCATCCGGGCCCGGAATGAGCTGGGAAAAAAGGGGATTGAAACTGCGGTTTCCGGTGATGATGCCAATGTCGGCATTTGCAGATTTCAGACTGTTGGGAACACTGCGGGGATCGGTTCCCAGTTCCTGACCGGCCGGGCCGTTGCGCCATTTGTAAAACCAAAGCCCTTTGAGATAATCGGCCAGTTCACTTCCCCTGTTTGGCGGGCTGAGCATCACGATGCGGGAACCTTCCGGCAGACTGTGATTCTGCAGATACTGACGCACAAGGATTCCGCCGAGGGAATGGGTGACAAAATGTATTTTTTCCGGATCAAATTTTTGGCAGGCATTTATGGCGTTGGGAACATATTTTTCCGCAAGCCTCCGGATCGGCTCACGGGTGGAGGGATATCCGGCATTGATGACAGTGTATCCTTTGGCAGAAAGAAATGTTTCCATTTTTTTCATCGAACGCGGGGTTCTTGCCAGACCGTGGAGCAGAATCACACATTCCTTTTTCTGTGCCGGCGGAGGTGCAGACACGCAGGCTGCAAGGAAAAGGGGAAAAGCAAGGCAGAAAAATTTCAGATTTTGTCTCATCATTGATTTGTGTCAGGAAGAAGCAGAGGGATAAAAAAATGGCGGAAGTGCATGGGAATCGAACCCACCCGGGACGGTTTTAACGCCCCACACCGGATTTGAAGTCCGGGAGCCCCACCAGTGAGCTGTGCACTTCCATAAAAAATTTTATTATCCGATTGTTTTTGATTTTTGTCAACAAAGTTTTTTCCGCGATATTATGCCATCGCAGGCATGATTTATGATTTTATAATATTTTTTCAAACAGTTAATTTAAGCATAGGGGAGAATGGCAGTGATTGATCAGAACAGACTTGCAGAGACCTTCCGGTTTCTGGCAGAAATTTCCAGTGTGTCAAAAGATGAGGCCGGTATTTTCCTTGAACTGAAAAAAATACTGGAATCCATGGGAGCGGAAGTGCTTTGGGACAATGCAGGAGCGAAAATCGGCTCCAATGCGGATAACCTCATTGCCCGTTTCAAAGGCACACGCAGTGCGCCGCCCCTGCTGCTGAATGCACATATGGATACGGTCGGACCGGGAAAAGGCATAAAAGTGCTTTTCAAAGACGGCGTTTTCACCAGCGCGGGAGATACCATTCTGGGAGCCGATGACAAAAGCGCCATTGCCGTGCTCCTGGAGAGCATCCGTGTCATTCAGGAAAAAAATATCCCCTGCGGCCCGCTGGAACTGTTGCTGACCATATGCGAGGAGGTGGGGCTGATGGGAGCCAAGCATCTGGATTACAGTCTGATTGCAGCCAAATACGGATATGCTCTGGATGCCACAGACATTGAAGGCATTATCACCCGTGCGCCCGGAGCCAAAAAGCTGGAAATTGAGGTGCACGGAAAAGAGGCACACGCGGGAGCCGCGCCGGAAAAAGGCATCAATGCCATTTCCATTGCAGCCAAAGCCATTGCAAAACTGCGTCTGGGACGCATTGATGAGGAAACCACCTGCAATATCGGTGTGATCGAAGGCGGTATCGCCACCAATGTCATTCCCAGACTTGTCCGGGTCAAAGGGGAAGCCCGGAGCCACAGTCCGGAAAAACTGGAGGCCATTACAGAGGAAATTCTTTCCGCGTTCCGGGAAGCGGTTGAAAAGGAAAAAAAATCCCCGGAAGATGAACTTCCCGCGCTGAAGATTCACCTGGAACATGATTTCAACCGCACGGATATTCCCGAAGATCATCCGGTTATTGTCCATGCCGTGAAGGCTGCGAAAAATCTGGGAATGCGGCTTGTGCCCAAAACCACAGGCGGCGGCGCGGATGCGAATATCTTTGTGGAAAAGGGGATCATTGTGGGGGTTATGGGCACGGGAATGCAGAATATGCACAGCACCAATGAATACGTGGCTCTCGCGGATATGGTGAAAATGGCAGAACTGATCATTGAAATCATCCGGCTTCATGCAGGCACAGCCTGATGACTGCCAAACATTTTGTTTGGACTCCTCAAATCAATACCCCGGCAATTTTTTTGCTTTTTTAATATTAAAAATTTCAAAAAGTTAAGAGATTTCCGAAAAAAACATCCCCAGATTTGACAACTTTTTGAACATTGTAAAATTCCATCGGAATGCGACCCCTGATTCGCATTATTTTTTCACAAAAAGGCGATGTTATGGAATCTTCTGAGAAACAGAAAAATATTCAAACCGGAAAAACCCGGCAGTTCTGCACCTTTGTCCTGTCAGAGCGTCTTTTCGGCGTTGATATTCTTGCTGTCAGGGAAGTCAATTCCACGGCAGCATTTACCCCCATCTTCCATGCCCCGAAAGAGATCAAAGGTTATTTCAATATTCGGGGACAGATTCACCTGATTCTTGATCTGCGGCAGTTGCTGGGTTACACTCCGGCTGTCACCACCTCCGAAAGCAGACTGGTACTGTTCAAACCGGAAGTGGGAGAAAATTTCGGTGTACTGGTGGATCGGATTGGAGAAGCGGTTTCCGTGCAGGAAAATCAGATTGAAGAATGGAACAAAGAGGCGCCCGAGGAATCCGGGGCAGAAACACAGGGCATGGCAAATTTGAGCCTTGGTGTGTGCAAACTGGACAAAATTCTCATGCTCATTCTTGATCCCCAAAAATTTCTCAAAGCATTCAAAACAGATTAGGACGTGTTGACTTTTTACATTTGTCAACATATCTTTCAGTCCATGAAAACATTGCCAGGAAAAGGGTATGACAGCGATTCGCACCGGCAGTTTCTGCGGGAGCGCGGAATTGTGCCGGTCGTTCCGTTCCGGCAGGGAAAATCCGCAGGATTGCGACCGGCATCTGTGCGGAAAACGGCATTTTCTCGAATGCTTTATAAATAAAATCAAAGATTTCAGGCATATTTTCTCCCGCTTTGACAAACTGTCGGACGGTATCTGTCGTTCCCTCACTTTGCCGGGGCTCTCATATGGCTGAGATAAAATGTCAACAGAACCTGGAGAGGAGAGAAGAATGAAACTCGGCATTACCGGTCTTCCCGGTTCAGGGAAATCGACAGTGTTTGAGGCCCTGACCCGGAACATTTCAGACACGGGAAGCAAAAACGAAGACCGCATTGGTGTCATAAAGGTTCCGGATTCACGGGTTGAGGTGCTCAGCGCCA
Source organism: Desulfobacterales bacterium (assembly GCA_041390465.1). Classification (GTDB taxonomy): domain Bacteria; phylum Desulfobacterota; class Desulfobacteria; order Desulfobacterales; family Desulfococcaceae; genus JAABRU01. Next base: position 849 of record JAWKPW010000108.1, on the reverse strand, counting down.
TGTACAAACCCGCGAAAACCATTTTCGCGCAGGTGGAGTATTTTCTGCCAAAAAAAACAGGGGAAAAGAAAAAAGATCAGAATGTCATGACTCCGGTGCGGGACTGTGACGCGCTGATTCATGTGGTGCGCAATTTCGGCGGATACGGCGTGGAAGCACCGACACCGGCCGAGGATTTCCGCACGCTGGATCAGGAACTCGTGCTTGCGGATTTGGTTGTTGCGGAAAAACGTCTGGAACGCATGGAACTGGACAAAAAAAGGGGAAAGCAGATTGACGGAGAGGAACTTTCCCTTTTGATCCGGTGCAGGGAAAGTCTGGAACAGGAAATTCCTTTGCGCAAACATCCGGAACTGGCATCTGCCCATCCGTTGCGGGGATTTGCCTTTGTTTCAGCGAAACCCATGCTCGTTCTGTTCAACAATGAGGATGACAACGATGCCATGCCGGATGTGGGGGAATTGGCAAATCAGGAAAACTGCATGATCATCCGGGGCAAACTGGAGCAGGAACTGGCCCGGATGTCGGATGAGGAAGCCCAGGATTTTCTTTCGGAATTCGGGATTACAGCATCGGCCACAGACCGGGTAATCAAGGCATCCTATGAACTCATGGGACTGATATCCTTTTTCACAGTGGGGGAGGATGAAGTCCGGGCATGGACCATCCGCAAAGGCACGCCCGCGCTCAATGCAGCCGGGGTCATTCATACAGACATTCAGAAGGGCTTTATCCGTGCGGAAGTCATTTCCTGCAAAGATCTGACTGAGGCAGGCAGCGCGCAGGAAGCCAAAAAAAGGGGAACCTTCCGGCTGGAAGGAAAAACCTATGAGGTGCAGGACGGGGATA
>JAWKPW010000107.1:0-18578 GCA_041390465.1 Desulfobacterales bacterium | reverse complement strand
AGATATTTCAGACAGCACGATCATAGAAATGCCGTCACAGGATCTGCTGCCCGGAAATGAACCGGGACTGTATGAAGGAACCATCGAATTTCCAAAGGACAATCTTTCCTGTCAGTTGCTGGCCTGCGCGACAGATATGTATGGCAACCAGTTCCGGAGCAAACCTGTACCGGTTTCGGACAAACCCAAAAAATCCCGTGCGCTGCTTATTGCCGGTGAAACTGATGGAGAAAATCTGCCCGAAGAATTCAAATCAAAATTGAAAAAATATGTTCAGTACAACCTGAATGCCGCCTATGCGGCACTTATCCGGCAGGGATATGATGACAAAAGCATTTATGTGATGGCTCCGAATGAAATGGAATCTGATCACACAGATTCATCTTCCCTGACGCTGGACACAATCAAAAGCCATTTGGACACCCTCAACGGAGATAATACGGAAAATCTGATTATTTACATGACCGGTCAGGGGGAACCCGGAAAATTTCATCTCAGTTCCAAAGAAATTCTGACAGCAGAAGAATTGGATGAAATGCTGGATGAAATGCAGAACCGCATCAGCGTAAATCTGATTTTCATTTATGATGCGGATGATTCCGGCAGTTTTTTTGTCAGCATGACTCCTCCGGAAGGGGAAAACCGGATTCTCATTTCAACGACTTCGGCAGCACAGAAACTTCCGTTTGTTGAGGGAACCGACATTTCCTTTTCCGGATTTTTCTGGAAAAACATCCGCAACGGCTTGAATCTGTGGAGATCTTTTTCCCAAGCAAAAGAAAGCCTCAAATTTATGGCCCGATCCCCCAGTCCCCAACTGGATGACAATGGAAACGGAATTGCAAATGAAAACGCAGACGGAAACAGGGCAGCCGGTATAATCATCGGCACAGGGCTTGGTATCGTTCCCAATTCTCCGTCATTTGTTTTTCCGGAAACTGTGGACGCGGATGGTTTTGAAACGGATAATTCCCTGTCACAGGCAAAGGTGTTCACAGTTGATGATACCGGAGAATATCGTACACTGTTTCCGGAAGGCGATGAGGACTGGGTGAAATTTTACTGTCCGGCCGGTCAGATATATACCGTCAGTGTCAAAGACCAGTACGGTGTGCCAATCAAAGATATAATCATTGAGGCATCTGCGGCCTTTGAGAAAAAAGAGGAAAAAATCAATATACAGAATGCAGCAGATACGATCTGTTATGTCAAAATCAGTGCCAGCAATCCGGGGGTGTACCAGTATTTTTTGGAAATATTCAAACCGGAGGCTCCAAACCTTCCGGTTTATATCCGGGGAACCGTGAAAGACATATTTGGCAATGGAATTGCAAACGCCCTGATGAAAACAGATAAAGGGGGTTCTGCCATCAGCAGATCAGACGGAAATTATCTGATGTTTCACCCGATTGGGCCTGCTTTTTTCACTGTGAATGCAATTGGATATATTGAAAACAGATTTTATGTCAACATTCCTGAAACCACTGACTGCGACCTTGATATAATCCTGCAGACTGTACCTCCGCCGGATACAATGCCGATTGCGGAAATTGTATCGTCTGTCTCAGACAATGTGGGCATAACAGAAGGCGAATCTGTCCATTTTCAGGGAAATGTGACAGGCGGAAATCCGCCCTTTGTTTATTCCTGGGATTTTGGCGGAGGTGCTGACAATCAGGATGTTGAAGACCCCGGCGATGTGTCCTTCACCAAAGCAGGGACTCATACCGTAACCTTTGCTGTCACGGATGCGGATGGTGATACAGACAATGATTCAATAAATATTACCGTTTCCGCAATGCCCGTTCCTGATCCGGACGGAAATCCCGGTGCGGATGTTCCCATTCCCGATTTCTTTTCCGATCCCATTTCAGGGTATCCATCAGAGATTCCTGATCCGGATGGCAATCCGGGCGGGGAGGTTCCAACTTGGGATGAGCCTTCGGAGCCATACAATGGAAATATTGCAGATCCGGAAATCGGGCAGGATATTCCTTCTGTTCCGGAAAATGCAGAGGATAAGCAGGAATCAGAAAACGGGCAGGATTCTGTCAGTGACAGTCCGGATGCAGACAAAAATTATCGCACACCATCAGCACCGGAGCCTTTGGGAGACTCCGGGGGAATGGGATGTTTTATCCGGTCCTCCGGATTTTAATCCGGATTCCCGCCTCTCCTGTGCTTCACCCAAAGTTCTTTTTCCCGGAAAGCCACTGCGATCTCCAGTATGTCTGTGATACCTGCGGCTGCAAGTTCAGTGGTGTATTTCCGATCCCGAATCTGTTTCATGGCATCTTCCAGCACCTCTTTGTAATCTTCGGCGCCGCTTCCATACACCATCTTGAATTCAATGACAATACCGGTTCTGTGAATGTCTCTGGGTTTCAGCATGATGTCGAATCTTCCATACCCGGATTCCCGGTTGGATCGGATTTCATATTTCCCGGACATCCATACGAGCATACCCAGAACAAGGGCATGGTAGACTTTCTCGTTACCGCTGAAATCGTGGCAACTCTATGATCTGCATCACCATGCGCCTTCACGTTCAAACAGCACGGCATCCCCGTTTTCAGAACCGCTGGGCATGTCCGCCCAGACAGTTTCTGTTCCACCTTGACAGCAAACCATCTGCACCATTTCGCGGTAGGACAGAAAAACCTCCCGATTGGGATGGCCAGCTCCCATGTTTCCTCATCCACCTGGCGGACGGGTTTCAGATAATCCGGAAAAAGCGGGAAGGTCCGGGCGAAGTCATCGGGATCCGGATCCTGTCTACAATGGTCTCATATACGGCATTCAGCCGTGTTTCCTCAACAGCCCGCTTACCGTTATCATATCTCCTTTCCGCCCCGTGTCACCAGCAGTCAATCAGGGATGTGTCGCCCGTATTGATCAGTATGGTTTCTCCTCGCCCTGGCTGTCAATGAAACCGATGGTGGACAGAGTTGTATATGTTCATTTTTCCAAATACATAACCGTCATACCAGAAAGACACTTTTTCATAAGGGATTCATGCCTAGTCTTTGAGCATGTTCCTGACCTCATTTTCCGTAAAACCAGATACATCCGAGAATTTTCGGGACAGAATATGGTGTAAACGCCCGGATTGTTCAGACCGGAAAAAATGGATTCCTTTGCCACCCGCAAGATGCCGGTCAGCACCCCGCCAGACAGATGCGGATCATCGTGAGACCTCCGGACGAAATTGCGCATGAATCCAATTACTTCCTCATAATACCCGTTGCTGTAACCGGCATGAAGGGGGCGATGTCATATTCATCTATGGGAATGACAGGCGGCTGACCGTGACAACGATGGAGGTATTCACTGAGAAATTTCAGGGAGGCTTCGTACTCTGTGACTCGTGCCATTCCCTGAGGATGTTTTCAAAGCGGGATTTTCTTCGGGGAAACAGCAGATCCTTCCAGAAACTTGGCGATGGCCGGGTGTATTCCTGACTGACAGAATTTTCCAGATTCTGCGGACATACTGCCCAGTCGCATTGTTTGACATCATGAGTCAGAAAAAATGACCGGGTATTTTCCCTGATGAAGAGCAAAACATTCCTCCTTTTCAATGGACAACCTGAAAAAGAGATTTTGTCGGTCGGTCAGTTTTCAAAAAAAACTCTGAGCATGTCCAGATTCAGGAGGTCTTGCCGAATCTCCGGGGACAGGGCAGGAGAATGACTTCAGCCCCGGTTTCAGCCCGACCTCCGGATAAACGGATTTGTCCACAAATAATATCCGCCCGTGATCAGTTTCCTGAAATCGGATATGCCTGTGGGCATGGGACGTCTTCTTCTTGTGTTTTCCATTGCTTTTCTCCTTTCCCCAACTGTCTGCACCGCTGATTGACGCTGATTCATCATGGCAATCACAGTTCAGGACAGACCGGTGGATCACATCTGCCGGAAAATACCGGAAAGATCAAAATAATCCGGGTAGTCCGTCAGCACTTCAAAACAATGGTTCAGGGTTTCACGTCCACTGGTTCCAAAGGTGCGGACTGATGTTTCCATCCCCTTTTTCACCTGTGCAAGGGCTTTTTTCATCCATTTGGAAATATTGTACTCCGGCGTTTTCAGCACGGTCTGCGCGATTTCCCGGTTTGTCAGCCCGTCAAAAAAACTGCACCGGATCAGCAACTGCCAGTCTGGTTTCAGCTTTTTCATGGCCTCTGAGAAGATCTGATGGAAAAATCCCCTGCATTTTTCAATATCCGGATGAATATCCGCATCCGAAGCACAGGCCGGAGCAGCGATTTCCGGAGAGATTTCATCCTGATATTTGGCATATCTGTCTTTTCTCAGCCAGTCTATGGAATAATTGCGGATCACAAAGGCCAGCCATCCGTACAACGTGCCGGTTCCCTTATATTTGCTGATTCTCCGGGGGAGTTCGGATACAAACTGCTGAAGAATGTCATCCGCGGTATCCGGATTTTTCACAACCTTCATGCAGAGATTCCGGATATAGGGGCCATATTCCCTGAAAAAAATTTCCAGGGCCAATGGATTGCCGTCTTCAATGGATATCGCAAGAAACAGGTCTTCCACAGGCATTTTCTCTGGTTCTTTTCCTGCGGCTGAAACACGCTCCCGCAGTCTGTCACAGTCAGGCGGAAGACCGGGCCATTTCCTTTTTGCATTTTCATATGCTGTTGTTACGGGATCATCGTGCATATTTTTCTTCCGTTATTGTTCCAACCATGATTTCAGAAAAAATATCATATTCCGCCTGATGTGTAAATCAGATTGATTTTTTTCATGCTTTTGCTTAACATTGTCGGCAGACTTTCTCATGTTTGTCCGTCATAATGATAAAGGAGGGGAGGCATTATGCATGAATATACAGCAGGCATACCTGATCCGGATGATTCCGGAATCAGCGAAAGTGACCGGGAAGAAGTGATCTGCTATGCGGAAAACCGCATGGATGAGCGCCAATCCCGCGCATTCCGTGAGCGCATGGTGCGGGAACCGGCTCTGCGCAGCGCCCTGTCTGAACTCATTGTGCATACACGGGGTACGGAATATGAGAAAATGCTTGCGGAAAGAAACAGAAGCAGCACGGGTTTTTGGACTGCCATCCGCAGATTTCTCCGGGAATTCCCCCAACAGTTTCCTTCCGCAGTTTTTTTCAAACCCATGACAGTGTTTGCAGCCTGCCTGATTGCTGTTCTGACTGTTTATACCCTGTATTTCCGGATGGATGTACCGGCTCCGATCCATATCCGGTGTTCTGACAGATCCTGAAAAAATGATACCGGATATGAGAGAGATTCGGGAACTTGCGGATGGAGGCATTGTCCGGAGCGGAGAATATTTCAAAATCTCTATGGAAAGCGGGCATCCGGTTCGTCTGACTGTGCTTCTGTCTGACAGCAGCGGAAAAATCACCCTGCTGGCCGAAGCAGGCGGACGCGAAAATCCCCTGCCGTTTCTGACGGGGAGGCCGGATTTCAGCTGATAATCAGACCGGAAAAGAAACCGTATATGTCATTGTTTCGGGATTCTGTCCTTATTCCCGCCGCAGAAAATTGAGCAGCTCCGGCACCTGGGGCATTGACCGCATCCGGGAGGTGTCCTTAAGGCACGGTTCAGACATTCACCTTTGAACATCGCTGATTTCAGAGTTATGCTTGCTGTGCCTGATTCTCCGCCTGAGCCGATGCCGATGGTTCCGGACAATCCGCCTGTGGAGAAAGACGGCAGAATCTATGGCATCACCAAAGGCAGTTTCCGCAGCAGATGGTGGAATTATTATGAACGGGGACTTTCCTTTATGCAAGGCAGCCTGTGGGAACACGCGGAAAAGGATTTCCGGGCGGCCCTTGCCCAGTCAGACAGGGATGAACGCCGGGTGCGCACCTACGGCAGGCATCTCACAGAATATTTTCCCCACCGGGAACTGGGTATCTGTCTGTTTCAGCAGAACCGTATTGCTGAGGCTGCTGCGGAACTGGAACGCTCTTTGTCCTTTGAAAAAACGGCAAAAGCTGAGTTTTATCTGGATAAGGCCAGAAAAACCCGGATGGAGCAGGAGAATCTGGATCACAGTCCCCCGCAGGTGCAGATGGAATCTCCCAAAGATGGCATTCTCACAAACGCACTTTCCTGCAAGGTTCAGGGACTGGCAAGGGATGACAGCTTTGTCAGCCGTATCCGCATCAACGGGAAATCCGTGCGGATCGATCTTTCGGCTCCGGAAATCCGTTTTCAGAAAGAAATTCCCCTCAAAATTGGTGAAAACCGGATTCTTGTTCAGACAGAGGATCTCAGCGGAAAAAAAACAGAAATGCAGCGCAGAATTTTCTGTGACCGCAGCGGGCCGGTAGTGAGCATTGAAAATGCGGAGCATGACCGTCTTCACAGGGGAAAATACAGAGTTTTGGGCTATGCCCATGACATTTCCGGCATTCAGTCCGTGCGCATAAACGGGCAGTTTCTCCCTGACTCATCCGGCCGTGAGATCAGGATAGATCATGTCATTGCTGTTTCCCCATCAGAAAAATCCATAACTGTGACAGCAGAAGACCGGGCCGGAAATCAGACCCATGCGCATATTCGGATTTCAGAGACAGCAGCAGGAAGTGATCTGAAATCTCCTGTGCTGCTGGCCTCCGGGGAAGATTTTTTCCTGTCATCTCCGCGTGGTATCAGAACATCCGAAAAACAGATGGAACAGTATCAGGCACAAAGGGGAGCCTGTCATGCCCTGCTTATCGGCATTGATGCGTATGAACACTGGACAAAACTGAAAAATGCGGTTCGGGATGCCGCAGAAATCCGGAAAATTCTGGTCTCCCGCTATGGTTTTGATCCGGAAAACACCGTGCTGATAACGGACAGGGAAGCGGGCTGGAAAAACCTGATGCAAAAAATGAAAGACATGGCTGCCCAGTTGGGAAGAAACGACAGTTTTCTGCTCTATTTTGCCGGACACGGGCAGTTGGACAGACTGACGGGTGACGGTTACTGGATTCCCGCGGACGGGGGAAAAGATGATCCAGCTTCATGGATTACCAATTCTGCCATACGGAACCTGTTTGCTTCTCCGGCAGTGAAAGCCCGGCATGTGCTGATTGTTGCGGATTCCTGCTACAGCGGAAGTCTGCTGCGCAGAATTTCATCTGCTGAAGAATGGGAAACGCAGGAAATTTCCGGACAAACCCGGGGAAGCCGTGATTCCGGTTCTTCCGCGTATGATGCAGCCGACCTTCTGCCGTTTCAGAAAAGAGTGATGGAACTGGACAGAAGAAGATCCCGTCAGGTCATTGCATCCGGCGGCATGGAAAGGGTTTCCGACATTTCCGGCAGAGGAAAGGGGGAACACAGCCTTTTTGCCCATTATCTTCTGAAAGCATTGGAAGAAAACAGGCATCCGGTCACAGATATTGAATATCTCTTTCATACAAATGTTTGGAAACATGTGGTGGACAGAGGCGGCCAGCGGCCGGTCATGGGACGGCTGTACAGTGACAGTGATGAGGATGGCCAGTTTGTGCTGATGCAGAAAAATCTGCCAATGCAAAATTTTCCAGTGGACAGGGAGGTCCTGACAGCCGAGCGAACAGGCATGGAAAGCGGAGAACCGGGAAAGGCTGATAATCAGGCGCCTGAGATTGTGGTAAAAGGATGGGATGCAGAAGGCACTGTCTATTTGGATCAGGTTTTTCTGGAGATGCAGGTGCGGGATGCCTCCGGCATTCAGCGGGTCAGCATAAACGGATTTCCGCTTGTCAGCCGTCCGGGAAAAAATCTTCACTGCAATTATCTGGCACAACTGAAGGAGGGGGAGAATGCAATGGTGCTGGAATGTTCTGATCAACTGGGAAACACCGCTGTCCGGCACATCCGCATTCACCGGCAGATACCCAAAGTCTATGACAGCGGTTCCCGCATGTCTGTGGCCCTGTCGCGTTTTGACCTCAAAGGCCAGACAGATTACGGCATTGAAGAACTGTTCCGCACCCGTCTTTGCCAAAGCGGACGTTTCGACATCCGTATCACAGAAGAACGGGAAAATCCGCTGCAAAGTGCAAAGAAGATGGGAGCGGAATACCTTCTCCGGGGTGAAATTGTCAGCACGCCCAATTCCCTGCAAATGGCAGCGCAGATCATTGGCACATCCGATGCGGATATGCTGATCTGTCAGGATGTGTACGGCGAAAACACAGCACCCGAGGGAATCCGGGATTTGTCACAGGGACTTGTGCTCAAGCTCTGTGAGGAACTGCCCCTGATTGACGGAGAGATTGCAGACATACGGGGCGAGAAGATTTTCATCAACCGGGGGACAGAACACCGGCTCAAAAAGGGAATGCCCCTGATTTTCTTTGAAACCGGAGACCCCATCCGCAATCCGGTCACGGGTGAGGAACTGGGTGCGGACACAATGGAACAGGGAATGGGCAGGATATGGCAGTTGAATCCCGGCATTTCTGTTGCCAGACGGGAAGACCGGGAAAAAAACGATGATCTGAAAAAAGGAGGACGCTTTGTCACCAAATAAAGCGAAAAAACTGCTGTTTCAATTTTTTGTCTCTGTGACTGTTTTTCATTCACTGTGCTTTGCACAGCAGCGGGTGGAGATTCCCTCATCCTTCAATCCGATCGGTTCCGGTGCTCGGGCTTTGGGAATGGGCGGCGCATTCATGGCAGTGGCTGATGATGCAACAGCCGCGTCCTGGAATCCTGCCGGGCTGGTGCAACTGGAACGACCTGAAATTTCCATCGTGTATGAGGCATTTCACCGCGCGGAGGACAATTTCTTTTCCCTTTCTCCCGAAGGCAATGGGAGGGAAAGCATATCCAAGGGGGCGGTCAATTACCTGAGTGCGGTGTATCCTTTCTCCGCGTGGGGCAGGAATATGGTGCTTTCCCTGAATTACCAGAGACTGTATGACTTTGCACGGGACTGGGATTTCCGTCTGCTGACGAATGGCACGGATTTTTCTGCCGATGACAAATACCAGTACCGGCAGGACGGAGACCTTTCCGCAGTGGGACTGGCCTGTGCCGTGCAAATCACGCCACGGTTTTCTGCGGGCGTGACCCTCAATGTCTGGGACAATCATCTCAGCCCCAATGAATGGGAAGAGAAACTGCTGCAATGGGGAAGCGGAAGTGACAGAGGACAGGCGTTTTACAGCCAGTCTCTGGAAAGGAAAAAGCATGTTTTCAGAGGGATAAATGCAAATATCGGCATATTGTGGGATGTCAATGATTCCCTGCGTCTGGGTGCAGTGGTCAAAACTCCTTTTGATGCGGACCTGGCTTATTCCCGTATATTTTCACAGACAATGGATTATCCCGGCACTGAGGCACAATCTTCTGAGTCTTATGAAGAAAAAGAGAATCAGACCCTGGAAATGCCCCTGTCATACGGTATCGGTCTGGCATACCGTTTTTCCCCCAACCTCCTGCTGTCTGCGGATATTTACCGCACCCTGTGGGATGATTTTGTCATGAAAGATGAGCTGGGAAGCAGAACATCGCCCATTACCGGCCGATCTGTGGGCGAGTCAGACATTGATCCCACCCTTCAGATACGGATGGGAGCGGAATATCTTTTCATGACAGAAAAATTCATCATCCCCCTGTGCGCAGGCATTTTTTATGATCCCGCGCCTGCGCCGGACAGTCCGGATGACTTTTACGGTTTCAGCCTTGGTTCCGGCATCGGGTATCAGCGATTTCATTTTGACATTGCATACCAGTACCGGTTCGGGAATGATGCGGCGGCACATATCATGGGCTCCAGACTTTTTTCCCAGGATGTGTCGGAACATACAGTGTATTCTTCTCTGGTGCTGCATTTTTAGCTTTGAACAGCCATGCTGCTCATATTTTCATCTCTCTGAATTTTTGGCCATCACAAATGGCCTGTCAAAAAAATTCTTTCACATACAGTATTTGACAACTTTCAGAAAGTTGTCAAATCGGCCCTGTCCTGAGCAAAGAAACCTGTTTGACAATCCAACAAGTAAAAAATCGTAAATTTTCAGGCATAAAAATCAATTTGGTTTCAACTTCAATCCAGGAGAACTCAAAGAGGCAATTCTCTTGATACTGATGCAGCGTCTGGCTTCAAATATCTGTTGCAAAACCTGTTTCCTCTTTTCACCATGAAAAAACTTCAGTGTCCAAAGTTGAGGCTCAAAGAGCAAAAAAATCAGAGCGCTGGCAGAGCTGCAAAGTTCGAACTCCGTTTTTTGCACGAAAACTTTTGTTTGTGAACTTGTCTTGTTTCCTGGAATCATAATACCAATTGCCATTGTTCTGAAACATAAGTTTTCAGAAAAAACCGGATTTTTCGGAAAATCCGGTTTTTTGAACACACATGAAAACCTCTTTTTTGCCTGCTTATAAGTATCTTTTCAATGGAGAATCGGTATTAAAAGCAAGTATGGTGCGTCAGCGCAGCGTAACGCACCGCAGGGGTGACAACTGTCTGAACCGGGATTCTCAGGGTTAAGGGATTTACCGGGATTTTTCATTTCACTTTTCTGTCTGGAAAATCCCCTTTGCAAAAGCGGGAAAACCCGGTTTGTCCTGTTCCCACGCCCCGGCGTAGGATCGCCTGCGGACGCCTATGTCCCGTTTTGGCACATATGACGCAGAGCGTCAGGCTGCATCTTCACGCAGAGCGTGGGAACGAGTCAAATGGCAAACCTATGAATAATACCAATTCTCCATTAATCTGAAACATAAGTTTTTCAGAAAAACCGGATTTTTCCGAAAATCCGGTTTGAACACACGGAAACCTTTTTTTCCTGCTTATAAGTAACCCAACTTATGACCTGCAAAGACTGAATAGCGAAGACAAGGATAAAACTCATAACTTTCAAAGCAAATCCCTTTGAGGTCACTGCATGAATTTTTTTTGGAAAAAAATTCGTCACAATGCTGAAGACAGTTTCAATCTTTTTCCGGGTATAACTGACCGCCCGTCGGACAATGAAATCCCCTTCCGCCCGCTTCCGAATTTTTTCCTTATCGGTTTGCACGATCCCCGGCAGCTTCTTTCAGGAGATCCTCATAACTGCAATCATTACAGATTTTATCTCCGTAACATACGAACCGGGAGGCAGTCCGAAGTTCTGCCTTCAGAACCGTAACATCGGATTCGGCTCCGGGAGCGATCAGAAATTCGACCGGTTCCCCCGATGCTGTGATAATCATGTGAACTCTGATACCGAAGAAATATCTCTTTTTGGAGGATATGCATCCCCGGCAATCCTCACCCCGGAAGATTTTGGAACGGCTGATGCGGATGTTGTCACAGACGGGCACGGGAAAACTGTCTGTAACATACTCCTGTCCGTTATTCCTCATTTTGAAAATTTCTGAGAGAACGGAAAACAGGGCTTCCCATATGTAATCATCAATGCCGCGGATTCTGCGGTTCAGACGGCTTTCACTCAGCATCCGGGGAATATAACCGTGTTCATTCAGGAAAACCGCCCCTTTCCTGAAGTTTCCGCTGAAAAAACAGGCCGATGTCAGAACAACCGTCATTACTTCGGCATCGGTCATTCTGACCTGGGAATCCTCACGGATATTCAGTGCGGTCAGAAGTTCATGGCAAAGAACGTAAAAAATTATAATCTGAAGTTCCATGATTCACCTCCGGCAACAGTTATGTGATTATACTTATTTACCTGAAGTAAATCTAATCAGATTATATGATATATCAATAGGTCGCAAGTTGGGTTAAGTATCTTTCAATGCGAATTGCATAATACAAATTCTCCATTGAAACTGTGCTCTGGGAAAAGCAATATCGATTTTATTGCCGATTTTATACAAAGATAAAATTTATTGTGCCCTTTGTGCTACCTTTTGTGTCCTTTGTGTTTAAAAAAGAATGGTTTGGAGAATTGGTATCAGCCCGAATCAGCGGATTTGAGCTGCTGTCAACTGACGGATACAGTTTTTTTGTGCCCTTGTGGTTTAAAAAAGCATGGTTTTAAATGGAGAATTGGTATATGGGATGGCTTTGCAAAGAAAGAAATCGTTCTCTGACCCTATTTGTCCCTTGCCCAAAGAATTGAACTTGTTTTTTTGCTGTTCGATGTTATATTAATTTAAATTGGCATCTTTTCGGAGGGTGTAACCGAAAATCAGGCGCATGATTAATAATTAAGTGCAATTAAACCCGGAATCAGCAAAACAGGATATTATAAAACCGGAACCTGTTTTCTGGCCAAGTGATTTCACATTGCCGGATTCAACCTTTATTTCACATTGATTTGATTAATCAATAGTTCGGTAAAAATTTTCAGCTATAATAATTTCAATCTCTTGCAATTTCATGTCTGAAAATTCGTATTTAATGATTTCAGAAGGTCAGATTTTGACAGGCTGAAAATCGGAAAAAATTACCGAACCATTGATTAATACCGATTCTCCATTGAAATCATATGCTGCGGAAGGCAGTGCCGGTTTGCCGTAGATTTTATACAGTGATATAAATTTGCTGTCACCTTTGTGCCATCTTTGGTGTCCTTTGCGGTCAAAAAAAAGCATGGTTTCAATGGAGAATTGGTATAATCTTATGCAGGCATTCCAAAAAACAGGAAGTTGTCTTCCCGGTCTCTCATTCCGGTTTTTGCCGGAATGAGAGCAGACACACTGCCGGAATTTGAAAGATCTGCATAAGATCAGTTGTCAGATGATATTTCCTGCGGTCAGTCAAAATTGCTGACAGGTGCATTTTTTTGCACATACCCACAAAACAGCAGAGCGTTTGCACAGAAAACCACTTTGTTTCTGTGCGGCATTCTGTTGTCAGAAAAGAAAAATGCTGCTCAGCCAACAGGCCCTTCTGCCATGTTTTACATATAAAGTCAGAGGTGAAACGATGCGGAATCTGCAAAGACCATTTGCGAATTATCAGGCTTTTATGCTCATCGAACTGATCCTCGTATTGCTTTTGATGGCATTTTTCAGCATCTTTGTCCTTGTCCGCAGGCCTGCCGGATATGCTGCTCTGGCTGGGGAATCCCAAACCATCCGCTCCCATCTCCGCTATGTGCGCAATCTGGCTCTGGCAGGCGACACAGATTCCTGGCAGATGGAATTTCCGGACAGCACTTCCTACAGACTTGTTCACAAAACTGCAGGCAGTCTGCCATTTCCGGGAGAGGAATCTTTGATGCATTCCCTTCCGTCCGGCTATACTCTGCGTATTGCACGGGATGACGGAGCAAGTCCGGATCAACTGTTTTTTGACCGATGGGGCGCTCCTGCGGAGGGAATGGATTATTTTGTCACTGTCTCAGAAACAGAGACTGGCGCATCCGAGACTGTCAGGATATTGAAAAATACAGGATTTATTCAATGAAATTTGAAGTATACAGAAAAAATCCGTGCACAGGCTTCACCCTGCTGGAAATCATCCTGACGATTCTTGTGTCCTCCATTCTGGGGAGCATTTTATATTCTTATTTCAATTCCATGCTGCAGGGGAACGATTCTCATGCAAAGCTGCGGCGCATGTATGATCTGCAAACTGTGATGGAAAAGATTGCAGCCCATTACGATGAGATCACGGGAAAGAGCACAGTCTCCCAATGGGAGGCCGCCAAAGCCTATGCAGTTGGAGACAAAGCGGTTTCCAGATCAGAGCCTTACGGACATATCTATGTCTGCACGGATGCGGGAAGCAGCGGCAGCACGGAACCTGTCTGGCCTGCAAATCCTGGAGCAACGGTTACGGACGGGACCGTGACATGGCAGGAAGACGGAGGTGAACTGGATGCTCTGGTGTCCAAATTTTCCACGCCTGAAAACGGAACTCCGCCCAGTCCGGATGCGGTATGGGATTACGGATACGGAAGATACGGAATTGTGAATTACGGCTTTATCCGTTTTGAGGGGGGCATCGAAACTCGGGCTCCGGAAGGAAGTGCGCAGAATCTGCTGAAAATTTCCATCAAAAATGAAGACGGATACAGTATCACTGCGCTGTTTTCAACCACCTACTGAAAAAGGAGCCGGTATGCACCATCTGAAAAAAACGTGCAAAGGTTTTTCCCTGCTGGAAGTGATTGTGTGTCTGCTTCTGCTGGGAATTGTCAGCGCGATATGGGGCATGGGCCTTGCACAGGTGGTGGACGGATTTATGCTGTCCGCACAGAACCGGGAAACATCCCAGAAGATCCAGACCTGTATGCTCAGACTTACAAAAGAATTTCAAAGTCTTGCATCTCTGTCAACGCCCCTTTCCGCAAACACTGTCTCCTATATTCGCAGCACAGCCGGAATGGATGAGATGTATACTGTTTTTTTTGATGCAGGTTCCGGAGTGATAACCGTAAATGAGGACATTCTGACAGACGGGGTAAAGGATTTTGTGCTGCATTATTATGATACGCATGATGCGGCTGCCCCCCTTTCTGCTCCTGTACCGCCGGACAGGGTAAGACTGATCGGGTTTCAGTTGGCAGTCAAAGGAGCGGGGGATACGGTTTGTGCATATGAAGCCCTTGTATTTCTGAGAGGATTGTCAAAATGATCTGCCTGCTTTCCAAAAAGCTGCACACTGCCCGAAAAGGGGCGGTTCTCCTGATTCTGATTGCGTGCATGACGCTCATTTCCGTTCTGGGAGCGGCTGTTCTGTCCATTACAGCGACATCGGCCCGCAATGATCTGGTTTCCGCCAGTTTCATCCGCGCGGGCTATCTTGCAGAATCCGGAATGCGCTATGCGGCATTGAAAAATCTGCCGGAAAACACATATGTGACAGTGTGGGAACAGGACGGCGTTTTTCATATGACGGAAGAGAGCATTCCTCCGGTTCAGAAGATCCGTTCCTCCGGTTTCCGGATATCGGCAAATGACTGCGGAATGGACGTCACAGGTGTGGTCGGTGAGGGAAGCTCTTATGAATCCCAAAGAAAAATTTTCGGAAAAAACAGAAAGGGCCTTCCCTGCTGGCACTTTGATGAATTTTTCTGGAATGCGGCTGTGATACTTGACAGTTGCGGAAGCAGTCAGGGAGAGATAACAGGAAGTTCATGGGCAAGGGGCTGTGAGGGAAAAGGCGGCGGCACGCTCGTATTCGGGGGATTGGATTTTGTTCACACGGAGTTCAGGCCCTTTTGCGAAATCGGAAACCAGAGCTCTTTTACCGTCTCTTTCCTTGCCAAACCCGCAGGCAGCACACAGGGAACGGTTTTGGGGGTCCGAGACGGCACCAGCGCGTTTTCCGTGGGAATCAGCGGCTCCAACTGGGCATGGGCATTCGGAGACCGCAGCCGCAGTGCGGTTCCGGTCAGTTTTGACAAATGGCAGCAGGTGACTGTGGTGTATGATGCTTTTTCCGGTGCAATGACCATGCAGGTGGATGACTGTCTTGGTTCCGGTTATACAGACATCTATGATTACGGCACCGCCAATGGAAGTGCCGCAATGCCGGAGATGACAAAATATCTTTTCATCGGAGCGGAAAATTTTTCCGGAACCCCGGTTTCCCGTTTTACGGGCGCTGTGGATGAAATCCGCATATACAGCACTGCAATGGAACCGGATTTGCTCAAACCCGTATGCCCGGAATCCGGAGCAGTGGCCTGGTATCCCTTTAACGGCAGTGCAGTGGATGAAAGCAGCACTGCACCGCAGTTTGACGGAACCGTCACAGGGGCTGCCCCGGCTCCGGATCGCTTCAAATGCCCGGATATGGCCTATGCATTTGACGGAAGCGCTTCCATTGACGGAGATATTGATCCTGCTGTGAATCCGATGATTTCCGCGTATCCTTTCAGTGTGAGCGCCTGGATTCGGTCTGACAGTGCCGATGCCGCGGAAAAGGTGATTTTCAGCCTGAGCGATCAAAACTCGGATGAAGTGCAGTTTGGCATATATCTCAATGAAAATTCGCAGCTCTGTCTTCGTGCAAAGGAAAGCGATGCTGTATTGCATTCCGAATGCACTGCAGGAACATTGGATGCCGGCTCATGGCATTTTGTCACAGGAACATTTGCATCCGCAGATGCGGATACAAAACTGTATCTGACACTTTATGCAGACGGGGTTCAGGCAGTGCCGCCTGCGCTTTCCCCTGTTTATGTCACCTGCAATCCCAATACGGTTACCCGCTGGTCCGCAGGCAGATGGGGAAATCTGAACCCGTCCGGACATTTCAAAGGCGCAATTGACGACATTTCCGTATGGCCCAGAGAACTGACACACGCAGAAGTCAGCAGAATGTATCAGGAAAAACCGGAGTGAATTTTCAAATCCTAAGGGTTTTGGAAACCCTTGGGGTTTTTTGGGATGAACATTTTTTGAGAATTCAAAAAGATATGAATGAGGAAGCACAAAGCAGGCCCCCGGCCATTTTGGCTCCGGCCGGAAACAAAGCGGCCTTTCTGGCCGCGCTCGCGGCCGGCGCCGATGCGGTTTACTGCGGACTGAAACATTTTTCCGCGCGCATGGAAGCCAAAAATTTCAGCATCGAAGAACTGGCTGGTCTCACGGAACTGGCCCATGCACAGGGAACTTCGGTCTATGTCACCTTCAATTCCCTGATCCGGCAGGAAGAACTCAGCGAAGCCGGTCAGATGATGGATCTTCTCACCCGGCATGTGAAACCCGATGCGCTGATTGTTCAGGATCTCTGCCTGACAGAACTTGCCCGCCAGACCGGTTTTTCCGGTGAAATCCATCTGTCCACCCTTGCCAATGTCAGCTTTCCCTCCGCGCTGAAATTCATCCGGGAAAAACTTCCGGCCAATGTCACACGGGTGGTTCTTCCCAGAGAACTGAGCATAGACGAAATCAGGGCAATGGATCAGACCTGTTCCGGAGGGCGGCCCGAACTGGAGGTTTTTGTTCACGGTGCGCTGTGCTACGGTGTTTCCGGACGCTGTTACTGGAGCAGTTGGCTGGGCGGAAAAAGCGGGCTCCGGGGGCGCTGTGTTCAGCCCTGCCGCCGGCGCTACACGCACAACGAGATGCCGAAAAGATATTTCTCCTGCCAGGATCTCAGTCTGGATGTGCTGGCAAAGGTGCTTCTGTCCGTGCCCTCCATCCGGGCGTGGAAGATCGAAGGCCGGAAAAAAAGCCCCCATTATGTTTTTTACACAGTGACAGCATACCGCATGCTCCGGGATGAGGGGCATGATCCTCAGGCAAAGAAAAATGCTCTTTCCCTGCTTGGACAGGCTTTGGGACGCACAGGAACCCATTATTTTTTCCTGCCCCAGCGTCCGCAGAATCCTGTGGATACCTCCGGCCAGACCGGCTCCGGACTGCTGATGGGAACTGTCAAAGGGGGAAAACGCACGCCTTTCATCACCCCGCTGCGGGAACTGTTTCCCGGAGATCTGCTGCGCATCGGTTATGAAGATGAGCCGGGGCATACCATCTGCAAAATCAGCAAATATGTTCCCCGCAAAGGCAAGTTCCGCCTGTCGATTCCTCCGGAGAAAACCCTTTCTCCCAACGCACCGGTTTTTTTGACGGACCGCCGGGAAAAGACTTTGGCGGAAATGATGGCCGCACAGGAGAGAAAACTTCAGCCTGTGCAGGAAACAGAGATTTTGCCTTCCGATTTCCGTGTCCGGATACCGGAGGGAAGAACCCGGAAGGCAAAGGAAACAGATCTGCTGCTGTGCCGTATGCCCCGGAAATCCCAAACACAGGGAATTTCCGGCCTGTGGCTTTCTTCGGAGGCACTGAAACAGACACCCAAAGCCCTGATTCCGGCCATATGGTGGTGGCTGCCTCCGGTCATCTGGCCCGAAAATGAACACAATTGGCGGGAACTGACGGAAAAGACGCGCAAGGCAGGCGCGCAGAATTTTGTTCTGAACGCACCCTGGCAGATGGCTTTTTTTTCGGATGCCGCAGGAGACAATATCTGGGCAGGCCCTTTCTGCAACACGGCCAATTCCCTGTCCCTGCAGGTGCTCAGGAATATGGGATACAGCGGAGCCATTCTCAGCCCGGAACTGCACAAAGATGATTATCTGCGGCTGCCTGCACACAGTCCCCTGCCTCTGGGCATGGTGCTTTCCGGCAACTGGCCTCTGTGCATTGCGCGCTCTCTGGCAGCGGATATGGAAACCGAATCGCTTTTCACCAGTCCCAAAGGGGAACAGGCCTGGGTGAGAAAATACGGCGCGGATTACTGGCTCTATCCGGACTGGCAGCTCGATATTTCCGAAAAAGAGGAGGAACTCCGCAAAGCCGGTTACTGTGTTTTTGTCCGCATCAGCGAAACTCTTCCAGCGGGAGTGAATCTGAAAAAAAGACCGGGACTGTGGAACTGGAATCTTTCCATCTGATTTTTGGTCTCAGAAAATCGCCGGGTTTCACCCATCGCGCAAAAAAAATCAGGCAGCAGTTCTCTGCTGCCGTCATTCCGGAGGAAGCCGGAATCCAGAGGTTTCAAAATATTCTGACTGCCGATTTTCTTCGGCATGATAATCCTGTGCAACATCCGTACCATTCTTTTGCATTTTGTCAGCCCCGGAATGCAGCACCGCATCCGAAATCCAAAGGCTGATTATAAAATATACATATAATTTTAACATATTATACCAATTCTCCATTGAAAAGA
>JAWKPW010000106.1:0-18830 GCA_041390465.1 Desulfobacterales bacterium | reverse complement strand
AAATTACCGGTTTCCGGCTTGCACCGGAATGACGGGGCAGGAGACTTTCCGGTCATTCCGGAGAAAGTCTGCATCCGCAACTGCTTAATATTGCAGGATTTCCGCTTATGCCGGAATCACGGTGAAAAAGACGGCGCAACATCAGTCATTAAGGATAAAAAAAATGGCAGCAGAGGCATGGCAGGATGTTCATATTTTGAGGAATCCAAACGGAATGTTTGGCCTTCTGTGCGGATTTCTGATGCAAAGGAATCTGTTTGACAGACCGCCTGTCAATCGCTGATCCGTGCCTTCTGCCTGGGCAGCAGCAACAAATGGGAGTTTCCGTTTTATGCAAATTTCCGCAATACTGGCTCATCCCGACAGCCAAAGTTTCAACCACGCGATTTCTCAAACCGTATGCAACGCATTGACAGGGCACGGACATCAGGTCATTTTGCATGATCTGTATGCGGAGAAATTTGATCCCATTCTTCCAATGGAAGAAATTCCGAAAGGGGCAAATCTTCCCCGGACCATAGAGCAGCACTGCCGGGAAATAAGCCTTGCCGATGGGATTGTCATCATCCATCCCAACTGGTGGGGACAGCCGCCTGCCATTCTGAAAGGCTGGACAGATCGCATTGTCCGTCCGGGCATTGCCTACGCGTTTGTGGAAGGGGATCAGGGGGAAGGGGTTCCCACAGGTCTGTGGAAAGGGAAAACCGCTCTTGTCTTCAATACCTCCAATACGCCGCATGAACGCGAAGTCAAAGTATTTGGCGATCCGCTGGAAACACTCTGGAAGAATTGCATCTTTGGTCTTTGCGGAATCGAAAGGGTTCATCGTGAAATGTTCAGTGTGATTGTCACCAGCACTCCGGAACAGCGTCAGGCATGGCTCTGTCGCGCGGAGGAAATTGTCAGGCAATATTTCCCTCCGGAGCAAAGTGCCTGATTCTTCCTGCAACGGAACGCGCAATCCGTGCAGGGATGACGGAACTCCTGATTTTGTTCACAATATTCTCATTCCGGCAAAAGCCGGAATACGGGGGAAACAGAACGACTTCCTGATTTTCGGAAAAACTGTGCAACCTGAACTGGACGGATTTTTCTGCAATGAAAAAAAACAGTTTTCATCACTTCAATCAGCTCAGGCAGATGCTGGAAGGAGAAATGCACACCGATCCGCTTCGGCTCTGCATGCTCTCCACAGATGCCAGCATCTTCCGCAAAGAGCCGGTCTGCATTGTGTATCCAAAACATACCGAAGATGTTGTGAAAACAGTATGTTTTGCCTTGAAAAACGGTTTCAGCGTTCATCCCAGAGGTGCGGGCAGCGGCCTGTGCGGTTCTTCTCTGGGCAGCGGCATCGTGCTGGATTTCAGCAGATACATGAACCGTCTTCTTCATCTGGACACTGCTGACAAAAGCTTTGCATGCGAACCCGGATACCGGTTCGGCCAGTTGGAAGAACAACTGCGGGGAAAAGGACTGTTTTTTCCGCCTGATCCCTCCAGCGGAGAATATGCCACCTTCGGCGGCATGTACAATACCAATGCCAGCGGCGCGCATTCTGTGAAATACGGCAATGTGTCAGATTATATTCTGGATGCAGAAATTGTGCTGAGTACCGGCCAGGTCATGCTTCTCGCAGACATGGAAAAGCGCGGTTGCGCAGATCTGCCGGAACCGCTGCAGGCTCTTTTCCGCGTATACACAGAAAATGCGCAGCAGATCGAAACAGCCTATCCTCCGGTGCGGTGCAATGTGGCCGGATACAATCTCCGGGAATTGGTGCAAAATGACCGGCTTTGCCTGGGAAAATTTTTTGCCGGATCTGAGGGAACGCTGGGCATTGTCACCCGGCTGAAATTCCGGCTGGCGGACAAACCGGCCCATGACAGTCTGGCTGTGGCGTTTTCCGATGACATTGTGAAATCTGCAAAAGCAGTGCAGAGGATTCTGCCCATGCAGCCTTCCGGAATTGAGGTCATGGACAAATCCCTGCTGGAACTGGCCCGTGCCAGTGATGAAAAACTGCGGGATAAAATCCCGCAGGGAATTGACAATGTGCTCCTCATTGAATTTGATGCTTCGGACAAAGAGGAATGCGCCCGGTCTGCGGAAGAGGCCATAGGACTTCTCAAACGTGAAAATCTCTGTAATCAGGCATATACAGCAGTATCCGCAGCGGAAAAAGAGAAATTCTGGGCAGTGCGAAAAGCGGCTGTTCCCATTCTATACAAACTCAAAGGGGAGAAAAAAATCCTTGCTCTGATTGAGGACGCGGCTGTGCCAACGGATCAGTTGGTGGCATATTTCAAAGGCATTTACCGCATCCTGAATCATCACAACGTGTCTTTTGTCACTTACGGCCATATTGCCAAAGGGCTGCTCCACACCCGGCCCCTGCTCAATCTCAAAGACACGCAGGATGTATCGCTGCTGAAAACTCTGGCAGATGAGGTCTTTGAACTGGTGCATTCTCTGGGCGGAACCGCTTCCGGTGAACACGGGGACGGACGGCTGCGGAGTGCGTATATCCGGTGTCAGTATCCGGAAATCTGGCCGATTTTTGCCCGGTGCAAAAGCCTGCTGGATCCCAGGGCAATTTTGAATCCGGAAATCAAAACCGGGCATGATCCGGATCAGATGAAAAAACATCTGCGTTTCGGTGCTGCGTATCATGCACGGGATTGGAAAGAAAAAACTCTGCTGTGGCCGGAAGGGTTTGTCACAGAAGCGGAAAAATGTCACGGATGTTCCAAATGCACCACTGTTACTTCTGCCACACGCATGTGTCCGGTTTACAAACACACCCGTGACGAGGCGGCATCTCCCAAAGCCAAAGCCAATCTCCTGCGCGGATTAATCAGCGGAACCCTTGCCGATCGCAGCCTGTATGAAAAAGCGTTTCAGCAGGTTATGTCCCTGTGCATTCAATGCGGAAGCTGCTTTGCGGAATGTCCTTCAGCGGTCAATATTCCCAAACTGGCAATGGAAGCCCGCGCACAGTACGTTCAGCGTTTTGGCGTTTCACTTGAAAACCGTGTGTCTGCATCCGCAGAAATGGCAGGAAGATCTGCACGGCAGTTCTCTGCCTTCCTCAAGCCTGTTATGAATGCGGAACCTGCCCGGAAAACTGCGGAAATCTTTACCGGCATAGCTGCCCAAAGGAATTTTCCCGGTTTCTCCGGGCAATCTCTGTTTGAACGCATCAGCCCTGTGGAGGGAAAAGGAAATCTCCGGGTCCTCTATTTTGCCGGATGTTACGCAGGTTATATCCGTCCGGAAATCGGTCAGGCCGCAGTGACCGTACTGAAAAACATGGGCATGACGGTCTGCACACCCAAACAGCACTGCTGCGGTCTTCCCATGCTTTCCAAAGGCATGACAGAACAGGCCGGAGCGAAAATCAGGGAAAATCTCAGACAGTGGCGCAGTTTTCTGAAAACTGCGGATTATCTCGTGGTGACATGCTCATCCTGCGGACTTTCTCTGATGCGGGAATGGGCGTATCTGGCAGACCGGGCAGACATTCGCATGATCAGAGAAAAACGCATTCACATCAGTGAACTGATTTTCCGATACAAAGGCAGGCTTCACCTGAAACCATATGCAAAAAAAGCCGCATATCACATGCCCTGTCATCTCAAAGTTCAGCCTTCCGCCGACAGTTCCCTGTATCTGCTGAAATCAGTTCCGGATCTGCAAGTGCTGAATCTGAAAAGCCTTTGCTGCGGCATGGCAGGCACATGGGGCATGAGTGCCGCGAATTTTGATCTGAGCAGGGGCATCGCTTCTGATATGATTGGATGTCTGGAACAGGCCCGCGCGGATGTGGGACTGACAGACTGCCCCACCTGTCAAATGCAGATGGAGCAGTTTGGCACCACAGCGGTGCGCCATCCGGTGGAAATTGTGGCTGAGTGTCTGAACTGCTGACCTGGCAGGAGAATAAAGAACTGCAATATGCGGGCAGGAATAAGTTTTCAGATACAACTATTCATACAGAATAGGTTCTGTTGACATTTCTGTGACATGCTGTTTTTATTTATACGGAATTCTCTGAGCCGGACAGACGGAGTTTCACCGGCTCTGTCCGAAACGGCAGCATGCAGCATTACGGCAAGGCTGCCGGTTCAGATTGCCGATCTGAACACCCGCCTGAATCTGAAATGCCAACAGAACCAGACATTTTCGGAAATAAGGAGTCAGTGCCAGACGGGTTCCGGGCCTTTTTTCGAAGGGATCGGAGGTCTGAAAGTGACTCTCAGATTATGCAGAGCACAGGCGGCTTCCATCAAAAGGTCACTGAAACCTTCTTCCGCATTCCGGAACACCTCCCTGACAATTTGGAGACCTTTTGCACCTGCGATGACATGTTCCGCAATGACGCGCGGACTCCGGAAATCATCCGCCTGAAAATTCTGTCCTCAGACGGAGGTTCTTTTCCGCGGGGTTTCTTTTTCGGTTGACAGCAGACCGTCTTTTCAGATTCACAGCCTTGAAAACCTCTGTCTTTGAAAAGACTGGCGCCCCGGGGAAAGCCGGATTTTCCTCATCCGATATCCTCCTGCCGTGCTTTTTCCCCTCACATGTGCCGCTGAGGCATGCAACTTTTCTGACGGCGGCATCGGCAATGTTTTTCACCGTATGGCACTTTTTTTGCCGCTGAAAAAAAATTTCTGTTTTTCCGGATCTTCCGGACTCTGCATTCTTCTTTCGGCAACGTCAGTGACAAAAGAAAGACCGGGGCATTTTTTCAGAGCATCCTCCGGGGCATCGGGATTTCTTTCAGGCAGATATGAACCTTCGCGGAGAGAGTTTTTCAGAACATGGGAAAGTCTGCGAATCCAAAAATTCGTCTGCCCGATGCTCATGCCGGAGAGGACGGTCATCATCATGCTGAAGGGAGTTAGAAATTCCTGTCATACCGTTTTTGGATCAACTGTTATGTCATAAAAAGGGAATATTTCCGATCTGTGGAAACGTTTTTCCAGTTCCGCATTTTTCACTCCGACAAGTCCGATTCCTTTTCCGCAGACAGCATCTGTGTATGTTACAACCGCACGAAACCCTTTCCAGACAAAATCTGCGGCCCGGTTTGACACAGTCTCCGTCGTATCAGGAAGATGCCTGTTCCATGATTTTTCCAATTATAGCCCCCGCGCCATTTCATCCGCCAGTACCCCAAAAAACAGGGTCACAGAGATGACACTGTTCACATGAAAAAATGCAATATTCACATGCCGCAGGTCATCAGGTTTGACCAGCCAGTGCTCAAAGATCAGCAGCAGTCCGATCATGCCCGCTGTCATCAGATAAATCTGCCCCATGTCAAAAACAAAATATATCGCCATAAAGGACAGGCAGGAAACAAAATGAATGAGTTTCGCTATGACAAGAGCGCGGCCCGCTCCGAAAACAGCAGGAATGGAATACAGGCCCATTTTCCGGTCAAAGTCCTCATCCTGACACGCGTAGAGCACATCAAATCCGGAAATATAGGTCAGCAGAGCCAGGCTGAGCCAGAGAATTGCGGGATCAAAGGATTTGGCTGTGGCAATCCACGCGCCCAGGGGAGCCAGGGATATGGCAAAGCCCAGCCAAAGATGGGCTGTCCAGGTAAAATGCTTGGTGTAAGAATAGAAAAAAAGTGCAGCCAGCACCGGAAAGGAGAAATAAAAGCAGATTTTCCCCAGCATGGCCGCAGCCAGGATGAACAGGAGCGAAAAAAAGATTACAAACATTTTCGCAGCAGTTACACTCAGTTTTCCTTTGGGAATTTCGCGGTTTTCTGTGCGGGGATTGTGTGCATCCAGTTGGGCATCCATAATCCGGTTAAATCCCATGGCAGCAGAGCGCGCACCGAACATGGCCATCAGCACCCAGAAAATATCCCATATGCTCAGGGAATGTTCTCTCTGCGCGAGCACCACAGCGGACAGGGCAAAGGGAAGCGCGAAAATGGTATGGCTGAATTTCACCATCCGGCCATAGGTGACAATCCGTTCAAAAATGTAATATTTTTTTTTCATTGCAAGCCAAAGCGGAACAAGTTTTCAGCTTGTTCCTGTTCCACATCGTTCATAATCCGCAGCACAGCCTGGAAGCATGTGCAACTTTAAAGCTTGTGCTGCTTTATTCCGAACACTGTGAGCACAGGCAGATGATCCGAGGCATCCGAAGCAATAACCCGGTGTTCCAGAACCTCCCAGGAAGCAGGGCCCAGGATAAAATCAATGGTTTCTTTCGGTTTTCCTGCCGGAAAGGTGAAAGGTCCGTCAAACACGCCGGAAAAATGCCTGCTTTCTGAAAAAACCTTCATGGGCGGTTCATGGGGCGCTGCATTGAAATCACCTGCCAGGATCGCGTCGCGGTTTCCGACATAGGCAAGTATCTGCTGCGCCTGCGCCAGATTGTTTTTCCGACTGTAGGAATCATTGTGCAGGGAAGCCAGCAGAATTTCCTGATTTCCAACATGGGCCGAGCACCAGAGCGCACGGCGGTTGTTTTTGGTGACATAAAAAGGCTGGCGTCCAACCAAAGTCATATTGCTCAGTCCTTCAATGGGGAAGCGGGAAAGAATCGCGTTTCCGCCCACAATCCGGTAAAAAGGCAGTCCGAAGTTGTAGTTCTCCCCAAATGCCCACATGTGCATTCCGGTGGCTTCAGCGAGTTCTGCGATCTGATCCACGGGGCATGGGGTGCATTCCTTTACAATCTCACACAGGAAAACAATATCCGGCTTTCAGCCCGGATAATATTGTACAACCTGCGTTGCGCTCTTACCTTTTCCGGTGGATCAAAGGAAAGTCCCCCATTGTGAACAAACAGCTTTGCCACATTCCAGGACATGAGTTTCAGGCGGATGGCTCCGTTTTCTTCCCTTGCCGGATGCACAGCCGGACGCTGTGTCAGACCTGTGACAATATGCTCATTGCCGGCCAGCAGAAGTCCGTTTACCGCAAACAGCAGCACCGGAACCAAGGCAAGGAAGCACAGAATAAGCATTGTGCGAAGCAGATATACAAATTTCATAAGCCTTTTGTTACTCCTTTGCCGTGTGAAAATTATATCCTTTCAGCCGGAAGTTTCTGCCTGAGCATCAAATTTCCGGTTTGGTGATCCCGTCTCTGTGTCACGGCTGTTTTGCAAATCATTACTGAATATCCTGCTCCAGTATGGTTCCGGGTTTGGGCGTTCCCATAGGTCTTGCGGACAGGGTTTTTACTCTTTGCTCCAAATCTGAGACCTGTTTCTGCAGGGTTTTGATGCTCCTGTCCTTTTCCCCCAGATTTTTGCCAAGCGCATCCACTTCCTTCTGATACTGCCGCTGCTGGACGGCAAGGGCGGAATTCAGGGCTTTCCGATCAATGGTTTCCGCAAGCATGTCCACAACATCGCTTTTCAGACGGCTTATGTCCTGAGTCAAAGCCTTCAGATCTGTATCCGGGTTTTTCAGCTCTGCCTTTATTTTTTCCATCCCGGCATTCACCGCTGTGAGCTGTTCCCTGATTTTTTTCAGATCTTCTGACAGGGGCGCAAGATTTTTCTCCATTTCAGAGACTTTGCCGGCCATCCCCT
The DNA here is from genome assembly GCA_041390465.1 of Desulfobacterales bacterium. Taxonomy (GTDB): domain Bacteria; phylum Desulfobacterota; class Desulfobacteria; order Desulfobacterales; family Desulfococcaceae; genus JAABRU01. Next base: position 11,258 of record JAWKPW010000106.1, on the reverse strand, counting down.
TTATCTGTCCCCCGGTTTCCTTTTTCAGGCTTTCCAGAGCTTCTCTGGAGGCTTTGGATTCATTGAATCTGCGCAGATTTTCTTCCATTTTCCCCAGCTTTTCCACCAGGGACGCTGAGGTTTTTTCAAACACCAGAAAAGCCTCTTTCAAAGGCTCCTCCTTTTCTGCCAGACTTTTCTGAATCCGTTCATACTGTGCGCTCAGTTCCGCTGATTTGGCATCCAGCGCCTGGGACACAGCCTGAATTTCAGCCTGTGTTCTGGTCTGTTCTGATCGCACAATCTGTCTGCCGATGTCTGTATAAACATAATAGAGTGCCGCAGCAAACAGACAGGGAAGGAGAAGGGCCAGCAATGTGAGTCGCCTGTTGATTTTTCCCATTCGGAGGGCATCCGCGGCTGTCCCTGTACGGGTCTGAATGCTGTCTCTTGCGGTACGGACAAAGGGAGGCGGAATTTCCTCATCCCCGTCATCCAGCCCAATTCTGAAACCTGTTTTCTTTTCTTCCATAATCTATTCCCATTCAATGGTGGCAGGCGGTTTGGAACTGATGTCATACACCACCCGGTTCACGCCTTTGACCTCATTGATGATTCGGTTGGATATGGCAGCCAGCAAATCATGGGGCAGTCTTGCCCAGTCCGCGGTCATGGCATCCCGGCTGGTGACAGCCCGGACTGCCAGAATATTTTCATAAGTGCGGTGATCTCCCATCACCCCCACACTTTTGATGGGCAGCAGCACCGCAAAGGACTGCCAGAGTTTGCGATAATAACCGTTTTTCCGGATTTCATCAAGCAAAACCGCATCAGCCTCCCGGAGGATGGCCAGACGCTCCGCTGTCACTTCCCCCAGCACACGGATGGCCAGACCCGGGCCCGGAAAAGGCTGACGCCATACCATTTCCTCATCCAGTCCCAGTTCTGTTCCCAGTTCCCGCACTTCGTCCTTGAACAGATATTTCAGGGGCTCCACCAGTTTCAGTTTCATTTTTTCCGGCAGACCTCCCACATTGTGATGGGATTTGATCACAGCCGTAGGGCCTCCAAACGCGGAAACCGATTCAATAATATCCGGGTAAAGGGTTCCCTGTGCCAGAAACTGCGCGTCTCCGACCTGCTGTGCCTCAGCCTCAAAGACCTCCATGAACACCCTGCCGATGATCTTCCGTTTCTGTTCCGGATCTGTGACCCCTGTGAGTTCCCGCAGAAAATGCCGGGAAGCATCCACGAAGCGGATATTGATATTCAGATGCTGGGCAAATCTGCGTTTCAACTGGGCCGCCTCGTCCTTGCGCAGAAGACCGTTGTCCACAAAAATGCAGGTCAGATTGTGGCCGATGGCCCTGTGGATAAGCAGCGCTGCCACAGAAGAATCCACACCTCCGCTGAGCCCGAGAATCACTTTGCCATCCCCCACGCTTTCCCCCACCTGCGCAATGGCTTCTTTGGCAAAGGATTTCATGGTCCAGGCGGGAATGCATCCGCAGATATGAAAAAGGAAGTTCCGGATTATTTCCTGCCCCATGGGGGTATGCTCCACTTCCGGATGGAACTGCAGACCGTGATACTGTCCGGACACATGGGCAATGGCCGCAATGGCCGTGTTTTCGGTGGATGCTGTGATTTCAAATCCTTCGGGCAGGCTTTCCGCGGAATCGCCGTGACTCATCCAGCACTGGACCGAATCTTCCCCAATGCCCTGAAAAAGTCCCTCCTTTTTCCTTATATGCAACTGGGCAAATCCGTACTCCCGCTTTCCCGCACCTTTTATGTTTCCGCCCAGGGTGTGAATCATAAACTGCATCCCATAGCAGATGCCCAGCACCGGAATGCCCAGATGCAGAATGCCGGGATCCGCTTTGGGGCTGTCTTTCTCGTAAATGCTGGAAGGGCCTCCGGAAAGGATAATGCCTTCTGGTTCGAGCTTGCGGATTTCCTCCAGAGACAGCGCGGGAGGCACGATCCGGCAGTACACATGGTTTTCCCTGACCCGGCGGGCAATCAGTTGGTTGTATTGGGAACCGAAATCAATAATCAGTATCATAATGGACTATCTCCTGAAATCTGTGACGTTGTTGTCTCCGCATATCCGGAAGACTGTCTGATCTTGTATTATGACAGGCATAAGATGTCAATCCCTATGACAGATATCTGCCAAAAACCGGGACATTTCAGAAAAATTTTTCCCAGAATTTTTTATCCTCTTGACAATACAGCACTGATTTTATACTAAACGGCAAAACATTTTTTTGAAAAATCCGGGCTCATTGAGGGAAATCCTGCATATTTATATGGAAATCAGGCTATTGTGATTATTTTTTTGTTTTGTGACTTCAGGTCACTGTGTAAAGGGAGTGTCAGACAGAAACCATTTACTTTTACTTGAGAGAGGAAAAAACATGAACATTTTGATTTTCGGACCCAACGGCAGCGGCAAGGGAACCCAGGGAACTCTGATCAAAGACAAATACAAAATTGCACACATTGAATCCGGTGCGATTTTCCGTGAAAACATCAAGGGGGGCACGGAACTGGGCAAAAAAGCCAAAGCCTATATTGACAAAGGCGATCTGGGTCCCGACGAGATCACCATCCCCATGATTCTGGATCGTCTGCAGAAGGATGACTGCAGGGGCGGCTGGCTCCTTGACGGTTTCCCCCGCAACAAAGTGCAGGCCGAGAAACTGGATGAGGCTCTGAAAAAAGCCGGGATCAAACTGAATTTTGTGGTGGAAATCCTTCTGGACAGAAAGATTGCCAAAGACAGAATCATGGGCCGCAGACTCTGCGCCAATGACAACAATCATCCCAACAATATTTTCATTGACGCGATCAAACCCAATGGAGACAAATGCCGGGTCTGCGGCGGCGCGCTGTCCACCCGTGCAGATGATCAGGATGAGGCCGCGATTGACAAACGTCATTCCATTTATTATGACACCAATACCGGCACACTGGCTTCGGCCTACTATTTCAGGGATCTTGCCAAAACCGACAAATCCATGAAATATGTAACCGTTGACGGCAGCAAACCCATCAATCAGGTAAAAGAGGAACTGCTTTCCCAACTGTAATTGGGATGCAGAGATGCCCTGCTTTTTTTCATAACCAGGAAAACATCCTGCATTGACTGAAAAAACAGCCCGCTGTCTGATCTTTTTGTCAGGTCAGAACGCGGGCTTTTTTTATGCGGAAAAAGAAATCTCTTGCAAATCTGAATATTCTGTTATATAAAATTTTGTTTATATTCAGAGTTGAAAATAACCACCGGGAAAATAAATATATTTATTCTTGAACAGGTGGAAAGAAAGGGGCGAGGAAGTTTGAAAGCTATCGAAGTCAGGGTTATTGACAACGACTTGGAAAAGGCCATGCGCATTCTCAAGAAAAAAATTCAGAATGACGGTCTTTTCAAACGGCTCAAGCTGAAAAAAAGCTATGAAAAGCCGAGCGAATACCGGCGTCGGAAAGAGCGCGAGGCAGTGAGACGGCAGAGAATTGCCGCATCCAGACGCAGATACAGCAGCGCCAGATAGAGACAGAATGTGTTTTGCAGCCCGGAGGAACAGTTTCTGTTCTGTCCGGGTTTTTTGCGGAAACAATTTTCTTGCATCCGTGCCGCAGTGCGGAAGCCTTTTTCATCCAAATCTTCCCGAATCCGGATGCCGGGATCAGCCATGACAGAAAAAAGTGAATATACCCAATGCCTGGAGGCCATGTACAGTCTGCAGCGTTTTGGGATTATACTGGGGCTGGATACCATTTCCGGTATTCTCAGCCATTTGGGAAATCCACACAGCAGTTTCAAAGCCATTCATGTCGCAGGAACCAACGGCAAGGGTTCTGTGGCATCCACGCTGGCCTTTATCCTGCATTTGACAGGATTCCGCACCGGACTTTACACATCTCCCCATCTGGTGCGCTTCAATGAAAGAATCTGCATCAGCAACCGGCCGGTTTCAGATGAGGCGGTCCTGGAATCATACAAAGCTGTGAAAAATGCCCCGCGCAAAGAAAGGGAACTGACTTTTTTTGAATTTTCCACAGCCATGGCCTTTGACATTTTTGCAAAAGAGAAAACAGACTGGGCCGTGATTGAGACCGGCATGGGCGGACGTCTGGACGCGACCAATCTGATTGATCCGGAACTGTCTGTCATCACGAATATTTCTTTGGAACACCGGGAGTATCTGGGGAATACCATTGAGGAAATCACAGGGGAAAAAGGCGGCATCATCAAGACCAACCGGCCGGTGGTCACGGGCGTCAAACAGGAAAGCGCGGCAGAGGTTCTCCGCAGGATTGCCGCGGAAAAATCCGCTCCTCTGTACCGTTTCGGGGAGACGTTCCGGGTAAGTCCGGAACCCGGAGGAAGTTTCACCTATCACGGCATGTGGAACACGTGGACCGACATGCGCACCGGCCTTTCGGGCAGGTATCAGATTGACAACGCTGCCCTTGTTCTTGCTGCGTGTGAGATTCTGATTCAAAATGGCGTGAACATCTCTGCGGATCACATCCGCAAAGGGCTTTTGCGCAACCGCTGGCCCGGACGGCTGGAAGTGGTATGCCAATCCCCGCAGGTTGTTCTGGACGGTGCGCACAATCTGGAGGCTGCACGGGTGCTGGCAGATTATCTGTCGGAACAGGCAGAGAACCGCAGGATTATCATGGTCATGGGCATTCTGGATGACAAACCATACAGGGAAATGATGCATCATCTTCTGCCCCTGTGCAGAAAAGTCATTATCTGCCAGCCCAAAACCGGAAGAGCAGTTTCCGCAGACAAACTTGCCTCTGCAGCAAAAGAGATCATTGCAGATACAGAAATCATTCCGGATGTGGGGCAGGCCTTGGCCCATGCCATGAAAACTGCATCTGCGGAAGACATGATCTGCGTGGCCGGTTCCCTCTATGTGGTGGGCGAAGCCAAAGAGTATCTGGAAAAACGGAATCCCCTCTTTTCAGCGGGAAGCTCCGTAATCTGCAACTCATCTTGGACAACATGAACACCACACGGACAAACGCCGCTGCTGGAAACCATTTTGCACTTTTGTGTAACCAGCCAACTGGGTTGTATCCTGTCAAAAGAATGGGTTCAAAGTCCCAAACTTTCCCGTTCAGGACTCTTGCAGGAGATGTATGGACAGACCCAAAGTCCGGCTGCTGCAAGTGCATCCGGTGAAGGCGGCGAAACAAGAATTTTGGGCTTTCGCCTCCTGTTTTGCGATTTTCAGAACAGCGCTACCAAATCAATATCCTCCTGTTTAAGATGGAAATCCTTGTTTTGTCAATTCCCAGGGTCTGTGAAAATTTAATTACCATGTATTTTTTCATGGAAATTTCCGCATGGTCCGAATGGCTTTCACTATCGATTTCATATCCGTCAATCACAAGCAGATTTTCCATATCTTTGGCAGAACGCACAAAGCCGGAAAGATGCCCGCCGATGCCTGCCAAACAGAACATTTTTTAAATCCCTCCTGTGTCAGTTCCACTGCGGCTGATTGGACAACTGCCCCACATTTGATCCTCCGGAACAGGCCAGTATCATTGTTCGGGGCGCACTGCATGAACAGCAGTCGTTTGCCATTTTATCCTCCTTGTATAAAATCTGAAAAAATTTCAGCATAAACCATAGGGTTTTGAAAACCCTAAGGGTTTGGAACAGCTTATTTTCTGATGTTACGCCGCAAGACCGTTTTTTTCTCCCTTTTTTTAAAGGGGGATTAAGGGATTTTTCAGGGGCTTGCGGACAATTCCCTTTGCAAAGGGATTCCATACCGATAACATCAGTTATTTTGATAAAAAACCTTATTTTCAAACATTTTTTCATATCGTCTTTGCTGGGGATATCTTGCCCTACATTTCACGTCTCCGTCAATGACCACCTGAGCGTGCCGAAAACGCCGAATTTGGCAATCTGCATCACACGTCTTTGATTTTTTCCACATTTGCGGTCTTTCGGTTTCCGCGACTGCCTCATTACGATACCGGCTTTCTCACATTTGGGGCATCCGGGTCCCAAATTTTGATTTCAATTTTCCTCCCCTGCAAATTGTCCGGTTGTATTAAATGACATCATCCAGCTTATACAAACACTTCAAATGTGTAACTCAGCAAAAAATAAATTCCGATGCCGATAAACAGAACACCGGTGCCTCTCCTTGCCCTGGTTCAAAATGGGCAAGCCGGTCAAAAGCACGCCCCAGTCTGCTGCCTCCAAAAGCAAGCAGAAAACCGAAAACAACCACAGGCAGGGCGGTTCCGGTTCCGTAAACAAGGGGAAGCATCAGTCCGGAATGGTGTTTCAGGGCAAGGGGTATCAGGCTTCCGAAAAACAGCGCTGCTGAAACAGGACAGAAGGAAAGAGCAAAAAAGAATCCCAGCAGCAATGCACCGATCAGCCCCCCTTTTTCTGCAATCTGCTGTGTCCACCGGCTGAATTTTTCTCCCACAAAATCAATTCCGAATCCTGCCTTCAAAATACCGAGAACAAACATTCCGGTCAGAATCAGTATTGGCCCCATAAGCCGGTTCATATAATCCTGAAGCCACATGGATACCATCGGGACAGAAAAGAGACTGTTGACAAGGAACAGGCCGAGCAGAACATAGGCCAGCGTCCTGCCTGCCGCATACAGAATGCCTGTCCAAAATGCTGCCCCGGATTTTTCCATTCTGCGTCCGATGAAAGAAATGGCAGCAATGTTTGTTGCCAAAGGGCAGGGACTGATGGAGGTCAGGATTCCCATCCACAGAGCGCCTGCCGTCAGAATGAACCATTCAGCCATTGTTATCACTCATAAATGCTTTCACACTGTCCCGGACATATTCCATATATGCCTGCTGATTCCGCACCAGATTCCAAATCTGATCAAGATGTTGCCATTTTGTCTGTTTTCCGTTTTCCTGCATAGTCAGGACCAGCGACTGGCTGACAAGACTGAAATCCTGAATAAAATGCGCGTTTTCAGGAATGCTCACATCTGTCACTTTCCAATGGATTCTTTTATCTGCCAGTTCATCTGCAAAATAGGTATTCAGAGATTCCTTTGCATAGGCTTCGAGTTTCTGACAGGTGATGCAGCGTCTTTTCCCATGAAAATAATTGACAATCACAGAGTTGTCTGATTTCAGGGATGCCGCACTGTCTTTTGCTTCCTCAGCAGATGCTGCAAAAACCATACAGAATGCAAGAACAAGAAAAATGGGTATAACTGTTTTCATTTTCATTTACAAAAATTCCTTTCTTAATTTGTAATGACTGTTCAGATTGAATGAATACCGACTCAGGTTCAAAGCAGGTCTTTTAAATCCTCAATCGTAATCCCTGCCTTTTTCAGAATATTATGAAGAGTTCCCTTTTTGATTTCAGAATGGTTCGGAATAATTACCGAGATGTTTTTCTCCAGATTGTGCATAAAAATATGGCTTCCTCTCTGATGATCAACAACAAAGCCCATTCTGCGAAGCACTTTTACAATTTGCCTGCCGGAAAATGTTTTGCTCACAGGGCAACCTCAAGCTCTCTGATTCTGACATGCGGATACGATTTGATCTGATTCAGTTTCTCAAGCCCTTCGAGATAACATGAAATAGCTTCTTTTGCATTTTCAAGAGCCTCCTCTTCTGTATCGCCCTGTGTGAAACATCCGTCCAATGCCGGAACGATTACATTAAAACCGCCTTCTTCAGCCGGTTCAATAATGACATTGAATTTCATCGTTATTTTCCTTTCGGTTATCCTTTTACCGGAATCTCCGGACTCCGAAATCAACTTGATACAATTAAAATCATCCATGAATTACAAGCATTTGCACGAACTGCACAAACCATGTTTCGGGTAATTCGTGGCTGTACCATTAAATTTTCTGAGTATTGGAAAATACCCTGCCGGTTTGCCGACAGGGTATCATCAGCAGTCCTTATGCAAAAAATGCTCCGTACAGCATTCCCGCAATGGTGGAAAGCACAACAATAATCGCGCAGAACACGGCTGTTTTTTTCACTCCCATAACACCGGCTATAACCAGCATATTGGGCAGGGAAAGAGCCGGGCCAGCCAGCAGAAGGGCAAGTGCGGGGCCTTTTCCCATGCCTGATCCAAGCAGTCCCTGCAAAATTGGAATTTCTGTCAGGGTGGCAAAATACATCAGCGCACCTGCCACAGATGCAAACAGATTGGCTCCAAAGGAGTTTCCGCCCACCAGAGACTGTATCCACTGCTCCGGAATCAGGGCTGGATGTCCGGGACGTCCCAATGTGAAACCGGCCACAAGAACGCCCGCTCCCAGCAGGGGAAAAATCTGTTTCATAAATCCCCACGTGGCCTGCACCCAGTCTGATCTTTCATCCTTTGTGAACCATGCTTTGAGCATGAATCCCAGAAGGATCAGCAGTATGCCGGTCATATACCATTTGATGCTGAAAATAAATGGCCATATGCCGGTGGAATCCGGAGCAGGCCGTGCAAATGCAGCGAATACCAGAATCAGCACCATTGTCAGCATATAAAAACCGTCCTGCGTGAGTGTCCGTTCTTTTGCGCTGTCTTCCGGCACATAAATCTGACCTGCGGTGCGCGCGGCATCATCTTTGCGGAAAATCAGGGCCATCAGCAGCCCGGTGACAATTGCGAAAATCACAGCACCAATGGCACGTGCCAGTCCCAGCTGCCAGCCCAGAATCCGCGCGGTCATGGCAATGGCCAGCACATTGATGGCCGGGCCGGAATACAGAAAAGCCGTGGCCGGGCCAATGCCTGCGCCTCTTGTGTAAATCCCCGCAAACAGAGGAAAGACTTATTGCAGGAGCAGACAACCAGAATGGTTCCGGAAATCGAGGCCACGCCGTAAGACAGAATCTTGCCTGCCTGCGCGCCGAAGTATTTCAGCACAGAAGCCTGAGACACAAAAACAGAAATGGCTCCGGCAATAAAAAACGCGGGAATCAGACAGGTCAGCACATGCTCGCGTGCGTATTCCCGCAGCATCATAAAGGCCTCCAGTCCGGACTGGCGGATGGTGGGATGATCCCACGGAACATAATAGCAGATGACATAAATGCCGATGAGAATCAGCAGTTTTGTGCGTTCTTTCATTTTGTCTCCATAACTGCACTGTATTTATAAAAACCGGATTTTTTTGAAAAATCCGGTTTTTCTGTTCGGATCACAAAATCAGAGTTGACAAAGCACTGCATTGAATTTGCAAAAAAAATCAGACAATGTTCCGATAGTGGGTCAAATCCGTTGATGGCAGATACAAACTGTCTGAAAATATTTACCTGAATTTGACAGTTCAACCGATCTGCCCCACCACCAATGTTCCTTTGCAAATCTCCTCTCATCCGCCTGTCCACCAGCAAAAACATTTTTTTCTTTTCATTCTCTCACCTTTTCTGTTCCAAAAATCTGTCCAAAAAACCCTAAGGGTTTTCAAAACCCTTAGGGTTTAACGTCTGCAGATTTCCTCACGCCGAATAAACGGAATTTTTTTCACGATTTTCTCAATTTCCGCATCCTCATTGAGCCAGTTTTCCAGATTGCCGAGCAGTGTTTCCGCATAGGGATTGGAGCCTTCAGCAAGAAAATAATTGACCCACAGCCCGTCTTTGCGGAAATTCACCAGCCCGGCATCTTCCAGTATCTTCAGATGCTTGGATACGGCAGGCTGAGACAGTTCCAAAGCGGCCTGCAGTTCGCACACGCACATGGTTTTGTGATGAAGCATCTTGACAATCTTCACTCTGCCCGGATCGGAAAGGGCTTTCATGACCTTGATAAAATCTTTCATATTCCTCCTGATTATATTTCTATATAGAAATATACTTATTCAATTTGCCTGTCAACAGAATTTTTGATCTCTGCTGCTGTTTGCCAAACTTTCCGTTTGGCAGTCCGGGCATTTGATTGGTTTGTGAAAAACAGTATAAGAAAATACTGTTACAGTTCTGTCATCTGTGATAATCATAAGGCATGAAGAAAGCGCACAAAAAAATCCAAAATCCGAATCAGTGCTTTGTCAATTTTGATTTTATGGGCTGAACATAACAAAAAACCGGATTTTTCGGAAAAATCCGGTTTTTGCAAACTACAGATTCAAGGCAGACAGCAGATGGGATGCGGAACCTTTTTACAGGCATTGAGGAAAACATGAAAACCGTCACCATTGGTTCAAAAGCGCTCACATTGAAAGACCTGACTGATATTGCCCGCAGCAAAGCCCTTGTCCGTGTTTCCTCCCGTGCGGAAAGAAAGATGGCAGCAGCGCGCAGTCTCATTGAAAAATGGATTGCAGAGGAAAAACGCATTTACGGCATCACCACCGGTTTCGGTGCGCTGAGTGACGTGTCCATTTCTGCCGAAGATACCCGGACCCTGCAAAAAAATCTGCTGATGAGCCATGCCGCAGGTGTGGGAAATCCATTGGATGAGGAAACTGTGCGCGCAGTGATGGCGCTGCGCATTCAGGATCTGGCTTTGGGATATTCAGCCATCCGTCCGGAAACCGTGCGTTTTCTCGCGGAAATGCTGAATCGGGGCATTATTCCCGTAATTCCGGAAAAAGGTTCTGTGGGTGCAAGCGGTGATCTCTGTCCTCTGGCACATATGTGTCTGGTGCTGATTGGCATGGGGGAGGCATTTTGGCAGGGAGAGCGAATGCCCGGAGCAAAGGCTTTGAAAAAAAGCGGTCTGAGTCCAATGGAACTTTTCTCCGGCGAAGGGCTTTCCCTGATCAACGGCACACAGGTGATGACCGCGATTGCGGCTTTGACTGCCTTTGACGCGATGCATCTGTGCAGACTGGCGGATATTGCCGCAGCCATGAGTCTGGAAGTGCTGATGGGCAGCCGCACGGAATTTGATCCGAGAATCCACAGGTTACGGCCTCATCATGGGCAGATACGCTCTGCGGACAATATGCTGCGTATCACAAAAAACAGTGAAATTGTGTCTTCCCACAAAGACTGCTGCCGGATTCAGGATGCGTACACTCTGCGCTGTTCGCCCCAAGTTCACGGAGCGAGTCATGATGCCGTCCGCTATGCCGCAGGAGTGATGGAAACCGAAATCAATTCCTGCACAGGCAATCCCATGATTTTTTCTGATACGGAGGAATATCTCAGCGGGGGCAATTTTCACGGCCAGCCTGTGTCCCTTGCCGCAGATTTCATGGCAATGGCCCTTGCGGAACTGGCCAGCATTTCAGAGCGCAGAACCGAACGGCTGGTCAATCCCATGCTCAGCGGAC
>JAWKPW010000105.1:0-18890 GCA_041390465.1 Desulfobacterales bacterium | reverse complement strand
AATCACCTTGTTTTTTTATCTGAGAGGATTTGCAAAAAAAGTCTGAACAGTTTGGGAATCTGCCAAATGTTCTGTTTGGCACTCCTGCACAGTTTTTTTCTGAGAGTGATTTGTTTGACCCGGCAATGCGTTTTGGCACAGTAAAAAAGCTGTGCCGCTCTGCGGTTAAAATGGACCGGGGAACAGGGAATGCCAAGGCGATCCGTGCAGATCGGGGAAGGCGGGACACACCTGCCGCCGTTCCCCTGCGCTTATGCACTGCAAATTCCCTCAGCCCTGCCCGGTTTCAGGCACGGGGGGGCAGATCAGTGCCAATGACCATTTTACCAGAATGCCTGGGCCTTCGGATTTGCAGTCAGTGACCTCCAGCAGCCATTCCCCCTGCATTTCCTGACCTGCCCGAACCATTGCTGCCAGTCCGTCGTGGTTTCCGGTATCATAGATTTGCCGGATATTGGCCTTGAGTTTTCCTTCGCCAAAAGGCTTGAGCACCACACTGCGGCCCGATGGGGCAGTCAGACTGATCTGCAGGTCCCCGATGCAGGGATGGGTCACTTCCGCATACACCCGAATATCCTCAAACACTCCTTCCTGGTCTATGGGGATGGCACTGCTGATGCCGTTCCAGTCTGCCGGAGGTATCTTCAGACCGGATACGGTCTCGATCTGAATGATTCTGTCCGTGGGCGTATATTCGATGAGCAGACTCCAGAAATTGAGTTTGCCAATATCGTTGAGCGCCATGTCCCTGATGCACAGAATCCAGTCCCCGTGCACGGGCTTGCCCTTCAGTCCGGCCAGCATTCCTTCCGCATCATACGTAAGCTGCAGATCTGTCTGTTCACTCCAGTCCCGGTTGTGCAGCATGATTTTACTGCCCGATGGAGTTTTCAGGAAAACCTCCAGATCTCCGATAAAGGCATGATGGATGTCCACAGTCAGCAGAATGTCCTCAATGTTTCCATGCCTGGCAATGTGAATCACACTGGATAAACCTTGTGAATTGTCATCCGGAATCACCATGTCCGGAAAGACCTCCCGGACAATGAGCGGTGTGTTCGCGATATGTGTTTCCCCCCTGTCGCTCACTGTGCCGGTCTTAAAACGGATCACTTCTCCGGCTTCACTGATGTCGACAAGGTTCAGACCGGTTTCTGTGCCGTCCCAGGCTTTGGAGGAGGGAAGGGTATCCGCAGACACGGCCACTCCGTCTGTTTTTCCGAACAGATCAAAACGGCCCCCGGTATTGCGTCCGGTTTCCAGATGCAGACTGCCGTCAGCCTGCAGCAGAACACAGCGGGGATGCAGATCCGGCGTGCCGCCGTTCCATCCGTTTCTTCCCATGGTGTCACAGTGATACACAGCCAGACCGCTGGCGGGCAGATACGCGTCCATCTTCATCCGCGTCCGGTTTTCCAACAGAAAGTATTCATTGGGACGATGGGTCTCGTAACGGAAAACCGAATGATAATCTCCGTAAGGGATTTCATACAGATCCGGATGGTTGAGCAATGTCTCCCGGTCACACCATCCCGCCAGATCCCGCAGATAGGCACATACCGGGGCAGGGGTTCTGCCGTAATTGAGGCGCTGCCCCAAAGCCATAAGGCAGTAAGATCCCAGTCCCGGACTGATATCCGCGTCGCCCGTGCTGATGCCGTAATCATACATATCCGGAAAACCGCAGAGCATGTGCCCGGTTTCATGACAGATGGTTCCGATGCTCATGTCAACGGGATAACGGCCAAGACCGGCAAGCATATACCTGCCAAAAGTGTAACCGTTATGGATGACAGGAGGGGAAAAACTTCGGTTCTGGGGCCACAGCCTGTTTTTGTACAGACTTCTCCCCGCGTAGAGAAAGGTGACAGCATCAATGACTTTTTCATGGGAGGAGTCAAATTCCGACAGATCCACAAGAAATTCGCTGATGGCCATTGCCAGGGCTTCCTCGGCCAGGGAATGGCTGATATAATATCCCCGTTTCCGGCTCAGGGTGACCGGACCGACCACGAAACTGCTGTAATCAAGTTTTCCTCCGGATACCGTGAGAAAATAATCCCGCACAGAGCAGTGATTCCGGTTGATCCTGCAGGTTTCGGCATTAAAGAGTTCCGAGACGTTTGCCACGCTGATATGGGTTTTCACATCCCTGAAATTGACAATGACCGTCAGTCCCCTGATTTTCCCCTTTGTGATTCTGCGCCCCGGAAGCAGACCGCCGTCCGTGCATCGGGCTCCGGCAATTCCGGGACTGGGCAGCAGAGGCGGATAAATATCCCGATGCCGCATCCGGAATATTGCATTCCGGATTTCCTTGTTTTCCTGGATATGCCGCCTGATTTCCCGCGGAGGACAGCGGCTGAGCGGAACACCTCCGGAGATCAGATGGCCGTTTACCAGTTCCGCATAGCAGTATGTTCCCACCTCCGGATCATATACCGCAGTATAACCGGTTTCGCTTTCATAACGGGCATAGAATTCATCCCCGAATACCCGCAGCCGGATATCCGGCCCCTTTTCCTGCGGAAAATGCCGTATTTCACCAAAAATTGCGCTCATGAATCCCTCCGGCTTTTATTTTCTGTTTTCTTTCAGCCTGCTGGCTGTTCGAGCTGAAAATTTTTGGACAGAGGGGCGCATCCGCTGATGATGCGGAAGAAAACTCTCCCCGTCCTTCAGGGAGGGGAATTTCAGAATCAGCCGATTTGCCTCCCTGCTGTTTTTTTCAGGCTTTGGAAATGCTCAGAATTGTCTGCAAGTCAAGTTCCAGAAAAAGATCATGGATGGCGGAGGATACCTTTTCAAGGCGCACCCTGCCCCCTGAAGCAGCCAGGGTCTGATAGAAAAGGATAAGCAGCCCAATGCCGGAACTGCCGATATAACCCACCTGCCCCAAATCCAGCACCAGCTCCCGGATCGATTTTTTATCCCCAAGTTCCTGAAAATGCCTGCCGAGCAGGGCAGCTCCCTTTTCATCCACATCCCCGCGCAGGACAAACCGCACACACGCATCTTTCTGCATCACAGATATTTCCATTGACTGCCTCTCCGTTCTCACGGTATGCAGCATCAGATCTGACAGAGGCCCCTGTGCGGCTCTTCTGTTTTTCCGCTGTCTGCAAAAACGCACTGTTTTTTTAAAAAGATTATGTTTTTTCAGACTGTTGTATCTGCATATCCTGCCCAAAAGACAAAATCCGGTTTGACGAACTGCATTTTTTATGGATATACAGAAACATAATTCTGATTCACATTTTGAAAAAGTTATATTATAAATCAGGAAAAAGTCAATCTTCCGGACAGGAAAATCTGTTTTTTTGTCTCTTCGCGTCCGGAAAAAAACATCCCGGAACAGATGAATTTTTCACAAAAGGAGAGGATATGGACAGAAAACTGCTGCTTGCGGCCATCCTGATCATTGCGATGACCGTCATGGTGATTTCAGTGGAAATCATTGACAGCCCCCACCCGCCTGTGCCTGTGCAGAAGTCTGTGCAGAAGATCGATCTGAAGGGCAGAAAGTTGACAGTGATGACCAATCATCCCCATGTGCGCGCGGCGGATCTGGCTGCCGAATGGTTTCATAAGGAAAGCGGGGCCATTGTCCGCAACATTGTTGTGGATTACACGGAAATGCTCTCATACGCCGTAAAGGATGCTTCTTCGGACGATCCCCAGTTGGATGTGATCATGTTCTGGTATGTGGACACGGGCAGTCTCGCTGAAAAAGGCGTGCTGAGAGATTTGACCGCTTTTATTGAAGAAAACCGGGAGATTCTCCAGCCGGAGGATTTCATTCCCAGCCTGTATGATCCCTATACCCTGTATAAGGGAAAACGCTGGGCCCTTCCCTATGACGGTGACACCCATGTGCTGTTTTACCGCAAATCCCTTTTGCAGAAATATGGTTTCTCCCCTCCGGAAACCTGGGATGAGTTCACTGTGATTGCCCGCACCGTCACGGAAAAGGAAAAGCAAAACGGCATTTACGGAACAGCCATCATGGCCCGGCCTGCCGCGATGATTCTTGTTTCCAGTTTTGTGAACCGGCTGGGCGGTTTCGGGGGCAGAATGCTGGATGAGAACAGCCAGCCGGCAATCAACAGCGAAGAGGCCGTGGCTGCGCTTTCGGCCCTGATGGATCAGGCAGCCTATGCCCTGCCCACCCCCATGGAAACCGACTGGGAAGTGGCCCGTGACGCGTTTCTTTCCGGAAAAATTGCCATGGCGGATCAGTGGACAGACATCGGCATCATGGCTGAAGATCCCGAGCAGTCTGTCATCCAGGGCGACTGGGGCGCGGTGCAGATGCCCAAAGGAAGCGGGGAAAAAGCCCGGCATTCCCCTGCGCTCAATTCAGGATTCAGTCTGGGGGTTTCGGCAAAGGCAAAGGATCCGGAAGCTGCACTGGCCTATCTGCTTTTTGTCTCCGGCTGGAATAATCGCCTGCGCCTGAATCTGATCAACGGCGCTTGTCGATCGGTGCGGATTTCAGTTTTGAATTAAAGGAATACAAAAAATTCGCTCGAGACGGAGTGTGGCAGCCCGGGCGGCTCTGGAAAGCGCCACAGCCTGGCCCTGCCTTCCGCAGACACAGGAACTTCTGCACATTCTGACCCGCAATATCCGCATGGCACTGGAGGGACAGAAAAGTCCGCGGCAGGCTTTGGATGACACACAGAAACAATGGACAGAGATTATCGATTCCTGAAAAGACATGAAACACAGATTTTCCGGACTGCTGTTCTGGCACAAAATCCTGCTGCTGCTGTCTGTGACCATTCTTGTGCTGACGTTGGGCATTGCCTTTGCCATCCGCAACACGCTCGATGAGGCTCAAAGGGAGATGGGACGGGAGAGCCGCGCGATCCTTTCCCGGCAGACAGAAAATTTTATTGAAAAAAATGTCCGGGGACAGGCAGCCACGCTGGATGTGCAGCTCAACCGGGCAAAGGCTGCCGCGCGTTACGGAGCCATGTATCTGGAAAAATATCTGAAACACTGTGAACCGGGCCGGACGTTTCCGGAAAAGCTGCTGCCCGCGCTGTTTGCGGACATGAATTTCTGCTCCATGAGCTGGTTTGCCCCCCTTGCCGGAAACATCCGAATCTGGCCGGCCGCAAATCTCCCCGAAGATCTGCCGGATGCGCATACCTTCCTCTCGTCCCCTTTTTTCCCGAAAAACAGATTGGACCCGGCATCGGTTCCAAACCCCATGCTTGGGGAAGTGACCAATGTGGAGGCGGTGTGGAGTGAAGTGCATGTCAATCCGCTTTCCCTTTCCTATGATCTGGTCATCGATGCGGTTGCACCTGTTTTTTCAAACGGAGGAATTCACGGGTATATGGGCATCAGCATTTCGTTGGTCAGTCTGATCACCCAGTTCAACCATTTTCAGGCCATCCGTTCCAGTTACACCTTTCTCATGGATTCCCGTCTGCAGCTCGTTGGCGCATCACCCCATGCGCGGGTGGAACTTTCCTCGCCCGAAGCCTATGCCCCCAGGGGCATTATCGATCTGAGCAAATCTGTCTGCCCGGAACTGGATGCGGTGCTCCGGCGCATGGCTTTGGGAGAATCCGCCATACAGCAGGTTCCTCTGCGCGGGGAGGCCAAATATTTTGCCTATCACAGCCTCAAATCCATTGACTGGCATTTTGCCCTGGTGGTTCCGGTGGAAATGGCCACAGCCGCTTCCGCGCAACTGGTGCGCGTGGTGGAAAACGGCACGCGCCGGGCTCTGGAACGTATGCTGTACTGGGCCGGAATCCTGCTGTTTTTTTCTCTTGCTGCCGGATTTCTCCTTGCCCGACAGATCACGGCCCCCATCCGGGAGCTTTCAGCGGCCGCAAAGAATATCGCATCCGGCAATTTTTCAGCACGGGTCAGTGTCCGAAGCCGGGATGAGATGAACACCTTTGCCCATGCCTTCAATGCCATGACCGGCCGCATAGAAGCCATGATCCTGGATCTCAGCCGCATCAACGCGGAACTCAGCAGAAAAAACACGGAACTCGCGGAAAGTGAGGAGCGCTACCGACTGCTGGTGGAAACCATGAATGAGGGACTGGCCGTTGTGGATGAAAACAGTGTGCTGATTTATGTGAACGAAAAGCTCTGCCGCATGCTGGACCGGCCCCGGGAGGAAATCACGGGTTCCCCCATCTCTCTTTATTTTGATGAGGAAAACCTGCGGATTTATCAGAGCGAAAGGGAAAAGCGGAAAAAAAGGGAAGCCTCCTCCTACGAAATTTCATGGCGCAGAAAAGACGGTCAGAATCTGCCCACCATCATCTCCCCTGTGCCCATTTTTGACGCACAGGAAAATTTCAGGGGCAGTTTCGGTGTCATCACGGA
The DNA here is from genome assembly GCA_041390465.1 of Desulfobacterales bacterium. Classification (GTDB taxonomy): domain Bacteria; phylum Desulfobacterota; class Desulfobacteria; order Desulfobacterales; family Desulfococcaceae; genus JAABRU01. The sequence goes on along the minus strand of JAWKPW010000105.1, from coordinate 12,530 downwards.
TATCCGCAGGATCAAGCAGGCAGAGGAGCAGTTGCGCAGAAGTGAGGAGCGGTTCCGCTCCCTTTCGGAAAATTCGCCGGACATCATCTTCACCCTGGCGCCTGACAGCACTTTCACCTATCTGAATCCTGCCTTTGAAATTCTGCTGGGCTATGAAAGGGAAAGTGCAATGGGAAAGGAACTCGCGGAGTTTGTCAAGAGCGGGGAAAGCAGCCTGCAGACCATCCGGAGTATTGCACTGCGGAAGAAAACTGTCAGAGATCTGGGACTGACGATGATACACCGGGACGGTTCCCTGCGCATCTTTCACCTGAGCGCCGCGCCCAATGTCAGTTCTGCCGGAGAGGTGACCGGGATTGTGGGCATCTGCAAAGACATGACCGAATACCGCAGACTGGAAAATCAGTTGCATCAGGCTCTGAAAATGGAGGCCATCGGTACGCTGGCCGGAGGCATTGCCCATGATTTCAACAATCTGCTCACCGGAATTTTGGGAAACATTTCCCTGATGCTTCTGGACACAGAGGAAAGCCATCCGCACCGGGAAAAACTGAAACACATGGAGGAATATGTGCAAAGCGGCGCGGGTCTGACCCGGCAGTTGCTGGGTTTTGCCAGAGGCGGAAAATATGAGATCAAAACCACAGACATCAATGAACTGATCCGGAAAAGCGCGGAGATGTTCGGCAGAACCCGCAAACAGATACAGATTCATTTTCAGTTGAAAAAAAGCATTGCAGCAGTGGAAGTGGATCGGGGGCAGATGGAGCAGGTGCTGATCAATCTTTTTGTCAATGCGTGGCAGGCCATGCCGGAAGGAGGCGATCTTTTTCTGTCCACAGAAAATGTCATTCTGGAAGAAAATTATGTGGCGGCCTGGCAGATTCCTCCGGGTCCGTATGTGAAAATCTCTGTCACGGATACCGGGGTGGGCATGGAAAAGGCTGTGATGCAGCGGGTGTTTGAACCTTTTTTCACCACCCGGAAAATGGGCAGGGGAACGGGACTGGGGCTGGCTTCGGTTTATGGAATCGTAAAAAACCACGGAGGAATCATCCATGTTTACAGCGAAAAAGGAAAAGGCTCCACCTTTACGGTTTATCTGCCTGCATCGGAAAAGGCGGTGGTCAGGGAGATTCATCCGGACACCGGGATTTCCCGCGGAACCGAAACCCTGCTCCTGGTGGATGATGAGGAAATGATTGTGGAAGTGGGAACCCATCTGCTGCGGGAACTGGGCTATACAGTCATCAGCGCGCGGAGCGGACAGGAGGCCGTAAACATTTATCGCATGGAACATGAAAAGATTCACATGGTGATTCTGGATATGATCATGCCGGAAATGGGGGGCGGAAAAGTTTTTGAGCATCTGCGGGAAATCCGGTCAGATGTGAAAGTGCTTCTGTCCAGCGGATACAGCATCAACGGAAAGGCAGCCGAGATCATGGCAAAGGGATGCAGGGGATTTATCCAGAAACCCTTTACCCTGAAGCAGTTGGCCGACAAAGTGCGGGAAGTGCTGGATTCTGAAAAATCTGAGACATAGTACATGACCTCAATGAATTTTATACCAATTCCCCATTGAAAACATGCTTATAAAAAAGCAGCAGTACATGACCAAGACGGGAGCAGTAATTGGAATCGGTAAAGCATTGAAAAACACAGCAGAATTTTATTTTAAAGTGCACAGGAATTTCCATTTTTTAAATAACCATTTTAAATTAAAAGGAAATAATTAAGTGGCAGAACTTATATTGTCATTTGTTTTTCTTATTTGGAGCATCTCAGGAATAATAACATTCGCAGTTGCGGTATTTGAATCAAAACAATGGGAAAAAAATCATACTGATTCTGAACCATCGCATACCAATTATTTTGCCGGTCTTACTTCAGCAATGTTTTTTGGCCCAATTGGATTATTTTTTTTATTGATCGATAAAATTGATTGCATCGAATCAAAAAAATAATGGGCTGTATGATTCACAAAGGATTAAATCGGGTATCAGACTGAGAAAGAATGAGCCATCTGAACGGCTGAAGAATTTATCTTCAGCCGTTCAGCAGCGTAACAGCAGGGCGTGCAAAACTGGCGGAGCGGTTTTCCGCATATTTCCGCAGAACACAGGCCACTTTTTCTCTCCATTTTTATCCCATCTCTTTTTTCTGTACGCTTTTTGTGCTATATAATAAACATTCAGACGTTTTCCGGTAAAGACCTCCGAAGTTTTGGAAAGTTCGGAAGTCTGAGGGGGGAATGTTTTTTTCCGAAAACCGCCTTACAGAAATAAGAATATCAATGGGTTGAAATGATGCGGAAAATCCGGCCAAAATTCCGTTTCACCTCATTTTGGCACTCCGGAACTTCCTTAACTTAATGGAATTGACGCGAAGCGCGGGAACGAGATGAAAGCATCAGCAGCAGCCGCAGGGTGTGCAAAATCGCTGTCGGAAATCCGGTCGGCCCTGCACGGAAAGAGATTTTGCATACCTGCCTGCTGCCTAAAAATGTTCACATCTAATCAAAAATTTAATTCCAATAACAATATGTTTAAATAAAAATAATATAATGGTTTTTTAATGAATAAAAAGAAAACTGTAACTTATATTTTTGGAATTATTCTGATTTTGATAAATTGTATTATTATGATAATTACTGGATACTTTAGAGGTGCTCCAATCACCAAAGCAGCAGCATTTTTAGTAAGTATAATTCCCATAATATATTTAATTTGCTATATTATAAAAGAAATATCAACACATAACAAACAGTAAACAGACTGCTTAAGATTAAAGACATACTCGGCTGATGCAAGCAAAATTATTGATTTAACTTGCCTGATTTAAAGGAAATGAGTTTGATATGAAAAAATTTCAGATGCCATAATGAGATTTCATAAATACAACATTTCTAAATAGTTACATAATATAATAGTATATGACAGCGTTGAATTTTGTTGAAATCAGCATGCGCTTTCTGTCTGAAAATCTCCCTTTGCAAAAGGGAAAAACAAAAGATTGTGCAAGGAAATCTGTTCAGAAAAACTCCGGAGGAGTGCCAAACGGAAAGTTTGGCAAACTGAAACAATTCCGCTTGCCTTTCAGAGACTTTCTGATTATGTAATGACGCATGAAAACAACCGGATTCAACCCTTAATTCGTATTAATAAGGATATTCAGGCAGTATGAGACTGAAAAAAATGGAAATCACCGGGTTCAAATCCTTCAGCGACAGGGCAGTGATTCAGTTTCCGCCCGGTATTTCCGCAATTGTGGGGCCAAACGGATGCGGGAAAAGCAATATTGTGGACGCGCTGCGCTGGGCTATGGGCGAGCAGAGCGTAAAACAGCTTCGGGGCAAGAACCGGGAGGATATCATTTTTGCAGGCACGGAAGGAAGGCCCCCCCTGAATCTGGCCGAGGTTTCTCTCACCCTTGCCAACGACAACGGCGATGCGCCGGAAGAACTGAAAGATTTTACGGAAATCATGCTGACCCGGCGACTGTACCGATCCGGAGAAACAGCATATCTGATCAACAAACAGTCCTGCCGTCTCAAGGACATCCACAATATTTTCATGGGCAGCGGCATGGGAGCCAAGTCCTATGCCGTGATTCAGCAGGGAAACATCGGAGCCATCACCGAAGCCGGGCCTGAGGAGCGTCGTCTGTATATTGAAGAGGCTGCCGGGATTACCCGTTACAAAAGCCGCAAAACCGAGACCCTGCAGAAACTGGAGGCCACCAATCAGAATCTTGTGCGGGTGCAGGACATTATCACCGAGGTGGAGCGGCAGATGAACAGCCTGAAACGCCAAGCATCCAAAGCGGAACGCTACAAAAATCTCAAAGAGCGCATTCGGGATTTGGATGTGCGTCTGGCTCTGCACCAGTCGGATCAGATTTCTCAGGAAATCGCGCAGGGCCTCGCGCTGCTCAAGGAACTCAAAGATCAGGACATGTCCCATGAGAGCAGCCTGAAAAAACTGGATGCGGCCATTGAAGAGATCGGACTGCGCCGGGCCGAGAAAAACCGGGAGATTTCCGAACAGAAAAGCGGCAAATTTGACATCCAGCGCAGGATTGACAAAAGTGAGAATGATCTGGAGCATCTGCGCAAAGAAATCCAAAGACTGGCAAAGGAATACACGGATCTGCACGATGCCGGAATTCGTCTGGAAGAGAAAAACCGGGAAATGCTTTTTGAAATGGAACAGGGAAAGGTGCAGACCGAAGCCCTGGATGCGGAAATCCGCACCATCCGGGCTGATCTGGACAGAGAGCAGCAGTCTTCCCAAAATATCCGGGATCATCTGCTGACGTTGAACCGGGATTTGGATGAATCCAAAAACAGCCTTATGGATCTGGTCGCGCAGGAAGCCAAATACAAAAACATTTCCCAGAATGTTGCCAATAACCGGGACAATCTGAAACGCCGTCTCAAACGTCTGGATGAGGACACCGCACTGGCAGGAAAAAAAGTGACGGATATTGCCAAAAAAGAGACCGAGGCCGGAGAGGAACTGCATCTGTGCAAGCGGGAAATCCGGGAGACAGAGGAGCAGGTTGCAGAGATTCGGAAACTGCTCACGGAAAAAAATCAGGCTCTGGGAAAACAGGTGAAACTGGTTCAGACCCTGGAATATGAACGCAACAAGGTTCGTTCCCGTTACAGTGCGCTGAAAAAAATGGCAGACAGCTTTGAATGGTACCGGGACGGCGTGAAAGCCGTGATGAAACGGGAACATCCCGAAGGCCATGTTCTGGGGCTTGTGGCCGATATTCTGGAACCGGAAACCGGTTATGATGCTGCGGTCGAGGCTGTTCTGGGCGAGGGGCTGCAGTATGTGATTGTCAAAGACCCGGAAACCGGTCAGGAGGCCATTGAATTTCTGCAGACACAGAACGCGGGGCGCAGCGGTTTTGTTCCTGTTTCGGTGCTTGCAAATGAGGAGATCCACCACCCGGATTTGTCTGAAAAACTCATTGACCATGTGCGTGTGAAATCCGGATTTGAAAAGATTGCGCAAATCCTGCTGGGGCATGTGGGTGTGGCGGAAAATCTGGCACAGGCCATAAGTCTTTTCCGTGAAAACGGCAAAGGTGCGGCTTATGTTACCCGATCGGGGGATCTGATTTCCTCCCAGGGCATTATGAGCGGCGGAAGTCCGGACAAACTTTCCGGCATTCTGGGCAAAAAGCAGGAACTCCGGGAGTTGGAAAACCGCCTGACGGAAATGGATGCCCAACTGGAAACCGGCCGTCAGGAGCAGAAAGACAGGGAAGCGGAAGTCACCTCTCTGGAATCGGATCTGCAGCATCTCACGGAAAAGAAAAATCAGGCGGCTTATGAGGAAATGGAGGCGCAGAAAAATCTGTACCGGATTTCCGAGGAATTGAAGCACGCACGCCGGGATTTGGAGGTGCTGCGGCTGGAGCAGGAGCAGTTGCTGGCCGAAGCGGATGACATGGAAGCTGAAATGGAGAAATACAATGCTGCGCTGTCCAAAATCACGGACGAAGTGCAGGCTGCGCAGAGACGTGTGGCAGAGATTTCTGAACAGATCACCACAGTTTCCGCACAGATGGGAGATTTTGACCGCCGGGTGACTGATCTGCGCTTAAAGGAAACTTCGCTGAAAGCAGAACTGGAAAACAGCCTTAATTCCCTGCGCAGACTGCGGCAGTTTCAGGAAGACGGCGCACGGCGCATGGAACAGCTTGCAAAAGACACAGCGGAAAAGGAGCGGAAAAAATCCGAAGCAGAAAAAAAGATTCGGGAATATGAGGAGGCTCTGGCCATTCTGTACGGAGAAATGCAGCGGATTCAGGGACTTTTGCAAACCAGTGAGGCGGATTATGACCAGATTGACGCACAACTGCGGGAAAAAGGCAAAAGCATTTCCGATTTGCAGGGACAGCGGGAGGAAATTCTGAAAAAAATCCGTCTGCTGGAAGTGGAGCAGACCCAGCGGGAAATGAGGCGGGAAAATATCGGAACCCGCATATCTGAACGCTGGCATCGTCCTTTGGACGCGTTCCGTGAGGAAATGGATCAACTGGCAGGAGCGGATATGAATTCTGCGGATATGGAAAGTGAACTGGAAAGCCTGCGGAAAAAACTCGATGACATGGGAAGTGTCAATATGGGAGCCATTGCCGAATACCAGCAGATGAAAGAGCGTTTTGACTTTCTGGATGCCCAGAGATCTGATCTGCTCAAGGCTGTGGATGATCTGCACAAAGTGATTCAGAAGATCAACCGGGTCAGCCAGGAACGCTTTATGCAGACCTTTCACCAGATCAATGAAAAAATGGCTGAGGTCTTTCCCCGTCTTTTCAACGGCGGGAGTGCAAAACTGGTGCTTACGGAGCCGAACAATGCACTGGAAACCGGTGTGGAATTCATGGTGCATCCTCCGGGAAAGAAACTCACCCGGCTCAGCCTGCTTTCCGGCGGGGAAAAGGCTCTTTCCGCGATTGCGTTTGTGTTTTCCATTTTTCTCATCAAACCCGCATCCTTCTGCATCATGGATGAAATTGATGCGCCTTTGGATGAGGCCAATGTGTACCGTTTCAATGAACTGCTGCGGATTATCGGAGAAAAATCACAGATTATCATGATCACCCATAAGAAAAAAAGCATGGAATTTGCAGACACCCTGTTTGGAATCACAATGGAGCAGAAAGGGGTTTCCAAAGTGGTTTCCGTGAGTTTTGAGGGCGCGGCAAAGACAGCGGACAGTGAATGAAACAGTTATCCGTGCAGGACTTTCTGCACAGAAGTTTCCGCATAGGACACAGAGATTTTTATTGTGCAGAAAAACCGGATTTTTGGGAAACAACCGGTTTTTACAGACTGCGGTTTTTTCATTTGCCGGTTTAAGCACAGCAGACACAAATTATTCCAGACAGGGATAAACATATGACAAAAGAGGAGCAGGTTTCCCATGACCAGAATTTCAAGAACCTGATTCTGGATTATCCCCGTGCGGCTTTGGAATTCTTTGCCGGGCCCGAGGCCGAAGGCATTGATGAAAACACCCGGATCATACCCGTCCGGCAGGAGCAGCTTAAGGAGCGGCTCGGTGAGAGATTCCATGAACTGGACACACCGCTGCTGACCGAATGGCCCGATGGCAGACGCAAGGCACTGGTCTTCACCCTGGAGCAGGAAAGCAGTGCTGCGCGTTTTTCCATCCACCGGCTGGGACATTACTGCCTGAGCCTTGCAGAGTTTTTCGGAACAGACCGGATTGTGCCGGTGGTCATTTTTCTGCATTCCGGCAAATATGCCAGAGAACTGAAACTGGGCGGGGATCACGGCATCTATCTGAGTTTCCGCTTCATCGCCTGCGATCTCCGCAAAATTCCGGCTGAAAAGCACATGGAAAGCAGCAACATTGTCGCGCGGCTGAATCTGCCGAACATGAAATGCGGAAAACAGGATCGCATTGCAGTCTATGCACACGCGCAGGAGGGACTGATGATGCTGGAGCAGAGCATGGAAAAACGTCTCAAATATGCTGATTTCATAGACTGCTATGCAAATCTTAAGGAAAAGGATTTTCAGGAATACAGGGAAAAATATCTGCCGCAGAGCCGGCATAAGGAGGAAATTATGGGACTGATGAAAATGATGCGTGAGGAGGGAAGACAGGAAGGCATTCAGATTGGAATTTCTCAGGGAATTTCCCAGGGAATTTCCCAGGGAGAACTGGCTGTGCTGAAACGGCTTCTTGTCCGGCGTTTTGGACCAATACCGGCATGGGCTGAAAGCCGGATGGAAAATGCTGACCGGAAGGATTTGGAAATCTGGAGTGATCGCATTCTGGATGCCGCTTCTGTGGAAGAGATCTTTGGCATTCGGAAAATAGAAAAATAATACAGGGAGGATTGGATTCATGGCCTGGTTTGGCAAAAAAAAGAAAAAGCAGGAGACAGCGGAGGAATCACCGCAGACAGAGCAGATAATTCCGGAAACGGTGAAAAACGGAAAAGCAGAGGCAGCAGAGGAGGAAAAACCTGTTCCTGCAGCAGAATCCAAAGCAGAGAAAAGCAAAGAGGATACAAGGTCTGAAAAGGACAAATCCGGAGGTCTGATCAGCCGTCTGAAAAAAGGACTTTCCAAAACCCGTGAAGTCCTGACCACAGATATCGATGATCTGTTCCGGGGCAAAAGAAAAGTGGATGCCGATCTGCTGGAAGAAATCGAGGAACTGCTGATTACATCAGACATGGGCGTTCAGACCACCATGAAACTGATGGAAAAAGTGGGAAAGAAATCTTCCAAAATTTCCACTGCCAGCGAACTGAAAGAGGTGCTGAAAACAGAAATCCGTGAACTCATGAAAACACCGGATCCGAATTTGGAAGCCGGACACAAACCCCATGTCATCATGGTTATCGGCGTCAACGGGGTGGGGAAAACCACAACCATCGGAAAACTGGCCGCCCGTTTTTCCGGTGAGGGGAAAAAGGTGCTGGTGGCAGCAGCAGATACATTCCGCGCGGCTGCGGTGGAGCAACTGGTCATCTGGGCTGAAAGAGCAGGCGCAGATATTGTGAGGCATCGGGATAATGCAGATCCTGCTGCTGTGGCCTTTGATGCTGTGGAAGCTGCTGTGTCCCGCGGAAAGGATATTGTGATTGTGGATACGGCCGGACGGCTTCATACCAAGGTGAATCTGATGGAGGAACTGAAAAAAATCCGCCGGGCTGTGGAAAAAGTGATTCCGGATGCCCCCCATGAAACCCTGCTGGTGCTGGATGCCACCACCGGCCAGAATGCCCTGTCCCAGGCCCGGCTGTTCAATGAAGCCATGGGAATTACCGGACTGATTCTGACCAAACTGGATGGAACTGCCAAAGGGGGTGTTGTTATAAGTATTTGTGATACTTTGGATATTCCTTTATGTTACATCGGTGTCGGGGAACAGGTGGATGATTTGCAGAAATTTGATCCTGTCCGATTTGCAGATGCTCTCTTCAGTTGATACAAAAGGTTTTTGTCACATACAGCCTTGTCCGATCCCTGCAAAAAAAGGGTCAGACAGGGGAAAAGGCAAAAAAAGTCTTGATACATGAGGATTTATATTGACATTGAAAATAAAGTTCTGTATTGACCTTAAAAAAGCCGTGGTGGCAGGAAACCTGACAATTCAAGCAAAGGGGGAAAGGAACAATGACCAAATCGGAACTGATTGAAAAAATCGCAGAAGACACAGGACTTAGCAAAGCCGCAGCCGCAAAGGCTCTGGATTCTTTCATGGATGGCATTATCCAGGCCCTGAAGAAAAAAGAAGGAAAGGTTACTTTGGTGGGATTCGGCACTTTTTCAAAGACTCGCCGGAAAGCCCGGAAGGGACGCAATCCGCAGACGGGCGAAGAGATCAAGATCAAGGCATGCAATGTGGTGAAATTCAAACCCGGCAAGAAACTCAAAGATGCTGTCTGATTCCAGCCCGCTGATTCCGGTCTCCTGAAAAAATTGAGGCGTTCGGCAAAATGATGCAAAATGATGCGGGACGCCTTGCTTTTTCAGCGGACAATGCTGAACTGACTGAACTCGCCTTTGTAATCCTTCCACTGCACATCTGTTTTCTGCACATCCGAAAGCGGTGATCCTGTTTTGCACCATTCCAGCATGGAAACGACTTTGTTTTCCTCTCCCTCAAACACGGCCTCGACCGTTCCGTCACTTCTGTTGCGCACCCAGCCGGTCACGCCATGCGCCTGAGCGGCTTTCTGCGTTTCCGCCCTGAACCATACGCCCTGCACCCTGCCGCTGACAATGACATGGGTTCTGACTTTTTTTTCTTTCATGGACAGCCTCCTGAAATGTTATTTTTATGATGAATATTAATCTGTTATACCAATTCTCCATTGAAAATATGCTGATTGGGAATCAAATCAATGGAGATTCGGTATTATACCGATTCCTCATTGAAAGGATACTTATACACAGGCAAAAAGAAGTTTTCATGTATTCAAAAAACCGGATTTTTCCGAAAAATCCGGTTTTTCTGAAAAACTTTATGCCTGAACAGCTTATGTTTCAGATCAATGGAGAATCGGTATTATACCGAATCGGCATTGATTTGTTCCAAATATGAGCATGCTTTCAATGGGAAACCGGTGCAGAGCAATCTGCGAAAATCTGTGAAATCTGCGGACAGGAATCCGCAGATTGCGCAGATGAACGCAGATTTTGAATCAGCACAGCACCGAATCGGATTGCTTTTTCCGGAAGGCCGTTTTCAACAGTGATTTGGTATTACAGGATTTTCCCTGCAAGCAGATGCAGGTTCAGTCCGCCATGAAACAGGGGATGTTTTCGGAAGGAAAAAGGGAGATTGCGGATCAGTTTCGGATCTGCCGCTATCAGGGCAAATTTCCATTCTTTATATGTTTCTGCCAGATGACGGCAGACGGCCTGAAAAAGCTCCGCGCTCTTTTCCGGACTGCCCAGGCGGAGTCCGTAGGGAGGATTGATGACCACCATCCCTTTCTGATCCGTAAATTCTGCCGGGGAAAGATCGAAAAAGTCCCGGCGCTGTGTCTGAATCAGTGGGGAAAAGGGAGTTCCTGAAATATTTTTTTTCAGGTCTTCACAGGCTTTTTCCTCTGCATCTGAGGCAAATATCAGAGGGGCTTTGTCAGGAAAAGAAATCTGTTTTTCTGCTTCTCTGCGGATATGCGCCCATCTTCCGGGCTGAAAACAGGGCCAGTGCATAAACGCGAAATTCCGGAAAAATCCGGGCGGCGTGCGTGTGGCAAGCATAGCGGCCTCAAGGGAAAACGTGCCGGTTCCGCACATGGGATCAATCAGGGGTTCCTGTGCGTCATATCCCGCAAGCCGCAGTACAGCAGATGCCGTGGTTTCCCGGATCGGAGCATCTCCTCCCAGTTTCCGGATTCCCCGTTTGTGCAGATGCTCCCCGCTGCTGTCAAGGGAAATGGTAAAGCGATCATCTGCGACACGGATGAATATCTGCGGGGACAGGGATTCTGTGTTTTCCGCATGGGAAAGAGGGAAGATTTCTTTCATACGTTCTGTTATGTTTTTTGCAAAGCGCTCGGCAATGGCTCCTGTGTGAAAAAGACGGGAATGCGCGGCAGTGATGTGAAATTCCGGCATATCTCCCGGATGCAGATACAGTTCCCAGGGAAAATCCTCCAGACAATGCTCCAGTTGTGAAAAACTGCTTGCGGTGAACGCACCGATGCGCATGAGAATGCGACTGGCTGTGCGCAGATGCAGGTTTGCCAGATACGCGTCATGGACACGGGCTTTGAATGCCACACCTCCCGGTACGGCCTGCACATCGGTTATGGAACCCGGCAGAGAGATAAGTTCCCCAAAACAGAGTTTTTCCAGTCCCGGTGCTGCGGATGCGAAAAATTCTCTTATTCTTCCAGTCACATGACGCCTGATCCGTTTGGAAAGAGCGGATTCGGTTTTCATTGCTGTTCTGCCTCTTCTGTAAGTATGCGGGGCGGCTGGTTTTCCCCCTGTTTTATCTGCAAAAGAATGATGGAGGCAATCACCAGCAGACCGCCCGTGATCTGAAGAATTTCCATGACTTCATTGAGAAAGATATAGGAAATGATTCCTGCGGTGATGGGTTCCAGAGTGGCTGTGATGCTGGCACGGGTGGCTCCGATATGGCTGATGCCCTTGAGATAAAGACCGAAAGGCATGGCGGTTCCCATGATCGCGATATACAGAATCCATCCCCACTGCACAGGACTGTAGGAATGGGTGAAGGCTTCCAGAGGCGGATAAAAAATATTCCAGGGGATCGCGGCAAAAGCCAAAGCATAAAACAGCACAGTCCATGCCGGATATCTGCGCATTCCGTATTCCCCCTGCAGAGAATACCAGGCAAATGCCACAGCAGAAAGCAGCGCGCTGATGATCCCAACCCGGTTCATGGAAAAAATATCCAGCCGGTATCCGCCCACAACCAGATAACACCCAGCTGCTGCGAGAATCAGAGCCGCAATGACCGTCATTTCCGGTTTCTGCCTTGCAAAAACAAAGCTGTAAATGGCAATAAGACCCGGAGCCATATACTGAATCAGCACTGCGGCAGCCACATGAATCTTGCTGATGGCCAGCAGATAGGTGAACTGCACAGCCGCCATCGCGCCGGAGCCTAGAATGAGAAAATACACAATATCTTTGGATCTGATCCGAAGCAGATCCCTGCGGCGCAGAAAAAACCACAGAAAAAGGACAGCCACAGCCGTGGTAATCCGCAACTGCACCACCTGAAACGGCGTGACCCCATTCTGAAAAAGATATTTGGCCGAGGTTCCGGACACAGCCCAGAGCAGCGCGGCAAGAATGACACAGGCATATCCCATGCCGGGATTTTTGGAAGATTCTGAAATGTTCATGTTTGCTGGTTTCTGGATACTGGTTATAGGTTACAGGATTTTTGATACTGACCCTGCTCCATGACGCCTGACGCCTGATAACTGATAACTGATAACTGATAACTGATAACTGATAACTGATAACTGAT
>JAWKPW010000104.1:0-19364 GCA_041390465.1 Desulfobacterales bacterium | reverse complement strand
AAAGACTTGTGCGGCGTTCTTCCCATCAGCACAATATCCGTAACTTTGTAAGCAAAGACCATTTTATGAAACTGGGGAACATAAGCAATCTTTTTTGCCAGTTCTTTGGGAGCAATCTCCGAAACCGATCTGCCGTTGAAAAACACCGTGCCAAGCTTGGGCGGATAAATTCCGAGGATCACTTTGAGCAGCGTGGTTTTGCCGCTTCCGTTGGGTCCGAGCAGAGAGACGATTTCCCCTTGTCTGACAGATAAAGACACATCCGTCAATACCGGCTTTCGGGAATATGAAAACGTGATATGATCTGCTTGTATCAGTTCCACTTCGACCATCCTTTGCCCGCATTTTTCAAAATCACGGCAAAGACCGGAATACCGAGCAGAGATGTGAGAATGCCCAGCGGCGTTTCTGCCGGAAAAAGCAGTCTTGACACATTATCCGTTATCAGAAGAAATATGGAACCTGTGAGAACCGATGCAGGCAGCAGAATCCGGTTATCCGGGCCTGCAATGATCCGGCAGAGATGAGGAATCACCAGCCCGACCCATCCGATGATGCCGCATAACGCAACCGTCAGACTGCTGATCAGGGCCGAAATAACGATGAATACCATGCGCCATTGTTTTGCATTCACTCCCAGAGATCTGGCTTCTTCTTCTCCCATCGTCAGAATGTTGAGATACGGAGACAGGCAAAGCAGAATCAGAATGCCGCAGGCAATGGGTACGGATAAGACAAACGTGGTTTTGCTGTCTGTCAGCGCAAATCCGCCCATGAGCCAGTATATGATTGCCGGAAGCTGATTATACGGATCGGCAAGATATTTCATCAGCAGAAACAGCGAATTGAACAGCCCATTGCTGATGATTCCGCCCATGACCAAGAGCAGAATTCTGTCGCCCTGATACAGTCTGCTCAGTCCCACCGCAAGTCCCACGGCTGCCATGCCGAAAAACACAGCGTTGGTCTGAACCATGATCCAGCTTGCGGAAAACACCACTCCGAATGCTGCACCGAAAGACGCTCCGGCAAGAATACCGAGGATTCCCGGAGATACCAGCGGATTGATGAAAATTGCCTGAAGCACTGCACCGGAAACAGCCAGCGCAGCCCCCACGAGCATTGCCCCCAGAATACGCGGCATTCGGATATGAACAAACACTGTTTCCAGTGTTTCCGCTCTCTGCGCATCCATGCAGTTCATGCCTGTCAGTTTATGCGCGGTAAAGCAGAGGATTTCTTTGGGACTGACCGGATATCTGCCCAGCGCAAGAGATACAAACACGGTCAGAATCAGGATGCCGATCAGCACGGTAAAAAGAACGCGCTGTTCCTTCATTTCTGCAAGACCTCTTCCAATCCTCTGTCATCAACTTCGACTCCGAGAAAGAGTTTGTAAAATGCTTTGGTCTCTTTTGACAAATCAAAGGCATATCTATCCGGATATAAAAGATTTGTCAGCCATTGAATGCCGAGAAGGCGCATGAAAGAAGGCGGACGGTCAAACCAGTTGAACGGATATTTCGGAATCAGATGCACGCGTCTGTTTTTCACTGCGCGGATGCTCTTCCATATCGGATTGCCGAATACCTGATCCGCAAAACTTTTCTCCTGCGCAATGATCACATCCGGATTGTTCCGCATCACCTGTTCGATGGTCACTCTCACCATGCCAAAATCATCTTCGGCTTCACACTGATGGATATTCTTCCCTCCGGCAAGAGGAATCAGTTCCGCGTGAACGGATTTGTCACATTCGGTACTGAGTCCGTCCGGTGCCTCAGCATAATACACCGAAACTTTTTTCTCATCAGGAATGTCCGAAATTGCAGATTCGACGGATTTCAGGGCGTTGACAGCATAATCGCTCAATTCCCGCGCGCGTTTTTCCCGATGCAGAAGACTGCCCATGAACTGAAAGGCTTTGGCATAATCGCTCAGATGGTCAATTCGGATATAGACCAACGGAAGTTTCAACTGCCGCGCGGTCTGCTCAATTTTGTCATTCACCGCCGAATTTTTCCATTTCCACACAATCATAATATCCGGCCTGATCTGCAAAAGTGCCTCCTGATTGGGCGTTCTTCCCTGGCCGAACCAGCCGCCGATCACCGGAAGCTTTGCCACAGAAGGATTCAGATAAGGCTTCTCCCTTGGATTGAAGGGATAGTTGAGCCCTGCAATCAGGGCGGGATCAAGCGCATACAGCATATAGGTCGCAGGCGGAGATGCGCAGTATACCTTTGTGATGGCATCTGGCACGATTACCCTGCGCCCGCTCATGTCCGTGATTTCTCCTGCGCCAACCTCTGCCAAAAAAATGAACAGCAGAAACAGGCCGATCAATGCTGCCGTATCAGATTTTTTCTTCATAATACGCCTTTCCTTCGGCACAGGGCCTGCACAGAATTTTTCCGTCCCGGATTACCTCGCGCATGTCTTTGATCAGTTCACCGCAGGATTCGCAGATGACGGTTCTCAGCGTTTCTCCGGGAAGGTCCTGCTGCTTGATAGGAACGCTGACTTCCCGGACCGTCAGAAATTCTTCTTCGGGAATGGCAATCAATGCCGTGAGATTTGCCGTTTTTTCATCTTTTTCCGGCAGATACTGCTGCTCAAGCTGCCGGATATTTGCATCAGCATCGGGTCGGATACTGACTCTCACAGCTTTTCCGGTTCCTGTATTGACAAATGTTGCGGCCGTTTTGCCGTAATCTTTGATTTGGATACTGCGCTTGCCGGGCGTCCGTTTGCTTACGGATATGATCCCGTCCACAATACATCGATCTGTCTCGGTAAAAATCACCAGATTTCTGCCTTCCGTACCGCCGGAATCCCGAATCCCAAGCGCTCTCAGACCGGCTATTGCCATTTTCACGCCGCTCACCAGACCGCCGCACAGATGACCGTGAAATTTCACTGCTTCCTTCACAAGACTTTCAAAATCCCTGTTCATCATATTCTCCGGTGTTTTAAAATTCATATCGGACGTTTGCCAGCCAGCTTCTGCCTGCTTCGGGAAACCCTTCATCCAGCGCATAGTCTTCATCAAAAATATTGTTGACCCCGGCCTCGATAAAAAATCCGTTGTAAACTTCATAGCTCAGTTTGCTGTTCACCACAAAAAATTCGTCGGCAACCCGAACTGCATCCGATGAACTGTAGCGTTTGGAATCATATTCAATATTGCCCATGATACTGAGATGTTTAATGGGAAAGTATTGCAGATACGCAAATATCTTGTGCTCCGGGGTGTTGAGCATTTCATCATTGCTGCTTTTGTTATGGCTCTGAAAACAGGTGTAATTCAGACCGCCTTTGAGACTGCTGAGAATCTGTCCCGACATGCCGATTTCCATGCCATACTGATCCACATCTCCGATATTCTGATTCTGATTGAGCGTCTTGGAAGGATCGTTTGGATCAGGAATCTTTTTGGAAAGAATGAAGTCACTGGTATCGCTGTAAAACAGGGTGGTTTCCACCAGCAGTTTCTTAAACAGAAGCTGCTGATAGCCGATTTCGTAATTGACGGACTTTTCCGGATCAAGTTCCGGGTTGGGCAGAGCGGTTCCCATCTTGTATGAATACTTGTCCTTGAAAGAAGGTATGCGGGATTTTGCCGCAGCAGATATATGGACCAGTCCGTCTTCCGTCACCTTGTAAAACAGACCGATTTGCGGATTGAATGCGGAGGTATCGCCTGTCTCAAAATCAAACACGGTTTTTGTTTTTGAATCCATATCCTGTGCTTCCGCTGTATTCACATAATCATAGCCTGCACCGATGATGGCATAAAAATTTTCTGTAATATCCACAGTATCTTCAAGTCCGATAGACCAGATTTCATCCTCAAATCTTTGGACAGGCCAGCCTTCGTTATGCTCTTTGTGGATGTCCCGTTTATAATGAACAGCGGCTTTCAGCGTGTTTTTCGGCACCAGATTTGTTCCCAGTTCAACGGAACCGCCGGCAGTGTGATCGTCATACCGGCTTTTGAAAGAGGATTTTTTGGTCATGGTGCTGTACGTGCTGTCATCATAAGCACAGAGAGAATTCTCGAAGCGATCATAATACAGTCTTGATTTCATGTATGATGCAGCCCCCAGCGCGGTATTGGAGTTGAAATAAAAACTTTCTTTGTCCCAGTAAGGCCACTGCCAATATCGGACTGTCGCGGATTTGTCGGTTCCGGCATACGGAGGAGTTCCCTTCTCGCCATCCTGTCTGATATAGCTGAAGGCATATTCATCCTTATCATTGGTGGTATAACCGACTTTGAAATTGAATTTACTGTCTGTCCGGTATGAATTTTCCCGTCTTCCCCCGTCTTCGGTCCCAGTCTGCGTAAAATCATCCGACACCCTGAAATAATCGCTGTCAGTATAAGATGCACCGCCCTGCAGATACCATTTTTCCTGATTGGTGCCGAAATTTCCATAGACTTGGTACGTATCGCCCGAAGCATATCCGGCTCCGGCATTCATTTCAAAGGCTTTGACCGGTCTTTTGGACACCATGTTGATGGCTCCGCCCATGGTGTTGGGACCGTAAAGCACCGATGTGAAGCCTTTGGATACCACGATTTCGGAAAGATCAAATGTGGTGAACCGTCCCAAATCCGGATATCCGTCGTAGGGGACATAAATCGGTATCCCGTCCCAATAAATGGGAACATGTTTGATATCAGATCCTCTTACAGAAAGCATCAGTTCATTTCTGAAACCGCCATGTGTGAGCATTACCCGGCAGAAGATTCACGGCTTATCTGCCAGATTGTTCCTAATCAAACAACCGCATTTCTTCCTCATAAATCTTTTCTGTGGCCGTGTTCCTGTTTTCTTCTGCCTTTCCGCCACTTCCAATTTCGCTGAATAAAAAATTCTTTCCTGTGCCTTTTCATCCGCGTTGTCCTTTGCTTCCTGCGCCCCTTTCCGGTCGGAAGAGTGACAAAAATCAAAGATAACACTGTGCCAGTCCTTATCCCTATCGTTTTTCATCATAATGCTTCATTTCTCTCTTTCGTTATATTATTTTTGACATAACGCGCCATGTCATAAAAGATAAGGCGATTTCCGGAAAAGAACATCCTTCCAAAACAGCATAAGCTTCCAGTCTGTGCGCTTGTGCCTGTTCCTGAACCCACAACTTCCTGAAAATTTGAAGTGGGATATTAATTCTCAAGAAATTATCTGAAAAGCGACAGCACCGGAACTTTTTTAATGCCGTTCCTGCCCTTAGCGCACTGTATCTGTTCGTTATGTTATTTTTAACATAACGCTGTCCCAAAAAAATAAAAAAAACAACAGCACCGGCACTGCGTCGGTCGCCAATTGCATATCATCCTGTCTGTCTGCTTCATTATATTATTTTTGACATAACGCTGGTGCACAAAAAAAAATAAAAAGTCAATATGAATTTTTCAACGGTTCTGTAATGTGCCAATCTTTTAACTGGCAAAATGATTTTTACGTTTCAGTGGGGCCAGTGCCTTAAAAGAAATTGCTGAAAATGCCCAGGGACTTGCAAAATACTAATATACCGTTTATATGTCTCCAAACTTTCTTGGAGACATGATTATAGAACATCAACTGTGATTCGGAACAGAATTACCCCATCAATTTTGTGGAATTGATCCTTCCGATGGTTGATATGATTCCCTGACCGGCGAGACGTCACGACCATGGTTGATGTGATGTCGCTACGGAAGGTAAACCAGAGGTTGCCGCGAGGAAGATGTGTTCGGCTGGAGCGGAAGTCACCATAGAGCCGAAGGTGAATGAATTTCGGACAAAAATATTGTGCGTCAGCGATCTTTCTGTTCGGCGAAAACCCCGGTCAGAGGAGAAATATCCGAAACTTCCTGCCGATATTGCGGAAATCATGGAACCTCTGGTCAGTCAGAATCCCATCTGCGGACAGCACTTTTGTATGCGAACATGACGGCAAAAGCTTGTATATAACGCTCTTATATCAAAAGTATGGACAGAGGATACACTGCCGAGATTGCAGACGGTTTTCCAGCATACTGAATCGTCATGGTTACCGGTACGTTCCGTGGAAAATACGAAAGTTCAAAAAAACGGCGGATACGGACGCCATTTTCAGGAATGTCCGGAAATGAACGCTCCTGCGGATGCGGATACGGGAACACTGAGGTTAAGCACAGATACAAAAGCGACTGTAAATATTGGAAAAAATTCAGGACATGGACGTTCGCAGGGTCTTGAACCCGTCAAAAGCGGGATCATGATATGCCCGGATGGAAAAAACTCGCTCCTGGGAGGCATCCCCGAACCGGTAAAAAGCGGCAAAGCCTTCCTTTTTTTTACCGGCAGTTATAAAACAGGTGATTTCACCGCTGACGGATTTTTTCTTTGGTGGAACAAGAAAACGGGACGTGTCCGTGCAAACGTCTTGTCATTAATATGGACAATGGCCGGAATCACGGCAGGCGACACTCAGTTTTTTGCTGAGGATGACGGAATCTGCCGATATGACAGGACTGATTATCCGCCTTGTTTGTTATCGCCTTATCACAGGATACAATGCAATTGAACGTTATTGGGCGGGACACGAGAAATCATGGAACGACCATCTTCCGGATACGGTGAAAACCGTGCTGAACAGGCCATCAAATTTTTTGTGTGGAAAGGATTAAATGCGACCGTGTCTCTTTTGAGAAACTTCCTGTGAGAAAAGGTGTCAAAATCTGCGGAAAAAGAAAAAAATCGGAATGGAAAGACGTCTGCAACGATCTGAACAACTGCCGTTATATGATATTACCATCAATCCTAAAACGGTATATTAGTAAATTGATAATCCCTTAACTCTTTTATATTATTATGTTTTTCAAAAAAACAGATTTTTATCTATACATAATAAATACAGACAGTTAAATCAAACATCCATGTTACTGTTCATGCTGTTTTTTCAACTAATATCCTGATTTACAAAAATAAAAAAATCAGTATAAAAAGTCCACTACTACAAAAATGATTCGGATTTCCCCGGAAATTCAGACAGATTTTAGAAATCTTTCTGAAAAACAAAATCCCGGAGGAAAAATACTGCATTCATTACAGAAAATGGAAATATCACTGAAACACATTTTTGGTTATTAATTATAGTTTTTATCCATTAATTACCAAAAATAAGAATTTTGGAATTGTATTCTTTATATATAAGTACGAAAACATTATATTCAAAAGAAAATTTAAATAAAACATTGGAATTCATTTGAAAATTCAAAAAAAATTAAATAAAATTAATTCGGCTTAATTGTTCACATAAATTTCTTTTTATTTATAATTTTTGTCAAAAAATTTTATACGCGGTTTCAAAATATTTACTGTTACATTTTATAATAAGATTTCCATATTATGCGTTAAAACGTCTTTGGAGACGGTTTTTTATTCCAGTTTCATGCTGTAGAAAATAAACATTTTGGTATCCGGTATCATGGCAATTCACCATTGGAAACATACTTACCCTTCCTGCCCCCATTTCCGTCAGATTAAGATCGGATGAGTCCCAAATTGAAAGTTCGGGATGCTGAAATTATTCAAAAAAACAGTGCAAAACTTTGCAGTTTGGCGCTCATTTGAAGTCTTAACCTGACGGCAAAGCCCCTTCTCAGGAAGGAAATGAGAAAATTTGACAGACCTGCCTGCCTGAGAGGGAGACGGATTTATAAATTTTTGATTGTGACTGCTCCTGTCATACCGGTTCGCTGCGGATTTTGCAAAGTTCTGTCAGTTCCCTGTGACCGCTGTGCACTCTTTGTGTCCCTTGCGGTCAAAAAAAACACGGTTTCAATGGAGAATCGGTATCAGACAGTCACAGAATCGCCTTTGCAATTCTTGTCATTCTTTATTCTTCCTTTCCACAATTCCCGCATTTTAAGCTGTACTGAAATATCCCTCTTTTTTTAAGAAAACAGCGGAATAAGACAAATATTTTTCCACACAGTGCTTGAAAAATGAAAAAATAGTCAGTATAGTCTTCAGCTCTTATTTTCAGAGACACGCGGGAACAGTTTCCGGTTCACAACAATGCTTCCGGCCGGTTTCCCGCAATTTTTTTGTCCGGTTTTGCGTGTGTCTTCCCCAGCGCAGTGCCCGGCAATACAAGGAGAAAAGAAATATGTGTCGTCTGTTTGCAATCACCAGCAAAGAACCTCTGTCGCCCATGACTGCCATAGAAGCCCTGGATGTCATGCGCGAAGGCCATGACGGTTCCGGTGTGGGGCTGTTTCTGCGCGATCTGGGCGGGCCTTTTGAGGAGATGAAGGATGCGCCCATTCTTTCCGGCATTTTCACGGATGATGGGCTCAAACGTCTGGACAGTTTTATGATGAATCTGGGATTCATGACCAAATACAAACTGAGCATCAAAGTGCCAAAGGCTCCGCCTCCCGGAGTTCCCAAGCGGGATGTGTATCTGATCCGGGCCTATGAGTATCCTGAGGACTGGGATTCGCTCTCCGATCCGGAAAAACTTGGCAGACTGGTGCATCTGCGTCTGAAACTCCGGCATATGGGGGAGGAAAAAGAGGACATGATAGTTTTCTCCTTCTGGCCGGATGTGATTATGCTCAAGGAAATCGGGGATCCTCTGCGCGTGGCCAATCATCTGAAACTGGATCGCAAGGAACTCAAGGCCCGCATCATCATGGCCCAGGGGCGGCAGAACACCAATTACGCGATCAATCTTTACGCGTGCCATCCCTTTTTTCTGCAGGGATTTTCCACCATGACCAACGGCGAAAACACGGCCTTTGTTCCCATCAGAGAATATCTGAGTTCGCGCGGCTTTGAGGGATACACCGGATACCAGTCTGATTCCGAGGTCTTCACCCATATTCTGCATTACACCCTGACCTCCCTCAGACTCGGGCTGGAGGGATACAAGCATGTCATCACGCCCCTGCAGAATGAGGACATTGAAAAGCATCCGGATGCCGTGCTGCTCAAGGCTTTGAAGCAGAGCTGCCGCAGAATGATCATTGACGGACCCAACTGCGTGATTGGCTCCCTGACCGATCACAGCCTGTTCATGGTGCAGGACAGAAAAAAACTCCGTCCCGGTGTGGTGGGCGGAAAACCCGGAGTGTTTGCTTTTTCCTCTGAAGTCTGCGGTCTGGATGCCACCATTCCTGACCGGGACAAAACCAAAGACTTTCAACCCATGTATCTGGATACCGCGATTGTGGGTCCGGATCGTCAGGAGGTTAAAATATGCCGTCAGACAGACCCATTGGCCCTTCCACACTGAGCATCAAGGATCTGCCCTGGCAGATTCTGTGGGACAAAGACCGGTGCTCCCTGTGCGGAAGCTGCACGGCTGTGTGTCCGGTGCAGGCCATTGAACTGGGGGTGTTCCGCAAACGCCATGTCAAAGCATCGGTGGATATCAGCCGCAGTTCTTCCACAGACTATGAAATCTTTTACGGCATCCGGCAGAAAACCGATCCGGCCCATGCCTGCATCGGCTGCGCGATGTGCAATATGGTCTGCCCCAATGACTGCATCATTCCCGCAAAAACAGATGAGGCGGACAAACTCAGATTTCACATCAATCAGGGCGGGCAGGCCAGAAACAGGGGCGGCCGGCGCAATGACCGGGAAAGTCTGCTGGATCGGATCAAATTCATCCGCATTTCCATGCTCACAGACCCGGCTCTGGACGCGGGACGCCATGAATTCGAACTCCGCACCCTGCTGGGCCGAATTCTTCCTCCGGAGGACAATCTGAGATTTCTGCGGGAAAACGGATGGGTTCCTCCAGTGCGGGAAATCTATCCCCTGATCATCGGAGCCATGTCCTTTGGTGCGCTTTCCCCGAACATGTGGGAAGGCCTGCAGATGGGTGTGGCCTATCTGAATGAGGAACTGGGCATGCCGGTGCGCATGTGCACCGGTGAGGGCGGATGTCCGCCCCGGCTGCTGCGGAGCCGTTTTCTCAAATACGTGATTCTGCAGATTGCAAGCGGATATTTCGGATGGGATGAGATCATTCACGCGATTCCGGAAATGAAGGTGGACCCCTGCGCAGTGGAGATCAAATACGGTCAGGGCGCAAAACCCGGAGACGGGGGATTGCTCATGTGGTACAAGGTCAATGAACTCATTGCCGCAATTCGGGGGGTTCCCAAAGGCGTGAGTCTGCCCAGTCCGCCCACGCATCAGACCAAATATTCCATTGAGGAGGCTGTCGCGAAAATGACCCAGTCCATGTACATGGCCTGGGGCTTCCGGGTTCCGGTGTATCCCAAAATTTCTGCGAGTTCCACTTCTCTGGCTGTGCTCAACAATCTCACCCGCAACCCCTATGCCGGCGGTCTGCTCATTGACGGTGAGGATGGCGGAACCGGCGCGGCCTACAATGTGTCCATGAATCATATGGGTCATCCCATTGCCAGCAACCTGCGGGACTGTTATCAGAATCTGGTGAAACTGGGCAGACAGAATGAAATTCCCCTGTTCGCGGGCGGCGGAATCGGAAAGAACGGCAATCTGGCCGCGAATGCGGCCGCGCTGATTATGCTGGGAGCCAGCGGCGTGGTGACAGGCAAATATGTCATGCAGGCTGCGGCCGGCTGTCTGGGCTCGGAGGGGGATCGGTGCAATATCTGCAATATCGGGCTGTGTCCCAAGGGCATCACATCCCAGGATCCCCGGCTGTACCGGCGTCTGGATCCGGAACTTGTGGCGCAGCGGGTGGTGGATTTTTACCTGAGTTTTGACACAGAACTCAAGAAAATCTTCGCGCCTCTGGGGCGTTCCACTTCTCTGCCCATTGGCATGTCTGACGCGCTGGGCATCAATGACCGCGATGTGGCACAGCGGCTGTCCATACAGTATGTTGTATAAGACAGGGGCTGGGGATTGGGGAATTGGGGATTAGGGACTGGGGATTAGGGACTGGGGATTAGGGATTGGGGAACAGGGGGCAGGGATTGGGGTCTGATTTAGTTATACTCCTGAATCCTGAACGTCCCCTGTCCTCTGTTCCCTAACCTCTGTTCCCTAATCCCTGTCCCCTACCCCCTGTCCCCTGACTTTCGGAGAAAAGAATGAATACAAGTCAATATCATAAAATATCAGGAAAAAAGGACGGTGTTCGCATTGAGTCCCGTGTGCTGGAGGAGCAGATACAGGATGCGGTCGCGCAGGGGCACCGTTATCTGGAAATAGACGCGTTCGGTCAGCACGGCATTGGCGGACGTCTGTGGAAGGCCGGAAATGAAACCGTTCATGTGAAAATCACAGGCCCTGCCGGGCAGCGGGTCGGTTCCATGGGCTTTCCCAACACCTTTATTGAGGTGCATCGGCCAGCTTCTGATGATGTGGGCTGGCTGAATGCAGGCGCGCAGATTGTGGTGCATGGCAATGCAGCCAATGGCTGCTGCAATGCCATGGCCCAGGGCAAGGTGTATGTGGCCGGAAACATCGGGGCCAGAGGCATGACCATGACCAAGCAGAACCCCCGTTTTGATCCGCCTGAACTCTGGATTTTGGGCAGCACAGGGGATTATTTCGGTGAATTCATGGCCGGAGGCATTGCGGTCATCTGCGGGCACAATCCCCAGTCCGGGGACAATGTGCTGGGATACCGGCCTCTGGTGGGCATGGTGGGCGGAAAGGTTTTTTTCCGGGGGCCTCACAAAGGCTACAGTCATCCCGATGCCAAACAGGTTCCGCTTTCCGATGAGGACTGGAAATGGCTGCACAAAAATCTCAAAATTTTTCTGGAGCATATCCATAAAAACGAACTGCTGGAAAGCCTGTCTGACCGGGAGCAGTGGCAGATGCTGGCCGCACGCAGCCCCCAGGAAAGGCTGGTGAAAAAAAGCCGCCCCATGCACTCATTCCGGGAAGAGGTCTGGGACAGGGAACTGGGCAGAGGCGGTCTGATCGGGGATCTGACAAATCTGGATCGCAGTCCCATTCCCCTGATCCCCACCGGTGAGCTGCGGCGTTTTGTGCCGGTATGGGAAAACCGGAAATATGCGGCTCCGTGCGAGGCCATCTGTCCGTCCGGCATTCCGGTGCAGGAGCGGTGGCGGCTTATCCGGGAGGGACGCATGGATGAGGCCGTGGATCTGGCCCTGTCCTATACCCCGTTTCCCGCAACAGTCTGCGGTTATCTCTGTCCCAATCTCTGTATGCAGGGATGCACCCGCACCAGTCAACTGATGCCTGCTGTGAATGTGAAAAAACTGGGACAGGCCAGTGCGAATGCGGGAACTCCGGAACTGCCTCCTTTGAGCGGAAAAAAGATAGCAGTTATCGGCGGAGGCCCGGCCGGCATTTCCACAGCCTGGCAACTGCGTCAGAAAGGTCATGAGGCAGTGGTCTATGACACCAGCAAAGAACTGGGCGGAAAGATCAGCGCGGTCATTCCGGAAACCCGTATTCCCAAAGAGGTGCTGACAAAGGAACTGGAGCGTATCCGCAAGGTTCTGCCCCATGTGCATCTGCAGCAGGATTTGAAAAAAGAGGAGATGGAGCGGCTGCGCGAAGACTATGATTTTCTGGTCATAGCCACAGGCGCGCAGAAACCCAGAACCCTCCCGGTTCCGGGAAAAGAACGCCTGATCACTGCTTTGGATTTTCTCACAAAAGCCAAAACAGACAGTTTTGCTCCGGGAAAAAAGGTGGTCATCATCGGCGCGGGAAACGTGGGCTGTGATGTGGCAACCGAGGCGCATCGGCTGGGAGCCGAAGACATCACTCTCATTGACATTCAGAAACCGCTGGCCTTCGGCAAGGAAAAAGAGGATGCAGAAGCCATTGGGGCAAAATTCCGCTGGCCATGCTTCGCAAAGAAATCACCGCAGAGGGCGTAAGACTGGCAGACGGGGAACTGATTGAAGCAGACACGGTTTTCATTTCCATCGGGGATGCTCCGGATGTGGAATTTCTGCCGGACAGCGTTCGCACAGAGCGGGGTTATGTCACGGTCAATGAATACAACCAGACCACAGACAGCAAAATTTTTGCCATCGGCGACATTGTCAAACCCGGGCTGATTACCGATGCCATCGGTTCAGGCCGAAGAGCAGCAGGAGCCATTGCCGATATTCTGGAGGGAAAACGTCCCGCAGGCGACACCCGGCGCATGATGATAGACAAAAACCGGGTGACATTGGCCTATTTTGATCCCAGAATCACCGCGTTTGAGGACACAGACACCTGCGGGAGCCAGTGCGCGTCCTGCGGAACCTGCCGGGACTGCGGCATGTGCGTGACCATCTGCCCCCAGGCCGCGATCAGCCGCAAAGAAGGCGGGGACGCAGGATTTGAATACGCGGTCAATGAAATGCGATGCATCGGCTGCGGCTTCTGCGCGGCAGCCTGTCCCTGCGGCATCTGGTATCTGAAGGAAAACACGCCACTGATATGATCACCTGATTCCATTTCCGGAATTTTCTGTTATACCAATTCGCCACTGAAACCGTGCCTGTCTGATTCCGGAGTGCCGGAATGAGGTGAAACGGAATTTCGGCAGGATTTCCGGATCATTTCAGTGTCCCTGACTTTCAGTCCGGGACTCCCCCGCCCCTTACCTGAGGGTAAGCATTGCATAAATTCAATGGAGATTTGTTATTATACCAAATCTCCATTGATTTAAAAAAATCCCCTCTTGAGAGAGGCGGAGGTGTGTCGGCTCCCATTTTCAGACATATCACTTTGTCCCCTCTCAGGAGGAGAACAGAAAAACCTGACTGCTCCGCGGGCGAGATCAAACCTGCTGATTTCAGTTGATTTCTGAAAATGAATGTCCCGTCACCTGAACGATTTGACAACTTTTGGAAATCGCCTAAGGGATTATCAATTTACTAATATACCGTTTTAGGATTGATGGTAATATCATATAACGGCAGTTGTTCAGATCGTTGCAGACGTTCTTCCATTCCGATTTTTTCTTTTCCGCAGATTTTGACACCTTTCTCACAGGAAGTCTTCAAAAGAGACACGGTCGCATTTAATCCTTTCCACACAAAATTTGAGGCCCTGTTCAGCACGGTTTTCACCGTATCCGGAAGATGGCCGTTCCATGATTTCTCAAGTCCCGCCCAATAACGTTCAATTGCATTGTATCTGCTGTGATAAGGCGGATAACAAACAAGGCGGATAATCAGTCCTGTCATATCGGCAGATTCCGTCATCCTCAGCAAAAACTGAGTGCGTCGCCCGCTGCATTCCGGGCCATTGTCCATATTAATGACAAGACGTTTTATATCGGACAGTTCCTGTTTTCTTTCGTTCCACCAAAGAAAAAATCCGTCAGCGGTGAAATCACCTGTTTTATAACTGCCGGTAAAAAAAAGGAAGGTTTTGCCGCTCACCGGTTCGGGGATGCCTCCCGGGATGAGTTTTTCCTTCATCCGCATATCATGATCCCGCGCTTTGACGGGTTCAAGACCCCGCGAACGTCCATGCCCTGAATATTTTCCAATATTTACAGTCGCTTTTGTATCTGTGCTTAACCTCAGTGTTTCCGTATCCGCATCCGCAGGAGCGTTCATTTCCCGGACATTCCTGAAAATGGCGTCCGTATCCGCCGTTTTTTTTGAACTTTCGTATTTTCCACGGAACGCAGCCGGTAACCATGACGATTCAGTATGCTGGAAACCGTCTGCAATCTCGGCAGTGTATCCTCTGTCCATCCTTTTGATATAAGAGCGTTATATACAGCTTTTGCCGTCATGTTCGCATACAAAAGTGCTGTCCGCAGATGGGATTCTGACTGACTGTGAGGTTCCATGATTTCCGCAATATCGGCAGGGAGTTTCGGATATTTCTCCTCTGACCGGGGTTTTCGCCGAACAGAAAGATCGCTGACGCACAATATTTTTGTCCGAAATTCATTCATACCCGGTTCTGCGGTGACTCTGCTCCAGCCGAACACATCTTCCGCAACCCCTGGTTTACCTTCAGGAAGCGACATTGTCACATCACCCATGGCTGCACGTCTCGCCGGCCAGGGAATCATATCAACCAATCGGGCGATCAATTCCGTCACCTGAGGGGTAATTCCGTTCCGAATCACAGTTGATGTCTTCATAATCATGTCTCCTTTTAAGAAAGTTTGGAGACATTATAAACGGTATATTAGTATTTTGCAAGTCCCTAAGGTTTTTTCGGACAGACATTATCTTAACCTTTATCGCTTCAACAAACAGAGATTGGACCAGTCAAGAATAAAACAGTCGCAGGAATTAAATACGACATATCCCTTAATCCCCTTTTTTGACTTGACACAAAAAGCAATCGTTTTATAATGGTCTAACCATTACAAAACAGAAATGCCGCTTATACCGAACGGGAAACGTTCCCGCTTACCCATTTTTCAGCACTTCACAAAGGAGGTCCCCCATGACAGCACAGGCACATATTGTTGATGAGGCCGTTGCACTGGCCGAGAAATGGCAGAATCAGGCCAACAGCGTTCTGACCGCAAAGGAAAAATCCATACAGAAGCAGATGATGCGTCTGATCCGGAATCCGCAGGACAAGGTGATTCTCACCAGAATGATCGACCAGAGCTTCCGTTCCCAAAACAACCGCAGAGTCGCGAATCAGGTGAATTTTGTGCTGCGGAAATACGGGGTTCCGGATTTTTTCTCCCTGACCGAGCAGGGACTTATGCGTATCTTTCTCACTGCGGGACGTCATCTGCCGGATCTTTCCATACCGAAAATGATTGAAAGAATCCGTGCAGACAGTGCGCGTTCCGTGATTCCGGGGGAAAAAGAGGTTCTGTATCCCCATCTGCAAAAACGCAGAGACCAGGGGGTGCGCATGAATCTCAATCATCTGGGCGAGGCTGTGCTGGGGGAAAGTGAAGCTGCCTCACGGCTTCAGACCTATATCCGGGATATGGAAGATCCGGAGATTGAATATATTTCCGTAAAAGTTTCCACCATTTTTTCACAGATCAGTTCTCTGGCCTATGACAATACCGTGACAGTGCTCACAGATCGTCTCTCCCAACTGTACAGGGCTGCGCAGAAAAACCGCTTTGTGCGCAAAGACGGGAGTGCCGTGCCCAAGTTTGTGAATCTGGACATGGAGGAATACCGGGATTTGGAAATCACCCTTGCGGCCTTTGCGCAGACACTGGATCAGGAAGAATTCAGAACACATTCCGCAGGAATTGTGCTGCAATCCTATCTGCCGGATTCCTTTGCCAAACAGAAAGAACTCACGCAATGGGCCAGAAACCGTGTGGCAGATGGCGGCGCGCCGATAAAAATCCGCATTGTCAAAGGCGCAAATATGGAAATGGAGCAGGTGGATGCCGCGATTCACAACTGGCCGCTGGCTCCCTATGACACAAAACTGGATACGGACGCGAATTTCAAGTGCATGGTGGATTTTGGAATGCAGCCGGAAAATATCAGGGCCGTGCATCTGGGCATCGCCTCCCACAATCTTTTTGAGCAGGCATACGCGTATCTTCTGGCCCAAAAAAACGGAGTGGAGGAATTCAGTTCCATTGAAATGCTGGAAGGCATGGCAAATCATGTGTGGCGGGCCATTCAGAAAGTATCAGACCAGTCTGCTCTGCTCTATGCGCCGGTTGCTGCAAAAGAGGAATTCATCAATGCCATTGCCTACCTGATCCGCCGTCTGGATGAAAACACAGCCGAAGAGAATTTTCTGCGTTATTCCTTTCACCTGAAAACCGGTTCGGATGAATGGAATTACCTGAAAAAAACCTTTACGGATTCCTGCGCGCGCAGGGAAGGTGTGAAAAAAACACCCAATCGCATACAGAACCGGAATGCAGAAACGTATTCACAGCCTGCCGGAACCTATTATGAAAAAGAATTCTGCAATGAACCGGATACAGACTGGTCTCTTCCGGCCAACCGGATTTGGGCGGAAGGTATCCGGGACAGATGGATGAACCGGGAAGCCGAACAGATTCCTCTGGTGATTGCAGGTCAGGAGATGTTTGCTGATCGCGATACAAAGGAATGCTTTGATCCCAGCCGTTTTCCGGAGAAAATGCAAACCGCTGTGTATGCACTTGCCACAGCAGCAGACGCGGAAAAAGCGGTGGCCGCTGCCAAGGCTGATCCGGACGGGTGGCGGAGCAAAACGCTGACACAGCGGCATGAGATTCTTTCCAAAGTTGCAGTGGAGATTCGCAAAGCCAGAGGGGATTTGCTCGGCTGTGCTGCCGCGAATACCGGGAAAATCTTTACCGAGGCTGATCCGGAAGTTTCCGAGGCCGTTGATTTTGCGGAATTTTATCCCTGGTCTGCAAAAATGTTTGAGAATCCCGGCACTGTAATCTGCAAAGGCAAAGGTGCTGGCGTGGTCATCAGTCCCTGGAATTTTCCCATTGCCATTCCCTGCGGCGGCATTGCCGCAGCTCTGGCAGCAGGAAATACGGTGATTTTCAAACCCGCGTCTGCCGCAGTCCTGACCGGCTGGCATCTCTGTCAGTGCTTCTGGAAGGCCGGGGTTTCCAAAAACACGCTGCAGTTTGTCCCCTGTTCCGGTTCTTCAGTCGGCCCTGTGCTCACCAGGCATCCGGATGTGGATTTCATCATTCTCACCGGCGGAACCGATACCGGTCTGCAGATCCTCAAAGAACGCCCCGATGTTCTGCTCGCTGCGGAAACCGGAGGGAAAAATGCCACCATTGTAACAGCCATGTCAGATCGGGATCAGGCCATCAAACATATTCTGCATTCCGCATTCAGCAACAGCGGCCAGAAATGCTCGGCCACTTCTCTGGTGATTCTGGAAAAGGAGGTGTTTAGCGATGAGAAATTCAAAAAGCAGTTGGTGGATGCAGCCAGAAGTTATGCCACAGGTTCTGCATGGAAATTCCGCAACCGCATGGGGCCGCTCATTGCACCGCCCAAAGGGGATCTGCAAAAAGCCCTGACAACACTGGAACCGGGAGAGGAATGGGCTTTGGAACCCATCAATGTTGATGACAATCCCCATCTGTGGACACCGGGCATCAAATGGAATGTGCTGCCCGGCTCCTATACGCACATGACGGAATTTTTCGGGCCGGTCATTGCCGTGATGAAAGCTGAAAATCTGGAACATGCCATTCAACTGGTGAATCAGACCGGTTACGGGCTTACCTCCGGGCTGGAAAGCCTGGATGAACGGGAGCAGGCCGTATGGAAAGAAAAGATTGAAGCCGGAAATCTGTATATCAATCGTGTCACAACCGGTGCAATTGTGCTGCGCCAGCCTTTCGGCGGCATGAAAAAATCCGCACTGGGTGCGGGCATCAAAGCCGGAAGTCCCAATTATGTCAGCCAGTTTATGAATTTTGAAGACAGCGGATTTCCCTCTTTCGGCCCCATTCAGAAAGATTCCCGCATTCTCCGCGTTGCACAGGAATGGGAGCAGAAAGTGAAATGGGGGCAGTTGAGCGAATATGCGGATGATCTGAAAAAAACTGCGCGAGCCATAAAAAGTTATCTGTGGAATGCGGAGCAGGAATTTTTTCAGGCCAAAGACTGGTTCCGCATCAGGGGAGAGGACAATCATATGCGCTATCTGCCGGTCGGAACTGTGCTGGTGCGCGTGCATGCGGATGACAGCCTGTTTGAAGTCCTGGCACGGATTGCAGCAGTGCAGATTGCCAAATGCCGTCTGATTCTGGGCATTCCCAAAGACCTGAACAATGCGGTCATGGAATTTCTCTCCGGCAGGGAGGGAAAGCGCATACTGGGCAGCACTTCTGTGACGCATCACACGGATCAGGAAATGATCGAAAGCCTGCCCCATATTGACCGCATCCGCTACGCGGCTCCGGATCGGGTTCCGGCTGCGGTTTTCAAGGCTGCCGCCCAAAGCGGTTTTTACATATCCCGCAGTCCTGTTTTGATGGAAGGAAGAATTGAAATGCTTCACTATTTCCGGGAGCAGACCGTGTCGGATTCTTATCATCGCTATGGAAATCTGGGGGAAAGGGGATTGCTGAAATAGCCGCCTGAACCCGGGATTTCAGGATATTGGGATTGACCGGGATTTTCTGAGCCCGCCTAATCCGGGTTAATCCGTTAATCCTCTGAATCAAGAGCTGCCTGAGCCGAGACGAAGGCAGCTTTCTGGCTGTCTGATTCGGGTTAATCCATTCATCCTCTGAATCCGGGTGATGTCTGTCTGAGCCGGGATGCTGTGACCGGAGCTTTCTTTTTCTTCTGCGGCAGAGTCTGCGTTAACATAAGGATTAACAAGCTGAATTCTCCGATCCCCTTGAAAGACTGAATAATACCAATTCTCCATTGAAATCATATTTTGCGGAAGGCAGTGCCGGTTTTCCGCTGATTTTATGCCGCCATGCAAATTTGCTGTGACCTCTGTGCCGTC
>JAWKPW010000103.1:0-19916 GCA_041390465.1 Desulfobacterales bacterium | reverse complement strand
TTTTCGTGTGTTCAAAAAACCGGATTTTTCCGAAAAATCCGGTTTTTCGGAAAAACTTATGTTTCAGATCAGTGGCGATTTGGTATAAGACAATTTCTTGTCAGAAGGAAAAATCATTTTGGTATAACATCGGATTATAAATATTTCCATTATCTTTTCAGACAGCAGAGTTTTTCTTGACCAAATCTCTTTTTTGGATTATTCGGAATAACAAATCAGTCAGGAAAAATTTTTTGAGTTATGAAACAGGCAAAGCCACCCAGACTCACTGGGCGGCTTTTCTTTTTTGGGCGGACGGAACCAAAATTTGACAACTTTTCAGAACTTGTCAAATCTTCAGAGAGGACAGAAATGAAAAAAACACACGGTTCACTTCTTGTTATTGATAATTACGATTCTTTCACGTATAATCTGGTGCAGATGTTCCGTCAGTATGAACTGGACATCCGGGTCTGCCGCAGCGACCGGATCACTTTGGAAGAAGCTGAAGAGTTGCGTCCGGACTATATTCTTATCAGTCCCGGGCCCAAAGATCCGGTCCATGCAGGCATTTCCGTTCCCCTGATCCGGGCTTTTTACCAAAAAATTCCCATTATGGGCGTATGTCTGGGAATGCAGTGCATGAACGAGGCATTTGGAGGGGAAACCGTGCGCGCACCTGTTCCCATGCACGGGAAAACCAGTCAGGTCATGCACCGAAATCAGGGAATCTTTGCATCTGTGGATTCTCCTTTCCGGGCTGCCCGCTATCATTCCCTGGCTGTGAAGCCGCGGCGGAACGGCGAACTGATTGCCACAGCCTTCAGCACGGACGGCGTGATTATGGGGCTTTCCCATCCCCGCTGTCCTCTTCACGGCGTGCAGTTTCACCCGGAAAGTTTTCTCACAGAACACGGCTTTGTGATGGTGGAAAACTTTCTGAGACTCGGACCGCTCAGAAACAGACTGGCCTATGAAAGAAATTAAAAAAATTGCGGGAAATCTGACCGGAGTTCATATCGAACCCTTTTTTCTCAGCGAATCCTTTGTCAATCTGGCCTCCCGGTTTGCACACATGCCCGGCACGGTGCTGCTCATGAGCGGCGGGGAATCGGACTGCGCCCGTCATCACATCCTCGGTATCATGCCCTGGCTGACCTTTTCCGGACGGGGAAACAAAATGCTGGTGGAAACTCCGCATACTTCCATCCGTTTCAATGCGGATCCCTTTGACACGCTGCGCGGGATTCTGCAAACCTTCAGCCAGAAACACGGGGACTTCCCCGCACCCATAGCCGCAGGTCTTATGGGGTATCTGTCTTATGATCTGAAGGATGTTCTGGAAAAACTGCCCCGCACCTCCGTCGATGATCTCTGCCTGCCCCATATCCGGTTTTGTGCGCCCTCTCTTGTGCTGATTCAGGATACAAAAGATCAGACTGCCCGAATCTGCATACCGGAATTTGCCGGAAAAAATTCTGTGCAGAAAAGGCTGGATGACTTCCGGCAGATGCTCAGCCGTCCCTGCCCGGAACCCCGGCCCTTCAGCGGAGATTCTGCCGGTTTTCAGTCTGATTTCACCCGATCCTCCTATATGGGAGCTGTTGAACAAATCCGGGAATACATCGCAGCCGGTCATGTGTATCAGGTCAATATGTCCCAGCGTTTCCGCATGGGATTTTCCGGTGACGCCTTCACTTTGTTCCGCAGGCTGTGGGAAGCCAACCCTGCGCCTTTTTTCGCATATGTCAACGCGGGCGATCATCAGATTGTCTCCACCTCGCCGGAACGTTTTGTTCTGCAGCAGGGCAGACAGGTGGAAACCCGTCCCATCAAGGGAACCCGTCCCAGAGGAAAGACGCGGGAGGAAGATGAAAAACTGGCACGGGAGCTTCTGGAATCCCCCAAAGACGATGCAGAGCTTTCCATGATTGTGGATCTGCTGCGCAATGACATCGGAAAGGTGTGCAGAGCCGGATCGGTTCGGGTCACGGAGCACAAGCGGCTGGAAAAATACAAAAATGTCTTCCACCTCGTATCTGTGGCACAAGGAGAGCTGGATGCGGACAAAGACAGCACGGATTTGATTCGTGCCACATTTCCCGGAGGATCCATTACCGGATGTCCCAAAATCCGGTCCATGGAAATCATTGATGAACTGGAACCCCGGCGCCGTCATATTTATACCGGTTCCATCGGATACATCAGTTTTCACGACACCATGGATCTTTCCATTGCCATTCGCACGGCAACCGTTTATCATGGCAGCATCATCTTTTCCGTGGGCGGCGGAATTGTTTTTGACTCGGACCCTGCGGATGAATATGAGGAAACCCTTCACAAAGGACAGACTCTGATGACGGTGTTCAGCGGAAAGAAAAAAAATTCTGCAGCCCAGTCTGATGCCTGTGTCTGGATCAACGGACTCATCCGGCCTGTGAAAGATGCCGTGATTCCGGTTTTGCATCCGGGTCTTCAGTACGGATACGGTTTTTTTGAAACCATCCGTGCGGAAAAAGGGACATGCCGGTATCTGGACGCGCATATGCATCGCTTTGTCAAAACCTGGAGAGAATTCTTTCCCGGAGAACCGCCGGATCTGAGCTGGGAGGAAATCATCCGGCAGGTGCTGGAGGCCAATGGTCTGAAAAATGCCACAGCCGCAGTCAAAATTCTTGCTGCCAAAGGAAATCAGGAGACTCCTCCCTGCAACCACACGCTGCTGGTGCAGGCCCGTCCTTATACACACCGGCTTGCGGAAAAAAAGACAAACGGACTGCAAATGCTCACCTATCCCCACCCCCGGCAGACGCCTCTGGCAGATTACAAAACCCTCAATTATCTTTATTATATCCGGGCTCAGGAATGGGCACGGGCCAATGGGGCAGATGAGGCTTTGATCCTGAATCCGGACGGCAGCATATCGGAAAGCAACTCGGCCAATATTCTTCTGATCATGGGAGATCATACCGTGATTGTTCCCGCGTCTGCCCATGTGCTGCCGGGCATTATGGAGCGCGAGGTCTGTGAGTGGTTTACCCGCAAGGGCTGGCAGGTGGTCAGAAAATCTGTCATGCCGGACGGCATTCTCAAAGCCAATCAGGTGCTGCTGACCAATTCACTGATGGGAGCGGTTCCGGTTCTCAGCCTTGACGGCTGTCCTGTGGGAAGCTCTGCCTCTGAACCCTCGGATTTGTGGGAGGCCATCAACCGGCAGGTGCTTTGACGCTGCCTGCGGATTCTGAAAGGATATTCTGCTTATGCCCGTCCGTATGGAAGAGATGGAAACATACAGGGCAGGCGCCCGACGGCGCGGAGCGAATGAGAAAAAGCAGTTGCTGCGGCGTTATCAGCACGCATGGGAAATTGCCGGAAAAGGAGCACAACTGCTGAAAAAAGAATTTCATGCAAAAGAGGTGGTTGTCTTCGGCTCCCTGGTGCATAAGGAACTTTTCCATATGAAATCCGATGTGGATGTGGCTGTCCTGGGCCTGGATGAAAAACTCTATTACCGTGCAGTCAGCCGGCTTCTGGATTTGGATGCAGACATACAGACGGACCTGGTAATGACAGAGAATGCCTCAGAATCTTTGCGCACGCGGATTGAAAAGGAGGGAATCGCCATATGAATACGGATTGCAGAGCGCTGAGCGGACGAATATCCCAGACTTTTCCGGATTTGGAACAGGTGGTGGGCAGAACAGAATTTCTTATGAAAAAAGCTGTACAAAACAGTGATGACGGCTATCTGGACGGTGTGGCTCTGAATCTTCACAGTTTTTACACAGGGGTGGAACGGATACTGGAAGATATTGCGCGGACAATGGAAAAGAGCATACCTTCCGGTTCAAACTGGCATCAGTCCCTGCTGCTGCAAATGTCAGCCGGAATAAGTTCTGTCCGTCCTCCAGTCATCAGCCGGGAAACCCGGCATTGTCTGGATGAATACAGGGCATTCCGTCATGTGGTGCGGAATGTCTATACCTTTCATCTGAAATCATCCCGTTTGCAGGAACTCAGTCAGCAGTTGCGGGAATGCTTCCTGTCCCTTCGATCTGATTTGGAAAAATTTGCATCATTTCTGGAGCAGTTGGCAGAAGATGAAGGATCCTAATGTTTCACTCTTGGAGCAAAAGGGAAGCATTTACTGCCAATTTGGAGGAGATCCCCACCGAAAAAGGACAGAAAGGAAAAATAACGATGCCTGCAATCAGACTTTTTTCACTTCTTGCGCTATGCCTTTTATACTCCGGATGCACCACACTGCATGACGCAGCCGATACCGGCAGGGCGGAAAAAGCTGCTGAATGCACAGAAAAGAAAGCTGAAACCGATGCCACTGAGGAAAAGGGCAGGCCTTCTCTGATACAGGCAGCCCGTGCGGATCAGACAGAACTTATTGTCAGACTGCTGGAGCAGGGAGCAGATCCGGAAGAAAAGGACGGGGAGGGAAAAACGGCCATCCTCCACGCATTTGAAAGCGGAAATCTGGCTTCCTTCAAACTGCTGCTGGAAAAAGGCGCTGTCATTTCTGCCAAAGAGGTTCACACAAAAAAGCCCTTTGCCGATCTGGTGGCAGAATACCGCGTGTATCAGCATCTCCTTGCACAGGGGGAAAAAACACCGGTTTCAGATTTTGAAACCTGTTTCCTGCAGTTTCCCAAAGGACATTACGCCGCTGCTGTGGAAACCCTGTTTGAAGACATGGTGCACAGGGATTTCAGCCGTATGGAAAAGACGTCTGATGCGAAAAGTGTGCAGGCTTTTACTGAAAAATATGCAGGGATGGGAAAAGACTTTTATCTGATAACAGCGGATTCTCTGAATATCCGAAAAAGCGATTCTGTGTCCGGACAAAAACTTGGCACCTACCGGAGCGGGGAAATCGTTCGGGCTCTGGAAGAAAGCGGTGGCTGGATACGGACAGATCAGGGCTGGATCAGCAAAAAATACAGCAGACAGATTTCCGTGAATATCCCGAAGCTTCAGATGTATTTGGACAAAGCCGCTGAAATGGCCGTATCAGCTTCTTCCCAAATTCCCCGGAAATCTGCCCGATCCCAGAAAAATCTCACTGTTCCCCAACAGGAGAAAGAGGAAAAGACTGTCTCCGGGCAGGAAACAGACATTTCCCGGCAGAAAGAAACCAGCGTCAGTGATTCTTCAACTGTCCGCAGGGAACTGGACGCGATTCTCAGCCATCCGGAACTGAAAAGTCTGGAAGATTTTATCCGGAAATACAAAGACAGGGCAGCGTACCGATCTCTGGTGGATTTGGCCAGAGAAAAATACAAAGACATGCTGCTGGGGCTCTGATCCGCTTCCGTATCCCGGCTTCTTTGCGTCCGCCGCGAAGATGAAAAGCCCGGCAAAAGACAGCGGGTCAAATCAGATGAAAAAAAATGCTCTCCTCCCTTCGGGAGATGTGGTTCCGCTGTAAACACAGTCTGTTAATCTCTCTCAGGCGGGGATTGGGCAGCATAAAATCCAAATTGAACAGATCCTGTTGTTTTTTCAAAAATAAAACTGACGGATGCTGCTTTTTTCGTAGCCTTTGTGCCGTCTTTGTGAGCCTTGCGGTTAAAATCCGTCAGAACAGACCTGACAGAGCACTGTCTGAGGGCATCATATGAAACAAAAAAAAGAAATCCATCCTCTGACAATTTCCCTTATTGCCATTGCTGCGGTTGTTTTCATCTTTTTGGCGCAGTTTCCCTTTCTGCACCGCATAGAACTGGAAACCCTTGATCTCCGCTTTCGTTTCCGGGGAGAAAAAAAAACCGGAGACAATATTGTTCTGGCGGTTGTGGATGAAAAAAGCATCAGGGAACAGGGCAAATGGATTTGGCCCAGACACAGGTTTGCGGATCTCATTAACCGGCTCTCTGATGCCGGAGCAAAGGTGATAGCCTTTGACATCGGTTTTCTGGAAGCAGACAGAAATGATCAGAACATTATTGAAACACTTGAAAAAGTGGGGCAGCAACTGAAATCATCCGGCAGTTTGACGCGGGAGACAGAAAACTTCATGGCATTGCTGAAAGCGCAGGCCAATGCGGATCAGATTCTCGCTGATGCCATTCGAAAGGCAAAGCCGAAAATCGTTCTGGGTTATTTTTTTCATACCGGGCTTTCCCCTTTGGAACATCCCGCAGAAGAAGATTTCAGAATTCAGCAGGAAAATATTGCGGGCTCAGAATACAAAATCAAAAAAATGTCCCCGGATTTTCAGGGCGAACACCTGCTTGCGGGAATTTTGCCCCAGTCCAATATCAAAATTGTTTCCGATTCATCCGAATATTCCGGTCACTTCAACATGGAACCGGACAGTGACGGAGTAATCCGGTTTATCCCCCTTGTCGTCAGGTTCAGGGACAGTTTTTACGCACCTTTGTCCCTGATGACCGCAGGTGCATGGCTGGATGCACCGGCCGGAATACAGGTGGACAGCACCGGTGTCCGTTCCATCCGGATCGGCACCATCTCCATTCCCACAGACAGCGATGGGAGAATGTTCATCAATTACAGGGGCGGGGAAGGAACTTTTCCCCATATTTCTGTCACAGATATTCTGCATGGCCGGGTTCCAGCGGAACGGTTCCGGGATAAAATTGTCATGGTCGGCGTTACGGCCATCGGCATTTATGACATGCGGGTGGTGCCTTTTGACAATGTATTTCCCGGACTGGAAATACATGCCAATGCTGTGGACAATATTCTGTCAAAGGACTTCCTGAAAAAGCCGGACTGGATGTTTCTGTTTGACATTGCCGGGCTCATGTTTTCCGGTATGCTGCTGGGGCTGCTGCTTCCCCGGATGAGCATGGAGATGGGCACTGTCACAGTTTTTGTCCTGTTTTCCGGCTATATCCTGCTGGCCCAGTACCTGTTTTCCGCGCATGGCCTCATCATCACGCTGATCTATCCCCTTTTGCTCATGCTGATCTTGTACACCGGCATAACCGTCTATCATTTTTTCAGGGAATCCCGGCAGAAAAAATTCATCAAAGATGCTTTTTCCC
Source organism: Desulfobacterales bacterium (assembly GCA_041390465.1). Lineage (GTDB taxonomy): Bacteria > Desulfobacterota > Desulfobacteria > Desulfobacterales > Desulfococcaceae > JAABRU01. The sequence goes on along the minus strand of JAWKPW010000103.1, from coordinate 12,915 downwards.
ATTATCTGGCCCCGTCTGTGGTCAAAAAACTCATCGAGTCCCCGGAAAATCTGGAACTGGGAGGAGAAGAGCGGCATATCACAGCTTTTTTTTCGGATCTGCAGGGATTCACCGGCATTTCTGAAAAATTGACGCCTTCGGAAATTCGGGATCTGCTCAATGAATTTCTCACGGAAATGACAGATATTATCCTGAAATATGAAGGAACTGTGGACAAATTTGAGGGAGATGCCATCATCGCATTTTTCGGTGCGCCCAATCAGCTTGAAAATCATGCAAAAGTGGCGTGCAAAGCTGGAATAGATATGCAGAAACGCCTTGCAGAACTTCGGAAAAAATGGAGAGAGGAGCAGAGACCGGAACTGAAAATGCGCATCGGCATGAATACGGGCATGGCGGTGGTGGGAAACATGGGCTCCAAAAACCGCATGGATTACACCATGATCGGCGATACGGTCAACACAGCCGCGCGGCTGGAGGGAATGAACAAGGTCTATGGCACTTACACCCTCATCAGTCAGTTTACATGCAAAGAAGCAGGTCAGGAAATCCTGACCAGGGAATTGGATATGGTCAGCCTGGTGGGAAAAAAGGATGCCCTGAAAATCTATGAAGTGATGGGATACCCGGAAGAGGCGGATGAAAACCTGAAAAAAACAATAGGTTTTTATGCTGATGGCATTGCAGCCTACCGGGAAATGAACTGGGAAAAAGCCATTGATGATTTTGAAAATGCCCTCAAACTCAGACCGGATGATGCGCCAAGCCGGATTATGCTTGAGCGGTGCAGGGAGTTTAAGGAAAATCCGCCGGATGCCAACTGGGGCGGCGTGTATGCTGCCAAAAGCAAATAATTGACACCGGGATTTTTCATGCGGACAATCCTGATAATTTTGTCAGACATGCAGAGTGGGCAAAGGTGTATTTCAGCAGGATCAATATTTCGGGTTTTGTAAGTTGATTTTCGGAAAAGAACATCCCGCCAGCGCCCAAAGATGAAATTTCACCAGCTTGTGCCGGTTCCTGTGAATCTGAAACGGGATATTCATTTCAGAAATTGCCTAAATGGAGCGTTATCCACCGGTTCTCTGCAGATTTGCGGACAGGAATGTGGGCACAAAAAGCCGTGCCCGCCCTGCCCATGCTGATGATTTTTTATTTTTTCCCGCAGGAACCGGGACACAGTTCGGTCAGCAACGTCAGCAGGATCAGAAAACCAAGGGATGGGAAAAAAATATGCCACAGATCCCATTTTCCTTTCAGCAGACACAGCAATGCCAGAAAAAGGATAAGCGAAGCCTGAAAATTGACCATGAACTGCAGCAGAAAATGGGGCTTGCAGGATTTGCAGGAGGAACTTTCTTGGCAGTGTGCTGCCTGCTTTGCCCGGAGACAGAACAGGGAAAGGGCAAAAACAAGAAAAAAGACAAAAACAGGCAGCAGAAATGCCGCTCCGATGACATCCCTTCCCAGTCCTGTCATTTCAATCCAGAAAAGACTTGTGCTCACGGTTTCAAAAATTGGAATTGTAAGCAGAAAGAGCAGGGTTGCCCCTCCGCTTGCCTGCCAGATCAGTTTGGCAAAATGAAAATCATCTGTGGGAATGTTCTGTTTTTCCATGACAAAATTCTCCTTTCCGGTTTGTGTTCAAGACTTTTGATGCTGCTGAATTTATGTACGCCTGCCTGCAGTGTGAAAACAGTTTGTCCAAAATCAACCGCCTGACAACAGCGGTTTATTGATCTTGCCATTTCCCCTTTTTCAATTTTGAATCTGTGACCTGCAAAACAACCGAAATCTGCACAACAACCGGATTTTTTGAAAAAATCCGGTTGTTGTGCTTTTTTTCCGTCTTTGTGCCCTTTGTGGTTGAAAATCCGTCAGAACAAACTTGACAGAGCACTAGAATTCTTTCAGGGTTGCGGTATCCAGTATCCAGTATTTCCCGGAAAGGGAGGGATGGAAACGGAGTGTAAAAAACAGGCGGAGTTCGTCATTGTAATTTACATACATGTCCAAATCCTTGCTCTCTCCCACCGGTATATAATTTTCCACAACATGGTTCACCTGCCGGTAAGTTGCCTCATCCATTTTCCAGTACAGTCCTGCCGGATCATCCGGATTTTGATAAAAATCAAGTGTAAAGGCATAACGGTTTCCGTTTTCCTCCACCACCGGTTTCAGCGCCAGATCTTCTGCCACAGGAATGTAATAACGGACTTCCCTGAAGGTGGCCTCATCCATTTTCCAGTACAGCACTGCCGGATCATCCGGATTTGGCACATAGTTCAGTGTGAAGGAATAGTATTTGTCAAGATATTCCACATTGAGCGCCAGGTTCAGTTCATCATCCGTATCAATGCAGTTGCCCGGATTGGTCTGTGAAATCTCAAGACTGTCCATGTCCATTTTCCAGTATATGCCCTCAGGCAGAGCATTTCCGGGATTTGCCTCAAACACGAGATCAAATTTGTAACTGGTGTCCTCGTAACGGACACAGAGATCTTCCATCTTCAGATCCTCATCCACAGCAATGTAATTTGCAGGTGAGCCGGTGTAAATTTCCTGCACTTCACTCTGGGAAAGGGCACGGCTGAAGATGCGCACATCATCCATCACCCCGTCAAAGAATTCATTCCAGGTGCTCACGGGATTGTCACCGATCATGAGTTTGCTGACACTTGTGCCGGTTCCGGGTGCTGCACCAAAGGAATACCTCTGCCCGTTTTTGTAAAAACGCACATTGTTTTCCTCAAAAACCACAGCCACATGCTGCCATGTGTTCAGTTCCGCAGTTGCGCCGGTGTTCCAGTTGGTTCCGCCGGTAAACACATGCCATTTGGTATCCTCCATCAGCAGGGAACGGTCAAAGCCTCCGTCATCATGGGAAAAAACCTGACGCCTGCCTTCATTCACATCGCCTCCGGCCTGACGGGGCCATACCCATGCAGCCATGGTCAAAGTTGGCATTTCAGACGGATTGATATTCAGGGGTGTGGCAATATAAGCGGATGTGCCGTTGAAATCATAGGCTTTGGCCGGATTTGCATATTTGTCATTGGTCAGCAGGGCTCCGTTGACAATTCCGTGATTTTCACCGCCGCTGGCATCCCTGGCATTTCCGTCAAAGGGATAAAGGGCTTCTTCGGGGGTGGTGTATCCGTAATGCACGGTTGAGGAAGTGTCAAATCCCAGATCATTCCACTCCGCAAAGGTATGGGCATCGCCTTTCACACGGGACTGGGCCGCATTGTCATTGAAAAGCAGCCAGGCCGCCGCAGTTTCCAGATCCACAGCGGAATTGCAGTAAATATTGTCCCCAAATGCCATAAGATCATCATCCATGACAGCATCATAAAGTGTATCCGAACACAGGGTGCAGATCTGAATGATGCCGCTGGTATCTCCATATGCGTTTTCCGTGTCGATGACAATGTTTTTGCGGAAGGCCAGGGAACCCAGCGGGCCGTATTTGGCAGAAGGATTGTAAATCAGACCGTGTCCGCCTGCAATGGTATTGTTTTCAATGACATTGCCGGAATGAAACACCAGTCCGCTCTGGCTGCCCGCAGAGACAGGCGCGCTGTCCAGTATCAGATTGTGGTGAATTTTGCTGTTGAAGGTTGCGGAAAACACGGACGCTGCGGAACAGTTCCATATCAGGTTGTGATCTGCCTCAAATTTGACATCCGGAAACTGCTCAATATCTGCGGCGCTGTCAAACAGAATGCCGAATCTGCTGCTGTCCTCATTTCCGGAAACCTCGGTGCTGTAATACAGAATATTGTGATGAACCAGTATGTCGCCTCCGGCCCCCCAGGTCTGTGTGACAAGAATATGGGCATTGCGGCCTGTGGCAGCCGTGGAATCCTCCTGTGTGCGGGCATAGTTGTCATAAATAAGGTTATGATGGATATTAAGCTTTCCGGTTCTGTATGTCCGGATTCCCGCGTGATCCGTGCCCACTGTGCCATCCACATCGTGAATCCGGCAGTTTCTGATTTCCATTTCCCCGCTGTCGCTGACAGACAGACCGTTTCCGAATGAATTCCGGATTTCCAGACCGTCTATGACAATATGACTGCAGTTGGAAAAAGACAGGCTGGCCATCTCTGTGCCATCCTCACGTTTCGCGGAAAACACCGGATTTTCTCCCGGATATGCGGCAAATGTGATGGGATCGTCCGCAGTTCCGTGAATGTTTGCCATGTAAAAACCGCCGATGAGTTCTGCTGCGTCTTCAAGACCGATCACATAGGTGTCTGAATACTCACCGGACAGGAAATAGACCGCATCTCCGGGCTTCAGTCCGCCCTTTTTTGAGATCACATGATTTTCCGGCAGACGCTCGTAATAATAATAAACAAGATTCAGATAGGTTTTCCAGGGCTTGGCATAGGTTCCGGGATTGCTGTCATCCCCGTTTTCCGCGGAAATGTAAAAGCACTGTCCGTCTCCCTGCGCTTCGCACACAGGCTCTGTGTCCCCGTTGGCTGCCTCAGGAATATCAGGCAGATTTTCCGGCACATCCGGATCAGTCACGCTTTCAGCATATTCCTCCCAACTGTCTCCCTGCCGTGCCTTCCAGTGATCGCCTGCTTTGCGCATCCAGTCGGTATTGAACTGGGCCTGAAAATCCCTGCTGAACATCTTTACTGCGGGATTTCCGTTTACTGCTGTGGTCACACTGAATGTCTTGGCTGCGTGGGCGAATCCCGCTGTCATAAACAAAACCAGAAACATGACGCCGGAAACCGGCAGCCCCAATCGTTCATACCTCATTTTCATCCCTCCGTTATTGTTTGCACATCTGTTAATGGAAACAGTACCCCTTTCTGCGGGAAATGTACAATACTTTTCTCCTTCCGTCCACAAAAAACAGAGAAACAGGGATTGGGTGAACGGATTATGAAGACAAGAGATTGATTGCGGATTTCTGTCATAAATGATATAGAATCCCCACCTGTTGAAAAAACCGGTTTTTCGCAAACATTGTGACAGAAAATACAGAGAAACATGCCTGTACCGGAAAAAAAGCGGACAACCGTCAATCTCCCCATGTTTTTTTACTCATCTGACTCAACAAAGGGAATCAGACATGCCGGAACACAAGAAAGCGGAATGCCGGGAACTCAGAAAAATTATGAGGGAAATGTCCGGGGGAAAACTCCCTGATGATATTCCCGGCGATACGGACTGCGCGGCTGAACTGAGAGAACTGACAGAATATCTGCGGGAAATCCGGGAGTTTGCTCTCCTGATTTCCAGAGGCGAGCTTTCTGCCTCCTTCAGCCGCAAGGGAGAGGTGGCAGGCTCCCTGAAAACCCTGCAGGCAAATCTGCGTCATCTGGTATGGCAGACAAAGCAGGTGGCTGACGGAGATTTCAGGCATCAGATGGATTATATGGGGGAACTTTCCGATTCCTACAATCTCATGGTCAGACAGTTGCATGACGCGCACACCCGGCTCCGCCGGCAGAAAGAGGAATTGGAAAAAATGAATGAGGAAATCAGACTGGCAAAGGATCAGGCCGAAGCCGCGAGTCAGGCCAAAAGCATTTTTCTTTCCAATATGAGCCATGAACTCAGAACCCCTCTGAATATCATTCTGGGCAACTGCCAACTGCTGGCCTGTCACGGTGAAAGCACCCAGGAAATCCGGGCAGTTACGGATGTCATTTATCAGAGTGGCAACCATCTGCTGGCATTGATCAATGACATGCTCGAATTGGCCAGAGAAGGAATGTCCCTGATGCCCCGCGAAATGCACTTCTTGCAGTTTCTCAAAAAAACTGCGGAAATCATCCGCATTCAGGCAAAGGGAAAGAATATCGGATTCAACTTTGAACCGGCTCCGGATTTGCCGGTCATTATTGAGGCTGATGAAAAAAGGCTCCGGCAGATTCTGCTCTCTCTGCTGGGAAATGCGGTAAAGTTCACAGATGCAGGGACTGTCACTCTGCGGGTTTTTCTGCACGGGGATTCGCAGATGCAGGGAACAGGAAAGACCGGGTATCTGACAAAAAACATCTGCTTTGAAATCGAGGATACCGGGAAAGGAATTGCCGAAGACCATTTGGAAAAAATATTTCTGCCTTTTGAACAGATTCGGAAAGAAGGAAAATGGCAGGAAGGAACAGGCACAGGACTTGCCATCAGCAGCCGGGTGGCGGAACTGATGGGAGGCAGACTGACTGTCAGCAGCCGGGTCGGCAAAGGCAGCATCTTCAGTTTTGAAATAAGCGTTCCCGCACTTGCCTCTGCCGGGGAAAATGCAGAGGAGAACAGCCTGGAACCCCTGTCATCTGAAAGTGATTCGCCTGAAGAGATTGCGGCTCCTCCGCAGGAGGAACTGGAATCTCTGTACAAAATGGCTGTGCTCGGTCTCATGGATCAGACAGCCGCTTCTGCCGAGATGCTGGAAAAATCAAACCCCGCATATGCGGCCTTTGCCAGCCGAATCAAAGATTACTCCGGAAAGGCAGAGGAGGAAAAACTGATGCTGTTTATCGAAAAATTCATGTACAGCATTACCTGAAACATTTTTCAGAGGATTTGATTTTTCAGTCCGAATTTCGGACAGAAAAAACTCTTTGCCACTCCGGGGAAACGCTGTGTCACTCTGCGAATGAAAACAGACTGCCGGATTTTTCAGGTGCATTTCATGCGGAAAATCTTCTCATCAAAAGAGGTCAAATGCTGCAGGCAATGGTATATCTGCAATGGATTCAACTGTCAGGTTCTTATGCGATAAGCGTTAAAAGCCTGCATCAAAATAACCTGCCAAAAACAGACTCAAACTGTCTGCAGGATGTGCAGAAAATTGAGGGTCTGCATCAAAATGACCTGTTAAAAACTCTGCGGGTTTCCGGACAGAAAGATTGTACAGGTTATTTCTTTGCAAACCCCAAAGAGGCACACCCTGCAGAAAAAATCTGTGAAGATTGAAAACCGAAGCCGTTTTTCGGGAAACAGGAATACAAAAAATGAAATTACTTCCCCTGCTTGCCCTTCTGGCCGCTTTTCCCCCCCTGTCCACAGACATGTATCTGCCCGCGATTCCCTCTTTGCAGGCCAGATGGCAGGTTTCTCTGGTCATGGTGAATTACACCCTTGTGGGCTTTTTTCTCAGTTTCAGCCTTGCACTGCTGATTTACGGCCCCCTGTCCGACCGTTTCGGACGCAGGCCCCCTCTGCTTGGGGGGATTGGTGTTTATATCATTTCCAGTGTATTGTGCGCGACTGCGGATCAGGTCAACACCCTGATTCTGTTCCGGGTGCTGCAGGGGATGGGAGCGGCTTCCGCGGCTGCTCTGTCCATGGCCATTTCCAAAGACTGTTTTGATGGTCGGGAAAGGGACAAGATGCTGGCCTATATGGGCGTGATTGTGGCTCTTGCTCCCATGATGGCTCCGGTTCTGGGGGGCCTGATGCTGAAATGGCTTGCCTGGCCCTGGATTTTCATTTCACAGGGAATTCTGGGACTGATTGCATTTCTGGGTGTCTGGCGCATGTCAGAACCTTCACAGATGCTCAAACGCGTGCCGACAGCAAAGATGATCGGCCGGTATCTGTTTCTGTTCCGGAACCAAAGATATATCATTCTGACCTTTATGATGGCCCTGGGCATATGGCCCCTGTTCGGATTCATCGCAGGTTCTGCGGATATCTATATACGCAGATTCGGACTCAGCGAACAGGTTTTCAGTTATTTTTTTGCCTGCAACGCGATTGCCTTCATGAGCGGTTCCTACACCTGCGCGCGGCTGGTTCACAGAGTGCAGGGGATACATCTGATGACTGCCGGCTTCGCGGGAATCTTTCTGGGCGGCTGGTCCATGCTGTTTTTCGGCGGAAAAAGCCCCTGGAGTTTTGCCGTTTCCATGGCCTTTATCACCTTCTGCATGGGCCTGTCGCGTCCTCTGGGCAACAGTCTGATTCTGGAACAGGTGGACACGGACACAGGTTCCGCGTCTTCCATGCTCATGTTTGTCTATTTTGTGATGGGAGCAGGCGGCATGTGGATGATCTCCCATCCCTGGGCTGACAAGCCCTTTGTTCTGGGAGTGATGGCTGTTTCCACCAGTGCGGCGGTACTGCTGTCTTTCCATTTTCTGTATGCGGGAAAGGGAAAATCATGAATCCGCAGTCAGTACATAAGAAAATCAATGAAAGCGCACGGGCAAAAAAACTTTCTGCCCGTGCAGTGTGTGCTACAAATCCAGTATGACCTTCAGCTTTGCCAGCAATTCCCTTTCTTCGGGAGCAAAGTCATTGTCAGAATGGGCAAATGCCTCTGCCATCTGATAGGCCTCCAGACGATCTTCGGGTTTGGTAAGCAGCCTGGGCAGCGCGCGCAGGGCCAGCTCCTCATCGGTCTGCAGAATGCGGGACTGTTCTCTGCACATTTGTTTGAGTTTTTTGACAGCCATGCCCTGAAAGCGCGGATCCTTTTTCACCAGTTCCCTGCTCAGATCAAATTCCCTTTCATCCCAGACCTTATCCGCGGCTATCATGGCCTGCACCACCCGCACAATGCCTTCCTCAGCCCCGCCTTTTTCCATAAGACTCATCCAGCGGACCGTGTCTGCCCGGATTTCAGCCTCCCGATCTGTCTTTTCCTCTCCGGTGATGCTTTCCTCAATCACTTTGGCACAAAGCAGGGCTTTGGTGACAGGATTCCCGTAAATGCTTTTGAACACAAATTCATGTCCCGCATCCCGCAAATCCCGGTATCCGTTGAGAAAGGCAATCACAGATTTGGACAGACATTCCTGCACGGCTGCAAAAGGATTGTCCTTGGAAACCGGTTTCCGGTTTTCCTTCACCCATTTCGCCATGGAGGCAAAAGGCATCATAAAGGGATTCTGATCGGAAAAAATATAGCGGGACACGCGCATGGGATGAAGCTGCTTCAGTATTTCCGCGGACTGTTCCGTGGTGAAAAAACGCACCCAGGGTGCAAGGCTGTGAAGATAGATTTTGTTGTTGAGTTCAGACACCACAGCCACAGGTTTGAACTCCTCCTCATCTTCCTGCCCGTCATCCATTGCCAGAATGTCGGAAATATCTCTGGCCTCATAATGCACATAATAATCCGGCAGATGAAGTTCATGATCTCCTTCGGCAATGACGCGTTCCTTTTCCTCAATGATCATCTCATACAGTCCGGGCGGCAGGAAATCCAGACGGTCAATGTTTTCAATGATCTCTTTGTGCTCTTTTTTCGCGACGCTGCCGGACACAAAAATGCCCAGATGACCGATATTTTCATGTACGCGGTATACAATGACCTGGTTGTGGCGCCGGATTTCATCCACGGAACCGTAGACTTTGGCGATCCAGTTGAGGGCCTGCTGGGGCGGCGTGATATTGTCCCCGCTGGAGGCAAAAACCACAACCGGATCTTCCAGGTTTTTCAGATCAACGGTTTTGCCTTTGTCCAGTTCAATGCGTCCGTTTTCCAGACGGTTGCCCACAAAAAGGTTTTTGAGGATAAAGTGGATTTCCTCTGCATTCATCATGAAATAACTGTTCCACCATTTTTCAAAATTGAGAAAGCGTTCCTCCTCGGTGTCCGCGTTGGCCCAGACATTGTACTGCTTGGTCCAGTAGGTGTTTGCGGGATTCAGATCCTCAAAGTTCATGACCAGATTCGCGCCGTCAAATTTGCCGTTGCCCAGATCACAGAACAGAGAGGTCAGCCAGATGCCGCCGTATATGCCGCCCCGGTAACGCATGGGATTTTTGCCTTCCACACCGGCCCAGTAGGAAAGCGGGGAACCGTTGAGAACCAAAGGCCCGGTCACATCCGGCCGATCCGCAGACAGCAGAGCCACCGCCCAGCCGGCCTGACAGTTGCCGATAACCGCAGGCTCCGGCGCTTTGGGATGGCGTTTTTTCACCTCTTCGATAAAACGGGTCTGGGCTGCCTTGACATCCTCATAGGTCTGTCCCGGTTCCGGATCAGGATAAAACAGAATGAAATATACGGGATGCCCCTCTTTCATGGCCATCCCGATCTCTGAATCCCGTTTGGAACCGCCAATGCCCGGCCCATGTCCGGCTCTGGGATCAATAATCACAACCGGACGGTTTCCCGGATCCACGGTAATCCCCTTTTCCGGAATGATGCGGGCCAGATCATGATTCACCGGACGATCCAGAGAACGTCCGTCCATGATGATTTCATACGCAAAGGTCAGCACAGGCGGCTGTCCCTTTTTTACAGTATCCAGATACTCATTGCCCCGTTTTCGGAGAATATCCATAAAAAGGACAGAACGCTGCACAGCATCTGTCCAATAGTCAAAAGCATCCTGCGCGAGTTTGAAATAATCGGCAGATTCCCGCAGATTTTTTTCCGTGTCCATGAGTTTGCTCCTTTTTTTGCGGTGAAAATTGCTGTCAGGATGGAATATGAAGCGATGTTTGTCAGATTTGCGCGGTATAACAAAGAGTTCCTGACAGAAAACCAGTCTCCTGTTTTCCGGGATGAATTCCGGATACGCTTACAGGAATATATTTGTCCAAGAAAATTCAGTACCATCTGTATTGAGATTAGGTTCAGGATTATACAGGAAGGAAAAGAAAACATCAACAGTATTTCTCCAGACAGGAAAGACGGGATCGTTTATGCACTGCCTTTATCTGTTTCAGAACCGTATGCTTTGCACTATGTCTGACTCATATTTTCCGATCCGGTTTCGATACTCCGATTATACGCGATTCTCCCCAAACAAAAACCTTGGAGGTGATTTCTGAAAATAAATGTGCCTGTTCCGTAACTGAAAGATTTGACAACTTTTGGAAACCTGTCAAATCCGGGGGATGTTTTCCGAAATCTCTTTGGGTCCTTTCACCCCTTTGCCGTATGTAGATGGAAGTCCGAAATCCTGTGTGATGCATGACCCCGAATGCGGTCTTTTGACGAAGGATTCGCTCAGAATTGATGAAAGGTTGCCCGAATCTGCCGACAGATCTCGGCGCGCTGAAACAGGTACGGACCTGTGCCGAAACTGTCCGGAAGTGTCATCTGGAAGAATGAAGGCCGAAACCTGGGAGGTTCAGCAATCCTGAAACATGAACTCACCGAAACAGCGGAATTGACAAAAGCCGGGTTTGATGTGCATAATCCGGAGGATATTGAAAAAATCAAAGCCCTTTTCCGGCAGGCCGCAGAAACCGGGGATCCGAAAAAACATATTCCCTTTCACCTGAAAACCCTGAGAGATGAAATTGAATATGTTCAGAAAAAACTGGCGGAGAAAAACGTGACCGCAAGCCTTGACGAAGTGGCATCTGCCCTGTATCGGATACGCCCGGAGGACAGATTTTATGAGGAAAAGGTTGAAAAACTTACGGCAGAATTCAAAGCAATAGGAATTAACTGGCCAAAAGAGGTAAAAAAAACAATCACCGATGAAATATAAAAGCCGCCCCGTATTCGATACGGATGATGAAATTGTTATGTTCATCCTCCAGAATGGAGAATATAATTACATTATTCCTTTTATCGTCATATTTTACGAAGTGCCGAGACGTACCCAAAAAACACACGTTCTCAAAAAGCCCATTGAAGATATTACGGTAAAAGATATGGACCCGGACACTGTGGAAAGAGTTCCGGGGCTGCGGATCGGCAACGTCTTCACAACAAAAGACCTGCCTGAATTCAACCGTGAAACTTACAGAGAAATAAAACAGTATTTCAGGGAGCTGGCAAATGGCAGCGGAAGTGATCTTCAATGACAAAGCCGTACAGGAAAAACTGAAAGAACTGGCGGGAAAGCTGAGGGACATGTCACCGGTAATGGCGGACATAGCCGATGATCTGGCCCGGTCGGTGGAGGACAACTTTCTGGCAGGCGGAAGGCCGAAATGGAAAAGCCTGAAATCCTCAACAAAGGCTGTGATACCAATTCGCTATTGAAAATATACTTTATGCAAAGCAGTCTTTGCGGAAGACAATACCAATTCTCCATCGATTTTGCAAAATCCTGTCAGTTTTTTTGACCTTTGTGCCCTCTCTGTGTCCTTTGCGGTCAAGGGGCAGGGGAAAGCATGGTTTCAAAGGCGAATCGGTATGATAGAAAAGAAAGGGTTTTCCGCGTCCTGTCCTTTGACCGTTTGCTGAAATATCCGCATACAGTGTTCCGGTGACAGAAATTCACCGGAAGCATTCTCCACTGACAGCCTGCAACGCACGGCGCATCTTTGTTTGCACCGGTCAGACGGGCTTTCTTGCGGACTCCGCTGCCCTCCTGAATGTGCAATACCGCTTCATTTCTGTCTTCCGGCAGACGGGACCTGAACAATGCTGTTCCCTTCCTTTTGGAAAAACGTGTCTGCATATACGTCAGTATAACAATTTCCGTTTGTTATCCCTGCCGCAATACATGCGATTGCCTGCCCCCCTCCTGCCGTAATCGGAGCACTCCTTATTCTGACAGCAGAAATGAAAGTTCCTTACATTTATTATATCTCTGAAAGAACCGGTTGCATTTTTATCTGTTCATTGGTATGGTTCTTCAAAATACAAAGCAAAAATTCTCACATTTCAACGATCACCGGACACAGGGGCATTTTTGCGCAATGATTATTCCGAATCTGCAATTGAGGATGCTGCGGACTGTTTTCAGGCAAGTCAGCAAACGGCAAACTCCCTGCATCTGCATAACAGTCTGACCCCATACCGTTATGCAGATGCAAGGCTGCCCTGTCCATATGGATATTTGATGTCTGACACAGTTGAAGACAATGGAGAAGAACAGATTGGAAAATATTGTTGACCGCACCTTATTGAAAAAACAGTAACCAACCCGGGCCGCCGGCAAAAACGCGACGGCCTCTTATATTTTTTTATGGATATATCATCATGAACCAGGAACACATTGCAAAGATTTCCGGGGAACT
>JAWKPW010000102.1:0-20166 GCA_041390465.1 Desulfobacterales bacterium | reverse complement strand
ACCCCTTTCCATTGTTCATAAAACACAGGTTTGGGGAAAATACGGGGATTGTTCTGCGCTCCTGTGAAGGCCTCTTCCAGACACCGGTTCATGTCATCTTCAATTTTTTTGCAGTCTGCATCGCTTACGATACCGCTTTCTTTCAGTTTCTCTCCGTAAATCTGATATACGGGCGGACGTTCCTTAATTCGTTCATACATTTTCGGCTGGGTGAAATAGGGTTCATCTCCCTCATTATGGCCGAAGCGGCGGTAGCAGATCAGATCAATGACCACATCTTTGGCAAAGGTCATGCGGTAATCCAGAGCCAGTTTTGCCACATGCACAACTGCTTCGGGGTTTTCGCCGTGAACATGGAAAATGGGAACCATGAGCATTTTTGCCACATCTGTGGAATAACGGGTGGATCGGGCATTTTCCGGCAAAGTGGTGTAACCTATCTGATTGTTGATGATAATATGAACTGTGCCTTCGGTTTTGTAGCCTTCCAGTTGGGAAAGGTTCAGGGTTTCCATGACCACACCCTGACCTGCAAATGCGGAATCGCCGTGAATCAGCACAGGAAGAACCTGACTGCGCTTTCCGTTTCTGATCATATCCTGACGGGCATACGCCACGCCTTCCACCACCGGATCAACGGATTCCAGATGGCTGGGATTGTTGACCATGAAAATTCGGATCTTTTTTCCGTTTGCCAGTTGAATGTCGGTGAGATAACCGTTGTGATATTTCACATCGCCCGCGCCCACCAGAGAATCCGGATCATAACTGTTGATGAATTCCCGGAAGATTTCCTCATAAGGTTTGAACAGCACATTGCTCAGCACATTGAGTCTGCCCCGGTGCGCCATGCCCAGAATGATTTCACTTCCGCCCTGATCCGAGGCACGGAGCAGCAGTGTGTCCAGCAGGGGAATCAGGGAATCTCCGCCTTCCAGAGAAAAACGGGTCTGCCCCATGTATTTTTTGTTCAGATAATTTTCAAACAGAGCAGCCTGATACAGTTTGTTCAGTATCCTTACCTTTTCTTCCTTTGCATATTCCGGCTGATTTTTGACAGGTTCCATCCGATCCTGCAGCCACCGTTTTTCCGCAGGATCCTGCAGGTGCATGTATTCCACGCCCACTGAATGGCAGTAGGTTTCCCGCAAATCCCGGATGATTTCCTTCAGGGGAACACTCCGGGCTGTGCCAAAACGCCGGGTGTAAAATTCTGTGTTCAGATCATCAGGACTCAGATAAAAGGCAGACAAATCCAGCAGCGGATGACTGACCGGACAGGAAGCCAGCGGATCCAGACAGGCCAGCAGATGTCCCATATCCCGGTAACGGTATTTCAGGGCTTCCACGCGGGACTGCTGCAGAGCCTTGTCCAAAGTGCATGCGTCTTCCGGAATCTCAGAGGGAATTGCATCACCGGATTTCGGAGATTCGGTCTTCAATCCCTCTTTGCCTGCAATTTCAAAACCCTGAAAAAAAAACTGCCAGTCTTTGGAAACAGCTTTCGGGTCTTTTTTCCACACCTGATACTGCTGCTCGATATAGTCCATGTTCATGGTTTCGGGGATATTCATTAAAGACACCTTTCTCAATGGATTGGGTTGGCGATAAACAGAATTTTTTTATTTTCCCTGAAAACCGGCAATAAGTCAATTTTTTTCCCCTGCGGAATTTTCCCCTGCGCAGAAGCCCTTCGTGCAAATCCTGAATTTTTCCTTTTCCTGCAATCCTGATTTGAAACAGGCCCAAAATGTGATATAGGCGGATGCAGCAAAAAATCAATGCACAGGACAAAGGAAAAAATCATAACCCTATGAAAAGCATCGTGCAGTTTTCCATAAAACAGAATGTTTTCATCAATGTGGTGTTCATTATTCTCACTGTGGCCGGGGCCTTCAGTCTGCTGACCATTCCGGTCGAAAACATGCCCAATGTGGATATGGGCAAGGTCTTCATTCACACCGTGTATTTCGGGGCATCTGCCGAGGATGTGGAGCAGTTGGTGACCTCGGAAATCGAAGACGCACTCGATAATCTCGAAGATGTGGAATTCATTCAGTCCTCTTCCTACCGGAACTTTTCTTCTGTGCAGGTGAAGTTCAATGATGATACAGATTACAAAAAACTCTATAACGATCTCCGTTTTCTGGCATTGAATATCAAGGACAAATTGCCGTCTGATGCGGAAGAGCCGGTTTTTCTGTATATTGACACCCATGAGTGGATTCCGGTCATGGTGGTCAATCTGACAGGAGATCTTCCCCGGCGAACCCTCCGGCTGCTCTCAGAGGAACTCAAAACCCGGATACTGGATATTCCGGGCGTGCAGAATGCGGAACTTTCCGGAGATTATGATGAGGAATTTCATGTATCCGCGGATCCTGCCCGGCTGCGCAGATACGGCATCACCTTTGATCAGGTCTGTCAGGCCATTGTGTCTGCCAACACCAAGATTCCCACAGGAACCTTCCGCAAAGACAGTGCTGAATACATGCTGGATGCAGGAAAAAAACTCTCTTCCCAGCAGGAAGTCCTGAATATTGTGGTGCGCCGGGACGGGGACGGCAGTTTCATCCGGGTGAGGGATCTGGTCACCAGTGCGCGCATGAGTCACCGGGACCCCTCACGCGTTTCCACGGTCAACGGAAAAGATGCGCTGCGCCTGCGGGTGCTCAAGGAGGACAGCGGCAATGCAGTGGACATTTCCGCAAAGGTGAAAGAGGTCTCCCTGGCCTTTGGGCAGGCTCATGAAAAAGAGGGCATCCGCATTGTCTTTACCAATGAGTCCACCATTGAAATCAATGATTCAGTCAAAACCCTGGGCGGGAACCTGATTCTGGGCATGAGTCTGGTGACACTGCTGCTGTGGCTTACTCTGGGATTCCGCAATGCCATGCTCACGGCCATCGGCATTCCCTTTTCCTTTATCTGCTCGGTCATCATCATGAAAGTCGCGGGAGTTTCCTTAAACACCATCAGTCTGTTCGCGTTTGTGCTGGTGACAGGCATTCTGGTGGATGATGCCATCATTATTATGGAAAATGTGTACCGCCATATTCAGATGGGAAAGCCGCGCAGGCTTGCAGTGGTGGAGGGAACCGCGGAAGTCATGCTGCCGGTCATCAGTTCGGCCCTGACCACCATTCTGGCCTTTCTGCCCATGCTGATCATGACCGGCAGCATCGGTGAATTTTTTGCCCAGATCCCCAAAACCGTGACCTACGCGCTGGCCGCCTCCCTGCTGGAGGCATTGTTTATTCTGCCCATTCATATTCTGGACTGGGGCCCGAAATCTGTGCAGAAAGATATTGTCACAGAAGATGAGGATCCCTTTCATCATCTGGAAACAGGTGTGTTTGCACCCATATAGAGGTCTATTATTTTGAGATGCTGCGCTTGCTCAATCACAAACTGCTGACATTTGCAGGCATCACTTGCCCTGTTTGCGGCATCCATGCGCCATTCTGATTTTGTCTATCACGGGCATCATGCCCCTGATTCAGGTCAAATTTTTTCCCGGCAATTATTTCGCCACTGTGTGACCATTGCCATGCCCATGAACGCCCATTGAAGAGACAGATCGGTGGTGCGATATTTCCGACCCATCATGTCTTTGGGCACACAGCAGGCACAGTCCGCAGCCGGTGATGCGGGATTTTTTGAAGACAGGGATTATTCAGCCATTCCGGCAATCACTACGGTCAGATTGTGGTCACGCTCCCGGATGAAAAGATACGGAATTTTCCGAAAACCCTCCAACGACCCCATTGCGCATCTGGAATACATGCGCGGGCATCAAGGCATTTGCAGAAAAAAAATATGCCAATGGAGACAAGAAGCCGGAGGTCAAAATTTTTGAGGAAAATGACGGGCCTCCCACCGGAAAACCGGTCAATATCCGGGTGACAGCCCTGACTTTGGATGATGCGATCCATGCCTCGGATGCCATTCTGGCCTATATGCGGGAAGAATCGGAAATGGATGCGCTCATTGATCTGGATGATGATCGGCCGGAAATGCAGCAGGTGGTGAAATTTCATCCCCGTCAGGAATCCGTGTCAGAATACGGTCTTGCACCGGGACAGGTGACAGCCATGACTGCCACCGCTCTCAACGGTTATCCGGCCGGAAAGTTCAGGCAGCAGACGGGGAAGTGGATCTGATGATCTGGCTGGCAAGGGTGTCTGATCCCTCAAACGGACGCAGAGCCGGGCTTTCCGATCCTGCGGATATTCTGGGCATTCCGGTGGTGGAACACAGCGCAGCCCCCATTCTGCTCAGAGATTTGCTGGATGTGGAATACGGAACCGAACCCAATGTGAAAATCCGTTACAAGGGACGTCCCACTGTCACCATCACTGCGGATATAAAACCCGGCTCACAGCTTTCGCCGCACGGGTGCAGGTGCTGGTGAACCGCTTTTTTGAAAAAACCGGGACAAGTTCTATGGTCTCATGATCTCCTTTGGCGGAGAATTTGAATCCACCAGCCGTTCCTACACTTCCCTGACCTTTGCCTTTTTTATTGCGCTCATGCTGATTTACATGGTGCTGGCTCTCCCAGTTCAATGATTATGTTCAGCCCATCATTATTATTACAGCCGTGCCTTTTGCTCTGATCGGTGTGGTTTGCATGGGACTGTCTTTCAGCCGCACCATTTTCACCATCGGCAGTTCTTATGGCCATTGTGGGTCTGGCTGGAGTGGTTGTCAATGACTCCCTTTATCATGATTGATTTCATGAATGCGGCTTGCGCAGGGGACGGCCCTGCGGGATGCGGTCATTGAGGGTTGCTTGCCCGTATGCGGCCGAGATCCTTACCACCATAACCACCATCCGGGACTCGCTGACTATGGTTGTGGGCATTCCCAGCAAATCCATTTCCGGCGCCCATGGCCACGCTTGTGGCCGGTTTTCCCAGCGCAACCTGCTGGCCCTGTTGTTGATCCCGGTGCAGTTTGAGACATTTGAAAATTTCAAGGCATTTTTCCGGCGCAGGGGAATGCGGAAACTGAGACGGAAAATGAGGAAGGAGAGGCAGGCCGGGACGGAAAACTGAAATGATCCGGAAATCCTGCCAAAATTCCGTTTCATACCAATTCTCTGCTGAAACCATACGTTGCGGAAGGCAAAGCAGATTCTCCGCTGATTTTGACGGTACTGTCCGTTTTTTGTGACCTTTGTGCCATCTTCGTGTCCTTTGCGGTCAAAAAAAGCATGGTTTCAAAGGAAAATCGGTATCACTTCATTTCGGCACTCCGAAATCAGACAGGCATGGTTTCAATGGCGAATTGGCATTATACCGATTCCCCATTGAAAATAAATTTATATTGTGTCAAATCAATGGCGAATTGGCATTATACCGATTCCCCATTGAAAATAAATTTATATTGTGTCAAATCAATGGCGATTTGGCATTATACCGATTCGCCATTGAAATCATATTTTGCGGAAGGCAGTGCCGGTTCTCCGCCGATTTTATGCCGCCATGCAAATTTGCTGTGACCTCTGTGCCGTCTTCGTGTCCCTTGCGGTCAAAAGCATGGTTTCAACAGCGAATCAGTATTATACCGATTCTCCATTGGTTTTGTCCAATATGGAACACAGAGACTCCGAACGGCGCCGCTCTGCAAAACCGGAATAACTGACAGCATCGGATCAAAGCAATGGGGATTCGGTATTATGCTGAGCCAAAATCTGCGTTCATCTGCTTGATCTGCAGATTTCTGTCCGCAGATTGCACAGATTTTCGCAGATTGTTTTATACTGATTCCCCATTGAAAACAAACTGATATTTGGCTCAAATCAATGGTGATTCGGTATTACTGTTTTGAAAACGGCTGCTGTTCAAAAACGGTTTGATCAGTAAATTAAATTCCCTGCCATCTCTGAAAAGATATTTGGAAAAACTGATGCGCCTGATCAGTCCCGAACCGGCACGAGTTCAATATCTCCCCACATGCCCATTTTATCCCCGACAATCACCGCGAGCCCCGCGAGTCCCGCAATGTTTTGTCCGAATGCGATGGCATTTTGAATATCGCTTTTGGATTTGACATGATTGCCGATGGCTGTGGCGGCCGCGTCCGCAAGCGCGCAGGAAGCAGAGACAACACACACGGCATCGGCTTTTCCCAAACTGAGGGAATGGCCCACTGTGCCGGATGAAGTGCATACCCCCATCGGTCTTTCCGCTGCATTCACCCGCAGTCCCACCTTCAGGCTCAGGGGGGATTTTCCCGCGTAGATGGCCAGTGTCATCGGTGTATCGGTTTTCAGAAAAATATCGCCTCCGTTTTCCACAATCACTTCACGGGACTGTTTCAGCAAATCCTTTCCCACGGATTCGGCCACGGCTCCGGCCACGGCTGCCATCGGGCCGACACCGGCCTGCATTCCGGCTTCGGCCATCGTCCGGATGATATTCGGGACGGGCCCGCGGATGTGCCAAGGAGTCAGAGTGCGGACAAATTCCGGAAACTGGGAGACATAGGTTTCAATATATCCCCGGTACTGGAGAACCAGTTCCCGCGTCAAATCCTGCAACTGGGGTTCCGTATGCACATAAATGTCTGTTTCCTTTACCGTGACACGGTAAAAGGAACGCCTGCCCCTGTCAATCAAATCCCGGTAACTGCGTTTTTCGTATTTCATGGCGGAAGTAATTTTACAGCACTTCAGCGAGAATATCCAATGCCTGTTTCATGAGTTCCATATCAGCCTGTGTGCCCATATGGCCCAGACGGAAAACCCTTCCGGCAAGAGGCCCGTAGCTTCCGGCCACGGCCATTCCCTTTTGCCGGAGTCTGCTGTCCAGTTCCGCATAGGTAAAATGTTTTGGAACATTCACGGCTGTCACCGTGGGAGAGTGCACCGCATCCCGTGCGGGAAAAAGGCTCAGTTCCATATCCGTCAGTCGGCTGCGGCAGTACTGCGCCACTTTTTCATGCCGGGCATAGCTGTTTTCCAGGCCTTCCCGCAGCAGCAGCATTGCGGCTGCATGAAGCGCTGCCATGCCGTGCCAGTAAGGGGTATAAGGGAAATAAAAAATTTTCTGGGCTGTCCGGAAGGGGCTGAGTGCGTCATAGCCCGCGTATCCGACTTTTTCAATGATGTCCCATGCTGCCGGACTGACCGAAAGAAAAGACATGCACGGCGGTGCGGAAAGGCATTTCTGGGAACCGCCCAAAGCCAGATCAATCTGCCATTCATCTGCCAGAACCGGTGCGCCGCCCGCGCTGGCCACCACATCCGCATACAGCAGGGGAACACCGTATTTTTTTTTCAGTTTTCCCAGTCCGGCCAAGGGATTGAGGGTTCCGGACGGTGTTTCGCAGTGAACGGCCGTAATCATTTTGGGTTTGAATTCCGCAATGGCTTTTTCAATTTCTCCCAGCTCCCCGATTGTCCGATCATATTCCAGCCCGACTGTCCGGACTTCGGCTCCCGCGGATTTTGCCATCTCTCCAATGCCGTATCCGAAAACACCGGTGGCAACGGCCAGCACCCGATCTCCGGGAACCAGGCAGCTTTTCAGGGCACTCCACAGAGCCAGCATTCCCTCTCCGGTCTGTATCACGACCGGATTTGCAGTGCCCAGAACTTTTTTCAGCGCTTCTTCGGTGCGGTTGTACAAATCCAGAAATTCGCTTTCCAAATCCGCGGAACCGTAATTGGTTTCATAAACTTTCAGCACTTCCTCCGGCACTTTCACCGGGCCGGGAACCATGGAAACGGGGTAAGTTATCATGCTGCTTTCTCCAATCCGGAATCATTCAGGTCCGGAATGCAATGCTGTTTCGTAAAAAGATAAAATTGTTTCACTGAAAAAAGACTGCGGACTATATGCTGATTCTTTCCACTGTTCCTGAAGGAATCTCTGCAAAGCAGAATCCGGGATCTCCGTCCTTGCCCATGATTTCTCCGGGATTGAGCAGCAGGGTTTCCCCGATCTTCTCCTG
Source organism: Desulfobacterales bacterium (assembly GCA_041390465.1). Classification (GTDB taxonomy): domain Bacteria; phylum Desulfobacterota; class Desulfobacteria; order Desulfobacterales; family Desulfococcaceae; genus JAABRU01. The sequence continues at coordinate 12,205 of JAWKPW010000102.1, read as the reverse complement.
CAGCCAGGTGTGCGTATGACCGAAACAGACCAGATCATATTTTCCGGAAAAAACAAGCCCATCCGCTTTCAGGCGTTCATGGGCAAAGGCAATGCGGTATCCGGCCAGATCCAGTTCCCCTGCCATGCCGTGAAGGGTGATATGGGACAGTTCCGTAAAGGAAAGTTTTGTCAGCAGATACCGGTCTCCGTCATTGTTTCCGAAAACACCGTGAACCGGAATGCCTGCCTGCTCCATTTCCCGGAGCATGAACGGAGCCACAAAATCCCCGCAGTGGAGAATCAGATCCGCATTTCTTTCCTGAATAAGTTTCAGGGCCTTGCGCATATTCCACAGATTGTCATGACTGTCACTCATAATGGCTATCCGCATGGGAAATCCTCCCTGTTTGTCTCTGTTTGTTTCACCCCCTGTTTTCAGGACTGACACCGCAGATGAATCCTTGTCACCATGCCGCTCAGACACGGGGTTCTGTTCCGGCACATAAGCGCCCGATATTTTCCCGGTGGCGGAAAATGATTCCTGCGGCAGTCACAAGTGCGCAGGCAGTCAGTATGCCTGATCCTGTGGCTTTCCACACAGCCAGGGGCAGTATGACCGAACCGGAAAGGGATCCTGCGGAAACGCGGGAACTCATGCAGACAAAAAGGATAAATACAAGAACCGCAGCAAACAGCGAAAATGGAGAAATCACCAGAAAGCAGCCTCCCGCAGTGGCCACGCCCTTGCCCCCGCCTTTGCCTTTCATGAAAATCGGGTACAGATGGCCGGCAAAGGCTGAAACTGCAACCACAGAGAGATATGTTTCGCTCCATACGCTTCCGGAACCTGCAATTTGAACTGCCAGGTACACCGGAACCGCTCCTTTGGCAGCATCACCTGCCAGCGTCAGCAGACCGGCCCATGTTCCTGCCCTGCGCCGCACATTGGTGGCCCCGATATTCCCGCTGCCGCTTTTGCGGATGTCTTCGGATGTGAAAATCCAGGTGACAATCAGTCCCCAGGGGACAGAACCCATCACATAGGCCAGAAAAGGCAAAAGCAGAAAGAGCACCGCGGTGCCCAGGCTGCTGACAAAAGATTCCATTCTGTATCATCCTTTCCTGTCAAATTCCAAAAAAAGCGGAAAAAACCGCAGAGGAGGATTTGCAGCCAGTCCCTGCGGAAAATGATCCGCGGAGTGATCCGCTGTACGGAATCTTCGCTTTCCTGACGCTGATCATTCACTGCCTGACAATGCCCGCAACGGTTCGGCTCCCCTGCCGCCTTCCTTTTTGCTCACAGAAAAAAAGTTGCAGGTTTCTGTCTGTGGCATGGTTTGCAAACAGACGGAAAACCTGCTGCATCCCAGCAGTCCGGATCTGTTTTCCGTTTATGAAAAAGCCGGATTCCTTCCCTGATCTGAATCCTGTGTCCTGTCAGTGATTATCTCCGTCAAGCAAACCGCCCAAAGCCCCCAGAACCGAACCTTCCCCTCGGGATCCTCCGTGCTGGGGAGCCGCCTGGAGCATCCGGCCTGCCAGACGGGAAAAAGGCAGGGACTGCAGCCATATCCTGCCCGGTCCCCGCAGTGTTGCAAAAAACAGTCCCTCACCGCCGAAAAGCATGGTTTTGATTCCTCCGGCCTTTTGTATGTCAAAATCCACACTCTGTTCAAAAGCCACCACACAGCCGGTGTCCGCATGGAGAACCTCGCCGGGCCCCAGTTGACGTTCCACCACGGTTCCGCCTGCATGAACAAACACCATGCCGTCCCCTTCCAGTTTCTGCATGATGAATCCCTCACCTCCGAACAGACCGGTCAGGATTTTTCTCTGCAGCCATATGCCGATGGAAACCCCTTTGGCCGCGCAGAGAAAACTGTCTTTCTGACAGATCAGCATCCCCCCCACATCCGGAAGTGCAACCGGAATGATGTTGCCGGGAAAGGGCGCACCAAAAGCCACATGCGCCTTTCCCTGGCCGGTATGGGTGAAAACCGTCATGAACAGACTTTCTCCGGTCAGCAGACGCTTGCCAGCGCCCAGCAGTTTGCTCATAAAACCGCCGGAAGACTCGCCTCCGTCTCCGAAAACCGTTTGCATATCCACAGAACTGTCCTTGTACATCATGGCTCCGGCCTCGGCCACTGCACTTTCACCGGGATCCAGTTCAATTTCCACAAACTGCATTTCTGAGCCCACGATCCGGTAGTCAATTTCATCCGCATTCCCTGTTTTTGCAGAAGTCACAGTGCTTTTCACAGGGGGAATTTCCTTTTTGACGGGCCTCATGCCACCGGCTGCGGGCTGGGGCGGTGCAGCAGAACGTCCGGGGCCGCACAGTTCCGGAATTTGGGAAATGGGCAGCCATTCCGGAAACCCCTCCTGCCATGCAAACCCCTCCTTGCCTTTCATCTCTATCTGAAACCTGGCCTGTGCTGTGTCAAAAGGGCCGACCTGGTTTCCGCCGTAACTCAGATGCCACTGTGCCATTTCTGTTTTTCCTTTGTTTTTCTGTGAGAAGATGCTGAAATTGGATTCCCAAAGTGCCAGGCGGAAATTTTGGCGCTCCCCGCCTGATTTTTTCCATCCGGAGAAACCTGTTTGAAGTTTTCCGAAAAAAATGCTGTGTCCCTGCCCGGATTCCGGAGGAAAAACAGTCTGAGACACAGGCTGAACAGCTTCTGAAAAATGAACTTTATCAAGCTAAGAACAAAGAAAATTTCTGTCAAGGAAAAAATCAGGCGTCAGAGGAAAAGCATTGACGGAATATTATATCTGTTTGATTATTTTTCTGTATTCTGTTAAAGAGAATACAGAGAACCTGGTGCAAAAAAACCGCTTTGCTCATTTTTTGCACTCCTCCGGAAAAGGGTTTTAAAGCAAATCAGCAGGATATGCACGGAGCAATACGCAGATGAAATGGAAAGAAGCACTGCTTTTGTCAAACATGCCGCTGGAGTTTGATGCGGCCCGGGTGCTGGTGGATGAGGGATTTGTTGTAAATTCGGATTTCAGATATGCCTGGGACAGTACCGGCATGGCAAGAGATTCAGCCATTGATCTTCATGCAAGGACATTTTTTCCTTTTCCCGAATCCCCGGACAGAGCCGCGCAGGTGGAACTGCTGGTGGACTGCAGACACCGCAGTCCCGAAACAGCGGGCATTTTTCTCCCGGATCCCAATCCCGGAGGTTCATCCCGCAGTTCCGGGGGAAACTCTGTCAGAGTCATTGACCAGTTTTCCCCCTATCTTGTCCCGCAGGATGCCCTGATCGCATTTGATGCGGATATGCCGGTCTGCTACAAGGGAATGGAAGTGAATCTGGTATCCGGAGAAGTGGATGAAACCCTGTTCACCGCAGGCATCTGGCAGTTGCAGAATCCCCTGCCCCGGCTGCTGACGGAAAATGTGCTGGCCTTTCTCACCGGACCGAGGACAGCCAATTTTCCCTTTTTTTTCTGTCCCGTGCTCCTGACCACCTCAGTTCTGTATGTGCTGAAAAAAGACATCCGGCTTGATGAAATTGAACACGCGGAAAATGTTCAGGAACTTGGAACCCAAACCCCGTTTCTGATTATGTGTTCGGATATGAGCCCGGATTTCAGGGCCCGGTGCATCAGTGAATCCGGCAGACTGAAACCGCTTCTGCGCACGGAAAAGGCAATGGAAATTGAAATGAAAAAGGCGCGTTATTACAACAGTCATTTCAACCTGCCTTTTACCATCATCGATGCCCTGAACGCGGCTGACTATTATTACCTGAACAGTTTTTTCACCCGTTTTGTCATATGCAGCAATGCCTGTTTTCCGGAATTTGTGAGAAAACTGAAACAGGCATCTGCCAATGCTTTGAAAACCCATGAAATCCTCAACTGAAACCATGCAGACATGAGAAAAAAGGCAGAAAAAAAAATCAGGGACGCTGTGGCCGAACTTGGCAGCCCGGAGCATCATCGGCTGGATCGGATCCGGCCCCTTGCCGGGCTCCATCCCAAAGTGTTTGACAAAACCATTCTGGATATGGAGCGGGTGGGAACCATCCGTCTGTCCGCTGAGGGGCTGGAGTTGATGAATCCCAGTGAAATCAGCCTGCTGGTGCGCAGAGGGGAAACCGTTTATGTTTCCTTCCGCTTTGCTGACGGCAGTTTTGCCAATGGCGCATTCATTGACAAAAGCAGTCCTCCATTGCAGCCGGAACCGCTTAGGAAGGAACCGGAACCTGTGATTGTGATTCTGCAGGGTCTTTTTCCCGGAGAATGGGAACAGTTTGAGCAACTGTGCCAAAGCAGGGAGAGCAAAAGCGCACTGGTGAAAATGGAAGAGATGATCCGGATGTACAACAGACAGCATCAGGAATAAAAAAAGCGGATCAGGCCTATTCAACAAACCGGATTTTTTTGAAAATCCCGTTTTTCTGAACTCCTGCAAATGTCAGAAAATTTGTTTGACAGGCTGCTTGAGAGAAAAAAAGATGCAACAAAAACAGGGACAGAACCATTTGCCATGCAATATTTTCTTGAAGGATTTCTCAAGGCTTTTCAACTTCTGCTTTCCCGCGACCCGGAAACCTTTTCTGCCATATACGCAACACTCCGGGTTTCCGCATATTCCATGCTGGCAAGTCTGAGCATGGGCATTCCCGCGGGTTTTCTGCTCGGATATACGGAATTTCCGGGAAAAAAACGCATCCGTCTGGTGGTGGACACCCTTATGGCTCTGCCCACAGTTTTTATCGGTCTGATGGTCTATGCCTTTCTTTCCCGCAAAGGTCCGATGGGAGACATGGAAATTCTTTTCACCCTTCCCGGAATTGCCATCGGCCAGACCCTGCTGGCCCTTCCCATTGTCATTGCCCTGACTGCCACGGCAGTGGAAAACATGGATACTGATCTCCGGACAACCCTTATCTCACTGGGTGCGGATCGCAGACAGTTGTTTTTCAGCAGTCTGTGGGAATCGCGTTTTGGCATTCTGGCGGCCGCAATCAATGCCTATGGCCGGGTGACAACCGAGGTGGGCATTTCCATGATGGTGGGCGGAAACATCAAATGGCATACCCGCACCGTCACCACAGCCATTGCGCTGGAAACCAACAAGGGCATGTTTGAAATGGGCATTGCATTGGGGCTGATTCTGATTTCCATTGCCTTTGCCGTGAACATATCCCTGTCTTTTCTGAGAAAACGCTGATGAATTCCGAAGATCCCATTTACCGTGTCCGCGATCTGCGGCATTCCTACAACAGCCATCCGGTGCTGGAGATTCCTGAGCTGGAAATTGACAAATCATCCATTGTCGGACTCATGGGGCCCAATGGCAGTGGGAAAAGCACATTTCTGCGTATGCTGGGATTCATTGACACCCCCAGTGCCGGAGAAATTCTGTACAAAGGAAAACCGGAAAAACCTTTTTCGCCGGCAGTGCTTTCCCATGTGTCCCTTTTGCCGCAGAAACCGTATCTGATGAAGCGATCCGTATGGAAAAATATCCTGTACGGTCTGCAGTTGCGGAAACAGATTGAAACCCCTGAGCAGCGTGCCTCCGAGGCTTTGCACCGGGTGGGACTTGATCCCGCGCAGTTCGGACATCGGCACTGGCACGAACTTTCCGGTGGGGAAACCCAGAGGGTGGCGCTGGCCGCTCGGCTGGCTCTTCGGCCTGAAGTCCTGCTGCTGGATGAACCCACAGCCGGCGTGGATGCCGCAAACATTCAGCGGATCAAGGAAATCGCTCTGGAGGCCCGTGCAGAATGGGGCACCACCATTGTGATTGCCAGTCATGATCTGCAATGGCTCCATGAGGTCTGTGATCTGGTTTTTCATATTTTCAAAGGCCGAATCTTCGGTTCCGGACATGAAAGCATTGTGTTCGGCCCCTGGTTTCCGGGGAAAGGGAATTTGTGGGAAAAGCCGGTGCCCGGACATCAGCCCCTTGTGGTGTCCAAACCGCCCCATGAACATGCGGTTGCGGTTTTTCCGCGGGAATCGCTGAAAATCGCGATGGAGGAAAAAACCGGGCAGGAAGGTCTGCACTGCATGGAAGGAACTGTTTCCCGCATGACTCTGGAAAAAAACAGCGGCCGCATCCTCACTGCCGTGCGCACCGGCAGTGTTCTCATGACGATCCCTCTTACAGAGGCAGACATCCGGAATCTTCACCTGTATCCGGGCAGGACTGTGCCCCTGCACTATGATCCGCTTGCCGTGCGCTGGATGTGAAAATGCAGATACCGGGGCCTGTCTTTCCCGCTGACCTGCGATCCTGCCCCCCTGTTTTCACTTCTGCGAGCTCGGCTTTTTCTCTTTCCTGACAAAATGCTTGACCTGAATAATGAAATAGGGATATTTTCTGAATATTCATGGCGGATGCTTGCAGCAGGGCATAAAAAAATCCGGGGTACCCGCGTTCAGTCTGTATTTTCCGTCTGAACGCTGTACGCCAAATCTGAAACAGAATGACAGCGTGGCACAGACAATGAAGGAGCAGAATGTGAATATCGGAGCATTGCTGGAAAAAGCGGAGAAATCGGAAAAAGGCGCGCTCAGTGAACGGGAATCCGGAGCCTTTCTCAGGGAATACGGCATACCGGTTGTAAAACATATATTTGCAGCAGATGCGGACTCTGCCGTGATGGCAGCGCAGGAAACCGGTTTTCCTGCGGTTCTCAAAGGCACCGGAGCCTCTCTTTTGCACAAAACAGAAATGGGGCTTGTGCATCTGAACCTCAGAGACAGAGAATCTGTGAGAAAAGCGGCTCTGTCAGTGGCACAGAACGCAGGAGACAAACTGGAAGGATTTCTGATTCAGCCATATCTTTCCGGAAAACGGGAATTTGTCGCGGGGCTGTTTCGGGATGAACAGTTCGGGGCTGTGATCATGTTCGGGCTGGGCGGAATTTTCACAGAGGCATTTTCCGATGCGGTGTTCCGGCTTGCCCCTCTCACAGAGGCAGATGCGGAGGATATGATTGGCGAAATCCGGGCTGCCTCGCTTCTTGGGGCATTCCGGGGAGAATCTGCGGTAAACCGGAAACAGATCAGTGACACCCTCATGGGACTTTCCCGCATTGCAATGGAACATCCGCAGGTCGCGGAAATAGACATCAATCCGCTTCTGGTGCAGTCTGACGGGACAATCTGCGCGGCAGACGCTCTGGTCATTGTCCGCAAAGCTCCGGAAGCAAAAGCCTTTCTGCCTCCGGTGGACCCGGTGCGTATGGGGCATTTCTTTCATCCGCGCTCCATTGCCTTTGTGGGCGCGTCCGCGCAACTGGGAAAATGGGGACAGAACCTTGTTGCCATCACGGTTTCCAGAGGATATGAGGGAAAAATATGGCTGGTCAATCCCAAACGCGGAACCATTGCGGGACGCAAAGTGTATGCTTCGGTAAAAGAGATTCCGGAACCTGTGGATCTGGCAATTGTCACCATTCCCGCAGCCAGGGTTCCTGCACTGATTCCGGAGTTTACGGAAAAAGGCATACACAATATGCTGCTGATCACTTCGGGTTTTGCGGAAACCGGTGAAGAAGGCAGAAAACTGGAAAATGAACTCATGGAAAAAGCCCGTGCCGCAGGCATTCTCATTGTCGGTCCCAATACGATGGGCGTGTGCAATCCGCATATCTGCCTGTACTGCACCGGCAGCCATGTCTGGCCTGAAGCCGGTGACACGGGTGTGGTTGCCCAGTCCGGCAATATGGGAACCCAGTTGCTGGCGTATGCGGAAAAACAGAAAATCGGCATCCGGGGCTTTGTGGGTTCCGGAAACGAGGGCATGATCGCGATTGAGGATTATCTGGAGAGTTTTGAGGTTGACAAAATCACCAAAAATGTCATGCTGTATGTGGAAAGTGTGAAAAACGGACGCCGGTTTTTTGAAACTGCACAGCGCATGGGAAAAAGCAAACCCATTGTCATGCTCAAGGGAGGCAGAACCCGTTCCGGCAGTCGCGCTGCAGCCAGCCATACCGGTGCCATGAGTTCGGATGCCAAAATATTTGATGCCATGTGCCGTCAGGCCGGTATTGTGATGGCAGAATATCCCATGGATCTGCTGGATCTTTCCGCTGCTTTTTCCTCCCTGCCTCTGCCCAGGGGAAACCGCACTGCGATTATGACTCTGGGCGGAGGCTGGGGCGTGGTCACAGCAGATCTCTGTGATGAATACCGGCTGCGGGTTCCGGATCTTTCTCCGGAACTCATTGCCAAAATTGACAAATATCTGCCGCCCTACTGGAGCAAATCCAATCCTGTGGATGTGGTGGGGGAATTTGACAATGACATGGCACGGGGCATTCTGGAGGAACTCATGGCCTGGGAAGGCTGTGATGCGGTCATCAATCTGGGACTGATCGGCAGAAAGGCGCTTCTGGAGCGGCTTGCGGATTCCACATTGAAAGCCGATCCCTCCTATACGGCAGAATTTCTCAATGATGCTGTGGCCATAATCACAGACATGGAAAGACAGTATCTTGCCTTCATGGCAGAACTCATGGAAAAATATGAAAAACCGGTTTACGGCGTCAGCATTTCCTTTTCTCAGGAAGAGCAGACTGTGTATCGCACAGCAGGCCGAAAATACAGCAGTGTGCTGTATCCCTCGCCGGAGCGGGCTGTGAAAGTGTTTGCCAAGATGTATGAATATTGGAAATTTGTCACGCGTTAGTTTTCAGCAAAAAGAACTGTGAGTCAACTTTTAAACGCTCAACATGCAGATTTAACCACAAAGGGCACAAAAAGGCACAAGGGACACAAAAGAAAACAGCACACGTCAGCAGATTTGGTCTGCCGATGAATGACACTTTGTGTCCTTTGTGAAAAACTTTGTGAGCTTTGTGGTTGAAAAAAGTCATACATGGCATACAGAAAGGAGATTGGCATGATGAAAAAGACAATTATTTGTGCAGTGTTCTGGTTGATGAATGACACTTTGTGTCCTTAGAAAAATTTTGTGAGCTTTTGTGGTTGAAAAAATGCAGATTTAACCACAAAGGGCACAAAGAAGGTACACAAGGGACACAAAAAGAAAACAGCACACGTCAGCAGATTTGGTCTGCCGATGAGTGACACTTTGTGTCCTTTTAGAAAATTTGCAGCTTTTGTGGTTGAAAAAATGCAGATTTAACCACAAAGGGCACAAAAAGGCACAAGGGACACAAAAAAGAAAAACAGCACACGTCAGCAGATTTGGTTCAGCCGATGAATGACACTTGTGTCCTTTTAGAAAAAACTTTGTGAGCTTTTGTGGTTGAAAAAATGCAGATTTAACCACAAAGGGCACAAAAAGGCACAAGGGACACAAAAGAAAAACAGCACACGTCAGCAGATTTGGTCCATGCCGATGAAAGGACACTTTGTGTCCTTTTAGAAACTTTGTGAGTTTTTGTGGTTGAAAAAATGCAGATTTAACCACAAAGGGCACAAAGAAGGCACAAGGGACACAAAAGAAAACAGCACGCGTCAGCAGATTTGGTCTGCTGATGAATGACCACTTTGTGTCCTTTTAGAAAAAACCTGTGAGTTTTTGTGGTTGAAAAAATGCAGATTTAACCACAAAGGGCACAAAGAAGGCACAAGGGACACAAAAGAAAACAGCACACGTCAGCAGATTTGGTCTGCCGATGAATGACACTTTGTGTCCTTTGTGAAAAACTTTGTGAGCTTTGTGGTTGAAAAAAGTCATACATGGCATACAGAAAGGAGATTGGCATGATGAAAAAGACAATTATTTGTGCAGTGTTCTGGGCAGCGGTGCTGTGCGGAAGCGCATTCGGAGGGGAAATCCGGGAGATTGTGCTGACAGACGGCAGCGTAATTACAGCGGAAATTCTGTCCCTCACCAATGGCGTTTACACATTGCAGTCTGACATTATGGGGAAAATTCTTGTGGAGGATGAAAAGGTAAAAGAAATCCGGAAGAAATTCGATGGAAACTCTGCTGAGAAACAGGAAGCAGTTTCTCCCGGTATTCAGGGGCTGAATTTCTATGGTCTGGATTTTGAAAGTGTTCAGGAAGCCATTACAGGAAATCCAAAGATAATGGAAATTGTCAGTTCTTTGGAAAATGATCAGGATATTCAGAAAATCATGGCTGATCCGGAACTGATGCAGGCTGTCCGATCCGGCAATGTGGGAAAGCTGCTGACAACCCCGGAAGTTCAGCGGCTGCTTGACAATCCAAAGGTGAAGAGTATTGGCAGAGAACTGGCAAAATAAGCAGCGCCCAAAGCCAGAACAGGGGAAGCGGACAGACAGGCAATGCGCAAATGCCTGCCTGATTTTCAGAGCATACAGCCGGAAGAGAAACGGGCAGGGATTCGGAGTGAATCCGGGTTAATTTCTGTCTGCTCATCAATTTCTGCTTTCTGAAATGCGATTGCGGCAGTATCCCTTATGGGATCATGCTCAAAGCCTCTTTCAGCCAGGGATGCACGTCATAGGGAAACGGATCGTCTTCACCTCCGTATTCCAGCAGAAATCTGTATTTCAGCAAATATGACAGGGTCTTGCTTCCTGTGCCCTTTGCGCTTTTGCTCCGCATGATTCTTTTCACGGTGTCGCCGTATTCCTCCCAATCAAAAAAGCGCATACAGACAGCGGCCATATCCGTGACTGCAACGCCCACGGTTTTTTCATTAATCTGCTCGGATCCGCTGCTGACAGCAATTCTGCAGGCTGTCCGGATCAGGGTGTTCAGATCGCGCAGAACCCCGCCGCTTTGAACAGCCAGATTCATCAATGCCCCATCTGTAATAATCGGCGGAGCGCCCTGCGGAAGCGAAATATCGGATATCCGTTTCAGCATGGCTTCCCTGAGCAGAGCCAGCGCGCTGATATCCGGATTTCCGGCACTGTCACAGACCCTCAGGGGCCGGACGGTTTCGATGGAAGTATCCTTTTTCAGATGGGAAAACAGGGGAGAGCAGAGGATGTGCAGGGGAACCGTATAAAGAATTCCGGCTCCGGATGGCATCAGATCGGAAAATTGCTCCAAAAATATCCTTTCCGCTGCTTTTGGCTCCAGTTTGTCCCCGTCATCAATCAGGATAAGCGGATCCGCCGGCTCCTCGCTCCATCCATGTTTCAGTATCCGTTCTTTGTAATGAAGAGCCTGCACTTCACCAATTTTTTCCTCAATGCTCTTTAAGAACCGGATTTCACTTTTATATTCTCTGTCTCTGAGCGCCTCCAGTTTGGAAAGAATATTGTCGGACACCTCCTCATCCCGAAGCCGGGCAAAGGCATTGTCTGAAAGCCGGAAACAGTCATAGGTGGTCCGGGAAAAGCGGGTGCAAAGTTTTTCTGTTTCTCCCCGCAGATCTTCTGAAACCGCCTTCAGTCTCTCCCGAAGGTTCTGCCGGAACAGAGCATCAGTGCGAATCCGGAAGGATACGGCATTCAGCAGATTCATCTCCCTTTCTTTTATGTCTGCCCGGTCAAAAACAGGACCGGCCAGTTTAAGCAGAACATCGATGGCTGGACGAAAATCCTCATCCGGCACGGAACGGACAACCCGGGAATAAAGAGCAAAAAGAATGTCCGAAGCCTGTGCATCTGCCAGATTGATTTCCTCCGCGAGGGAAAAAACAATGACATTCCTTTTTTTCCTCAATTCCCTGTTTTCAGCCACCTGCCGCAGAACATCGGATGTCCCGCATCCTCCCTGTCCGGCCAGCAGCACTTTCGGAAAGCGCCTGCTGTTTCTGAAAATATGGACAAGACGGTCCGCAGCCGCCCCTGTCAGACCTTTCACCCGGAATTTTCCGTTCTCTCCGGCAGGAAAACCTTCCTGACAGAACCGGCGGTACATCACGGCAAAAACATCAGAAATTTCATCTGTCATATCTTTTTCCCCGCAACATGATTTTTTGCCGGAATCCAGTGCTGTTCGGACAGCAGACAGCCGCACACCGGGAGCCGGATGGACAGGGCAGATTTTGTGAACATATGCTTCAACCGTTCTGCACAGTGCAACACCGGCACATGCCCGCCTGATTTACGCTGTTACAGGCCAATTTTCCCATAACGGCAAACTGCTCTTGAAAACAGTCTTCCGGAAAAAGCAATGTTCTGCAATCAGACAGAAAAACAGGAATTATTCCATAAAATCAACGGGCAGTCACTGTAAAACCGATTTGCTGAAAGCGCCTGCCTTCCTCAAAAAAGAATTCATCTGCAATACCAATTCGCCACTGATCTGAAACACAAGTTTTTCAGAA
>JAWKPW010000101.1:0-20223 GCA_041390465.1 Desulfobacterales bacterium | reverse complement strand
CCTGATTGCATTTGATTCCTACTTGCAGAGACGACCGACAGCATACGGATTTGATCCGGATATGGTCTGCTGTGATGTGAACAGAGACGGGCAATGCACTCCGGCAGATGCTTATTGTATTTTTATGAAATATTTACAAAAATCAGTTCCAGGTTGTCCGAATTGACTCCGTATGGATAACTACAAGGATTTTATGTAAGAAGGGATTTTTTGCCACTTTGCTGGAATTTTTCAATCCTTTCTTAAAAAAATCCCTGTTGAATGATAACTGCAAGGATTTGTGTAAGAAAGGATTTTTTACATCTTTACTGTCGTTCCGTTAAATCCTTTCTTAAAAAATTCCCTGTAGTTCAACCTCAAGGAGGAATGAAAATGAAAACATCAAGATTGGTTATATTTTTTGTAACTTGGATCACCTTTTTTTGTACAATGGCAAGTAGTTGTTCATCCGGAATTTACGCCTTAATGCCGGGTTCTGTTTGTGGAATTGTAACAGAAACTGGGAACAACATCCTGATAGAAAATGTCAGGATAGAACTCAGGTGTATTGATGCGGAATCCGGATGTGATTTTTTGTACAAATACTATATCAGCAATATGGCAGGTAACTGGTTTGTATCCGGTCTTGCTGGCAGTTATATTCTTACAGCTTCAAAACCCGGTTATCAAACTTTGGTATATACTCAAAGAGACACCAGAACAGGAGAGATAATTGAGAGAAAAGAGGCATTGGAATATCCGCTGTCATTTACAGGAGATAATCAGTCATTTCAGGTTGATATTGAAATGGCACAATGCCTCGGTGACACCAATGGAGATCAGGAAATTACTGCCGCAGATGCCCTGATTGCATTTGATTCCTACTTGCAGAGACGACCGACAGCATACGGATTTGATCCGGATATGGTCTGCTGTGATGTGAACAAAGACGGGCAATGCACTCCGGCAGATGCTCTCTGCATTTTTTATAAGTATCTGGAAAAGCCAAGTTGTCTGGATTGAATATAACTACAAGGATTTTATGTAAGAAGGGATTTTTTTGCCACTTTGCTGGAATTTTTCAATCCTTTCTTAAAAGAATCCCTGCAGTATGATAACTGCAAGGATTTTATGTAAGAAAGGATTAAGGATTTTTTGTCCATTCATGGCATTTCTTTAAATCCTTTCTTAAAAAAATCCTTGTAGTTTTATTGAAATCCCTGTAGTTTCAGATGAGGTTTGCTTATGATTGACAGTATTAAATTCCAGTACAGAAAATACAAAAAAAACGATAGGAAACACAGAAAAATCTCTGTGTTCTCTGTGAACCCTCTGTGTTCTCTGTGGGAAACAAAAACATATCCTGCATTCACATTTCTGCTTGCCTTGTCTCTGCTGCTCACATCCTGCCAGCACGCTCCCCGCTCTGTGTGTGAAAGACAGGGCATTCGCTATTGCACAACACAGGGTATTTTTGGCGGAAAATGGTTTGATTATTATGAACGCGGGCTGTCCTGCATGGAAGGGGAATGTTATCAGGCCGCTCTGTCTGATTTCACGCAGGCCATCCGGCGCAAGGATACGGATATGCGGATGGCCCGGACATACGGATTTCATTTTGCAGATTATTTTCCGCACCGGGAAAAAGGCATTGTCCATTATCTTTTGGGGGATTATACACAGGCGCAGAAGGAACTTGAACTTTCCCTGCAAAGTGCGCGCAGCGACAAAGCCTTGATATGGCTGGATGAAGTCCGCAGAAAACTGCTGGATCAGGCAGGGCAGGCTCCTGCAAAACCTGCTCTTGCAGTGGATTTTTCCGATATGGCAACAGATTCTGACGGTACATTCTATACAAACAAAGATCCGCTTATCCTGTCCGGAAAAGCCGAGGATCAGCAGTATGTTTCTGCCATTTTCATGGAAGATCGGTTTGAAGGCGGGACACAAACCCGGAAGATTTTTTTGGAATCCTCGGAACAGAAAACTGCATTTCATGAAGAATTTTCACCGGAGCAGGGAATGCATCAGATCCGCATCATTGCGGAAAATCTGCTGGGCGGGCAGACTGTGCAGGAATTCCGGATTCATGCGGATCGCATTGGCCCTCTCATCGTTTTGGAAACCTTCAAACCCGGCATTGTCATCAAAGGATTTCTGCAGGATGAATCCGGCCAGGTTTCTCTTGCACTGAACGGAAAACCTGTATCCCTTGAACAAAAGGAAAACATCTGGCGGTTTGAAATCCCATTGCACGCAGATTCAGCCCTTCCTGTGCTTACGGCCACGGATCGGCTGGGAAACCAGACTGCTGCTGTTCCGGATCAGGCCATATCAGCCGGAGATTTCTGGCTGGCAGATGCACACAATGCAATGGCTGACACAGAAACAGGTTTTCATCCCGCCAGCCCCATGATTTTACTCAAAGACTGGGCAGATCGGGAAACTGTATATGTGAACAGAGTGTTGATTCAGGGGCAGGTGAAAAGTGATGCGCCCATTACCGAACTGCGCATAAACGGCAAATCCGTACTGAAGGGAACAGGGCAGATGATTTTCTTTGCGCATTCCCTCAAACCCGAAGAAGGGGAAAACAGAGTGAGGATTGCTGCACGGGATGCAAGGGGCCGAGAAAGTCTGAAAAACATTTTCATTGAGCGGAAAATTCCGCAGGCCTTTCAGTGGAAGCACCGGTACCGGCTGGCAGTGTATCCCTTTGACGGAGCAGAAACCTCTGCGGAAACAAAGCAGTTTCAGTATCTTTGGCTGCAGCAGCTTGCACAGAGAAAACGCTTCTGCCTGCTGATGCGCGAGGAAATGCAGCAGATGATAAGTCCATACCCCGCGCTTGCGGATCGCAGTTCTCCCCAGTCGCCCCATGCCATGCTTTTCGGCATGATACAGCAGACAGACAAAGGAACCGAAATTGTCGCGGAACTGACAGACAAAAGCTCTGAATCCATTGCATTTGCAGATGTGTATGCCCTTCACGGAAAACAGGATTCTCCGCAACTGCTCGCGGACAGGCTTGCTGAAAAATTCCACAGAAAATTCCCTCTGCACAATGGAATCGTAAGCAGAATTACAGAAAGAACCATGCAAATCAAAAATGAAAACCCTGTGGACGGTGAAGGGAAAAACAGAATGAGATGGCCCACCCTGATTTTCCGTCCTGAAAAAAGTGCAACGGATCAGCGGGGCTGTGATACAATCATTGTCGGCTTTTCCCAAATCAGCCAGATTCTGCCGGACGGATATGAAACCCCATTGATCCCCGGAATCTGCATCGGAGACAGGAGCATGGCCCAATGACAGCTTTGCAAAATGAAGAGCAGATGCGAATTCTGCAGCAATGTGTCAATGAAAATGAATGCACAGCACTGGTGAAGCAGTATCTGCATCTTGTCCGGCATACGGTCAGCAAAGTTTACAGAAACAAAGGAATTCCCTTCACTTCCGAGGATTTGGAAGATCGGGTTCAGGATGTGTTTGAAGTTTTGTTCAAATACAACAAACAAAAACTCCGTCAGTATGATTCCAAACACGGTCTGAAAGTGGACGGATGGATACGGCTGATCACAGTGCACACTGTTCTGGATTCTTTCAGGGGAAAGCAGGATGTTCTGAAAGAAAATAATGGGCTGCGCATTCCTCTTGAGGATTTGGAGATGAAAACTGAGGGCAGATATGCCGGCACTGATGCAGAAAGCAAATGTATTGCGGCTGATGCCGTAAACAAACTTGCTGCCGATGAGAAACTGGTTCTCAAACTTGAATACCAAAAAGGTTTGGCTCCGAAAAAGATTGGTCAATCTATGGGAAAAACAGCAAACAACATTTATCAGATTAAAAGAAGAGCGTTGGAAAACCTGAAAAAAATTCTGTCCTTATAAAATTTTTTCATTTTTATGGAACAGGTGTGTAAGAAAACCGGAGTTTTTTTCGTATACATATTGCAGAAGCTTACCACTCGTTCCCACGCTCCGCGTCACTGCCATTACGTCAAGGGCGGCACACAGTCCCATCGGGACGGCATGTTTGCAGTAGCAGCCGCGGCATGTTCGGGAACTTTGAACAGACTGGAAGCCTGTTCTGCGTTACAAATCCGAAAAAGGAAGCCATACCATGAAAACACTGCACACAGATCATTGCATCGATACCATCATGCTGGCAAAGTATTTCGGCCAAAGCCTGTCTGATAAGGAAAAAATGGAGCTTGAAACCCATGTTTCCGAATGTGAGGAATGCCTTGATCTCTTTGCTGCCGCAGGTGAAATTCTCTCCGATGCGGAACTGTCTGCATATGAACCTGCATCTGAAGCTGAGGCTCTGGCTGTTATGAAACCTTTGGGACAGTGCAAAAAAGAAGGCAGGAAAAGCAGCGTGGCAGAATTTTTCACAAAGATATATCAATTTTTTCTGCCTCTCTTTCTGCCGCCCCGTCCGGCCACAGTGCGATCTCCTTCGCCGGGCAGATCCGCACATCCGGAAAGGCAGGTGCTGGAAAAAAGATTTGACACCTTCCGCACTGTGATTTCCTGTGAAAAAGCAGATGCGGAATATGGAGAAATCACTGTTTCCCTTTCCGCCTATTCCGGAAAAATCATCCGGATTTCTCTGGAAAGTGCCAATAAGGACAGGGAGTCCCGGCCTTTCAAAAACGGATGTGAAATCTTTGAAAAACTGCGGTTTGGAAACTACCGCATGATTATTCTGCCGGATACCCTGCACGAGCATGTCATTTCTTTCAGCATCAGCAGAGAGGGCATTTATGAATCCTGACACCATCTGCCTGGAAATCATCCGCATGAAGAGCAGGCTGCGGATCAGTCTGTGGAATTCACAGGACACCCTGATTGAGCCTGGGGAGAAAGAATATCCTGAAGCGGATGTGGCAGAAAAATGCCGGAAAATTGCACAGGCCCTGAACCATAAAACCGGACGGGATCATCTGCTTCCGGATGCTTTGGAGGAAATCAGGAAAACCGGAACCCTTCTGTGTGATGATCTTCTGACAGCAACTGTCTTGGATTATATCAAAAAATCCAATGCGCGTCACCTGATACTGAAAATGGATGATCAACTGGTTCACATTCCCTGGGAACTGCTGTATGTCGGCACCAGCTTTCTGTGCCGGAAATTTGCCATGGGCAGAATTGTGGACACGCGTCAGTCTTTTTCCAAAACCCCGCGCACATGCACATCCCCGCCCGGTCTGCTGATACTGGCCAATCCGGAGCGAGATTTGGAAAATGCCGATACAGAGGGAAAAAAGATTGTCAGGGCCATTGACATTCGGAATCTGGAAGCCGGAAGGGAAATTATGGAGGCAACCCTTCTGAGCCGGTCAAAAGTGACAAAAGACACCGTGAAGGAAAAAATCCGTGACTTTGATTTTGTTCATTTTTCCGGACATGCGGAATTTGATTCACAGGAATCGGGAAAAAAGGGATGGAAACTCTTTGACGGCTGTCTTACGCCCCATGACATTTCCGGCATGATAGGCGGGGAAATGCCTTTGTTTGTTTTTTCCAATGCCTGCCAGTCTGCCTGCACTTATGAATGGAATGATCAATCCTTCAGTCTGGTCAACTCTTTTCTGCGCGCGGGTGTGCGCCATTATCTGGGAACCTTCTGGAAGATAGCGGATGAACCCGGCAGCCGTTTTGCACAGGAATTTTACCGGCATCTGCTTTTGGGATTCACCACCGGGGAGGCTGTGAGATGTGCGCGGGAATCCCTGATAAAAATATACGGCCCCGAATATATCGGATGGGCGGCCTATCTGCTGTACGGAAATCCGGAAATCTGCTTTTTTCCCCCGGAAACCGGGAAGAACAGCATTGCTGTGCCGGACAGGGATATTTCTGATGCCCATCCCCCGGATGCGGAAAAATCTCTTCAGCCCAGAGGCGGCGCAGCCGAGGCAGCAGATTCCCGGCCGCATCAAAACAGGTCTGTTTCCGGTTTTTATCCCTCATATCTGAAAATCGCGGCGCTTATCATGCTGCTTGTCACTGCATTTGCTTTGTATCACAGGAACGTTGGCACTGTGTCTGTTCCGGAAATCATGAATTCGGAGATGATGAAAATTCTTGTGCGCCAGGCTGAGGCAAAACGGCAGAGGATTGATTTTCTGTACAAAGAACTGGAAAAAATCACGGGCGGCCCGGTGCGTGGCAGCGCTGGGGATGAGAAAACCTCTGCTCCCCTGACGCTGGCAATGGTGTTTGATGCGGAAACTCTGCACAATGAGACACAAAATCTTCTGGTCTGTGCGGTGCAAAGCCAAATCAAAGAAGTCCTGCCGGATGTGCGGCTGCTGCACCGGAAATCTCTGGATAAAATTCTGGAGGAACTCATCCGGGAAAAACCGGAAAAATTCACTCTGCAGTTTCCGGAAATTCTTGTATTTCTGGAAATCAGCAAAGGAAAATCCCAAACGTATGTGCTGATGCAGGCTGTGCGCAAAGATACATCGGAAATCACGGGAGTTTTCACTGAAACTCTGGACAATTCCGCTCTGATTCTGGAACAGAAGGAAAAGATAAGCAGCGGACTGATTGAACATCTGAAAACATACCGGGAAAATTTTGTCCATAATCAGCAGAGCGAAACCCTTTGATTGCCTTGATATGCCTCACAAAAATCATGGTATCGGATTTGTCTCAGCTTTTGTCCTGATTATGTGCAGAAAACCGTTTTGCTCAATTTTTGCACACCTCCGGATCAGGCGGAGTGCGGGAGTACAAAAACTGAGCGGAGCGATTTTTTTGCATAAATCCCTTATCATCAACCCAAAGAAAAAGGAGAAAAAAACATGCGGAAAACTTTATTTGTCGGTCTCTTGTCTCTGTGTATACTCTTTGGCACTGCGGCATACGGAGCGAATCTGGAAATGGACACACACACGGCATCGCAGGGGGATACCGTAATCTTCACGGTTTCGGTGAACAATGCCCCAAATCAGGTCGCGGCTTTTGGTTTTGACATCAATTTTGATTCAACCGTACTGGAATACAAAAGCCATGAAAAAGGCGCACTGGTGCAGAGCGGTTTCAGCCTGTTTGATGCAAATGAAATCAGTGCCGGACAGTTGCGGATCGGCGGTGTGGATTTCGGTGCCAGTCCCATACAGCAGGGCGGCACAGGCATTCTTGTGCGCCTGACATTTCTGGTTCTTCAAAACAAAAGCTGTGAGGTGCAGTTGCTTGATCTGAAAGATGATTTCAAAACATGGAGTACGAAAAACGGGCAGTTTGAAAAAATTCCGGATTCGGAACCTGAAAACCATAAACCTCTTGCCAATCCGCTTACTATCTCCTGTTCTGAGGGAAAAACAGCCGATATTGTCCTCAGCGGTACAGACCCGGATGGTGACAGTCTCACTTACCTGCTTGTTTCTGATCCCTCATACGGAACCCTGCAGGGTTATCTCCCCAATCTTTCCTATACACCGGATGAAAATTACAGCGGCACAGACAGTTTTTTTTACAAAGTCAGTGACGGACAGGCCGATTCAGACCCTGCTGAAGTTTTCATCCGCATTGATGAAATTTCCCCTGAACTGTCCGTGAATGTAAGTGAAAAATTTCTGTCTCTGTCATGGACTCCCGTCTCCGGAGCAGTCGGTTATTATCTGTATTACGCTCCCTTTCCGGAAATGGCCCCCATATCCTTCATTGACATGGAAGATCAGACAAGCCTTTCCGGCACTCTGGCGCCCGGAGCGGCTTATTATGTGGCAATTCAGGCCTATGATGAAAACGGAGCCCTGGGACTTTCCGAACTCAAAACCTTTATGATTCCGCCTGTTCTCCCTGCACCGCAACTCACGGTAAGCACAGAGAAAAATACGGTTTCCCTTTCCTGGAGTGAAGTGGAGGGAGCGGAAGGTTACATTCTCTGTTATGCGCCTTATCCCACAGTTTCCCCCATTTCCTCAGCAGATTTGGGCAATGTCACAGCCCTGTCCGGAGAACTGGCTCCGGGTGCAGCTTTTTATCTTGTGGTTCAGGCGTATGACAGTGAAGGCAGAGGCGGGTTTTCCAATGTGGAATATTTCATCCTTCCGGAAGACTGACAGGCTTTTCGGATTGCCTGCCATAAATATGGAATCCCATAATGTTCAGACACTTTCACCAGTTCCGGAAAAGGGAAAATTTCAATGGAGAGTCGGTATGATACCGAATCGCCATTGATTTGTTCAATATAAGTATGGTGTTTAAGATAATAATTTGGGGGTTCTGCGCAGGTTCTGCGTAGGTTGGGGTGAGGAACGAACCCCAACAAATTCAAAGTGTTGGGGTTCACTGCATTCACCCCGGCCTGCACAATAATATTATCTGAAAGTCTGTATGTTTTCAATGGAGAATCGGTATTACAGGGCCAGCAGCGGATTCACAGCAAACCAGGCCCCTTCTTTGTCCTGATATTCAAAAACAAAACCTCGGCACAGCACAGACGCATATTCCCTTTCGCCTGCTATGGACTGATTTTTCATGATTTCCAGCACCATATCCTTTTCATGCGGCAAAATTTTTCTCATAAGCTCATCCCGTTCCTCCCGCAGCACTTCTTCGAGCGTATTGGAGGAAAAAGGCGGATCCGCTTTCTGCAGGCAGGTGAAAAACAGACGCATGAGTGTGCGCACACTGCCTCCGCTCATGCGGCAGAGGGTTTCCAGCAGTTGCGCTTTTTCAAATACCGTCTCAGCCATTTTTATGCGCTCCGCCTCATCCGCATTCGGAAAAACCCGTGTCATCACAGTATGTTTCAGCAGATGCAGACCTTTTTCGCAAATCTCCCCGTTTCTGAGCAGAACCGGAACCATTGCCAGCACTTTGGGTTTGGAAAAATGCTGCCTGAGATTTTCCGATTCATCAGAATACACCAAGCTCAGGGGAGCGGTCACGATGGTATGGCAGTCGAGACTTCTGAAGGCTTTCAGCAGGCTGCTTTCATATTTCTGACGATGCTCCAGCCCATCCGCAATCAGCACAGGCCCGGCTTTTCCCTTTTCTCTGCATTTCTGTTTTGCAATGGCAAAAATTTCTTTGCTGATCCGCTCCATGCTTCTGTCCGGTCCGGATTCCGGTCTGTCGGCTTCGGCAGCCAAGTCAGAGAACCGGGCATCCATTCCCTGTTCGCGCAGACTTTGATCCAGCTTTCGGACAGCGGCGCGCAGCAGATCGTTGATGCTGTCTGTTTCCGCCGGCTGGCTGTATGCGGCATAAATCACATGGAAGCCGTCATCCTCCAGTTCTTTTTTCAGCCGCAGCAGTTCCGTGGATTTGCCGCAGCCCGCATGACCGGTGAAAATCTGAAAAGAAGGTTCATCTGAAAGTGCTATGGTGCGTCTGATTTCCTGAATCAGGCTCCCGGAACGCACAGAGGAAAAATCCGTATAGTATTTCTGATCTTCCGCTTTGGATATATCCAGTGTGCAGGCTGGATTGCAGACCCGGAAAAGCTGTTTCAGATCAATCTCTGCTTTCCGCTGTATCTTCCCCTGGACTGAAACAGGTGTGCTGCATGGTTCCAGATTTCTTTTCAGAAAATCCTCAAGTTCATTGAGTGAGATACTGTAAAAATGATTGCACTGGGGAATGACTTCCAGAACCGCATCCGGATGGCACCGTCTGAGCATATTCCGGACATTTTCCACAGATGCAAATTCATCCCGGTCTCCGCACACGGCCAGACAGGGACAGGGAATTGCAGGCACATCTTCAAAACGCAGCAAATCCACAGGCGGCGATACCATGAGCATGCGGCAAATCTTTTCCGCTTTGCAGTCAATATGGGCATTGACCCAGGCCCCGAAAGAATATCCGGCCAGTTCCACCTCTTTTATGCCCTGTGCATACAGATACGAGATGGCTGCCCGGACATCTGTCTGCTCTCCCTCTCCTTTTTCATCATGCACTCCCGCACTGCTGCCCACGCCCCTGAAATTGAACCGCAGGGTGGTATATCCTTTTTTCCGGTAACCTTCCAGAATGGTCTTGACCACATAATTGTCCATGTCCCCTCCGTACAGAGGATGCGGATGGGTAATGACAACCCCTCTGTCTGCCCTGCTGCGATCCAAAAGTCCTTCCAGCCGGTATGGGCCGGAATGAAACCGGATTCGTTCTTCCATGATATTGTCTGCTCCTTGTGATTGATGGTAATCCGGTTTTCCCCGAAAGGATTCCGGACGGTTTTATTTGAACTCATGCTCGCTGAAGACATTTGCCTGAAAAGTGAAAAAACGGGCATTTTCTTTCCATGCGTCCGAGGCCAGCCCGGCCTTTTGACAGAGATGTTCCAGCATCTGCTCCCGGTTCCAGCCCTGCTCCGGAGCCACCTGGGGAAGAAAGACAGCAGAGCGTCCATCTTTACGGATCAGCACTCCGTCACGTCCCACAAGAATCTGCTCCGGCCCGGACACTTCCCGGAAAGGTGTCAGCACGGATATTTCAATTTCGCATTGCGGAAGTTCCGCAGCGGCAAGGGGTCTGAAACGCCTGTCCTCAAAGGCCGCGTTCAGAGCCATTTCCCCCACCACCTGACAGAGAGGGCGGTCTTCGGCCATATGACCAATGCAGCCCCGAAGATTTCCCTGTTTTTTCAGGGTGACAAATGCGCCCTGCTTATACCAGAGCTGGGCATCAAATCCGCGCGCCAAAGGCACGGTTTCCGAATCCAGATACCAGGTGATGGTGTTTCGGGCAAAGACCAGCAGGGATTTTTTCTGCGCGTCATTGAGATCGGCCGGGCTTTCGGATTCCGGCACAAAAGGTTCCGGTATCCGGTCTGTGCAGCTTTCCGATGCCGCAAACACAACTGCCCCGTATCCCACCACCCGATCCCGGGTGCCCACAGATGCATCACCGGAATTGGCATAACTGATGATGCGTCCGCAGTTGGCTCCCAAAGCTTTGGCTGCGGTCATGACTGCCATAATGGGCGCCTGACCGCATGCACAGGTGGAAAGATTGCTGATTCCTTTTCTTTCCTGTGTCCGGATGACCTGATTCAGACGGGCAGGATCAAGGGAAATCATGGCTTCCAGCGTATTCCGGTCTGTGACAGCGGCATCCTCATACGCGGGATAATGCGACAAATCCGTGCTGGATACAAGCAAAGCGCGGCGGGTTCGAATCACTTCTGCCAGTTTTCTGCCAAAACGCGCACAGACTTCCGGATCATCTGCTGCCACAATGGCCGGAAGAATTTTGACTCCCGGAAAAAGCGTCTGCACAAAGGGAATCATCACCTCCACAGAATGCTCTTTTTCATGCGCGGCTCTGTGAAAGGAAATATCACCTTTTCCGGACATGAGTGCTGCTGCGGCTTTTTCATCAATTTCCGCTACACCCAGCGGTGTCCGGTATCCGCCTGCGGAATAAACGGAAATTCCGCGAAATCCGGGAGCGGAATGATTGGTTCCCAGCAGGACTATGAGATCATATTCATGCCCTGCAGCCTGTGCAAACGCGTCCGCGCAGATTTGACCTGAATAGATATAACCGGCGTGGGGCGCGGCAATGGCAATGGGGCGTTCCCCTTTTGCCGGAAGCGCATCATCCAGAAAATGCCGGACTGCGAGAGAGAGTTTCTCCGGATCAGAAGGATAAAACCGTCCGGAAACCGCAGGTTCCCGCATATCCGCGGCAAATGCCTGCGAAACTTCTGCTGAAGGGGAAAAAATCAGCGTGATGGCAAGAAACAAAAAAAGATTTTGCTGTCTCATTTCAGACCTCCGTTTTTCTGGTTGCAGGTACTCAGGCGAAAGTTTTCAGGTATTCAAAAAACCGGATTTTTCCGAAAAATCCGGTTGTTGTGAAAATGCTGTATTCCAAAAATCTGTGAGGCTGCCTTTTTTCCTGTCATTTTGGATTAAGCTGAAATCTGTTCATTTCAAATCATTTTGAATACGGCTTTTGCCGGTGTGACAACAGTGCTGACATGAGATCGCAAACAGTGAACGGCCTTTTTCTGACAGGTGCATTCCGGGTGCAGAGACACAATGCCCTCTGATAAGACAAAAAAAGGTTTTCAGGCAGAAAGCACCTGAAAACCTTTGTTTTTTATGGTGGGCCGTATTGGAATCGAACCAATAACCTACTGATTAAGAGTCAGGTGCTCTGCCTAGTTGAGCTAACGGCCCCTGCGTAAAGAATGGTTACTTTACCAGTTTTTTCCCAAAAGTCAACAAAAAATTTCCGGGATGGCCGTAAAAACTGTCTGCTCCCCTTATGTCCTGCGCCCCGGTATCCGAAACACACAGAAAAACAACGGATTCCGGCTTTTGCCGGAATGACGGAGAATACAGCAGCCTGACGGATTTTCAGATGCCTGCACAGCCATCAAGTTAATTTTAAAAAAAACTCATTGCCAAGTTACCTGCGCGCTGTGCCATGCTCTTCCGCATCTGCTGTTTCGGCCAGTTTTTTCTCCATTTTCCGAAGGCTTTTCCACATATCCGGCAGGGATTTGATCAGGGAATATGCCCGTTTTGCCCGCAGAGCCTCAAACGCGGGGGAACCGAATATCTTTGTTCCGTCCGGGATATCGTCCCCCACCCCGGACTGTGCGCCGATCATCACACCGCTGCCGATTTTCAGATGTCCCGCAATGCCCACCTGGCCGCCCGCCACACAGTGATGTCCCATGACCACAGATCCGGCAATCCCCACCTGCGGAACCAGCAGGCAGTGGGGGCCAATCCGCGTGCCGTGACCAATGACCACATGATCCCCGATTTTGCAGCCTTTGCCGATAACCGTATCATCCAGAGCTCCCCTTTCAATCGCGCAGCCAGCGCCCAGTTCTGCATCATCTTCAATGATCACTCTGCCGATATGGACAATTTTGTGATGAATCCCCCTGTGCGTGGCATATCCGAAGCCATCCTGCCCCACTGTGGTATTGGCATGGATTCTGACCCGGTTCCCGATTCTGCAATTTTCATACACCACCACATTGGGAAAAAGCACGCAGTTCTCTCCGATTTGAACATTTTTTCCCACAGATACCCCCGGATATATCCGGCTTCCCCTTCCAATGCGCGTATTTTCTTCCACACTGACAAAATCCCCGATGCAGGTGTTTTCCCCGATCTGCGCACTTTGGGCTATGGCAGATTTGGGACTGATGCAGCTCTCCGGCAAATCCGGTTTTCCGTAAAACAAGTCCATAATCTGCGCAAATGCGTAATAGGGATCTTCAGTAATCAGAAGAGACGCGGGAGATTCCAGTTCCTCTGCCGCAATAATGGCAGATGCCTTTGTGGTCAGGCACAGTTTTTTGTATTTCCGGTTTGCCAGAAATGTGATTTCCCCTTCTTTGGCACTTTCCAGAGTGGAAACAGAATGGATGGGAACAGCCGCATCTCCCCGTACACTGCCTCCCACATATGCGGCCAGTTCCTCCAGTGTTTTTGCATTCATGTTTGCTGATCCTTTGCTATTGTCATTCAGACGCAAAGCAGGCACGGAAACCTGCCCCCTGTGCGGAAATCTTTTTATAACAGTATTGGCAGAAAGGGGCAACGGAGAAAACAGGAAAAATCAGCACCCGGGCAAACCGGATGAGAATAAAAAAACACGGAGGCGGGTCCCACACCTGCCTCCGCAGGAAAATATCAGCGGATTTGATCTGTTATCACAAAATCATCCGTTCCATCGCGTCGTAAAACGGGTTACCACCCATCCGAACTGTCCGCCCGGCGTTCCAACATAAAGCCATCCCTCACTTTCACCCTTCACAGTAAGGGAATCTCCCCGCACAACCTGCAGGATGACCGGATAATGAAATCCGGGGCCGGATCGGACATTGAGCACCTCTGCGATGACAGAAGTCTGATAACTTCCGCGGGAAAGGGGCGGTGCCACCGCAGGAGGAACCTCGGCCGCAGGCGGTTCCGCAACCACATAGCCGGAAGGAACCTCTTTGTAATATACGCCGTCATTGTAATAATACATCGTTCCGCCCACACTGACAGTGGAACAGCCCAGCGGAAGCGAGACAAGCACTGTGCCAATCGGGGGGCTTACAAATACAGACGCTGCCCCCCATCCCGGATAATATCCAAACCAGGGCCAGAAAAAATTTGCCCCCAGCCCAATGTGAACTCTGGGATGATGAGAGCGGTGATAGCGAACCGGATGTCTGTGAGGGTGCACAGAAGGCCGGTGGTGATGGACTGCGGGCCGATGGTTGTAAACCGGGGGCCGGTAATGGGGACGATGATCCGGTCTGTGCCGGGGCTCATACCGGGGACTGTGATGAAAACTGTGTCTGCCATCTTTTCCCTGATGATCCCGGATGACTGATCCGCGGCTTTTAACGGGATGAAAATCATTTCTGCCGCCCTTTCCGACATGCTCCCGGATGAAAGAGGAACGGCTGCTGCCGGGGCGAAAATCCCCTCTGCCGCTTTTTTCCCCCCTGTAATCCCGAAAAGCAGATGCACTGCCTGTGCACAGAAACAGCATCACTGCAACTGCTGTGAGAAAACAGAGACATTGCTTTAATGCGGAAACAAGTTTTTTCATGGCTTCCCCTCCTTTTCTGCCGGATAACGCCTGTCTTCCATAAAGAATGAAGACCTTTGCCTGTCCTTTTTGACGATGATCATGCAGAAAAGGTTTACAGTTTTTTGTGAGCGCACTGAAATTTTTCTCCCTGTTTTCTCAGGATTTGCAAATCTGAATTTTTGCCAGGGGATTTCTGACAGTGATCTGCAGCAATTCACCATTGAAAATATGCTTTATGGAAAACAGTTTCTGCGGAAGACAATGCCGGTCCGCCGTCGATTTTGCAAAGTCCTGCAAGTTTACTCTGACCTTTGTGTCCTCTCTGTGTTCCCTGCGGTCAAAACAGACTCGGCACAAAGCATGTTTTCAATGGAGAATCGGTATTAAGATGTCCCGGGGGAAGACAGGACAGATTTTTTTTCTCAGAGATATTTATTATAATTTCATTACTTATCAATAATTGACTGTATCGTAATGAATACGCATATATTTTCACTTGACAAATTCAGAAATGTCGTTATGATAGAAAACATAAAAATCAAATCGTGAATCTGTGTGCCGGTTTGGCAACCGGTCAGAAAAGATTCACTTACGGTTTTCTGAAGAAACTTGGAAGGCCGTTCACAGATCGAATCCCACCCCGGCTTTGGGCACGGTTCCTGCTTTGTGCTGAAAGCATTGCATTGTTTCGATCACAAGAATACAAATCAGACAGAGGGCAGTGTCAGAAGTGAGAGATTTTCTGTCTCATTGTCATGACACAGGAATTTATCCGGAGCGCACAAAAGATGACAGGGGCATAACTGCCTGCATTTTTTGTGTCAGTTTCCAAAAACAGCATCCGCGGGTTTGGTGCAGAGATTCAGATTTCCTCTTTTCTGCAAAAGAGGATTCACCGGGGAAATTTCCGATCCCTTTGCAGAAAAGAGAAAAAGGGCGAAAACCCCGCCTGTTTCTGAATGATGCAGAAAACACGCCGGACAGATTCAGAAAAAAGAAAGGAGTGCAGCAATGAATCAGAATATTGTCAGAGAAATTCCCAGGATGAAAAAATTTGAGGAACTGCATGATGGCGCAGTTTTCATGTTTCCCGGAGATCGCCGGGGCAGTGTGAAAGATACAGGATTTGTCAAAATCGGCACCAACCGATACACAAAAATAGCGGAATTTCAGAAAAACAGCGGGAGCCACCCTGTCCTGCGGATTGTTCCGGAGATGGAAGTTTTTCACATAAAGGGGCTGTCGCCTTCCAGAAATTAAGGCGATGACAGTAAAAGGCAGTGAAACCTTCACTGCCTTTTATTTTTGCAGAGATGTTTGATCTTGACAGGAATCGGTTATGGCTTTACAGTAAAAAAACTGTAAGCGAATTGCTTACAAGTTACGGTTCATTGACAAATAAACTGCAAGGAGAAATTTTATGATGTGTTTTCCTTTTGTTATTTATCTGAAAAATTCGGAGACAATCCTTTGATTGTGTCATTCAGACATAAAGGATTGGAAGATTATTATTATAACAGAATTTTAAAAGGTATTCAGGCAAAACATGCAGATAAAATTGCTGATATTTTGGATTTGATTGATGCTGCATCCAAAATTGGAGACATTAATTTCCCCGGATCGGATGTGCACCCGCTGCTTCCCAAAGAAGACAAAATATGGGCGGTTAAGGTGTCAGGAGCCTGGCGCATTACCTTCAGATTTGAAAATGGCGATGCCTCTGTTGTGGATTATTTGAATTATCATTAGAACCGGCTGCCTTCTTTACCAAACAGGAAAAGAAGGCAGAATTGAATGTTTAACAGGTTAAAAAAATTATGGATATGCAAAGAAAACCGGCACATCCCGGACGTATTATACGAAATCTTTATCTGAAGCCCCTGTCATTGACAATAACTGAACTGGCAGAATCGATCTGTGTTTCCAGAAAAACGGTTTCAGCCATTGTCAATGAACGGAAATCGATTACACCGGAAATGGCACTTCGTCTGTCACAGGCTTTTGGCACGACTCCTGATCTTTGGCTGAATCTGCAGAAAAAGCATGATTTATGGTGTGCCATGAATGCGAATAAGGACTGGATGAATGTGCGGAAGATTTATCAGCATGCAGTGGCTGTTGCCTGAGAGGAGTTTCTATTGCTCATACCAATTCTCCATTGAAACCATGCTTATCCAATTCCGGAGTGCCAAAATAAAGTGAAACGGAATTTTGGCTATCTCTCCGAATCATTTCAGTTTCCCACACTTTCAGTTCGGAATTCCTCCGCCCATGCATTGCATAAATTCAATGACGATTTGGTATTCCCCGATTGAGAAAGCAAAAAGGCAGTGAAATTTTCACTGCCTTTTTTGTTTTTTGCGGAATTTCATTCCAGTATCCGCAGGCAGTCCTGCGGCAGCCGGTGTGTGCCTTTGTCCTGCAGACTTACCTCCACAAGATCATTGGGATCATTGATGGAGGTGTCCGGATCTGTGATGATGCCGTGAAGCCCGATGTATTCATCCATGTAATCTTCCCAGATCTCATCTTCCGAACGTTTGTACACTTCCACTTTCTGTCCTCTGCGGAATGACATGATTTCCCTCCGAATATGGTTAATGTTGAATGATGAATGTTGAATGATAAATGATAAATGATAAATGAACTCGTTACGAGGCTCTGCCTTGTAACGCATTTTTCAGGGGCTCTGCCCCGTAACGGGTAATCGGATTCAGGGCCGCATGGTTTCCGCACTGTATGCTGCGGTTTTTTTTCCGCAGGCAGGCATCGCAGATCATCCGCTGCTCCGTTTTTGCGCCCGCAGGGCTGATGCGTCTGCGGATGTATTCCACGTATCTTCTGGGCCCCATAATTGCGCCGCAGATTTCGCAGTGCAGCAGTTTCTGCCGGTTGAGGATGGTTCCGCACAGAGAAAGTATCTGCTCCCCGTCCCGATCTTCAATTTTCATGGCTCCGTTGGGACAGTTGTTCGCGCACCGCGCCGCATTAGCAATGCACCGGTCTTCGGTGCGCCGGAAATCGGTTTTCACGGGATGATCAAAATCCAGATACCCAGTACCTATTCCGCAGCACCCTGGCGCCCTGATCTGAGGCATGGACTGTGAGGGCGTCCGCATGGGATTACTGTTTTACGCTCATTTTCCGCCATCCTGCACTGTTATGCCGATTCCCCATTGAAAACATACAGACTTTCAGATAATATTGTGCCCTTTGTGCCATCTTTAGGCTATTTATTAAAATAAATATACCAAATCAAGTTACCGCATGCGGATAAATCAAAATATCCCATTTGGGCAAATCCGGATTTCGCACCAAATATTTTTCAACTGAACGCATGGCGGATTTTTTCAGTGAAATTCCTTTTTTGTATCTTTTTTTATTAATTTTTGCAAAAGGATGTATGCCTTTCCGCGTCATGCTGCCTGCCCGTTTCAGCATGGTTCCGGCATCAGTCAGCATTGTGCCGTTCCGGTGTTTTTCAGGAATTCCCCGGCATCTTTC
Organism: Desulfobacterales bacterium; assembly: GCA_041390465.1. Classification (GTDB taxonomy): domain Bacteria; phylum Desulfobacterota; class Desulfobacteria; order Desulfobacterales; family Desulfococcaceae; genus JAABRU01. The sequence goes on along the minus strand of JAWKPW010000101.1, from coordinate 2,212 downwards.
AATGGGACAGCATTTGCTGTGATATGGAGGATAATATAATAATTGCAAATATTTATTTGTTTTTCTTGCAAAACTGGCCATGCGACTGAGAAAGCGTGTCCGCACACCGCTGCTTTCAGAACCGCTGTCTGCTTTGATTTGTATCAGATCTGTTGAATTTTTTTCCTTTATATCCAAAGCATTCCACCATGTTATGAGCGTATCAGCAATAAAATCACCGGTTTTGTGTGAACTGCCGAAGCTGATGAACAGTTCACCGCTGTTTTCATTGAGAATACCGCAGGGAATATATTTTTCTGCGCAGCCGAAGTCATGATCCGGTGCTTCACTGCAGCCGCGTGTTTTTCCGCCCCGGGAAAAATTTCCAATTTTTGCAGCTGCTTTGCAGTCCATGCTTAACCTTGTTGTATTCCGCCTGTTTTTTGATTCATCATCCTTTTTTTTGATATTGTCAAAGACTGCATCTGTCTCTTCGATTTTTTTGAAGGCTTTGATTTCAGCATATTGCGGAGACGGTATCCCATCCGGTCAGGAATTTTTGCCATATTGCTGCAGGATGGAACCTGTTTGTCAGAAAATCCCTCTTTTTTCAAAGCAGTCACTGCTGCCCCGGCTGTCAGACGGGTATACGCGACGGCACTTCGGAATGACGGATCCTGCTGCGAATGCTCATCAGCCGGCCTGCGCAGCATTTCAGCAGCCTCCGGTTCTCTTTTTTCCCATACAGTCCGGCCACTTGCGTCTGACTGCGCTCCGATGCGGACGATTCCGGTGCGTTTTTCACCCGGCCCGGTTTCAACTGCATTCCTGTTCCATCCGAACACTGTTTCCGCCCTCCGGCTCTTTCCGTCACAATATTTCAATGTCATTTCAGCCATATATGAACGACGTTCATATCCATGCATTTTTGAAACTGCAGGACAGATATCTTCAATATAATCAGTAGTTAATAATACAGATGACTTCATTCTCCGCTCCTTTCCCTTTATTTTTTGTTTCAGCAGTTGACAGTTGCCTGTATAATATAATAAAAAGATATTCAAAACAGGTTCAAAATCAGTCGGAGTCGTGTTTTATTTGGTATTTTCATTTCAATAAATAGCCTTAACATGATTTAATATATAATTCTCAATATGAATCCTCCCAAATTTACAGAAGACGATTATATCAATTTTTTAGTGGCAAGTCCCAAAATTTTTACATGCACCGAAGCGGAAAGAGTGCAGTCAGGACAGGAGAATTCGCCGTCACATGATTCTGTCAGCAGACTGCTTCACAGACTGAAGGCTTCCGCATCAGATCTGAGAAATGAGGCTCTGCCGTTTGTCAGTCTTAAAAACGGTGTGCTGATTCCTGATGATTCCGCATTGGATAAACTGTATGCACAGCATATTGAGCCTGTCTGCCGGCACTGGTCAGGAAAACATCACTCCGCTGTCAAAGGAATCAATCTGCTGACGTTACTGCGGACTGACGGGGACGCTCATATCCCCTGTGATTGCCGCATTTATTCCAAAACGCAGGACGGAAAAACCAAAAACGGTCATTTTGCCGATCTGCTTTATAATGCCAAAATTCAGGGTTTTGAACCGTCCTGTGTTCTTTTTGACAGTTGGTATGCCGGATTGGACAATCTCAAAATTATCCGGAAATACGGATGGCACCGGCTGACCCGGTTCAAACCCAGCCGTCCGGTAAATCCGGACGGTAAAGGAAATGTTCCTCTGGCCCCGGCAGTCATTTCCGAATCAGGAACTTCCGTTCATCTCAAAGGTTGCGGTTTTATCAAAGTGTTCAGGATTGCTGCCAAAAACGGCAGCGCTGAATATTGGGCAGCCGACAACCCTGACACGGATGAACTCAGACGTCTTCAATTCTCTGATTTTTCATGGAAAATTGAAGAATACCATCGGGGATTGAAACAGTTCTGCGGAGCGGAACGTTCCCATGTCAGAACTGCCAAAGCTCAACGAAACCATATCGGTCCTGCTGCAAGGGCTTTTTTACGATTTGAAATCTTCAGTCTGAAAACAGGATGCAGTTGGTTTGAAGCCAAATTCAGAATTATCAGGGACGCTGTAAGAAATTACATGGCAAATCCCGTTTATGTTTTAAGTCCAACTGCGTAACTCCTATCCTTAGTTAAATATGGATAATATGATATTTTGTTTTTAAAAAAGAAATTATCTTCGATGTTTCTCCGTAGTTAACA
>JAWKPW010000100.1:0-20355 GCA_041390465.1 Desulfobacterales bacterium | reverse complement strand
GGCCGCAGGCCACAAAGCACAGATCCAATGCCGCGGACCCCAGCCGTCTGATTCCCCGGGCCGCGAGCAGGCATTTTCCGAAACGGGCCATCAGGGGTGCAGATATTTCCTTCAGATTATAGGGAAAACCTGTCACAAGCAGACTTTCCGAAACTCTTTCCGTGTCTGAAACCCGTATGGGCTGTCCGTTGAGCTGCGCGCCGCCGCCCTTTGCAGCGGAAAAGAGTTCACCGCTGACCGGATTCAGCACAACCCCTGCCACAATCTCTTTGTCAAGGGCAAACGCGATGGAAACCGCAAACTGGCCCAGCCCATGGGCAAAATTGGTTGTGCCGTCCAAAGGATCAATGATCCATCTGCAGCGCGCATTTCCGCTGCTCAGACCGCTCTCTTCCGCGAGAACACTGTGATCCGGAAAGCGCTGCCGGATGGTTTCGATAATGACCTTTTCCGCTCCGGTGTCAGCCTCGGTCACGAGATCAATGGCGCCTTTTTTCTCAATCCGGGAAACCTTCCCCAGAAAATGCCGCAGCACACGGCCGCCTTTGTATGCCGCAGCAATGCCGATCCGTCTGATGTATTCAATATCCATAAACTGACAATTTATATATTTTCCTGAAAAAGTCAACCCAAAGGTTTTGGGGGCGCTTTCAGGAATACCTGGTTTCCGTGTCTGTTTCTCCGGGCATGTCAGAAAATTTTTCTGCGCCTGTCCAGAAGCCGGAGTCTGCAAGTGTGCAGATTTCCAGTATTTCCGCTTCCATTCGGTCAATCAGGGGCAGCAGGCTGGCGCGGTCACCGGCACAGACGGCAATGCCGTCAAGCAGTTTTGCCAGCACCGGAATTTCTTCTGCTTCCACCAGATCTTTTTTGTTCAGCACCCGGATCATCCGTATCTGATCCAGTTCAAGTTCCGAAAGGATGCGCTCCACCGAGGCAATCTGCTCGGCATGGCGGGGATTGCTGATGTCCACCACATGAAGGAGCAGATCCGCGCTGTGCAGTTCCTCCAAAGTGGCCCGGAAGGCCACCATCAGATCTTTGGGCAGATCCCGGATAAAGCCCACCGTGTCTGTGATGATCACCTCGGTCTCTCTGGGAAAGCGCAGGCGTCTGCTGGCCGGGTCCAGCGTGGCGAACAGGCGGTTTTCCGCCAGGACGCTGCTTTGGGTCAGGGTGTTGAGCAGGGTGGATTTTCCCGCATTCGTATAACCGATAATGGAAATGACCGGCAGGGCTTTTTTGCTCCGTCTGGCTTTCTGCTGCCTGCGCTGTTTCACCACATCTTCAAGAGATTTTTCCAGCCGTTTGATGCGTTCCCGCACCCGGCGCCGGTTGATTTCCAGTTTGGTTTCCCCGGGGCCGCGTCCGCCGATGCCGCCCGTAAGGCGGGACATGGCTGTGTTTTTTGTCACCAGACGCGGCAGCAGATATTTCAACTGCGCGAGTTCCACCTGCAGTTTTCCCTCACGGGTCTGCGCGCGCTGGGCAAAAATGTCAAGGATGAGCTGGCTGCGGTCAATGACCTTGAGTTCCACCTGATCCGTGAGAGAGCGGATCTGGGAGGGATTGAGTTCCTGATCAAAAATCAGCAGCGTGATTCCTCCGCGCAGGGCCATGAGATTGAGTTCCTGCAGTTTGCCGCTGCCCATGAGAAAGCGGGAATCCGGTTTCTGGCGCTGCAGTACGCTGTCGACCACATGAATGCCTCCGGATACGGCCAGTTCCCGAAGTTCAGCCAGAGAATCCTCGGCAGCCTGACGCGGGGCTGTGCTGACACTGACCAGAATGGCCCGTTCCTGTCCCGGCTTTCCTTTGTAAAGCGCCTGCATCCCGGCCAGTTCATCTTCCAAAGCCTGAATTGCCGACAGGCAGCCCGTGTCCAACTGATCCGGACCAAGAGGCGCAAGAATCCGGCAGGGAGTTTCGGCTGTTCCCTTTGGCAGAAGATGCGCGGCATGAACTTCCCGGAGTCCGCCATTGTCGGTCATGGTCATCGCGGCCATCATATCCAGCCGCAGCAGGGAAAGGTCTGTGAGATCATCCTGGGTCAGGGGTTCATTTTTCAGATGCGTGTGAATGCAGCGCAGTCCTTTCAGGCGTCCCGGAAGGGTGCGATAGTCCGGCAGATCCGGAATCACAATTTTCTGCGCGTCTCCGGCAATCACGCACACCACTTTGCCGGAACGGTTCACCAGCACGCCCACCTGTCTGCCCATCTCAAAAGAGAGATGGACAATGTCGCGTGCCAGATCCGGAGTGATGAGGTATTCCCCCGGAATGCGGCGCCGATAAAGATTTTCCAGTCTGCGAATCTGATCCGCCTTGAGTCCGATGATATTTCCGCTGATGTTTTTCATTCCGGATATTCCCTCATGCCGTCCGGTGCAGGATTTTCAAACCGGGTATAGGTGTTGAGAAAAACCAACTGGGCAGTGCCGATGGGGCCGTTGCGCTGTTTGCCCAGAATCACCTCGGCCTTGCCCCTGTTGGGATTGTTTTCATCCTTATGATAGACTTCATCCCTGTAAATAAAGGCCACCACATCCGCATCCTGCTCAATGGAGCCGGATTCCCGCAAATCCGAGAGCATGGGACGCTTGTCCGCGCGTTCCTCCACTTTGCGGTTCAACTGGGAAAGCGCGATGACCGGCACACTGAGTTCCTTTGCCAGGGCTTTGAGGGAACGGGATATTTCAGAGATTTCCAGTTCCCGGCGTTCCGCAGACAGACGTCCCTTCATGAGCTGCAGATAATCAATGATAATCATTCCCAGTCCCTTTTCCATCTTCAGCCTGCGGGATTTGGCCCGGATCTCAATCGCGGAAATGTCGGCAGAATCATCAATGTAAATGGGAGCGTCAGACAGAATTCCTGCTGCCTCTGTGATGGCATCCCAGTCCTCCCGGCTGAAAAAACCGCTGCGCAGCCGGGAGGAATCCACACGCGCCTCCGCGCAGAGCATGCGCATCGACAACTGCTCCTTGGACATTTCCAGAGAAAAAAGTCCCACAGGCACGTCTCCATCCACTGCCGCATTCCGGGCAATATTGAGAGCCAGTGCAGTTTTTCCCATGGAGGGACGGGCTGCCAGAATGATCAAATCCGAAGGCTGAAATCCGGAGGTGAGCCGGTCCAATTGCGTAAAACCTGTGGGAACCCCGGTAATCAGGGTTTTGTTTCCCTGACGCTCCTCCAGCGTGTCAATATTGGTTTCAATAATCTGACTGAGCCGGTGGAAAGAGGGTTTGATCTTGTTTTCCGATATTTCAAAAACAGCACTTTCCGCGAAACTGACCACATCATCCACATCCCCCTGATCTTCATAACAGCGGCGTGCAATTTCAGTGGCTTTTTCAATCAGGCGTCTGAGACATGCCTTTTCATGCACAATTCTGGCATAATGGGCAGCATTGACCGCAAGAGGGGCAGCATCCGTAAGCCAGGACAGATAGGTGACCCCCTGATATCCCGCTCCGCTGATGCTGTCCATTTCCCCTTTTTCACTCAGGATATTGGAAAGCGTAATCAGATCAACCGGATGGCTCCGGGCAAACAGATCTGTGACTGCCTGGAATATCTTCTGGTGGGAAGGGGAGTAAAAATCCTGCGGAGACAGAATTTCCAGTACTTCAAGAAGGGTGGTGTTGTCCAGAATGACTGCGCTTAACAGGGATTCCTCTGCCTCAATGTTCTGGGGCGGAAGTTTATGGAGCGGTGGCTCTTTTGCGGGACGGGGAGTTTTTGCTTTCATAATTTCAGGATTATGGTACAGGACAAAAATAGAAACTCATCAGGAAATTTTAAATGATAATAAATTATTATCAAATATTTTTGACAATAACAACAGCAGTGTTTTATCGGTATCATACCGATTCTCCTTTGAAATTTTAACCGCAAAGGACGCAAAGAAGGCACAAAGGACACAGAAGACTGACAGGACTTTGCAAAATCGGCGGAGAATCGGTACTGTCTTCCGCAAAAACTGCTTTCCATAAAGTATATCTTCAATGGAGAATTGGTATAATGCCGATTCTTTTAACCGCAAAGGACACAGGGAAGGCACAAAGGACACAAAAAACAGACAGCACGGTTCAAAATCTGCGGAGAATCGGCTTTGCCTTCCGCAATGTATGGTTTCAACAGAGAATTGGTATAATAGCGATTCGCCATTGATCTGAAACATAAGTTTTTCAGAAAAACCGGATTTTTCCGAAAAATCCGGTTTTTGAACACACGAACCTCTTTTTTTTTCCTGCTTGCAAGTATCTTTATCAATGGGGAATTGGTATAAGACCTCAACAGACTGCTGCGCAACCACCCTGAATTATACAGTTCTCTTTTGAGAGAGGGTGGGAGTTTTTGGATACAGGCAGTTTCTGCCCCCTTCCACCCCTTTCAACAGGCCGGGCTGTTAAGTTACGTTACAACTGATTGGATGCAATTATCCATCTTTTGCAAAGGGAACCGGGGTCTTTTTTCCCAACTGCCCAAAAGAATTCCCCTTTTTCAAAGGGAAAATCCGGAACAGAACTTAACTGCCCTGCTTTCAACAGGAGAATGTTCACGGCTGCAATGGAAGGTCTGCCCTGCCTTGAATGTCCGCAGAGAATGTTTCCAAATTATTGCAGATCGAAACCATTTTATCTGAAAATTTCCCGGGAATATTGGGAAATGACGCATTTTGAAAGAAAATCAGCCGCTCAGCCGGATTTTTCTGAAACCTGGAGGAACAAACCGGGCGGAAGCAGAACACACCCTGCCCCTCTCAATAGGAAATTTTATAAAAAACAAGGCAAAGCAGGGGCGGATTTGGCCCCCCCTGCTTTCAGCTTTTATGCAACATCAGGCAATTGAAAAGCAAGTGCGCAAGTCTGCATCCTTATTCCGGCACAGCTTCGGGAATCACCTCAACGGTGATTTCCGGCTCAACCCCTTTGTACACCCGAATGGGAACAGAATAGGTTCCCAGGTTTTTGATGGGTTCTGTCAGCAGCACCATCCGTTTTTCCATTTCGATTCCCTTTGCTGCAAGGGCTTCCACAATATCACGCACCGTAACGGAACCGTAGAGCCGGTCTTCATCGCTGACTCTGGCCGCTATGGTGACAGACACGCCTTCCAGCCGTTTGGCCATTTCCTCGGCAAAGGCTTTCTCTTTGGCAATCTGGAGTTCAAATTTGACTCTGCTCCGTTCCAGTATGTTGCGGTTGGCAGGGGTGGACAGCATGGCTTTTTTCTGGGGAAGAAGATAATTTCTTGCAAATCCCCTGGCCACTTTGACTTCACTGCCGATAACACCCAGAGATTCTATGGTTTGTGTTAAAATGACTTTTGTATCGCCTTTCATGTCAAAACCTCCGGGCGGCACCCGGAATCACCCATTGGCACCGCCTGTTTCTAATTTTCTGAAATTCAGCCACATATCGAAAAAACCCAGCCCGATGACCAGAAGCAGGGCCATATGCCACAGGGCAATCATGCTGTAGAAAAAAACTCTCAGCATGGGAGGCAACTGTTTTTTCTCAAAATAGAAGGCCACAATGGCAATGCCCCCGAAAAAATAGACCGTCATCAGAACAATCAGTCCGTTAAAGGCAAGGATTCGGAGCACTGTATTTGGGAACATCAGCGCAAGCCCGCATCCAACAACCCCCCATACCAGAACTTCCGGCACTTTCCACAGGGTCAGGGGACCAAAATCCGGATACGGCAGTTTTCCCGCGCGCATCAGGGGGGAGGCCATGAGCAGAACCGACCACGTGAGAAACAGCAGCGCAGATGCTGTCAAAGCAGGAAGAATCCGCACCAGACCGTAATGTATCGTTTCCAGGGAGTCTGATACAAGCTGCACAGCATCTTCCGGCATCCCCATGTCTGTGTAAAGCTGCAGGGTGTGCTTCAGATTCAGTGCCACGTACTCTGACACGACTGTTCCGAGGTCCCTGCCTGTTGAACTGCTGTAAAAAAACACACTGATCACTGCTGCCCCTGCCACAATTCCCGCTGTCCGAAGAACCGTGTGCTCCACTGTCAGTTTTTTTTCAAACATTTCAGCCAGGACAAAGCCAAGCAGCATCAGCCCTGCAAAGTACAGCAGATCAAAGGAGATTCTGCCAAGAGAAAAAAATATGATCAGCACGGACAGCAGGAAAACAGTTCCCGCGTTTTTTCTCCCAAGTTTTGTCCGAAAGAAAAGGACCGGCAGGGGAATCAGCAGTGAAATGAAAAAACCGATCAGGGGAATGTGCACCGACAGAAGAAATATCAGGCAGATGATGCCGGTTCCCTTCAGTATGTCTGTTCGCCTGTTATTGTGCGGCACAATTCGCTTCTCCCTGTCTGGTTTCAACGGGCTGTGGTGTTTTTGTCAACTGCGGTGACAGACAAATCAGCATACCGTATCAAAACGGTATGCGATTGCTGATTTCCTACATTTCATACGTGCCGACAAAGGGCAGCAGTGCAATGCACCGGGCGCGTTTGATGGCCATGGTAAGTTTCCGCTGATGTTTTGCACAGGTGCCGGATATCCTTCTGGGGATGATCTTGCCGCGCTCTGTGGTAAAATATTTCAGGGTCTTGGGATCCTTGTAGTCAATCTGAATGCTGCTGTCCGCGCAGAAACGGCATACCTTGCGGCGGTGAAACACTCTTTTTTTCCGTCTGCCTCCGGCAGCACCCGGGCCTGCGGTTCTTTTCTGGGGTCGGAATGCCATTCTTATTTATCCTCCTCATCACTGGTTTCGCTGTCATCATCCGCTTCATATTCCTCATCAGTTCCGGCATCCTCATCTTCAGATTCAGCTTCATCATAAGCAGAACTCGCGGATTCTTCTCCCTCATCCTCCGCTGCCCGGACTGACTTGCTCTTTCCTGCTGCCAGTTCTGCTTTGATGGCTTCGGGATCCGCGTTTTGGTCAAGCAGAATCGTCATGTATTTCATAATCCGGTCATCAATGCGGAAAAATCTTTCCAGTTCCGCAACCACCGCGCCGGTTCCGCAGTAATCCAGCCGGACATAACAGCCCCGCTTTTTCTTTTTGATTTCATAGGCCAGATGCCGTACCCCCCATTCGTCAAACTCCATGAGGGAACCGCTCTGCTGTGAAATAATTTCTTTCATCCTCTCAAAAAGAGGCGCACGCTGATCATCCCCCAGATCAGGCTGGACGATCACCATTGTTTCATACCTTCTCATAATTCCTCATACCTCCCTGCGGATATTAAGCTCCGGTCAAATCCGGAGCAAGGATTTGGATACAGACATTTTTGGAATCTGTATCAAAGGGCTCCTGTTCTGTTTTTCCCAAACGGCAAATCGCTTTTGATCAGCCGGGTTCAAATGCGGTCTGAAGGCCGGAGCAGTTTTGGCGCGGGGAAAACAAAATCAGAATGCTGTTGACCAAAAATTGGTTTAAATAGCACTTATCTGAAAATTTTGTCAAGGATATTTGTTTGAACAGCCAAAAAATAAAACTTCCGCTTCGCGGGAGATATTTACTGGTTATGCCCAATATGCTTTTGGGGCACGGAATCTCTGACAGGGCATATGGCAAAGTGCGGAGGTTCCGCTTATCCCTTTGCACCCGCGATCATCACCTGTCCCAGGGAAATTCCCCCGTCATTGCAGGGAACCAGACGATGGGTGAAAACCTGAAACTGTCTTTTTTCCAGATTCCGGATCATGCCTTCCAGCAGAAGCGCATTCTGAAACACCCCTCCGCTGAGAGCCACCCGGTTCAAATCCGTATCTTTCCGTATTTCTTCGCATAATTGTGAAAACAGACAGATCAGGCTGCTGTGAAATCTGCGGCTGATGATGGGAACGGAAAGCCCGGCCTGCATGTCTTGGACAATGCCCCTGACAATGGGCGCAGTCTGTATGCGCCATGTTTCCCCTTTTTCCCATTCCCAGGGATATGCGCCGACCTCCTCCTCTCCTGCCGTCATTTCCAGTTCCATGGCTGCCTGTCCCTCAAAGGAAACACGGGAGCGGATGCCCAGCAGCGCCGCGATGCCGTCAAAAAATCTGCCCATGGACGATGTCATGGGAGCATTGATGCCTTTGCGGATCATGTCCTGTATCATCTGTATCTTCATTGCTCCCGCTTCTTTCAGCACCGGGAGATCAAGATGCAGAAATGCCTCTCCGAACGCGTCTGCAAGATACGCGACAGCCATGCGCCAGGGTTCCCGGATGGCAGCCGCACTGCCTGGCATGGGAACCGGGGAAAGATGTGCAATCCGTGTGAATTCCTGCAAATCGGAGATCAGCACTTCTCCGCCCCATACAGTTCCGTCTGTGCCGTAACCGGTTCCGTCAAAGGCCAGTCCGATAACCGGCCCATCGATTTGATTTTCTGCCATGCAACTGACAATATGCGCATGATGATGCTGCACCCCGATTCTTTTCATGCCATCCTGCTCCAGAGCAAAACGGGTGCTCATATAATCCGGATGCAGATCATGCGCGATGATTTCCGGCTCAATGTCGAGAATCTGTTTCAGATGACGCACTGTGAGATGGAAAAAATCAAGGGTTTCCAAATTTTCCATATCGCCAATGTGCTGACTCACAAACGCGTTTTTTCCCCTGCTCAGGCAGAGGGTGTTTTTGAGTTCCGCACCGCAGCCCAGGACAGAAGGGATTTCCTGTTTCAGGAAAACCGGCATGGGCGCGTATCCTCTGGATCTGCGGAGAAACCGGGCTGATCCCCGGACATGGCGCACAAGGGAATCATCACTTCTGAGATAAATGTCCCGGTTGTGGACAAGAAAAAAATCCGCAATCTCCGCGAGCCGGGCAAAGGCTTCGTCATTGGCGATGACAATGGGCTCCTCGCTGCGGTTGGCGCTGGTCATGACCAGGGCAGTGAAATCCGCGTCATCAAAAAGCAGATAATGCAGGGGTGTATAAGGCAGCATGACCCCGAAATTCCGGTTTCCGGGTGCCACTGCATCCGCAAGGGGATGGGGTGTCTTTTTCCGCAGCAGCACAATCGGACGCCGGGGCGGGACAAGCAGAGCCTCCTCTTGCGCGTCCGCACAGGCATAGCGCAGAATATGTTTCAAATCCGGTGACATGAGTGCAAAAGGCTTTTCCTCCCTGCCTTTGCGTTTCCGCAGAGACTGCACAGCCTCGGGATTTTCTGCATCCGCAGCCAGATGAAATCCGCCCAGTCCTTTGATGGCAAGGATATGACCGGCTTTGAGCAGTTGAGCGGTTTTTCTGATGGGATCATCGCATGTCACCGGATTTCCCTGTCTGTCATGCAAAGCCACATGCGGCCCGCAGACCGGGCAGGCATTGGGCTGCGCGTGAAATCTGCGGTTGCCGGGGTTGTCATATTCGGCCTGGCATTCCGGACACATGGGGAAAACCTTCATGGAGGTGTGAATGCGGTCATAGGGAATGTTGTCAATGATGGTGTAGCGGGGGCCGCAGTTGGTGCAGTTGATAAAGGGATACCGGTATCTGCGATCTTCGGGATTGCGCATTTCCCCCAGGCAGTCTTCACATACGGCCATATCCGGAGAAATCAGCGTGGAAACCCGCTTTTCCCCTTTGCTGGAGAGGATGGAAAATTCCCTGAAATTTTTTGGAGATTCCGAAAAAATGTTTATTTCCGTGATATGGGAAAGGGGCGGATTTCTTTCCCGGATGTCCCGGCAGAAATTTTCCATGTTTTCCGGGCTTCCCTCAGCATGAATCCGCACGCCCGAAGAAGTGTTGGCCACTGTTCCGCAGATGCTGTGCCGCCCGGCCAGTTGCCAGACAAAGGGTCGGAATCCCACGCCCTGAACAATTCCGTTGATGTGTATGGTATTGGCAATCCGAGTCATTATGATCTTTCCCTCCTGTTTTTCGGAAAGAAAGATACTGTTTTTTTCAGCAAGTTTCAACTGCTGTATGAAAGCAGCAGGATGGAATTTTTCTCCAAAAAATCCCATCCTGCCCTCTGCTGCTGGCACAGGTTTCTGCATGAAAAAAAGGAAGGTTTTGCCAATCTTCACAACATACTGTTTCTTTTAACAGTTTTATTTCATTTCTGTACAGATCCATTTCGTCCGGCAATGTTTTTTTCTGCTGTTTCCACCCACTGCATCAGTCTGCGGACTTTGCCGATACAGCGGGAATCCATGGGAATTGCCAGAAAACGCCCCTCTTCCCGCCGAATCTGCCGCAGAATGCGGAGATCCTGTTTTTCGCCAATGCGATCCATGCCCCGGATCACCACAGTCAGATGCTGTATGACGGATTCCATCCGCTCCCGAATCTTCATTGACAGATAAAGATCCGATTCCGGATCGCCGTAACGGACAGCCGCATTCCGCAATACCCGGCATGCGGTTTCCCCGCCCACCAGAATCAGAAAGATATGCAGTTCCCTTTCCAGGGCAAAAAGGAAACGGATGCTCATCCCCCCCTGTGCATCCTCTGCTGCGGCTTTCACCAGTTCCCGGTTGATGCTTCGAATCTTGCGGAAAATGTCTGCCTGCCGGGATTCCGCAATCTCCGCGGCCGCCTTTGCCGCCTCCGGATTCAGGCCGTTTTGGGTCTGGAGAACTTCTTCAGGCGTCATTTCAATGTCTGAATTCATTTCCCTGTAATATTCCCGAATCAGCAGGTTGGAAAGCATCAGCGCGTTCCGGTCAGAAAAACTGACGGTATCCGCGTTGTCCAGAACATCGGACAGCAGCATTTTCAGGGCAATGCCGGGCTGACGCATCCGGGCAATGAGCAGTTGCATGGAATTGAGAAATGCCACCCGATCATTGCGGGACGGCGTTTCTTTGAGATAATGCCAGAGAAATCTGAAAATCTTTTTTTCATACTTGGCAAAAGCCGGAATATGACTTTCAAAGGCCGAGCGGATGAAACGGCCCTCTTTGCTGAAGCAGGTTTTCAGCAATGTGACAAGAAATTTTGCATCCGTGGCAGACACGCTGAAATCCCGGGCCAAAACCTCATAATCCTGCACATCAAAGTCAATGCCTTTGCCCACAATGTTTTTCACCTTCCGGTTCGCGACCGAGCGGCCTTTGTAAAATGTGAGAAGCTGCCGCAGGTTTGCATGGATGTTTCCCACTGCCACAGGTTCGGAATATGCGGCAGAACGGATTTTCAGCATGTTTTTCTGAATGATGATGTCGTCAAAGACCTCATCCCGGAGTTCCTCAAAGCGTTCACTGATACTGCGGAGAACTTCGCCTTCAATTTCTGTCTGTCCGCTCTGCTTCTCAATTCCTGTCAGAAACTCTGTGGCAGTCTGCAGACGCTTTCCCAGATGACCCGCGCTGATTTCTTTGTAATCATTGCCATAAACCGTCTGAAGCACCTGCACGGCATTCTGCGGCGCGGATTTGAACACTTCCGCTGCTGTCCGTGAAACCTGGACCTGCTCCGGACGGATGAGGATCTGGCTGCTGTCAAGGCACAGCCATTTGAGATTGTTGATCTCAATGGGCGGCACAATGAGTTTGTCTTTGAGATTTCCGGCACGGATGATGGCATCATAGGCACTGATATAAGGATTTGTTTTTTTTGCTTCTTCCGCAGCCCGGATCCAGGATCCGCTTTTCTGCACCAGCATCTGCATGTTCCGGGGCGGAATATTGTTCAGTCCGGCCAGCAGGGTCAGATTGAAATCCCCCGCGCCTTTTTCATCACAGATTATCGGCTGCAGGGTTTTCTGCCCTTTTTTGTCAAGCACAATGGGAGAATTGGTCTGCAGGGCCCGGTTGAAACGGGAAACAATGTTCAGGCAGTTCCTCAGATGCTCCGCGTGCTGCGGTGAAAAACCTTCTCCGTTTTGGGGAAGTTTTACACAGAGATTGCTGATGCCCAGCTCGGAAAGGGTCTGAAATGCCTTTCCCAGACGTGCGGGCAGATGGGATTTGTCGGTTCCCAGTCGGCTTTTGAGAACAGCCGCAGCCGCGGCATCCGCAGTAATTCTTCCAAAATCAATCACATAATCGTGCTCAGCACTCACCGGGGTTCCTGTGGGATAGCCCCGGTAACGGATTATGATTCGTCCGTCATGGCCCGGAACAGCGGACAGTTTTTCCAGCACGCGGACAATATCCTCAAAACCGTCCCTGCGGTTTTTGATCCCTTCGGAAAAACGGTCAGCCAGAAAATAAGCACTGATGAAATGGGCAGTTTCCATCATATCCAGACGCAGCGCATCTGATTCTTTGTCTCCTGAAAGAAGTTTTTCCTCCACACTGCTCTGATATTCCGTATGGATGCCTTCCAGTTGCTCATACAGACTCAGCGCATCCTCATCCAGCATGATTTGATTGGCAGATGCAGACATGGTTCCCTCCCTGATTTTGACTTTGTCATTTTTTTTGATCGGAATATCCGAGTCACTTCTATTATTTTTCAGAAAGGGAAAGAAAACAATGGGGAGAAAAAGGTAAACACGAGGGAGGGATTTCCTGATTTTCAGTTGTCAGTGAACAGTGAACAGTTGTCAGTTATCAGTTACCAGCAGCCCTTTCAAGGTGAGTCACAGGCCGGTCAGGGCAACTCCTTAATGTCCGGCAGTTTTTACAGCGGATCGTGACAGCCACTGACAGACAGCAACAAAAAAGACTGTCTGTAACAATTTGATGTTAAAGAATTTTTTCACACCTTGAAAGGGCTGCAGTTACCAGTTATCAGTTGCCAGTTATCAGTTGTTTGGATTATGTTTTCTGACAGTTGATAACTGTTCACTGACAACTGATAACTGAACACTGTCACTGCCCCAGTTCGGCTCCGGGCACTGTGACGGTAATGACATTCACGCCGATGAGCCCGCCGTTGAGAATGATCCTCCGGGGCTCCCGATCACGAATCACAAGCATTTCCACTGTCTCGGCCGGCAGTTTCTTTTTTACTGCTGCCACAAGCTGCTGTGCGCTTCGGATTCGGACGCCGTCATATTCAAGGATCAGATCATTTTCCTTCAAATCCAAATTTTCCGCCTGGGTTCCCTCATTCACCCGGATGATCCGGACGGCACGCTCATTTGCCGCAGGAAACTGTCCGCTTTCGGCAGGAACCGGAGGCCGGAGCGAAGCTGCATCGCTTTTGGATTTGGGCACAACAGAGACCCGTTTCAGTTTTGTCCGCTTGTATTCAAAGGCATAACTGCTCACATCCAGATGCCGGAGCAGCCGTTTCAGTGCTTTTTCCAAAGGTTCAGCCTGTGCGGAAAAATTCACGATTTCTTCTTTTCTGTCCTCCAGACCCACAAATTCCACACCGGCCTGCATGTTGATTTCCTCCAGGATTCTGCCCAGAGGCAGTCCCCCAGATTCCAGAGTCAGGCGGTTTTCTTTTACAAGAACCGGGCCCGAAGCCTCTTTTGCCCCCCATGCCGGTGTCCAAAGAAAAAGAAAAAACACTGTCATTCCGAACAGAATCTGTTTGTGCTTCATATCTTTCCTGCCTTCCGTTCTCCACACCGAACCCTGCACACCCTGGGGCCGGGGCAGTTTTTTGCCTGTTGATTTTTTGTGAAATATCCGTTAAGTATTCAACCGAAAGTTTCCGGGTATTCCAACAGCCGGATTTTTTCAAAAAATCCGGCTGTTCTGTGAACCTGAACGCACAAAGCCAAATCTGACACAGCACGGTCAGCATCAGTTTATAATACTCAGAGGGAATTGGCAATTAAAACTTTGCACAGGACGGAAAGAGAGGTTTAAAGATGAACATACCCAATATTCTGGCAGGAGCCATACTTTTGATTATGGGCCGCAGACTTTTCTGGCTCTTTGTGGGCTGTGTCGGATTCGCGCTGGCTTATGTGTATGCGGAAAGGTTTCTGGCAGGACAGCCGGATTATGCGGTTATGGCGGTTTCGATTCTTTGCGGGGTCGGGGGTGCTCTGCTTGCGGTTTTTTTTCAGGAAATCGCTGTGGGGATTTCCGGATTCATGGCCGGCGTGTATGTCACACTGTATCTGCTTGCCGAGGCCGGATTCGCTTCTTACCAGTTTGTGTGGCTCATCAGTCTTGTCGGCGGAATCCTCGGCAGCATCTTCCTGATATTTGTTTTTGACTGGGCTTTGATTCTGCTGTCGGCCATGACAGGGGCCTCCCTGATGGTTCAGTCCGGACTGCTGAAACATCTCCCTTTTCCCCCAGTTCCCCATCTGACTGCCATTGTTTTTCTGGCACTGGTGATTCTGGGCTGCGCGGTGCAGGCAAAATTTCTCAATCCTCAGCCCGGAAGGGACAGACCCCGAAGACGGCTCTGGTGAAACATCCGCAAATCCAGCGGGCCTGCCTGTTTAAATCCCTTCCCAATGCCTTTCGCCCCGAAGCTTTCCCGGCCGGTCTCCCAGACAGTCCGTCAATTTGAATCACTGTCTTTTCATTTCCCCGACAATCTTCATGGTTTCCGCGCTTACGGTGCAGACGCGTCTGAGCAGATCAATGACATGCTCTTTGTAATCCGCAAACCGGTAGGTGTTGAATTTTTCCGCAATGGTGGGGTCTCTGGGCTTTTTTTCCCTGTACTGGTCAAGTATCCATTCCAGCGCGCTGCGGTTGCCGAGTCTGTATTCCCATGCTTCTTTGGGAACTCCGCTTAAAAATGTGATTTCATCCAGTTCAATGATGCCTTTTTCTTTGTCGGCTTTGAGTCTGGGTTTTATTTTTGGGGCATAAACTGCTTCAGGTTTTTTGGCAGATTCGACCTTTTTCTGCCGCATGGATTCTGCTTTTGTTTGTGCATGATGTTCTTTCAAATCAAATGGTTCTGCGGTTTCATAATGGATGTGCAGATCCATGAGGGCTTTTCCCCGGTTTGCCCATTTCCAAAAATCAGGATAAAAGGGAATGCGGGGAAATTCCCGTTTTAAATTCAGTTCATATTTTTCACGGTACGCGGGATTGTGCAGAACAGCATAAACATAATAGACCTCTTTCAAAAGTCATTTCCTCTTGTTTTCAATTCAAAATTATAAATACCATGATCAACTTGAATCTTATTAAACCGGCAATTAAAACACCACAACAATCAGTTATTATAACTATTTTAAATTATTAAAATATTTCATATTTAACTTTTGGTATTAAAAATTGCCGGATTAATAACTCAAATCTTTTTCTTCTGTTTCTGTATTTATCTGAAAATTATTTTAAAATTTACCAATTTTACCGACGCATGTTCTGTAAAAACTCTCTGACGGCAGTAGCTTTTGTCATTCCGCCCTATCTTTCCGGAAAGCGGATTTTTTGCTGCTTTTTTGGGTAAAAGGCTGTTTTATGGATACATCCCAATACCAGGAATATCCGCTGTCCCGCCCTGATGACGATTTTTTCAGCAATCTTCAGTCTGCTTTCTTTAAAAATTCTGAAATCATGCCGCCTGCCCATACGCGAAATTCAATGCCGGTATTTCAAGTGTTTCTGCATTCACAACTTGGCTGAGTCTTCAGGGTATGTCTTTTTTTTGCCCTGAACAATAAAATTTCATCTTTTTCAAAACGCTGTATCGGACTCTCAGTGGCATCGGCAGGCACAGCTTCGATTTCAGTGTCATTCTTTGCCATTTTTTTTCTGTCAGGCAGTCTGAAATCATCTGATATAACGAGTATATCTTCTGTCTTTTTTATCAGTTTATGACAATTGGACCCGCTCATTCCGCAATCAGCACCAAGATGGAAATACGTCCTGTATTCCCTGTTGTATTCGAGCGTCATCAGCACCTGATCCCCATAACTCAGCTTCAGAGGACGTCCGGATATTTTTTTTCTTTCATTTTCATGCGTTGCAGCAGCTTCAGCCATTTTCCGGAATGTCGTCTTTCTGACACCTGCCAGCCGTTTGAAATGCTCATCGCTTCTGTCTTTTATTTCCTCATATTTGCCCATTTTTTATTTTTACATCATTTCCTGTTTAAATGTCAACAGTTACTTTTGAAAGAGGTCTAATGGAAAATTTCCTCTTTGCCAATCTCCGGCTCCGTATTTTTTCTTTTCACAGTTTTTGCTGATTTTCATTTCTTTCCCACTCTGCCAAATCCTGTTCATCCTTTAATCCTGAAAATCCCGAGTTCAGACAGATTATATAGTTTTTATTAAACCGGCAATTAAACACCACAATAATCAGTTATTATAACTATTTTAAATTATTAAAATATTTCATGTTTGCCTTTTGGTATTAAAAATTGCCGGATTAATAAGATAATGTTTGGAGCCTTGATATTACTGACTTTACCATTAAACCTGTTCGTTCAGTTCATTATACAAAGTTGAACAATGAGAGTATTTCATTCTGCATATCCTTAAAACGAGAAAGAGCTTCTTCGACTTTGTTTTCAGTGAATCAGAGATCGGGAGAATAATGCAGATGAATCTCCTTTTCCTTAATTTTTTTCTAGTTTTTCAAGTAGGATTGTAATCCGGTGAATGCAGAGGGGATAGTGGGACTTTTCATGCTGATAAAAATGTGATATGCAACTTCTGTTTTTGCGTCAGAGAACAGGAGGAAAAAATAGATAAGTGGGACTTTTCATGCTGATAATCCCGGTAATGCCGGTGTAATGATCAATAAAACTTCGGATGCGGATTCTGTGAAGATCTCCGTCACGGCTGAAAGAAAGCATTTTTCCTGCCGGATTCGAATATCTCTGACGCAGTGTGCAGTTGGAAGGGTTCAATATTGCGAGGTCTCCCCGCCTCTTTTTCCTGAGTCCGAGTGACGCTTTGAGGGCCAAGAACAGATGAACAACTTTCCCATAAGTCTGTGCGGCAGACAGCACGTTTGCGGCAGTCAGTCAGTGGAAGATTTCCATGAAATCGGCATGTTTCAACGGAACGATCTATGAAGGCGGCTCCGACAGTACGGCGTGTCCGGCGTTCCATCGTCAGCCAAATCCATGCCCTGATCCGACTTTCCGACATAAGACCACAGTCCATCCATCTCCAAAACGGGGCGTTCCTTTGAAACGGGAACTGTTTCGGAGATATGCGGAATCGCACTTTTTTTCAGATTTTTACGGATTGCTGTCCGGCTCATCCGGAGCGAACGTGCAGTCCCGCGCTGCGAAACTCCTTCCGTCTGAAGATTTTCGGCGGTTTTCAGGCGGAATACCCGTCCTTCGGATTTAATATCCAACGTACTGCAAAAATTGGATTTTTTACAGTGAATTTTCTGACGTCCGGCCGGTGTCCGTCCGTTTTTGCGGATATTTTCACTGCCGCAGCCGCGGCATTTCATTGCAATCATTTTTTTCCTCCTGTTCTCTGACGCAAAAAAAACAGAAGCTGCATATCACATTTTATCAGCATGAAAAGTCCCACTATCGCAAAATATTCTCTGATATGCACCTGTCACAGCAGAATCAGAAAATGGGAAATGCAGATTTGCAGGGATTGGACAGATGATACAGAGGAGATCTCAGCGGAATCAGAAAAATCAGATGAATCAGCGGTTCATACAGTGGGAAGGCAATGAAGGAATTTTCCAGAAATCCGGTCTTTCATGGAAAAAATGAAACAAAATATTTTACATTTTTTTTGAAATATGCTATGAAATTCCAAAAAAATGAATTATATTCAGAATCACCATAGCGGGTTTCTGCGTGATTTCTGAACTCAGCGATTTTTTTCCTCCCAAACACTCTGCTGCATCTGTTTTCACTATCTGTGTTCTTTGCCATTTCTGACCTGAAAACACAGTTCCAGTCTCACAGACTGTAATATCGGCCCATATAACGGAAACCAAAACAGAATTCAATTTGGAGAAAGGAGGGCAAGATGGACAGAAAAAAGGTTTTGATTCCTTACAATTTCACTGCCAACGATGAAAAATCTCTGGATTTCGCTGTTCGCAGATTTGCGGATGATGAAAATGTTGAGGTGACGCTGTTCAATGCCTACACCCCTGTTCCGGAGATTGATGTGCGCAACAATCCTGTCATGGAAAAAATGTCCTTTAATCTTTCCTGGCTCAGGCAGAAGATCAATGAACAGGAAAACGGGCTCAAACAGGCATTGGAAAGTTTGGCAGAACGCGGTTTTTCCGGAGACAGGGCAAAATATCTTTTTCGGCCCCTGAAAAAAGATGTGGCACGGGACATTATTGACCTGACAGGCAATGAAAATTTTGATTTTGTTGTTTTAAACCGCAGTCCTGCCAGAATCACCCGATTTTTCACCAAAAGTGTTTCCGAAAAAGTTGCAGCCGGTGTCCGGAAAGATGTGGGACTTTTTGTGGTTGCCTGATCTGCCGCAAATCCGGAGGCGGGGCAGTCTGAACCTTTAATCGATAAGGAGGAACTACATGTCTTCTGTAAAGAAAATCGATAGGGATATCTATAAGATGATTGTGGAAAATCTGGCTGGCGCAGATGATTCGGAGATGATGGGAAACAATGTCACCCAGCTTCTGGTCGGAGCACTGGAGGTCAAGGGAGCCACGATTTTTGTTCTCAATCCTGAAACTGAAGAACTGGAAATTCTTGCTTCTTCGGGCCTCAGCATGAATTTCATCAACAAGGGGCCCATTCTGGTGGACAAAAGCATCCGGCTGCCTCCGAACCGAAAACCTGTAATCATCCGGGACACCAGCGCGGATAAGCGTCTGCAGTATCCGGAAAAGGCAGAGGAGGAAGGCATCCGCTCCATTGTATCGGTTCCCATCCAGCTCCGGGGAAAAATCATTGGCGGGCTTCGGATTTATCATTCGGATGTATGGGATGTTTCCCAGAAAGAACTGGCATTTTTCGAAGTGCTGGCTCTGAACATCGGCATGGCCCTGATGTATTTCCGGCTGGCAAATGCTGTGGAGTCTGTGAAAAACACCCTTGATGAGATCCATCCGATCTGGATGTAACCTTTCCCTTGGAGATTGCAAAAAAATAACCTTATGCGTTACGCGGTTGATAAAAAAAATCAATTCTGAGATCCTGAGGGTTTTCAAAACCCTCAGAGATTCAGAAGCTGTTTTAAAAATATCGGGATGGTTCTGATTCCGGGCTTTTTTTCGATTCAGTTCACAGCTTCAGGAATAATAAGGAGTGGGAAAATTGAGGCCGGTTTTTTGCAAAAGGGCAAAAGACCGCCCCCTTCGGGGCTTAACTTTTGCACTCCGGAAAAACCGGAACTGCCGGATTTTTAAAACTTCTTATCCGGTCAACTCCGCAAATCCTGAACACATTGTCATATCCCCCCTGAGGGAAGGGAATTTCAGAATCAGCCGTTTTGACACACTGCCCAAAACCCTCAGACTTTCTGCTGAGATTTTTTCAGATTTTAGATGATTTCTGAAAATAAATGTACCGGATTTGAAGGAGTCACAGACTGAAAGTTTGTGACCGGGCTGTCAGATGTCAGACACGGCCGGACTTTCAGTCCGGCACTCCTGTGGCACATTTTTTTCATTAAATCGCCTTATACAAGGAACCCATATGGGCACAATGAAGCAGGTTATGGAATGCATACCCAATTTCAGTGAAGGCCGGGATAAGGAGAAGATGGAAAAAATTCTTGCCGTTTTCCGAAACAGAACCGGTGTCAGACTGCTGGACTTTCAGCATGATGAAAATCACAACCGCATGGTGGCAACCGTCGCGGGCGAGCCGGAAGCAGTTGGATCCGCCATGCTTTCTGCCATTGGAAAAGCTGTTGAACTTATTGATATGACAAAGCATGATGGGCAGCATCCCCGGATGGGGGCCGCAGATGTTGTGCCTTTTGTTCCCATCCGGAATATGAATATGACGGAAGCAGTGGAACTGTCCCGGCATGTTGCAGAAAAGGCAGCAAAAGAATATGATCTTCCGATCTTTTTATATGAAGCCTCTGCCTGTGTTCCGGAACGCAGGAATCTGGCCAATATTCGCAAGGGACAGTTTGAAGGCATGGCTGAAAAACTCCGTGATCCGGCATGGAAACCGGATTTCGGCCCCGCGCGGATTCATCCCACTGCCGGAGTCACAGCCATTGGGGCCCGGAAGCCATTGGTGGCCTTTAACGTAAATCTGTCCACGGATCGTCTGGATATTGCGCAGGCCATTGCCAGAAAGGTGCGGCACAGCAGCGGAGGACTGCATTACTGCAAGGCAATGGGAGTTGAATTAAGGGATCGGGGCATGGTTCAGGTATCCATGAACATGACAGATTATGAAAAAACATCTCTGTATCAGGCGGTGGAACTTATCCGGATTGAGGCACGGCGTTACGGAGTCCGCATTGCGGGAAGTGAGATAGTGGGACTTGCCCCCATGGCAGCGCTCACAGACACGGCTGCCTATTACCTGGGGCTGGAAAATTTTTCCCTGAACCAGATTTTGGAAGCCCGTCTGCTGGAATAAACAGCACAGACCGCAGGAAAACCGGCAAAAAA
>JAWKPW010000099.1:0-20517 GCA_041390465.1 Desulfobacterales bacterium | reverse complement strand
GATTCCGGTTTGTTTTTTTGGGAATATTTCTATAATCATGTCAATCCCTTCGGATTTTTTCAGCCCCGGCGTCAAGTTCAGATCAACGGATTTGAACCACTGTCAAAAAATGACGGAGTGCCAAACGTTCCGTTTGGCAGTCGGTTCTGAATTATTTTACTCCCCCAAACTTTCCGTTTGGGACTCCTCTGTATCCTGTTCCCGCGCAAAGCATGGAACAATGCAAATATACAGACATTGTCTATGTATTTTGTTATTTTTTTATCTTTAATCCGTATTGTGAATGGCTTTATAATGAATGATGATTATACATGTCAAGCAAAAAAGAAAAAATGTGTGATGGAACAGGTATCAGATCAGCCAAAAACGGAAGAAATTGAATGAGGTAATGAGATTGGAGAAAAAAACAGGGGGCGGGTTTGAAACCCGCCCCTGCCTGTCGTTTATTTAAATTTATCCCATGCCCCCTGTACCGCAGAATTTTGTTCAGGGGCAGGGCTCAATTCACATTCAGACGGATTTTCTGAAACCGGGACAACTGTCCTCCGGATGCCAACCGGACGAATCCGCGGATTTCCTCTTTGTATGCAAAGAGAAGAACGGATTTGCCCCGCTGCCGCATAAAAAATACAAAAAAATTGCTTTTTTCTGAATTTTTCTGTAATTGTCCCAATTATGCACAGGAAAAAACATCCCATGAAATCTGCCATCAACTTTCCGCTGTTTCTTCTCGTGATGCTCCTCACTGCTGCCCTTGCCGGAGCCGGTTTTCTGCTCACGCATATTGACACGGACATTACCCGCTACCGTTTTCCGAAAGGCCAAACGGAAAGTTTGGCACTCCTCCATTGAAAATAACGCCCAGACAGGGCAGCATTCCAAAAATGCGGCAAAGGAAGAAAAATGTGGCAAGCAGACACATCCTCTCAGGACTTGAAAAAAGCAATGGACACGGCCGTCCGCATTCTGGCCCGGCGCAGCCATGCCTCGGCTGAAATCCGGCAGAAACTCCGGAAAAGGGGTTTTGACGCAGATATTATTCAGACAGTCCTGTCTGAGTGCGAACGGCTGCATTATGTGGATGACGGCGAAACTGTGCACCTGTATTTCCGGGAGCTGAAAAACAGAGGAAGGGGACCGCAAAAAATCCGGGCAGAGATGAGAAAAAAGGGACTGCACGGAGAACTGGCGGAAAGTCTGATTTCTGATTATGCGGAAAGCCAGGAAGAAAGGGAGATGGCACGAAACCTGCTTGAAAAGAAAAAAACCGCGTTTGACAGAGAAAAGGACGGGAGAAAACGGAAAGAGAAAATCTTCCGTTTTCTCTCTTCCAGGGGATTTTCCGGAAGTGTCATTTCACAGGTACTCCGGCAGGAAAGCGCTGCGGAATCAGACTGAAGCTCAGTTCACCGGCTGTTCTTGTCCATGTCCTCTATGGCCTTTCTCGTGGCATCTCTTCCCTGATTGACATGTTTGTCATAATCCTTTCCCGGTTCCTCTTCAATCTGCTGCTGCGGAAGATCCAGCAGGGGAATGTGCACCACGCCGAAATAATTCAGCGCAAAGGCAATGGTAAACGCAATGATGATATACCCTATGACTTTTCCCATTTGACAAACCTCCTTTTGTCATGATGAAGCTGTCCACCAGAGCAAGTCCTTTGGCGTTACGCAGTTGCTTAAAAAATCCCCCTTGCTAAACCCTAAGGGTTTTGAAAACCCTTAGGGTTTTTCAGCCAACTGCGTAAATCCTATCCTTATAAAAAAATACTTTTGCAATATTATAAATCATTCTTTGGCAGAATCAAAGGGAAATTCAAACCCCTTTGCACAGAGAAAATCGGAAAAACAGATATCAGAGACGGTCAGTGCAGGTTGCAGATTTGTCAGGATTCCTGCTTTCCGCTTTCCAGTCGCAGTTTTTCTGTCATACCGATTCGCCATTGAAATCATATTTTGCGGAAGACAGTGCCGATTCACCGCTGATTTTATGCAGTGCTGTCAGTTTGTTGAGACCTCTGTGTCATCTTTGTGTCTTTTGCGGTTAAAAAGAAAACGCATGGTTTCAAAGGAGAATCAGTATCAGATCCCCCGGAGGAAAGTGGCAGACAGTTGCTGCAAATAGATTTCAAAGTCTGCCGGCCCCTGTTCTGAACAGCGAATCTGCCCCACTGCCGCATAAAAAACACAAAACAATTGATTTTTTCTGAATTTTTCTGTAATTGTCCAAATTATGCACAGGAAAAAACATTCCATGAAATCTGCCATCAACTTTCCGCTGTTTCTTCTCGTGATGCTCCTCACTGCTGCCCTGGCCGGAGCCGGTTTTCTGCTCACGCATATTGACACGGACATCACCCGTTACCTGCCCAGGCATGATCGTGTGATTTCCGATGCAGGCTATATTTTCAAACATCATCCCATTCAGGATCAGATTGTCATTGACCTGTCTCTGCCGCAGGAGAATCCGGATTTGCTGGCTGAATGCGGAAACCGGGTGGAGCAGTATCTTAAAGAAAGTCCTCTGTTCCGTCAGGTGGGCATGGAAGAAATGCAGGAACTTTTCCCGGATCTGATCTCCCATGTTGCAAAAAATCTGCCGGTTCTGTTCAGCAAAAGGGATTTGGAAAAATCCGTTGCTCCCATGCTGGATTCTGAGCAAATCCGTATCCGCATGACCTCTTTGCATGAATCCCTGCTGAATCTGGACGGCATTGGCCAGTCCGCGTATATTGCTGAAGATCCGCTGGGGTTCAGAAATCTTGTACTGGCCCGGCTGGCCGAGCTTGCGCCTTCAAAGGATCTGCGGCTGCACAAAGGAAAGCTCCTTTCACGGGACGGAAGACATCTGCTGCTCATGGCTGTGCCTGCCATGCCGGGAACCGACACAGCTTTTGCCCGGAAGCTCAGTGATTTTTTTGAAAATGTTTCGGAAAAACTGAAACAGGAATATCCGGAAGCTGTTCTGACGCCTGTGGGCGCATACCGGGCTGCTCTGGATAATGAAAAAATTGCAAGGCAGGATGTGCAGAAAGCCATCTGGCTGGCAACAACGGGGATTGCTCTGCTCCTGCTTTTCGCCTTTCCCCGGCCGCTTATGGGACTTTTTGCCTTTGTGCCTGCCCTGGCCGGAACTGCGGCCGCATTTTTTGTTTTTTCCCTCATATACCGATCTGTCTCCATCATGGCTTTGGGCTTTGGCGGAGCCATTATTTCCATTACCGTGGATCACGGTATTGCCTACCTGCTGTTTCTGGATCGCGCAGAAGAGACTTCGGGAAAACACGCGGCCAGGGAAATCCGGGCTGTGGGACTGATCGCGACGCTTACCACGGTCGGAGCCTTTGCTGCGCTCTGTTTCAATGATTTTCCCATTTTTGAGCAGCTTGGCCTGTTTACGGCCATGGGGATTGCCTTTTCCTTTGTTTTTGTGCATACGGTTTTTCCCCGGATTTTTCCCCTCATGCCGCCTGCTCCGGAAAGAAATCTGCCTCTGCGGAATCTGGTGAAAAAACTTTCCGGAACCGGGAAAAAAACCGCGTTTGCCGCTCTGATCTTTATGTTTTTCATGCTCTTTTTTGCCAAACCGGATTTCAATGTCAGTCTGACAGCCATGAATACCGTAAGCCATGAAACCGGTGCCGCGCAGGATTTGATCACAGAAGTGTGGGGACAGCAGATTTTCAGCAAAACCTGGCTGATGACTGAAGCTGAAGATATGCAAATGCTTCAGCAGAAAACAGACCGTATGCTGGAACTGATTGAAAAAGATATGGATTCCGGATCATTGCTTTCCGGATTTGTTCCCTCCATGCTCTTTCCGGGAAAAGAACGGCACCAGCAGAATCTGGCTGCATGGAAAAATTTCTGGACTTCGGAGAGAATCGGAAATTTGGAAAGAACCCTTGCCCAGGTGTCTGGGGACATGGGATTTACTGCGGATGCCTTCGCACCTTTTCACAGCGCTCTTTCCGCACAGTCCTTTTCTCCGGATTTCGGAGAGATACCGGAAAAATATTTCAAACTTCTGGGCATATCCCGGCATACGGAAAAAACCGGCTGGCGACAATTGTCAGGACTGACCCCCGGAAAAGCATATGATGCGGAAAAATTTTGGGAAACATACCGCCCCGTTTGCCGTGTCTTTGATTCCTCCCTGTTTTCCCAGCGGCTGGGACATCTGCTTTTTTCCACCTTTATCCGTATGCTTGTGATCGTGGGCCTCAGCGTGGCTGTGCTGCTCTTTCTTTTTTTCCTTGATGTGAAACTGACCCTGACCGCACTGGCCCCGGTATGTTTTGCCATGATCTGCACTTTGGGAACCATGAAACTCATCAGTCATTCGCTGGATATACCGGGACTGATGCTTGCAATTATTGTTTTTGGCATGGGGATTGACTATTCCCTTTTTCTGATTCGAGCGTGTCAGAGATACCGGGATGAATCCCACCCGTCTTTTGAACTGATCCGCGTTGCGGTTTTCATGGCCTCTGCCTCCACGCTTGTGGGATTCGGGGTTTTGTGCTTTGCCGAACATTCCCTGCTGCAAAGTGCGGGACTGACTTCCTTTCTGGGAATCAGTTTTTCCCTGATGGGAGCATTCCTGTTCATACCGCCCCTGATGCGCGGCTTTCTCCGTGAGAAAGAAAATCCCGGAAAAAACATGCAGGAGAGAATTCTGCACCGTTACAGAAATACAGATGCCTATCCCCGCATGTTTGCCCGTTTCAAACTTCGCATGGATCCTCTGTTTTCCGAACTGTCCGGTTTTTTTGACGCTGCGCGTCCTCCGGAAATTGTTTTGGATATTGGCTGCGGGTACGGGGTTCCGGCCTGCTGGATCGCGGAACGTTTTCCAAATGCAAAAATAATCGGAATTGATCCGGATGCAGAACGTATACGCACAGCCGCGATTGCAATGGGAAAACAGGGAGAGATCAAAACCGGACGTGCGCCGGAGATTCCGCAGATTCCACAACCTGCGGATGCAGTTCTGGTGCTGGATATTCTCCATTTTCTGACAGATATGGAACTGGAACTGAGCCTGAAACGGATGTATGACACCATGAAAGAGGAAGGCCGCCTGATTGTCCGGGCCGTGATTCCTCCGGAAAACGGAACATACTCCCGCACCTGGCATTTTGAGGCTTTGAAGCTGAAAATCGCAGGCATAAAATCGTATTACCGTTGTGCGGACAGTCTTCGGGAAACGATGCGCGCTGCCGGATTTGAAATACCCTTTTCCGGCCTGTCCGGAGGAAATCCGGAATCTTTGTGGATTATTGGCAAAAAACAGGCATGCAGTGAATCAGATTCGTTGATCGCCTGTTTTTAACCGCAGAGCAACACAGAGTTGGGCACAGAGTCACACAGAGTTTTTTATGTCCAAAATTTATTTAAAAAATCAGCATGGTTGACCTGATGCTTTGTCAGTCCTGAATCTGTGAATCGAAAAAACCGGATTTTTCCAAAAAATCCGGTTTTTGTAAATCACAGATTCAAAACCGGCAGAGTACTGATGCCGGCAGTCAGATGAAATTTACGGCAGCATCCGCAGGATTTCCTTCATTACAGGGTCAGTTGTCTTGCCGGGAGTGTTGATCAAAACTGCAAAGCGGTACAGGGAACCATCCTGACTTTCGATATATCCGGCCCGGCTTTTTACGCCGGTCAGACTTCCGGTTTTGTAAAATTCCCGGCCTTCATGGCGCATGAGATGGCGCCAGGGTTCGAATTCTTCCAGCACTTTCAGCATCTGCTGGGGGGAAATGCGGTTGTTTCGGGAAATCCCGGAACCTTCATCAATTTCAATTCCCTCCAGACCCAGAACATTTTTTGCATACACAGCCGCTGCTTTTCTCCCTTTTTCCAGATTTCCGGGCGGCCCATAAGCCTTGATCCCGGCAGTGAGGAACAACTGGTTTGCAATGAAATTGTTGGAATATTCCATCAGGCGGACAATCACCTGATCCAGAGAAAAATCAGAAAAATGCCGGTATATCAGCCGGTCTTTGCCCGGTTGGACAGTTCCGGTTTTTATATCCCCGTCACTTTGCACACCCTCTTTTTTCAGAAACCAGTGCAGCAGATGACCTGCATAAAAAAGCGTTTCCTTATTTTCCGCAGAAAGCACAATGCGCTCCTGTTTCAGCCCTGAATTGCGAACCCTGTCCAGCACAAAAGGCAGAAGGGGAGTCTGGGGTTCCGCACTCACATACTCCCCGCTGGCACGCCTGAAATTCACGGTATTGAAATTGACGCACAGCGCACCGTTGGGAGAATCATAGGGATTGAGGGTGGATGTCACTCCGGGAATGATGACCGGTTCAAAATGCGAATCATCCAGAATCAGATCATGAAAGCGATCTGTTTTTTCATGGACAGATTTGGCAATCTGCGGCAGCACCTCTGAAATCAGCAGCGGATCTCCGTATCCTTTGATGATCAGGTTCTCCTTTTCATCCATCCAGAATTCTGTGACAAAGCGGAAATCATCCCCCAGATAATGCCGTGCCATCAGCGCGGTAAAAGTCTTGAGGGTGGAGGCAGGCATACGCGGTATCTTTCCGTTTTTGCTGAAAAGAATTTTGCCATTGGCATCAGCGATCAGCACACTGTCCTGTGGACCGATAAACCTTTCCAGCCTGTCCCACTGCCCGGCTGCAATTCTGCATTCCGGAAACGCAAGGCATATCAAAAGAGGTACAACAAAAAAGTATTTTTTCATTTTCTTTTTTTCTCTTGCAGGCAGGATGCCTGCGCCATTTTTCTTTAATCTTCTATCTGCGGAGCAGCCAGACACGGTAATCAAAACGGAAATCTTCTTCATCCATACGCACAGTGGAAACCAGCAATCTGTCCGGAAAAAGCCAAAAAACCGCTCCTTTTTCTGTGAATCTGTCCAGATATGTTTGCTCTGCTCCCGTGAGCAGATTCCTGATGAGCAGTTGATCACCCTCGCGTGAATCCGGAGGATCGGTGAATACGGCCAGAGAATCCTGTCCGGGACTGAGCGCGGGCGGAGAATTGCCGGTAATGCTGTCAGTCAGCAGTTCTGTACTGCCATTGATGCTGATGCGCAGAATCTTTTTGAATCCTTCACTGCCGGATGTGGAAATGACTGCACAAAAAGAGTCGTTTCCAAAGGGGTGCAAACCGGTTGCGCTGAGTTCCTCACCGCTGAGGCTGTACAGTGTTTGGAATTGAGAGCTTTCCATGTCATAAACCTGTATCTGCCGGAGATGTTCAATATACACAGCCAGGGTCTGACTGTCGGTCCAGACCATCGCACCGCTTTCTCCGGTGAAATGGGAAGGCAGCGTGGCAACCGTTTCTCCGCTCATCGGATCAAAAATACGCACAGAATTTGTGAAATCTGCTGTGGAAACAGCCAGATATGCTTCATCCGGCGAAAAAATCGCTCCGCTGAATTCCTTTGCCGTGACAATGGGTTGCTGCGCATGACTTTCCCTGTCAAAAACCCTCAGTTCCCTGTTTCCCTCCCTGTCCTCGGCAACAGCGGCAATCATCCGGCCTGAGGAAGACCAAGGATTTTTCAACTGATTCAGATACACAGGATGATAATAAGTGCTGCAGAGCCGCGCAAATGTTATTTTTTTTCCGGAATCAGGGGAAATCTGCTCCAAAAATCCGGTATCTGTGTCATGCACATACAGACTGCTCTGAAATCCGTCTCCGCTGTCTTCCACAATCAGGGCCACAGAAGCAGAACCTGCAAGAGGATAAAAATCCTGTACAAGACCGGGCACAGATATTTCAGCGACTTGAAATTCCTTTGAGACCAGTTCTCCGCCCTCGGCACGGGCATAATAATCTTCCAGAAAAGCCTCGTGCATCTGCCTTGGAATGGTTTCACTGGTGCATCCGTTTTCCAGATGCGCGGCTTCATGAACCAAAGTGGCGCAGATTTCCACTTCGCTCCGGTTCAGGGTTGCGATTTCAATATAGCACTCGCCCGGCTGGCAGATCGCGTAGCCCACTTTTCCCTCGAATGAGAGGAACGGTCATCATAATAATCAATTCTGCCCTATGGGCTTTGACATATTCAACCATCCGCGCTCTCGCACTTCCCGGTGTTCCTCCCGCAAATGGGCGCACCGCTTTCACCATCCACTCAAACGCATATTCCACAGCATCATCCGCGCCA
This sequence comes from Desulfobacterales bacterium, assembly GCA_041390465.1. Lineage (GTDB taxonomy): Bacteria > Desulfobacterota > Desulfobacteria > Desulfobacterales > Desulfococcaceae > JAABRU01. The sequence goes on along the minus strand of JAWKPW010000099.1, from coordinate 12,351 downwards.
CAAGAAAGCACAGACAGGCAAAAAGCAGGACAGGAAGAGTTTTCATCTATTTTACCTTATATTCCTTTTGATTTTCCAGAGGATGGGAGAATTGAACCACCAAGGTTTTTTGAAACCGCTAGGGTCTGTAAAAAAATAACCTGTACAGTTTTCATGTCCGAAAAACCACAGGGGTTTTTGAAGCCCTCGAAGTTTGTAACAGGTTGTTTTGATACAATTGTAGGGTTTCATTTGAGACAGAAAGAACAATTTACAGCAACTTCTGGAAAAAAGTCATTTCCCCTTGTCATCACAAGGATAAGCGGGAAAATCCTTTACCGTAATCATGTAAATGGCTTCCGTACCCAGTTCCGGGTATTCGATGGGTTCCTATGGGTGATGCACTCCTTGCCCAGTCGCTGTGGGCCATAGAATGAACCAGAATAGAATCCGCCGTATTTTTTGCAGGCGTCTGTCACCACCTTGGGCAGTTTGCCTTTGGCCAGCATAATCATGGAACCGCCCGTTCTGGAAATAGAGGTTTATAAAGGATCCATCCGGGCTGCTGTAGTAGGCCAGAAGAACCGGACGCATAACCTTTGGGGTTTTTGGCAGGCCCTGCGTAATAGATGATATGATCTTTGATATATTGAATGGTCTTCCTTGTCCAGACGCTCCTTGAGTTTGGCATGGGCAATGTCACGTCCCACAACGATTTTGCCGGTCAGCAGCAAGGGTTGCCGCCGATAGTATTTGGTGAGAATGCTTCAGTTTCATCCATAGGCCGGTTCAAATCAATGCGCACAGCATTGCTGGTTTTCCTCTGCAACCAGGGAGCAGATATTTGGCAGGATTTGTTTCCAACTGCTCCAGAAAAAATGCCGTCTTTGGTGATTTTTGCCTTGATATTTCTGTCCGCGCTGCGGCTGCGCCTATGCCGATGGGACCGGAGGGCTCTTGACAGAACAAGATCGCACCACCCCGCATCAGACAGAAATATTTGCCCCCAGGCTGCGCCCAGTCCCAGTTCCCTTGAGGCTGCAGCAGTTTTCCTCCAGTTCAATGTCCCGGAATGCCTGTCCGCCCGCATTGCCTTTGGTGGGCAGTTCATCCAGATATTTTGCGCTGGCCAGTTTCACGGTTTTCAGCGTGAGTTCCGCCGAGGTTCCACCGATGACAAAGGCCAGATGATAAGGCGGACACGCGGCGGTTCCCAGCGTTTTCATTTTTTCTGTCAAAAATTTCACAAGGGTGCCGGGATTGAGCACAGCCTTTGTTTCCTGATACAGATAGGTTTTGTTGGCCGATCCGCCGCCTTTGGCAATGAAAAGAAATTTGTACGCATCACCGGGAGTGGCAAAAATATCAATCTGCGCGGGAAGATTGCAGCCCGTGTTTTTTTCCTCATACAGGGTCAGGGGCGTATTCTGGGAATAGCGCAGACTGGTTTGGGTGTACGCGTTGAAAACCCCTTTGGACAACGCCTCTTCCTCATTGAAATCCGCCCAGACCTGCTGGCCTTTCTTGCCCATGATGATGGCGGTTCCCGTGTCCTGACACATGGGAAATTCCATTTCTGCGGAAATCACTGCATTTTTCAGCATTTCACGGGCCACGAATCTGTCATTGTCCGAGGCTTCGGGATCTTTGAAAATCGCGGCAAGCATTTCCAAATGCTCGGAGCGCAGAAGATGGGAAACATCCCGGAAAGCCTGATCCGCAAGCAGGGTAAGGGCCTGGGGTTCCACGCAGAGAATTTCTTTGCCTTCAAAATTTTTGACACTGACATGCTCTTTGCTCAGAAGCCGGTACCGGGTTTTGTCCTCGCCCAGCGGAAACATCTGCTGATAAGCGAATTCGGTCATGATTTTCTCCTTTAAATTTTCTCGTTCCCACGCTCCGCGTGGGAATGCAGATCAGACGCTCTGCGTCATCAAGGAGCGCGGGAGCGTCCCGGAGGTGTTCCCACGCGGAGCGTGGGAACAAGAAAACAAAACTGCTTAAAATATATATTTTTACCGCTTAATCGTGACTTTTTTCATAATGACAGGTTGGGCAGGTTTGTCCATAGGCCCGGTTTTGACCGAACCGATTTCCATGACCACATCCATGCCTTTGGTCACTTTTCCGAAAACCGAATGTTTGTTGTCCAGATGGGGCGTGGGGGCCAGAGTTATGAAGAACTGGCTGCCGTTGGTTGCCGGGCCTGCATTGGCCATGGACAGAATGCCTTCGCTGTCATGGCGCAGCGAAGGATGAAACTCATCCTTGAATTTGTATCCCGGTCCCCCGTTTCCCAGACCGTAGGGACATCCGCCCTGAATCATAAAGCCTTTGATAATCCGGTGAAAGCTGAGTCCGTCATAATAATTGCCGCCCCGCTGGGTATCCTGACGCCCTTCTGCAAGATTGACAAAATTCCACACGGTTTCCGGGCATTCCTTTGCATAAAGTTCCGCCTCAAAGGTTCCCATGCTGGTTTCAAAAACCGCTGTCAGACGGTCAACTTTTTCTTTGTACGTGCTTTTCTGGCCGATCATAAAATTCTCCTTATAGTGTAATATATTTAAATTGAACAGCAAAACACCTGTCATCCAAAATCTTTTTGATACAGGGCAAAAAAACTGTTTCTCCCGATCTGAAAAAATTCCCTATCCGAATGCAGGGCTCAGAACGGAACAGATTTCATAAATTTTCAGAATATGCAAAATAGGGGAATCTGTCAATGATAAAGGAGAGACGCAAAGCAGATATTGTCAATGATGAAACACGATACCCGCCAGTTATGTCTGTCATATCAGAAGCTGAAGATTGACAGACTGAAGGTTTGGAGGAAAAGCAGCAGAGTCAAAACAGTTGACACGGAAAATCCGGGACATTGAAATGATTCCGCTTGCTTTTCAGAGAGTTTCTGATTATGAATAAGACATGAAAACAGACGCCTTATTCTATGAACTGTTCAAATTCGATCCCCAGTCCCTGTTTGATTTGATCCGCCTGGACGCGGAAGGCGAGTATGTCTTTGAGAGCATAACCGCAAAGACAACAGAGAAGCGGCTGGACGGCCTTTTCCGCCGGATTGACGGGCAGGGGCCGAACCTGTTTGCGGAAGTGCAGGGCTATCCGGACAAAAAAATTTACTGGCGTTTTTTCCGGGAAATCAGCACCTGGCATGAGCAGAATGACGATGAGCAGCCTTTCATCGCTGTCGTGCTGTTCACGGACAGAGCCTTTGATCCGGGAAAACCCCGGCTGAGCTGTGTCAAACCCTGCCGGTTAATCCGCTGTTATCTGCCGGATCTGCTGAAAAGGATCGGCAGGAAAGCCTCGGCGCTGACCGTGCTGAAACCCCTGATTCTCAAAGACAGAAAAAAACTGCCGGAAGCGGTGCAGCAGTGGGATGCGGAGATCAAATCCCTGGGACTGCCGCAGGAAAAGACAAAAACCCTGGATGAACTTCTGGAATATGCTGTTTTGCAGCGTTTTTCAGACCTGAGTTTGGAGGAGGTGAGAAAAATGATCCAACTGACACCGCTGGAGAAAACTGTGGCCGGTCAGGAGCTGATTCAGATGGGCCTTTTGCAGGGAAAGCTGGAAGGAAAACGGGAAGGAAAGCTGGAAGGAAAACGGGAAGGGAAGCTGGAAGGAAAACGGGAAGGAAAAACCGAGACTGCCCTGAATCTGCTGAAAATGGGGCTGCTGACGGATGAGCAGATTGCCAAAGCCGCAAATCTGCGTTCGGATGAGGTGAAAAAGCTCAGTTTGTCGGCAGTCATCCGCATTGTCCATGAACTGTGTCCTTCAGGCCGAGCCGAACAGGCGGCATCTGTCATTGCTGTCTGAAATTTGCCGTCAATTTTGCGCGGCTGACCGGGAAAAGGTTTGCCGTCAGGTGCGAAATGCAGTCCGTTTTCGGCAAAACGCCGGCGGACATTGCAGACTCTCGCAGGGCATATCCCAGGATTTTCTGCAATTTCAGAATCTTTTCCGCCTTCAGAGGAAGGTGGCGGGATTCCAGCCCGTGTGACATTCCGCACTGTATGCCTTGCTGCACGGATGTATTTTTTCAGAAATTCTTTCTCTTCGTCAGTTAATGAAATATGATATTTTTTTCCTTTTGGCATGACAGAATCTCCTTTTTGTTTGAGGAAATTATACCATATTATACCAAATCGCCGTTGAATTTGTGCAATGCCTGAGATCAGGGGGGAAGTCCCGGACGGAACGTCAGGGAAACTGAAATGATCCGGAAATCCTGCCGGAATTCCGTTTCACTTCATTTCGGCACACCGGAATCAGACAGGCACGGTTTCAATGGAGAATTGGTATTATAATCTAAAACGCAAATTGCTCGTGCAGCGGTACTGCATAAACATGTTGAATTTTACAGAATCAAAAACCGGATTTTTCCAAAAAATCCGGTTTTTTCATTCCCTGTTTTATCTTAAAAACCAAGTTGGTCATGCAGTACTGCGGCAAAAAAAGAGGGGGGTTCATCCATTCTGCCGCTGTCTTGACAGGCGCAGATTTGTGTTTACTTTCCTGTGAAATGTCCTTCCTGATATCCTGTCAGATATTTTATCGTTATTTGCATCAAGGAGTTGAAAATGAAAATCGCATTTCCCACCATTGAAAAAACAGGAATGGAAAGCCCTGTGCATGACCATTTCGGAACAGCCCGTTTTTTTATGATTGTGGATTCTGAAACCGGAGAGTCCAAACTGATTGAAAATATGGATATGCATCACAAACACGGAGATTGTCAGCCCGGAAAGTCTCTGGGATCAGAAAAGGTGGATGCTGTCATCGCTGGCGGCATGGGCAGAGGGGCTCTGAACAAACTCGGCAGTGCCGGAATTGCCATCTACCGGGGAATTGAGGGCACCGTTTCGGAAAACCTCAAACTTTTCAGGGCAGGCAGACTCCCTGTGTTTCCCATGAATCAGGCCTGCGCTGACCATCACCATGAACATCACTGCTGCTGAAAGGAGTTTGTTATGCCGCTTTTTGATTATCTGTGCACGGAATGCGGAAAAACCAGTGAAATCCTGATGACTTCATCGGATCAGACGCCGCCCTGTCCTGCGTGCGGAAGTCGGAACATGAAAAAGCTGCTTTCCGCGCATGCATCCATTTCCGGTTCCCCGAAACATTCTCTGCCGGGTCATGGGGATACAGCCTGCTGCGGATCATCCCCCCATCAGGCAGGCTGCGCAGGACCCGGCAGTTGCTGCGGAAGAAATTCCATGTAATTCAGCAGGCAAAAAAATATTTCCCCCCCTTTTGTGCCCTGCACTGCTGATTTCAGGCATTCCCTTTGTGCAAAAAGGAATGCCTTTTTATTTTGCTTCGGATGTCACTTCCAGATATTATGCCGAATCGGCATTGATTTGATCCAAATATAAGCATGTTTTCCATGGGAAACCGGTGCAGAGCAATGTGCGAAAATCCGTGAAATCTGCGGACAGGAATCCGCAGATTGCGCAGATGAACGCAGATTTTGGATCAGCACAGCACCGAATCGGCATTGATTTGATCCAAATATAATACTGATTCGCTGTTGAAATCATGCTTTTTTTGACCGCAAGGGACACGAAGACGGCACAGAGGTCACAGCAGATTTGCATGGCGGCATAAAATCAGCGGAGAACCGGCACTGCCTTCCGCAAAATATGATTTCAATGGAGAATTGGTATAAGCATGTTTTCAATGGGGAATCGGTATGATATCAAATCACCGCTGAATTTATTCAACATCTCCGCTCTCCGCGCCGATGCCGAAAGGAGTGCCAAATTTTCAGTTTGGCACTCCCGTAATCCCGTGTCAGAAAAAGGAAAGCATTGCAGAAAAACAATGGAGAATCGGTCGGTATTACAGCGGATACGGAACCATATCCAATCCTCTGCTTTCCTCCAGCCCGGCCATGAGATTCATATTCTGCACAGCCTGACCCGCAGCGCCCTTGACCAGGTTGTCAATGGCTGAGACCAGAATCAGGCGTTTTCCATCTGCTTTGCACCCAATGTCGCAGCAATTTGTGCCCCGTACATGCAGGGTATTGGGAATCCGGCCTTCTCTGCTGATGCGGACAAATTTTCTGCCTGCATAAAAAGACTGCAGACATTCCCGTATTTCTGTCTCCGTGACGTTTCGGCTCAGATTTGCATAGGCGGTGGTGAGCATGCCCCGGCTCATGGGCAGCAGATGGGGAACAAAGGTGACGGAAACGGCTTTTCCGGCCTCAAGGCTCAGCACCTCGTTCATTTCCGGATTGTGGCGGTGCACGCCCACTTTGTAGGGTTTGAAGGATTCCGCCACCTCGCAGTAAAGAGAGGAAAGCGCGGGAGAGCGCCCGGCTCCGCTGACTCCGGATTTGGAATCGCAGATAAGGCTTTCCGTATCCACCAGCCCGGCCTTGACAAGGGGAATCAGGGGCAGCAGCACAGTGGTGGGATAACAGCCCGGATTGCCGATGACATCGGCTTTGCGAATCTGATCCGTATAAACCTCGCTCAGACCGTACACAGCTCTTTCCGAAAGTTCTTTTGCCGTATGCGGCTGGTATGCGGACTCATAGACCTGCACATTCCGGAAACGGAAATCCGCGGACAAATCCACCACCCGTTTTCCCTGTTTCACCAGTGCTGGAACAATTTCCATCGGCAGTTTGTGGGGAAGAGCTGTGAAAATAATATCCGTTTTTTCACATACCGCATCCGCGGAAAAGGTTTCACACCGCATATCCACCACCCCGGCCAGTGCAGGGTAAATATCGCTGAAGGGAACGCCCGCATACTGACGGGAGGTAATCACCGTGAGTTCCACATCCGGATGCCCGTGCAATATACGCACCAGTTCCGCTCCTGCATAACCGGTCGCTCCCGCGACTCCGACTCTGATCATAAGAACCTCTCCTTTATTTATGGCAAATGCTGAATCAAAAAAATATGTTCCCCAAAAAATCCGGGGAATTCCAAAATTATCAGTCTGTTTGCAATGACAATCCTTTTCTTGAAGACTCTCTCATCTGCAGAAAAATCTCAACTGTCTGAAAGTTCAGCCTGCGCATGCCCGTTTTTCTTTTCTTTGCGGGCCTGTTTGAAGGTGATATGCACCGGCGGCATGTTCACGGATGCGCCGGTCAGGAGTTCCTCTATGGTAAGAATCTGAATTTTAAGATAATACAGGTTCCATCCTGAGGAATGGCAATGTCCGGCGGACACGGCCTCCTTGTGTCATGGGTTTTGTGGGCGCTTCAAGACTGATGAAGACACCGATGGAGGCTTTTTCCCGATCCACTGTTCCGACCAGATCCCGGATGTCCCGGCTCCCGACTTTGCCGCTTTTGACCTGCACCAGCACCCGTTTCGGTTTTCCGGTGTCATCATCAATGAAGTTGATGACACCGTCAATCCCCCTGTCCGCACCCTTTTTCCCTTTCCGGCTCCCGGTTTCTCCGCCCAGCGGCTTGGCGGCGACAAGACCGCAGGCCCACCACTGGAACTGATACGGATCATCTTTGGCAGTCTGCCGGGCTCCCGCCAGATCGGCCGGTTCCCCCACAACCTGGTAGTTCCTGCCGTTTCTGACAGACTCCACCTCCTGCCGCATGTCCCGGAGACGGTATTTCAGCAGCGATATGGCCAGATGTGTGATGTCAATGCCCATCCATCTGCAACCCAGTTTTTCCGCGGCTGCGATGGTCGTTCCGCAGTCCGCAAAGGGATCAAGCATCCAGTCACCTTCATTATTTCATCTTCCGAAATGTCCCATTTAGAAATTGAAAGAAAATCTTTTTTCCATTCATCGTTGTCTGTTGTATCATGTCAAAAAAATTCTATTTTTTTCGGCATGATAATAACTTCAACCTCCTGAAAATTAAAATTTTCCGGCAGTTCGATTGAAATTTTATTTCCAAAAACTCTGCTATATACTCTTAAGCTGTTAATAAATTGAAATTGTTCCATATAAAATTCCTTTCATTTTATACAAGCTTGCAGATTACAACTTATTTAATATATCAATTGCACGCCTATACTGATCCAATTTTGGTTTTATTTGGCACAGAAATTGCCTGAATTCGAAAACAGACTTTTTAACCGGTTTTGGCAGATTTTTTGGACGGGAAAACCCCGCTTTTCCGCAATCTGGTCTAAGGGCAAGAAACATGCCCGAGAAAACCAAAATTGGATCAGTATATAACCTTTTCGGTAAAAGCAATAGATAAAAAATTACTTAATTTTTTGCAATGGTTAATTAATTTCTTTTCAATTTCAACATGGTCTTTAGTTGAGGCAGATTTCAAAAAATTCTTACATGGAATCCGGAAAATTTCAAATGAGGATAAACCGTTGAGACTGACAGAATATAGCAGATTTCGTTTTTTTCCATATCTATTCAGGATCGCTAAGCTAACCGGCGCAAAAGGTGGAGGGAGCGCAGCGACCGGAACCCTTTTGCGTCCGAGTTCACTTCCCGGTCTGTGTTTTCCTACGGTTGAACGTCAGACCTGCATTAATATAAATTTATTTTTGATAAAACAGCAATTTGCAAATTTTGCAAGGTTAATTGTCAATGCATGGGGTTGACAATTAACCTAAAGATAGCGCCGGGTTATGTTGCATTTATTTTTCCTTTAACCAATAAAACTAATTCTTGAATAACTTCTTTCATTTTTTCAGATTGAGAATTAATTTCTTCTGAAACAGATGCAGATTCTTCAGCATTGGCAGCATTTTGCTGAACAATGGTATCCATTTCGGAAACTGATCTGCTGACCTGTTCAATGCCTCTTTTTTGTTCGCTTGACGCTGACGAAATTTCAGCAAGCAAATTTACTGCATTTACTACTTTTTTGACAACTTCACTAAAAGAAGCACTGGCATCATTTACATATTCCGAACCTGTATCTACTTTTTGTATTGTATCCTCAATTAAAACAGCAGTATTTTTGGCTTCTGATGTTGCACGCATTGCCAAATTTTTTACTTCATCCGCCACGACAGCAAATCCTGCTCCTGATTCCCCTGCCCGGGCAGCTTCAACAGCAGCGTTCAAAGCAAGAAGGTTGGTTTGAAACGCTATTTCATCAATAGTATTTATAATTTTTCTGATTTCTTCGCTTGCATTTGATATTCCAGACATTGCATTGATAAGACTATTCATTGATTCATCAGCTTTTTTTACTATCTGATCAACATTTCGCATGATATTGTCTGTTTGTTTAACATTTTCTTCATTCTGTCTTGTCATGGAAGATATTTCTTCGAGAGATGAAACAACTTCCTCAAGAGATGCTGCCTGCTCTGATGTTTTTTCAGCTAATTGCTGACTGGAGGATGCTGACTGGGTTGAAGAAGAAGATAGGGCCTCAGAGCTTCCAATAAGGCTTTCAATAGAAGTATTAACCGGTTTTGCAATACTTTTACTTATAAAATATCCGATAAACAGTGTTATTATAATAGTAAATAATGTACCGAAAATTAGAACATTTATTGCATTATTTCCTGATTTTTCAGAGTTTTCATTACGGATATTCATCAAACGGTGTTCTATGTCAATAAACTCATTTATTTTAATTCGCAGGTCATCCATTATCTGTTTTCCTGTGCCTGATTCGACCATAAAAATTACATCTTCCATTTTTTTTGTTCCGGCAGTAACTTTTTTTCTCTTATTGATTCCATTAAGTGCAATTTTTTTAATCCATGATTTAATATTTTCCTCAATATTGGTCAGTCTTTTCATCTGCTCAGAATTATCGCTTACCTGATTTTTAAGATGTTCAATAATTTCAGTGATACTTTCTTTTCCGGTGGTGTAAGGCTCAAGGAAATTATCTTTACCTGTTATAAGAAAACCTCTTATTCCAGTTTCCATATCAACCAGTAACTTTTGTATAGCCAATCCTTTGTTAATGACTTCATGAGTATGATCTACCCAATAATTGTTTTTGAGCAAAGTTTTAATTGAAAATGATGCAATAAAGCTGAGAATTACAATAAGAATAAGTGGGACACAATTTGATGCAAGTATTTTTGATGTCAAACTCATTTTTTTCATTAACTGATACATCCTCCTTGATTTTAATTATTTAATAATATATTCAGAAAGATAACGCTAAGGTTCAGGGGCGCTTGGAACGCAGAGGAAAGCGTCACCTGCAACCTTTTGTTCTATGTTTTCGTAAAAATGTAATCTTTTGGGTAAAGACTCCAAAAAAAACTTCACCAAATCTAAGTGGGAAGTAAAGATAATAACATATATTCCCTGCAAACCAAATTGAGTTCCCGGAAATTACTGGAATCCCAAAGTCGCTAACACTTATTTTATGATAAGACGTTTTAGCAAAGTTTGAATTTGTACTGTAGCTGACACAATGAACTAATATATGCCCAGACCTAATAACCAAGTACGAAAATATATACAGAATCAAAAATAATAAAATAATAAATTTTTTATGTTTTTTATAAAAGGGATTCATTTTCCTTATGACATAGAACCATCCGCTTGAACGATGGGTTAGGTGTTTTCATTCGTAATATTTCTTTTCAGCCATTGAACAAAATCGGAAAATGTCATTTCTTCAGTCAGTTCTATTTCTGTCTTATCATTAAGATGCAGATGCGGTATATGTCTTCCGGCATATTCTTTGCCAATTTTACCGTATCTGAGCCGGATTGCACGGGGATCGGGAGCATTGTCAAATCCTGCCTCGACTCTGTTCCCTTTCAGGATATAATATCGGTATTTTCTTGTTTCACAGTCGACCAGTTCAGTTACAGAAATCCTATACAGATTGTATTTTCCCCAAATCTGCAAAATTGCTCTTTCAGGAGTAACATCTGTATTATATTCAATGTCCTCAAAAACGGAACTGGCTGAAATTATTGCATCATCAAAATATTCCGAAGTTTTTTTGTCCAATCGTCAATTCCTTTATGACAAAATTCCCATTCAGCCAATTCACTTTCCCACATCTTGTTTATATTATTTTCTGTATAAACAGCAAATTCTTCATCTTCTGCTATTCGTTGAGAAAATGTTTTATAATCGTATTTGTATTTTGCTTCAAATATCAATTCCTTCTTTCTCAGTTCGGCTATTTTTGATGTAACCATATCAATAAGATATTTTTGCAAAGCCGTATCAACGGCGGACTGCAAATCTTTTCCGAACGAAAGCAATATTTCAGTATAGCTTTTTTTATGACAGCGCTTATCATATCCATAAGTTATGCACTCTTTCTGTATCACCTAACGCCAAGCTAACCGGCGCAAAAGGGTGGAGGGAGCGTAGCGACCGGAACCCTTTTGCGTCCGAGTTCAGCTAAACGGATTTACGATCTTTGTATTTTCAATAATAAAACCGTTATGCATGTCTTCAGAATACAATATTTCAGATTCTGATTGAACTGCGCTTGAAACAATGAGGCTGTCCCAGAATGAAAATTCGTGCTGTTCTCGAATTATTGATGCTTTGTGAACAATTTCTCTGCTGAATTCTATTATGCTGTATTTGTTATAAAAACTGTTAACTACATCCCGTATTTCATCTTCCGTAAACAGAGCTTTTCTTATAAGATTTATACAGACTTCGTTGATCACTTGTGTGCTGATTACTATATCATTGTCTCGTATAACTGATCGGGCAGCAACTGATTTATCAGAATCTTGGGAACTGATAAAAGCATAAAGCCAGATATTTGAATCTATGAAGCACAGTTTTTTGTCAATTTCAGATCCGGTCATATATGTCGTCCCTGCTCATAGGTTTAAAATCACATATTTTTAAAGGTGAATCCAGTAAATTCTCTATAATATCAGTTTTTTTAATCTCTTTCTCTTCTGTTAATACAATTACTTTGACATTTGTTTTCAAGATTTTCCTGTATTTCTTAGGAATTATAATAATTCCGTCTTTGATTTTTGTTTTGAATTCTACGGCATACACTTTATCACCTCATTATTATTATATTCTTCAATAATTCAATTATAAAAAGTAACATGGTTGTTTTCAGCTCGCTTGAGTTTCGTCGGGAGCAACATATAGTTATATTACATTTAAACTGGCCAACCTACAATAACCATAAGGTCATTTTTAATAACTTCCTTCAGTTTCTCAAAGGGATATTTAGAATTAAACAACTCCCAAGACTCAGAAACAAGTTTTGAATTGCTAAGTCCAGAAACTCTTCCAAAATGTTTACTTTCTGGGCTACATAATACTTTTGAACGAAAAAAGACTTCGCCTTTATTGAAGACAGTAACTAAAACACAAGGCCCAAACTTCCATTTACCAATGGATAATTTAGCTTCATATTCTTCATCTGAAATTCTTAGGCTGTGTAAAGTTTTCATTTTATCATAAAAT
>JAWKPW010000098.1:0-20554 GCA_041390465.1 Desulfobacterales bacterium | reverse complement strand
AAAACAAAACAGCAAGGAGCCAAAAACCATGTGCGTATGTGAACCTGCCAATGTGCTGGAGGAACTGCTTCGGCTGCTCAAGCTGGAGAAGATTGAGGAAAACATTTTTCGGGGCCAAAGTCAGGATCTGGGGTTCGGCAATGTGTTCGGCGGCCAGGTGCTGGGACAGTCTCTGTCTGCCGCGTCCCGCACCGTATCTTCAGATCGGCCTGCCCACAGCCTGCATGCGTATTTTCTGCGTCCGGGTGATCCCACCCGCCCCATTGTGTATACGGTGGACTGCATCCGGGATGGAAAAAGTTTCACCACCCGCCGCGTGGTGGCCGTGCAGAAAGGTCAGGCCATATTTTCCATGTCCGCGTCCTTTCACAGGGAAGAACCCGGATTTGATCATCAGGATGAAATGCCGGATGTGCCCGGGCCCGAAGGTCTGGAACCTGAACTGGAAACAGCAAAACGCTTTGCAGACAATATTCCTCCGGGAATCCGGGAGAAACTGCTGTGCCCCAAACCCATTGAAATCCGGCATGTGAATCCCATCAATCCCTTTGCACCGGAAAAAAGGCCCCCAGAAAAATATGTCTGGTTCCGCACCGGCGGCAGTATGCCGGATGACAGTGCCGCACACCGCTATCTGCTGCTTTATGCCTCGGATTTCAATCTGGTGACCACTTCCCTTTATCCCCACGGCCACACCTTCTGGGAACCGTCCATGCAGGTCGCGAGTCTGGATCATGCCATGTGGTTTCACCGTGAGTTCCGCATGGATGAATGGCTGCTCTATGCCATGTTCAGCCCCAGCGCGGGAAAAGCCAGAGGCATGGCCATTGGCCGTATTTTCACCCGTGACGGAAAACTGGCTGCCACAGTCGCGCAGGAAGGCCTGATCCGTTATCACGGTCTGAAAAAAAATCCGGTATTGCCAAAGGGATGATCTTTGTCCCAGGTGTCCAAACCGCCTGATGATGCAGAGAAACCGGTTTCCCTCCCTGAAACTGCTTCAAAAATATCCAGCCCCGGTTTTTCCCAAAAGAAACCGGAGGAAAAAAGACTCTGCTCACCTGAATGCGGCAGAATCCCAAATCTTTGTCTCCGGTTATAAAAAAAAACAGGTTCTGACCGGGGTCTGCTGATTCTCTCCTCCCTGCCCGGCCGGCAGGGGGAGGGACATAATCAAAGAGGCTGATCCTTTACCTGTTTTTTCCTCCCTGACAGAATCCAAAAACAAAAAAATCTTTATGTGCAGGCTGTTATAAATAAAAAAACAACATTCGGTCCCGGGGCGGCATAAACCTCATAACTGCTGTTTTTTCCGGCAAAAGGGGAGACTCTTCCAAAAAATCGTTATGAAGGCTTGACTCTGACTGTCAATTGGTATATGGGATTTCTTCCGCACCAGGATGCGGTATCTGACCGAAAATTCAAGCAGGTGGAATAAAAATACATATTTCACCGCTGTCAGGAACGGGGCCGCAATCCCGTAAGTATGAAACTTACAGCGGGAACAAGTGTTTCACCCCATGCGGGGAGCAGCAAAAATGGCAATATTATTTTGAAAGGAGAAGCAAAATGGGTTACCCGGTAATTGATGAGGAAAAATGTGTGGGCTGCGGCGAATGCGTTGACAACTGTCCCAATGATGTTATTGAAATGGATGGAGACAAGGCAAAAGTGGTCAACCCGGATGAATGTGTGGACTGTGAAAGCTGCGTGGAAGTCTGTGAAGCAGGCGCAGTTGAACTGACAGAATAGCTCATTCATCAACTTTTGTTTTCGGAAGACCTTTTCCGGTCCAAAAGACCGGAAAAGGCATTCATATCCCGGTTCTGATATTTTGCATCTGAAACAGCGGGTTGTCCTTCTGAGACACAAACTCCCCTGAAAATCCGGACAGTGGACCAAAACGTTTGCCAATGTCATCCCTTCCGGGATTCTGACTGTTTTTTTCGGATATTTTTCTGTAACAATATCAATCCATGCGGATTTTTCCGTCCCTGTGCCAGACCCGGATCAGGGGATTTGACCCACTGCCAAAATCCGAATCATCATCTGCCTGTTTTGAAAGAGTTTTCTGTTTTTCTGAAAACTGTTTCCATAAAAAAATCTGTTGAAAAGGAGAAAAATCAATGGCTTTTACTCCCATTGTGGATGAGGACAAATGTGTGGGATGCGAGGAATGCGTGGAGGTCTGTCCTGTGGAGGTGTATGAAATGCAGGACGGCAAATCCGTGCCTGTCAATGCAGAGGAATGCATCGGGTGCGAAAGCTGTGTGGAAGTCTGTGAGGCAGGAGCCATCACGATTGAGGAATCCTGATCGCTGCCCTCCCTGTTCTCCGGCCCGGAAGCTCCGGGCCTCCCCCTCCGCAAATCAGAAAAATACAAAAAAAATCAACGCTCCTTTGCTTTGGGTGATTTCTGAAAATGAATGTCCCTGTTCAGTCACCTGAACGATTTGACAACTTTTGGAAACCTGTCAAATCCGGGAGATATTCTTTTCCGGAAATCGCCTTACCTCTCTGCCTTTTTCTGCATACTCTGAACAATCTGTTCCACATCCAGAATCAGGGCAACACTGCCGTCCCCCAGTATGGTGGCTCCGGACATACTTTTGATATTTCTGTAAAATTTGCCAAGACTTTTGATAACTGTCTGGTGCTGCCCCACAATCCGGTCCACGCCGATCCCCACACGGCAGCCCCGGTTTTCCATCACCACCACTCTTTCCATATCCGGGGATTTTCCCCCGGCCCCGAAATATTCCCGAAGACTGATATAGGAAATGATTTCCCCTCTGAAGGGAATGAGGTTCTGTCTCCGTGCTTTTTCAGCATCCCCGCGGGACAGTTCCATGCATTCTTCCACTGACAGAAGGGGCAGCACATATTCCCCTTCCCCCACCTGCACCAGCAGCCCCTCGGCAATGGCCAGGGTAAGCGGCAGACGGAGCGTCACAGTTGTTCCCCTGTCTTTTTCACTGCGGATGTCAACACTGCCCCGCAGAGATTCAATCCGGCGTTTGACCACATCCATGCCCACGCCTCTGCCGGATACACCGGTGACCTGTCTGGCAGTGGAAAAACCGGGCATAAAAAGAAAGGAAAAAATTTCTTTTTCCGAAAACGCGGATTCCGGGGGAACAAGCCCTTTTTCCACTGCTTTGGCAAGAACGCTGTCGGGATCAATTCCCGCGCCGTCATCGGAAATCCGGATGTGCACATCAGAACCGGAATGTTCCGCCTCAAGACAGATGGTTCCCTGCCGGGGTTTGCCTTTGGCTGCGCGCACAGCCGGCAGTTCAATGCCATGATCCAAAGAATTCCGGATGATGTGAATCAGGGGATCACTGATTTGTTCCAAAACAGTTTTATCCAGTTCGGTTTCCTCTCCTCCGGTTGTCACATTCACCTCCTTTCCCAGTTCAGTGGAAAGATCATGGATGAGACGTCTGAATTTCCGGAACGTGCTGCCCACAGGCAGCATTCGCATGTCCATGGTATTGTCCCTGAGTTCCGCGCAAAGACGATCCACCTCTTCGGCAACAGCGTTCAGTTCGGAATCCTCTGCAAGGGATGCCTTCCGGCTCAGGCGTGCCTGAACCGTGACCAGTTCCCCCATCAGATTCATGAGGGTATCCAGTTTTTCCGCTGACACGCGGATACTGGAGGCTGAAACCATGTTCTGCCGCCTCTGATCGGCTTCGCGGATATGTCTCTGCTCTGTCAGGGCAGATGCCAGGGTTTCCGGGTCTATGAGATTTTTTTCCACCAGCATTTCTCCCATTCTGCGCTGACCGGACAGCACTTCTGCCACATCTTTGGGAGAAATATCCCCCCGTTCCACCAGAATTTCCCCGATTTTTTTGTCCCGGAATCCGGGATTTGAGGAATCGCTGATTTCAATGGGCTCAATATCCAGATGGCATTTATCCTCCACAAAGATGAACATATCCCTGATGGCATTGATTCCCGCTGCGGTATTGAGAAGAATATCCCAGTAAAGATAGCAGGATTCCGGATCCAGTTCCCTGAGGGGGGGAACTCTGCTTTGGTGAAGAACAATCTCGCAGGTTCCCAGCGTCCGGATATCTTCCAGCAGCAGCAGAGGATTGGTGCCGGTGTGAAAAATATCCGCATCCGGACGGAAGCGGATGCGGTACAGAAATTCATCCTCCCCGGTTCCGATGAAAATATCCGGCGCATCTGCTTTGGAAACTGTCTCTGAAACAGGTATCAGTTCCTGAAAGAAACGTACAATTTTTATCTCTTCAGATTCATTTGCAGACTCTCCCCCGACCATTGCTTTGATCAGGTCACAGGCAGCAAGGGTAAGATCAATGAGTTTTTTGCTTACCGGTATTTTTCCGTCTCTGACCAGATCGTAAACCGTTTCGATTTCATGGGTGAATGTGGCGATATTTTCAAAACCGAACATCGCGCCGGATCCCTTGATGGTGTGCATGGAGCGGAACACCTGATCAATAAGTTCCATGCGTTCAGGTGTGTCTTCCAGTTCAAGAAGGGAGGTCTCCAGTTCGGCAAGAAGTTCACAGGTTTCTTCTTTGTAAACAGTTTTATGATCTTCCATCAGCAGCTCCTTGTGCAGGGTTCAGGAAGGAAAGGGGAAATTTTTCAAGTGTCTCAGAGATATTCGTACATCTGAAAGAATTCCGGTTTGGCGGACTGGTGTCAGTGTAATCCGGCATCCATCTGATTGGTATGAAAAAATTGAATTGTACACAGGCGACAGGCATTGCTTTATGAGGAAAGCCCGTCCATGAGGGCAGCAACACTCTGACCCAGCACATCATGGTTGTAGCCGCCCTCCAGAATGGCAAAACATCCGCCGTGATTTTTATTGGCAGTGGCGCGCACCATTGCACCCATGGAATAATAATCTTCAGTTTCCAGCAGTCCGCCCCAGTCTTCCCGGTGATGGTCAAAGCCTGCGGAAATGCCGATAATATCTGCCTTTACATCAGCCAGAGTTCGGGCCACTTCCCGAATGTAATCCTCACGGTTGCGCTCCGGCGGATTGTAAATGTGAACCCAGTCTTCCCCGCCCAGAATATTGACAGTTCCGTCTCCGTAATGCAGATCAAAAAATCCAGCACAACGCGGAGGCAATTTTTCCCTTTCTTTTGAGATGCCAAAGTGCGACAAGCTGCATGTTGTTGAAATGGCGAAACCCAGCAGGAATCCGCGGACGCGTGATGTCCGGGCGGACGAATCAGGCCAAAGCAGGGTTCTGTGAGTCCGATTTGCGCTGCCTGCACCGCGCCTCCGGCTGCGAGCGCTGCAATGTCATACAGCCCGGAACTGCGGACAGTCTCTATATGCCTTTCTGAATGAACAGCCGCGAGATCCTCCTCAGAAGCCGGAACAGGGGTTATGAATTCGGCTTTGTCTCTGACAGCATTTGCAATGGACTCCATTCTGCCCGGAGCCGCAGCCGGGTCAGAAATATAGGATTTGCAGAAATCTTTGTGAAAAATGACTTTCATAGGTTTCCTCCTTTAAAGGACAGGGGTTGGGGAATAGGGGTTAGGGATTGGGGATTAGGGGTTGTATTTCGGATTATAATTCTCTGTTCCCCCATCCCCCATTCCCTAACCCCCAATCCCCATCCCCTATTCCCTACTCCCCAGCCCCCAAGTCCATCTCCCGGCTTGTCACATTCCCGTCCTGATCCTGTGTCAGCAGGGTGATTTTCCTTTCCGTCTCATCCAGTTGCTGGGAACAGAAGCGGGAAAGCCGCATTCCCTCCTCAAATCTGCTCATGGCTTTTTCCAGGGGCAGATCCCCGGATTCCAGTTCATGGACAATTTCTTCCAGTTGTTTCATTGCTTTTTCAAAACTCTGCTTAACCGCCATTTTCTGTTCCCTCCACGCGGCAGTGTATTTTCCCTTTTGCCACCAGCAGTTCCAGTTCCTGTCCCTGCCGGACCGATGACGCGTCCCGGACAATTTTTCTGTCCGGAATCCGCAGGGCAATGCTGTATCCCCTTTCCAGAATGGCAGAGGGATTCAGACTGTGCAGCCCGGCTGAGATTTCCCGGAGATGGCCGGATTTCTGATGCACGGTCATCCGGGTACAGTGTAACAGATTTTTTTTGAGAATGCCAAGTTTTTCCCTCTGTTCAAGAATCTTTCTGAGGGGATTCCGCAGAGCCAGCCTTTGTCTGCGCATGGCAAACTGCTCTTTGCGCAAAATCAGAAGACGGTTTGTCAGCCGAATCAGCCGCTGCGTGCAATCATCGATGCGCAGACGCAAATCCTGAATTTTTCTTTGGGGATGAATCATGCGTCTGTCAAAATCGGCAAGAATCTGTCTCAGACTGCGGATATATGAGGAAAAAATTTCTCTGAGTGCACGGTCAAGCACCGCACACTGACGGACAAGTTCGGATTTCAGGGGAACGGCCAGTTCCGCAGCAGCAGACGGCGTGGGAGCGCGCAAATCCGCTACAAAATCCGCAATGGTGAAATCTGTTTCATGTCCCACTCCGGAAATAATGGGAATTTCCGAGGCAAAAATGGCTCTGGCAACAGCTTCGGAATTAAACGCGTGAAAATCCTCCAAAGAACCGCCGCCCCGTGCCAGAATGATCACATCTGTGTCTCTGCGTTCATTCAAAAGCCGGATGCCCGCGCAGATTTCCTCCTCCGCGCCTGCCCCCTGCACCTTTGCCGGAACAATCTCCATGGGAATATCCGGAAACCTGCGTCCTGTGACAGTGAGAATGTCATGGATGACCGCGCCGCTGGGAGATGTGATTACACTGATTTTTTTGGGCAGAAACGGAATGGGCTTTTTCCGGGAAGAATCAAACAGACCTTCGTCCGCCAGCCGCGCCTTCAACTGCTCAAAAGCGATCTGCAGTTCTCCCGCGCCTTTGGGTTCCAGATATTCCAGAATGATCTGATAGGTTCCTCTGGGTTCATACAGACTGATACGGCCCAGTCCTGTGACGCGCATCCCGTCTGCGGGAACAAATTTCAGGATCCGGTTCTGTCCCCGGAACATGATCGCGCTGATCTGGGCATGTTCATCCTTGAGGGTGAAATAGAAATGTCCGGAAGAGGGAATACGGAAATTGGAGATTTCCCCGGCAATCCAGACAAAGGGAAAATTCTCCTCCAGCAGGGATTTGATGTCTGCTGTGAGCTGTGAAACAGTATAAATGCGGGGGCTGATTTCTTTCATCATTTTTCCCGTGCATAAAGTCAGGCGTTTTCAATGGGCATGGTTCTGATACGCATACGGTTTTGTTCCATAACAATCACTCTTCCATCTTCTGTAAGTTTCATATCCAATAGTCAGGTAAAAATTTTCAGGGTTAATAATTTCAGAAAGTTATAAATCCCTGTCTGAAAATCAGAATTTAATGATTTCATCATGTTTTTCAGAACCGTCTGTACGAACATTGAATGCTCCAATCAGATCATCGAAAAGACTGATATCCGCCTCCTGATTTTCATTTTCTGTTTTTTCAATGGCTGACAGTTTCTGTCCTGCTCAATAATCTGCCGGGCTTTTTCATAAGCTGCCTGAATCAAAAAATGATTCAATGATTCGCCCTGTATTTCAGAAGCCTTTTCCAATGCCATGAAAATATGGCTGCTGCGGAAATCTGTTCTGTGGGATTTGGGATACTTTCACTGCCCTTTCCTTTTCATTTCTCTTACGAAACTCAAAAATTCTTCCATTGCATCCTCAGGGTTACTGCAAGGCAAAAATCATGCCGAAAAAAACCAAAATTGGATCAGTATAACAGTTTATGGGTGCGGAGTTATGGATAAAATTGTTATCTGATTTTTAGACGAGCCATAATACCAGAAAATTCAGTGCTGCGGGTGTGGACTGTTCCGCACAGCTTCAAACACTTTTTCCCCTTCGAGCCTTTTAAACTTGTAAATTCATGTGTGTTCAGACTTTGATGTCTTGGATTTGCGGCCAAAAAGCCGATTGCCTTTATAACCGCTTTGTATCTTTTTTTGAGGCTTTTTTCGGCCTTCAACTCATTCAACTGACTACCCAGCCTCTTCAGTCACAAAATTTCAAACACTACTCACCTTCCGGATCAGTAATCTCAAATTTATGAGTCTCCCCTCAGCCGCATCTGCAAGCCCTCGCTGAACGCTCGCAAATGCCTTTTCATTATCAAACAACCATTTTCAGATGGAGGAATATCAATATATATTTTCTCTTTTTCTTCCATTATTATCACAATTACATCAGCCTTTTTAAATTGGGAACAGGTTCAAGCAAACGTACCTGACCGTTTTCATAAACACCCGGAATAGACAGCATAAAATAATTCTCCTTTAAAACTCTGAATTATACAGTCAATTAAAACATTTTCGGTTACCGGTATCTTCCAATATCTGTAATCATCGGAATTTTCTTTGATCAGGATAATCCGAAATCTTTTATGTAATGGTATATCTGATTGAACTGATTTGTTTTATCCTTTTTCAGGATTTTCATTTATTCCTGTATCGTTTCCCCACTCATCTTCAAGGGATTCTGTCAAATCGCCTGCAGTTTCACCCACCTGTGTCAATGAACCGACAAATTTGGCGGGTGGCCTGTTTTCTTCGGATTCTCAATGAATGTTACAATCACTGATAGTGGGTCAAACCGGTTGACAATGTCATCCTTCGGGATTCGGATTGTTTTTTTTCAATATTTTCTATAATAATATCAATCGCCTGCAGTTTCACCCACCTGTGTCAATGAACCGACAAATTTGGCGGGTGGCCTGTTTTCTTCGAGATTCTCAATGAATGTTACAATCACTTTGTAACGTCTGCTTTCATGAACTGGCTCAGTAAACAGAATGTTGCCGTTTTCATAAACAGCCGGAACAGATATCATGGAGTATCTTCCTCCATATACAAAGAGATTACAGAAAAAAATGCTGTGTCCTCTGCGGGATACAATCCCTTTTCTGCTGTGACAGACGGAAAACTTTCCCACAGAGAACACAGAGAAAATACCGTTATGCAAATATCTTTGTAAAGGGCTGTTCCGCAAGCTGCGCGGCTCGGCCCCGTATGCGTTTTTCCACAGGCTCCAGATCCGCAAGAATGGCTGTTTCCGGACATTCCCGCACGCATTTGAAGCAGCAGATGCAGTCCTTTCCGAATTCCGGCAGCGGAGACAGGGTGATGGTCTGCACAGGACAGATCTCCGCACAGATTCCGCACTGTGTGCAGAGTTTCTCATCCACTGTTTTTTTGGGCATATGCCCCTTTGCGGCTTCCAGTGTCACCTTTGCCATCTCGGTCTGAAGATTTTCCGGCTGATAGGCCAGATCAGACAGGGAAGGCCCGGAAACCGGAGACTGTCCCGCGTTTTTCAGAACCCTGCCCACCAGCTCCCGGATCATCTGATCATCCTCTGCATTGGGATGTCCTTTTCCCAGAGGACTGTCACTGCGCCACATCATGGAATGCACCGCCCCGACTTTTGCCGCGCCCGGAAGCAGGCAGCCTTTTTCTGTCAGGGCTTTGCCCATATCCTGCAGCGCAATGCCGCTGCTTACACATCCCCATGTCACAAAAGGCACAGCGCAGATTCCAGCATTTTGGGGAAGCCGGGCAATGAAATTCATTACCGGCGGAACCGGACGGCCTGCATAGACCGGAGATCCGATAAAAAGAATTGGTTTTTCACCGGCCTGTATTCGGGAAATGATTTCTGATCCGTCTTCTTTTGCCAGATCCGCAGTGAAAACCTCGGCAGATTTGTCTTTGAGTTCTTTTTCGATAATCTGCGCCACATGGAGGGTGGTTCCGGCCGGTGAACAGTAAACAATGCCTGCTTTCTTTGTCATCAGAGACCTCCTTAACTGATGTTACGTCATGTAATTGATATTAAGTCTTCCTATGCCATCTCAATAATCTGAATTTCTTCTTCGGTCAGGTCGTAAAGTTTGTAAAACAATTGATCTATCTGGTTTTCAAGCTCCTTCGTATCGGCTGATGGGTCTTTTTTTTTGGTTTCAATAACATTCCTTACCACCAAAGCAATTTTTGCCTGTTCTTTTTTTTGGGCTGGTTTAATATATGTGTTTAATAAGTTAGGCGCTGAATATAGGAGATAGCCACCTGACATTTTTAGTCCATCAAAAAAACACTCAAACATATATTGAAAGAGCTTTGAGTTCACCCAGCCCAAAATAAATTCAGGAAGATAATCTTCTGAAAAAGTATGAATACAGTTTGTATTGACTGATGCAAACTCGCCATACTCATCATAAAAGGCTTCTGGGATTATAGCAATTTTAGCAAAGATGATTTTTGGTTTAGAATACAAGTAGAAGCGATTTTTACCCAATGCTGATTCAGATTTAGGTAAATATGGTTTTAAAAACTTCTTTTTCTTATCTGTTAAATATGATTTCCCCCAAGCAGCAGTGAATTTATCAATTGTTCCTGTGTTTATTAATTTAAAACCATCAGTTTCATTTATCAGGGAATTAAATTCATCAGCTTCTTTTGCGGTTGATGTCGCATTGATGATGCCACATTCACCAAGTGGCACGGATTGAGAAATCACTTTGCTGATAATTTCATATTTTTCACTCAATACAAATCCAAGAATATATTCGTTTAGTGAAAACAAATCTTCCTTTTTATAACTTCTATATTTGATTGGTTGAAATTCTTCAATAAATGTGAATGATTTCAGATTATGATTGTTTACTGACTTTTGAAAAAGTGTTGTAATGGGATAGGTTGATGCTTCCTTAAAGACCTTAACATTAGAGTAATCACCGATGCTTAACATGCTTGTCTTGTTGAGGATAAACTCTCTTAAAGCCATTCCGTAACTTGCAGATAAAAACCTGTTTGGTGTAATGTAATTTAGAAAATAGTTCTCCCGAAGTAAAATATAACCAATCTCAAAAAAGTAGATATACAAGTCAACAGAACCTTTTGCTGTAACATAATTATTCTTATAGAAATTGTATTCCCTTTCTGTTAAATTTTTTTTCAATTCCATTGCATTAACATACGGCGGATTCCCAATCACCGCATCAAAGCCCGCAAAATCCCCGTCATCATTCAGCACTTCAGGAAATTCAAACCGCCATTCAAAAGCGTTTTCAAATATCCTGCCGGTTTTTATTTCTTCCATCTCAGCTTCCAATTTTTGAATTTCTCCGCTCAGCTTCTTCACTTTTTTGTTCCAGTCAGCTTTTTCCTTTTTGCTCATTTCAAAAAACTGCCCCTGACTGGTCATTTCAAAAAGTTCTCCGGACAGTTTGCGCACCTTCTTTGCCTTCGGATCGTTTTGTGAAATTTCAATTGTGAAATCTGATTTGATGTCGGCTATCAGTCGTTCCATTTCCTTTTTCTGCTCCTTGGTCCGGGCATTGCGGTAAGTGTCAACGGCTGTACGGTATTCGTCAATCGTGTGCCTGCTTTTTTTCAAAGCCTGTTTCAGATCCGCATCAATGGGAAAACGGCTCACCAGCGAGTTTCCGCATTTGATGTTGATGTCAATGTTGGGAAGCGTTTCAAGTTCTGTCGCGTTTTTGTAATACGCATTCTTCAAAAGCTCAATCCACAGACGCAGACGGCAGATTTTTACGGAATTGGAGTTGATGTCCACCCCGAAAAGGCAGTTTTCGATAAGGGTCTGCTTTTCGTGAAACAGGGTTTCCTGTATGCGCTGACTTTCTTTGTTTTTGGGATTGTATTCAAACAGTTCTTCATTTTCATCCGTTACAGTCAGTTCATCATTTTCCACTTCCGCCTGATATTCTTTCAGACGTCTGCCGTTGCGATCCACCAGGATTTTCAGGTCGTTTTTGACAGCTATCATTTCATTGAGCGCGGAAACCAGAAAATGTCCTGAACCCACAGCAGGATCGCAGATTTTAATGCTGTTCACAATTTTGTTGGCTTCTTTTATGTCACTTATCTGGTTGTAGATTTCGTTAAAGTTTTCCAACAGTTCAAAACTTTCGGAAATTTTGTAACCTGCTTCTTTGAATTTCTGCACCACAGCCCTGCGAATGGTTTCGCGGCACATATACATGGTGATGAAACCCGGAGTGAAAAACGAACCGTCTTTGTATCCGTTTATTTTCTCAAAAATCAGTCCAAGCACTGAGGCATTGATAAGGGTTTTGCTGTCTTCCTGAATTTTTTCCGAACCTTCGCTGCTGAAATCATAAGCATCCAGAAACGCAAAAAGATATTCAAGCGCGGAAAGACTGCCTGTGCGCTTTCTGCCCTGCCGGTCTTTCAGCACGGTCTGCGAAAAAACCGGAATGGTTTTATCGCTTTTCAGGTTGCTGACAAACAGCGTAATCTGCTCAAGGTCTGTTGGCTCAAAAAGCGAAGAATTGAGATACGGCACTTTCTCAAATGCCTTTTTCACATCCTCATTCCGCTCCTCATGCCTGCGCGCCAATACCTGAAAAAACAGGCTGTTGAGATCATCATAGTTTCTGATTTTGTCAATGTTGAGAAAGGAATAGGATTTGTCGCGTTTGTGCCAGGTGAGCAGTTGCGCTTCCAGCAGTTTCAGAAACAGAATGCGGTTTATCCAGGTAATGCAAAGTTCAAGGGCAATGGCAAAAAGCTGTTCCTGTGCATTGGTGCCGAACTGGGTTGGATTTTCAAGCCTGCTCAGTTTATCCAAAGTGTCCAACTGAATCATGGCATCTTCAATAATTGTTCCTGTGTGCCTTTGGCCCTGTCTGTTTCTGCCAATGATTTTTTTGCCGCGTTCTTTGGATTCAGTCAGGCCCATGATGTGCAGCAGCTCGGTGTAAAAGCCTTTGTCAAGGCTGTTGCTGTCATTGGTGAACGGAAGTTTTAACAGATGCTCAGGAGACAAAAGTTTAAACAGGGCAATCAGCGAAGAATCGTCTGCGTTGTCGGCATTGCAAAGCGGTTCCTCATAGTCCCGCAGATTGAAATAAGCAAATTCAATTTCTGCGGAAATGCTGTCAATAAACGGCGGCTTGGCAATCTGTTTGTAGAAAAATCAGTTCCGAATTGTCTGCCAGACGTCCGTCTTCAAAATCATTGAACTGTTTTACAAAATTTTTGTTTGGGCAAAAAGCCTGTCAAAAAAAGGAGCAACTATCAAAAAATGAACCATTCATGGATGTTGGTTGCCACCAGAATGTTTTATTTCAAGGTTTTTATGCGCAATGCGTTCACGCAGATAGTAAGCACCCAGTTCCTGAAACGCCCTTTGCATTCAGTTTTCCGGCTGTAATCATCTCTGCTTTGTTGGAAGGTCTTTTGCCTCAATAATCTTACGCCGACAAAATTGTCTGTGTCTTTAGATATTAATGAGTCTTTTCTGTCTTTGGTGTTAATCGCATTGGTTTCACGATGATAGTATGTGTCACACAGAAAATCCCGAATGTCATTTTCAGATGTTCTTCCTTTCATCTTCAGACGCTTTTCGGCAATGCTGATTTTTCCAGAAGAAATGAGATTGACCTTAAACCGCTCAATTTCTGTTCTGTTCGGCTTTACTTTAACCAGGCTTTGTTCAAAGCCTTTTTGAGACTCAGTTGTTTTAAAATCATTTACGGAAAATCTTTCTTTCACTTACCTGAAGATTTCTGACCTGAAAAGATTTGACAACTTTGGAAAGTTGTCAAATCTCGGACTGAGAGTCAAACTGAAAGTTTGGAAGTCTGCAAAACTTTCAGTTCGGGACTCAATTTTATGCCCAAGCCACATGATCATCTTCATATCCTCCGGTCTCCCGTTTTCTTTCCGGATAACGAAGCAGATAAACGCGGGATGAAGGTGGGCATGAGTTTGATTCCTGTGGTGTGAAACTGCCCCGGAGTTTTGATATGGGCAGAAGATCATATGAACTCTGCGGCTGTGCCGCCCGGCACACAGATGAACCGGGGCTGAATCACCGCGATCTGGCGTTCCAGAAAGGCAGGCACGCTATAGTTTCCTCAAAGATTCGGGTGCGGTTTTGGGCAGGCGGCATTTGACCACATTGCACAGATACACTTCTTCACGGGTCGTACTTTGATGGCAGCAATGATGCGATCCAGCAACTGCCCCGTTTCCACAAAGGGCTGTCACCGATCCTCATCATAGCCAGGTCCTTCTCCCACAAACACCAGACTTGCTTTGGGATTTCCCGCGCCGAACACAATATGGGTGCGTGCGCGGCAGAGTTTGCATCTGCGGCAGTCCCCCAAATCCGAACGGATGCTTTGCAGACTTTCGGGCGGGGCCGGTTTTTTCCCAAAGTTTTCCAGCAGCCCGAGGGTTTCCGGAGAGCAGTCAAAACCCCTGCACCCGCTTTTTGCCATAAAACGCAGCGTGTGTTTTGCCTCCTGAATCAGCGCGGCAAAAAAACGCGCGGGAACCGGTTTTATTTCAGAGATGCTCTCTGTCATGGTATTTTCCATGCCTTTGTCTCACAGATTTGACAACTTTCAGAAAGTTGTCAAATCTTATGAACAGTCAGTTATCTGCTCAGCCGGGCAAGCACGCGATCCAGAAGGATATGGGCCACTGCGTCCTTGTCCATCTGTTCCAGGCTCTCACGCGTGCCATCCCGGTAAAACAGGGTCATGCGGTTGGTGTCGGTTCCAAATCCGGAACCCGGAGCAGTGACAATATTTCCCGCAATCATGTCCAGATTCTTCTTTTCCAGTTTCTGCTGCGCGTTTTCCCCCAGATTCTGCGTTTCTGCGGCAAATCCCACCAGAAACTGATGTGTTTTGCGCTGTCCGATGCTTTTGAGGATGTCCTCATTCTGATCCAGCACCAGAACGGTTTCAGCCGCACCCTTCTTGATTTTGTGCTCAGCCGTTTCCCGGGGACGGTAATCGGAAACCGCCGCGCTTTTGATCACAATATCCGCCTGGTCCAGATGGGCAAACACAGCTTCGGCCATTTCCCGCGCGGTGCGGATTCTCACGGTTTTCACATGCAGCGGATCCGGCAGAACCGTAGGACCGGAAACCAGCACCACGTCAGCGCCCCGGTATTCGGCCGCGCGGGCAATGGCATACCCCATTTTGCCGGACGAGGGATTGGTGATAAAACGCACCGGATCAAGGGGTTCCTGAGTCGGGCCTGCTGTCACAAGAACCCGTTTTCCGGCCAGATCCTTGGGACTCAGGCAGGCTGTGATCCGATCCAGAATCTGCTCCGGGTCCGGAAGCCGTCCCGGGCCGGTGGTTCCGCAGGCCAGTTCCCCGGAACCGGGTTCGAGAACTGTATGACCGTCTGCACGCAGTCTGTCCAGATTCCGCTGCACCGGCGGACTCAGATACATATTGCTGTTCATGGACGGGCAGAGAATGACCGGACATGTCACAGCCAGCAGAAAGGTGGACAGGGCATCATCCGCAATGCCGCCGGCATATTTGCCCAGCAGATTGGCTGTGGCAGGCGCAATGACCACAGCATGGGCTTCCTGGGCCCATTCAATATGCCGGATGGATGCGTCCCCCCGATCAAAGAGATCCGCGCACACCGCCCTGCCGGACAGAGCCTCAAAGGTCAAAGGCGTGACAAACTCACAGGCATGGGAAGTCATGATCACCCGGACGCGGGCGCCTTTTTTCGTCATAAGGCGCAGCAGCTCCGCACTTTTGTATGCCGCAATGCCGCCGCACACCCCCAGGACAACATTTTTCCCCTCAAGCGCGTTTTTCATTATCGTATGATTCCCTCAGATACGATTCCCTCGGAAATGTCCGTGTTCGTGGGAACAACACCGACTTCCACACTTACAAAAAAATCTCCGTCTGTGATATTGATCACGCACCAGCGGTTTGCCTTCTGAAAAAGAAGTATGGTGCGGTTGGAGGCAAAGGAGGCGATGGGGCGCCACCCGTCTTTTGCCATGTTTTCCCGGAAAAAGGAGATCAGCGAGCCTCTGTCCACCCGTCCCTTGAAAGCAAGAACCCCTGCGGCAAATCCGTTGGACTGAACCACATAGGAGCCTTTTTTGTTTTCCGTGAGTTCACCGGGAATCAGCACATCGCTGAATCCGTAATACAGAGAACCCGGACCCCCGGGAACCGGTCCGGACGAACCCACGCCGCTGTCTGTGCTCCGCAGACTGGAGCACCCGGCAATCAGCAGGAGAATCAGCACCATGGCTGCGCAAAAAATGCAGATACCTTTGTCAGTCTTCATGTCTTTCATTTCAGTTCCTTTCCGTTGCGTTGATCCGGTTGATATGAAAAAATCGGTTTGTCCCGCCGGCACACACTGTCAGCGTCTGCCTGCTTTCAGGCATTGAGAAATAAATTTCGCTGTCAGAGTCGAAACCGTCTTTCACTTTCATGTCAGATATTCCTTTTCTTGTCAACACCCGGATAAGGCAAATTGGCTGGCAATTTTTTCAGTTTGTGAGTTTTGTGTCCGCAGTGCAGGGTTCCAGCCTGAGACACCGGGAACAAACTGGCAGATTGTGCTGCTGAACAAGATTTGACAATTTTTTGAAAGTTGTCAAATCTGAGCCTGAATCTGCCCGGATTTAGGGCGTGTTTTCAAAATCCGATCCATACCATGCAACCGGCAGTCAGAACCATGCTCAGAAAATTGGGACCCGGTTTTTCATACCGGGTGGAGACTCTCCGGTGCTGCTTTGTCTTATACCGATTCGCCATTGATCTGAAACATAGTTTTTCAGAACAACCGGATTTTTCCGAAAAAATCCGGTTTTTTGAACACACGGAAACCTCTTTTTTTCCTGCTTATAAGTATCATAAGTCTGCTGCATTTCGCAGGACGCCCTCTTCTCCCGGTTTCCCGAGGAAGATGATTTTTTGTCTCATTCCATTGTCTGTCTGAAAGTTCTTTTCTGCTCATAAACAGATTTTATGCACAAAAATCCGGACAGACAGGGAATCCAAAATTTGAAAACACGCCCTATAAATTTTGAAAATTTTTTATAAAATTAATTCAAATGGTTTAAAAAAAACCATCGAAAGATCGGATATAAATTTCATGCAACTTATTTTTTTCCTCAGTCCACCCTGCAGTGGACTGAGTTTCAGATCCGGCTTGCAGATATGTCCCGGTTTGTATATGGTATTTCCATGAAAACAGAATATGACAAACGCTTACTGCGACTGATCCGGATCATGATGGAAATCAGGACGATTCCCCGGCAGACAGTGGCAGATATGCTGAAAAAGCTGGGCATCAGCAAAAGCCAGTATTACGAAGACAAAAAAGATCTGGCCGGGCTTGGGTTTGAGTTTGAATACAGCCGGAATCAGCAAAAGATGGTCGTCACCAAAGACCGTATTCTGCCGGTGGAAAACCTGACCTTCAGCGAGCAGATGGCCCTGGTCATGGCTCTGCGCCATTTGTCCGCGTCCGGGGATCATATTCTCACCTATGAGGGACTCCGGGCAGCCCAGAAACTGGCAATGGGACTGCCCGCTCCTTTCCGGGAATCCCTTTTTGAAGGCATGGTGCTGAACGAAGGTTTCGGCTGCAGACAGGAAATCATGGATCGTCTGCAAAAGGCCATTGAAGGAAAATGGCGGGTGATTCTGCTGTACCAAAGGCCGGAGCAGGACTCGCCTTCTGAGGAACTGATGGTTCCCTATCATATTTTTTTCAAACGCCGGGCTTTGTATACCGAAGGATATTCTTATACGGAAGAGGGAATCCGCACTTTTCGCATGAACCGGATTCAGGAGGTGAGATTTGAAACCCAGGGCTTTGCCGTGCGGACGGATTATGATTTCGGCACACGGTATCTGAACGCGTTTTCCGCATTTCCCGGAGACTGCACCGAGCATGTGAAAGTGAGGTTTGCGGCAAAAGTCAGTCCCTTTATCAAAGAAAGCCTGTGGCATCATTCCCAGAAAATCACAGAGGATAAATACGGTTTCCTGATTTTTGAGGTGGATGCGGCCTATCCCAGAGAAGTGATGTGGTGGGCTTTTTTCTGGGGAGCCGGGGCTGAAATCCTGGAACCGGAATGGCTGCGGAAAGAGGCCGCAGAGACAATCCGGCAGATGGGGAGAGTGTATCATATTGAATGATGAATTATGAATTATAAATGCGAATTAAGAGTCGGACGGGAATAAGCCCGAAGGGCTGATATTATTACAGAAAAGGAATCTGTCTGAAATCCTGAAACCCCGAAGGGGTGGAATATTCATATCATCCCTTCGGGATTGATTATCTGATTTAATTTTATTCTCTATAATCATATTATCCCTTCGGGATTGATTCAACGCTTTATTCGCATTATAAATGCAGGATCGGAGTATTTTGGAAGTCCGCTCTGTCCATACCGTCCTTTTGTGCCGAAATACATCCGGAAGCCGGACAGATTGCTGTAAAGCAGAATTTTTTTATGTTATGGGGAATGATAACCGATCAGCTCATGTAACTGACCATGCAGAGGTTTGCGCGCGGTCAGAATGTTGCCGGAAAAAATATTTTTCAGTCCCGCGGGGACAAGAGAAAAGGAGATTCATATGTCAGAATCGCAGGAACAGCTTTTTAATCTTACGGATGACTCTGGGAAGAAAAGCAGTGAGAAAAAAACCGTCAATTCACAGGAACTGCTTTTAAAACTTATCGGTGATGAGAAAGAGGATACCGCTCCCCGCTTTATGGAATATGCACTGAACAAGGGTATGGAATATATACCGGAAGTTTTTCAGACCGGAATGAAAAAGGGTCAGACACTGAAAGCCCATATTCAGAATGTGATGTGTTTCTGTTATCAGTTGGCAGATATTCTTGAGATAGAGGACTCAGACAAAACCAACCTGATCGCCGCAGCCTATGTGCATGATCTGAACAAATTTCCTGAATATTCCGGAAAATCATATTCCACAATTGCCAATAAGGAAAATGTTCAGCAGATATTGGATAACATGCTGGCGGAAAGTGAATATGATTTTGATCTTTCCTATGATCTGGTTACTACTGTCATTCGGGGGCATAGCGGACATATGCACAGTGACGGTAACGGGCTTTTTGCGCAAAAAGAACATTTATCGGCAGAGAAGCTGATTGCTGTCATCCAGGCGGCTGATATTTTTGATTTGTCTCATCATTTTCATGAAAGCGATCATAAAGAAAAAGCTTTTTCGCATTATCAACGGACAAATCAGGGATTTCCAGTTTGAATATATTTGGCATTATTTTTCGGATAACCGGGAATCTATACCAATCTGATTCAAAATCTGATCGTTGAACTCTATGAAAAACAGGGGGCAAGACCTTTGCTGATTTATCCGGAAGGGGTCTGGTATCTGATAGAAAAAGGAAAAGAGCCGAAGGTCACAGTTCAGAATCTTGCAAGGCATTTGCAAAATAAAATTGACAGAATGTCCGTAAGTGACACATCAAAATTATTACAGGAAGCCAAAGGAGTAGGTTTTAAGTTTACCCAAAATCCCTTTGCACTGGGCATGAGTGCGAAAGAAGTGGTAAATTTGTGGGAAAACAGGATCATGGATTCCAAAGACAAAAGTTTTCAGGACAAATATGAAAAAATGGTATCAGAATCACCCAAAAAATGTTTTTCCGGGTATAAAAAATGGATGAAAGAATCTGAAAAACGTCTTGCAGCAGAGGCAAAAGCGCAGAAGAATCTTGAAAAAGCATTACAACAGTCCGGTCTTCCTTCTGATTTCACTGAAGCAGATGAGGTATTTCTGAAACTGCCGGAAAAGAAAAAGGAAAGTATCAGAAAAAAACATAATGAGTATGAAAAAATCCGAAAAGAAATCAGTATGGAGAACGGTTTTGCATCGGCCCCCTTATGGGAATCCGAGCCTGAAAATCTTTTTTCTTCGGATCTGAATGTGCTGCGCGCGGGGAAACTTGTAGGGTCATTGCCTTATCTGCTCATCGAACATCTGGGATTTGACTCTGAAACCGCTTGGAATTTGGCGGCTGAGCAGGCCGGTATATCCTGTACAGATTACCCGGAACTGATGTTTTTTGACCGCCAGTCTGACAGAGGTTTCCGTACAGCCGTTATCCTTGATAAGAACGGGATAGATTTTAACACAATTACTGAACGCTATACGGCTTTTCTTGCATCTCTGTGCGAAACTGGCAATGATCCGGCTGAAAAGGACAATACGGAAATTTCAGATTATATTTCCGCACATCTGAGACAAAAATACGGAAACATGCAGACAGACAGAAATATCCTGAAAAAATATATGGAATCCAATCATAAGCAGTGCTGCCACTGTGGGGGAGGTTATGGATCAAAACTGGATAAAGGCAATATTCCCCAGAAGATAAAACTGCAGTATTTCTCAAACCGTCTCAAAGGAGGCAGCGGCGACCCGGTAAGAAATGCCTGTGAAATCTGCCGCCAGAATTTTCTGATAGAAAAACTGTTTCATGAAACTTATGAAAACCATTATTATCTTCATCTTTTTGCAGACGGAGGGGAATATTCGTCCCATGCAGAACCGGGAATTTTTCTGGATGCTTTGAAAAACGGAATCATGGCTTTGCAAAGTACGGACTGCCGCAGTTTTTTTATTCAGCATGGCAAACTTGTGAGAGAATACCTGGAAGAAAAAATATC
>JAWKPW010000097.1:0-21428 GCA_041390465.1 Desulfobacterales bacterium | reverse complement strand
ATCTGCTGGGAAGCTGCATTGGATATTAACTGATTCAGTCTGCCAATATCTGCAATTGAAAGACCGGATACTGAGGCATCATCAGATACACCGATATAAATTCTTCCGCCTCCGGAATTGCTGAAGGCAGCCATTTCCTGCCCCAGAGAAACTTCATTTCTGACATCGGCCTTAAACTGATTTCTGCTGTCCTCGCCCCGACTTATGATTTCAATTAATTCTGTGGGTTCCACAGCCGGTAAATCTCCTTCCTTCTGTTGAAAGCCTCTTCCCCGCCTTCCATAATATCCACAATCTCCTTTTGAAGCACAGGTGAATCAATGCTTCCGCTTTTCAGTGAAATCTTTTCCTCTGCATAACGGCTGGAATGGATCATTTCCGCATCCCCGAGAACCGGAATATTTGCGTTGTGTGTGGCAAAGATAAACTGTGTTTTGGGCTTCATCTGCCGAATCAGTTTGATCACATCCTCATAGATGGTCTGGTTATCCAGATCATCTTCAGGCTGATCGATAATCACCACATCATTTTCCTCCTGACTGAGGACAAACAGAATCAATGCCGAGGCCCGCTGCCCCAGAGAATGCTGCCGGAGTTCTTTTTCCCGGTATGTAATTGTGAATTTGTTGGGTGTCTGCCAGGTCAGCAGAGCGCCGAGGTTGTCAAAGAAATATCTTTCAAAAACTTCCGGAGACGATCCGGCTCCGGCTTTGGCCTGCTCCCAATCCTTGTAAATCGCAATAAAATCTGTATAGGAATTTACCATTCCCTGCAATGTGTTTTCACGGATTTTGCTGCCTTTGAACATTTGTTTCATAAAATTCAGAAAACTGTCTTTGTCACCTTTGAACGCTGAATGAATTTTCAGTTCAGAATGTTTTGCATTCACTCTGTCAAGTTCATTTTGGATGAACTGAAATTCCTGCTGCCAGAGCCTGTTCAGTTCAGAAAGGGCTGTAAGGAGTTCATTTCGAACACTTTCCTTCTGTTCTTCCTGTTTTCTGAAAGCTTCCAGCATCTGCTTTGCTGTTTCAACGGTTTTCTGAAGATTCGGAAATTCCTCAATGTTCAGGGTATTGACACCTTTGCTTTTCAGTTCTTCTTCCAGCCTGCGCCGCACATGGGCAAATTCATCTGCGGCTGTTTTCTTTAACCCGGCAAATGCAGACAGTTTTTCCTGTAAAAATTTATATTGATCCCGGATCGTATCCAGTTCCGCTTTCACCTTATCAAAACTGCCGATTATCTTTTGGTAGTCATCGAAAAACTCTGAAAAAAAATGGGTGTTCTGCTTTGATTTGTATGCAGTATGGTTTTTGAGTTCATCTTCATGGGTGGTGACCAGTTCCGACAGTGTGCTGATATAAGCACGGACATCTTCGGAAATCTTCTTCAGTCTGCGTTCATCATTATCAAAATCCGTCTGCTTCTGCAGTTTTTCCGCAATGCCCTTATCTCTGTATATTCTGAGCCTGAATTCCGCATCCTGTTTTTTCTGTTCATATTCCTTTTTCTTTTCCTCCATACCGGACAGTGTTAATAAGCGTTTTACTGCCTCGCTGGCAATCTGTTTCTGCTCCGTTATCCTTCTGCGAATATCTCCAGGTTTTTCCCCAAGCAGTTTTTCCAGAAGGTCATTTTCAAAACCCTCACCGGTGCTGGCAAGATCTTTCTGCCCAAAATAAATGGGTTTGTGAATCACAGTTTCCCGGATGGAAAGGCCCGGCTTTAATCCACCGTTAATGAATACCTCAGCCTGTTCATTGAGAATCCGCCGCTGATTTCATATTCTGACCATGACGATCAACTGTTGTCACCACTGCCTTTCCACCTACCATGTGTGGGCAACAAGGGAATGTTTATATTTCTCCATCAACTGATTTTTCTCCCAAAGGAATATCCAGTGCATAACGAAGGGATTCCAGAACAGAGGATTTGCCGCTGCCGCGAATGCCGATCATGGTGTTTAATTCAGGAGAAAATTCAATAGTATGGCCTCCCAAAACCCCACCTTCAAAATGCATCTTCTTTATATGGGAATGGGAATATTTGCGGTTCCTTTGCTGAAAGCCGGTTACGGTAATCCAGTAAGGCAAATTTCACGCTTCAAATGTGAAATCCCCAAGTTTTATCCAGCAGTTTTCTCCTCTGCCAACATTCTCAAGGGATTTGCACTCTGAACCTTCCACTTCAGCAGGATACCAGCCCCCCAGAAGAGATTGCACCTTTGTACGGCAGATGCGATCCGGAACATCATGGGTTCTGACTTTTTGAAAACCAAGGGTTCTCTTTCTGACAGTTGCATATTTTTTTTCTCTGAAATCAGACAGTTTCCCCCCATTCATCTCTTTCCACAAACCGCTTTTCTGTTCCACATGGGCAAATATCAGAAAATAATCCCGTGCTGTTTTTTCCAGTTCTTCAACCAGTTGAAGAATGTTTTTGTCACTTCGTCCGTTTTCATTTTGATATTCATTTGGCGATTTACCGGGGAACATGGATGCAATAAACTGATTTATATAATTATTTCCATTTTCCAGCCATTGCCCGCTGAAAATGATTATGGTATGAATACCGTTTGCTCCGTCATTGACGACAGCTCAACACCGGGCAGCAGACATATTTCCTGCTTTTTGGCCTTTTTCTGCAAATATTTGAATTCATCTTTGTCAAATTTGTTGTGATTGCAGATGACGCCCATCCGAATTCCCGCATTGTTCAGGGCGGCAACATATTCTCTGACAAAGGAATTTTCCTCTCCTGAATAAACAAATTCTCTGTCAGCTTTTGTATGCAGATGAAAATCCGCCCGAATCCAGGTGGAACCGTTTTTGAATAAATCATGTTCTTCCATTGGTTATTCTCCTGAATATTCTTTTAACCAACTGTTCAGGTTCTGCATTTTTATATCCGACAGAAATTTTGTCAAAGCCGTGATCAGGAAGGCGCACAAGTGCGGGACTTTTCCGTTTGACACGCTTTGTTTTGCATTTGAAGCCCCCGGCAATTATGCAATCCATGATTCCGGGGGCTGTAAGACAGGCTTTGCTTCCGCTGTTCCTATTTCACAGCATCCGGTCCGCCCAGAGGTTTGAAAGCTTTTTTCCCTGCACCGCAGACCGGGCACCGCCAGTCATCCGGCAGATCCGCAAACTGCGTTCCTTTGGGAATTTTCCCTTTTCTGTCGCCTTTGTCCGGGTTATAGATGTAACCGCAGTTCACGGTCTGACACTCGATACATTTCGGGCTTTGCCATTGATTTTCCTCCCTGTTCTTTGGAATTGAGATTGAAACTGTCGAGTTTGACTGCCAAAATTTCCCGTGCTGTGCAAAACGCAAAATCAGGAAGATTTTTCTTCCTCCGGAAAGGGGAAAAGTTTCTTCCAGCATAAGATTTTCCTTTTCATCCACTGCAATAACGGTTGCGGTTTTATAAGCATCCGGATTTTTCTGTTCCTTTGCCGTCATTTCCACAGATCGGAAGCGGGAGATGGAAAAACTTTCTCCCGCAGCATCATCCGGAAGTTTTCCGGAAACCGTTTTTCCTTCCGGCAGAAGCAGCCATTTGCGGGAAGACTCTTTTTCCGGTTTCAGAATCACAAAAACCTGACCTGAAACCGGGCCGGCATCCGGGTCTGTGTTTCGGATATGGAAACGGATATTCAGACTTTCCCTTTGCCCGGAAAAAGAACAGGAAAAGTCTTCCGCAGAGACGCGCGGAGAAAGAGACGGAGATGCACCTTTTTCCGCTTCGGAAACAGTTTCTTTCTCTGCTTTTTCCTGTGCTGCTGCATCTGCACCTTTTTCCGCGGATGAAGGAGGAGCAGATTCCCCTGCCTTGTCCCTATCTGCCTGTGCATCCGGTTTTCTGCTTTTTTCTTCCTCCCCGGATGGAGACGGAGATGCTGCTTCCGCATGCACAGCTTTCTGGCTTTGGCTGTCCGCGTCCGGCACGGATCGGCTTTGTGCCAAAAGCGGATTCTCCGGTTTATCCTGAAGGGCGGGCAGACTTCGGTTCTCCTCTGCTGTCGTCTGATACCTGCAATACGTGAAAACCGCAGTTGCGGACACAGCCGCGAACAGAAACAGACAGACAGCAATCCATGTCCTGGGCCGTGTGATCCGGATCGTCTGTCCGCTGTCTTCCACCAGCAGAACTGTCCATCGCTTTTTCCGTCCGGCAGGCTGGGGCAGCCTGCATGTTTTTACAGTTTTGCGGAACTTTCTCTCCAGATTTTCCATTGATCATTTTCACGTTTCAGCAGCAGTGTTTTCAGACTCGCGGATCTGAATTTGTCAGATTCATAGGTCTGGACAAAGGATACAGCCGCGCCCTCCCTGTCCGGACGGATTTTCATGTTTTTCTGCGTCACCCGGATATATCTGTACTTCCTGTTCAGACTTTCCTTGTGACGGAGCCATGCTTTTTTGCTCATTCCCTGGGAAATAAAATCATCTGTATAAAACGAACCGTATGTCTCAATATTTTTGGATGACCATGCTGTCAGCCATTCATCGATGACTTTTTCAATATCAGATACTGGAATGTCCTGCACTGCGGGCATCTCTTCTGAGACAGTTTTTTCCGTTTTTCCAACTGCCAGTGCTTTGCTTTCCGGAGCAATCAGATTTCGGGAAGCCAGAATAACAGGATTTCCGGTCTGTTTTGCCGGAGAATCCGCATAAATCTGCCAGTTCTCCCCGATAACCGCCATTTTTCCTTCTTTCCGGCTCAGAAAGAACTGCTTTGCACCCACAGGGGATCTTTTCTCCTCAGTTCCCAAGGAAAGATCAAACAAAACAGTATAGATGTCTTTATGGCGGAAAACAAGCATGTTTTCCGGTGATACGGAAAAATTTTTTCCCTCTGTCCGGAATTCCTTTCTGATCCGGTTCCACTCCGGCCACCAGCCAATATCCGGCAGATATTCCGGATCATAACAGGCCAGATGTTGCGGATTTTCCGATACCTGATATTTTTTTTTCAGCATTTCTGATTCCTTTTGGGGGGTTGTGCATTGGATTATGAACAAACAGGAAGTCTGTTTTACTTTACAACAAACGGGAAGTCTGTTCCACTGATTTGATTCAATTAAAAAAAATCCCCTTTCAGGCAGGGTGCGGCAGACTGCGGTAATAACTTTCCGCCTGATAAATGGCAGCCAGAGGATTGTGACCCAGCACACGATCTTTGACAGCCAGCACAGTGCAGGGTGCTTTTGCGTATTTCAGAAAAAGGGAATCATGTCCCACGCAAAGACCGAGCATGACATTGAGTTCCGTGCTTTCCTGATTGAGCACCATTGCCTGCAGAACCGGATTGCACATGGTTTCAAACTTTCCCAGAGCGATTTTCTGATCATCAGCAATGCCGATTTCCTCTTTGGGTGTGCGCCCGGCCTTGCACACAACGGAAATCACCTCAAAACCGTGTGCGGAAAATATTTTTTCCACCACAGCGGCTTCCCTGCGCAGACCAATGCAGAAGGCCAGTCCCAGCCGTTTATACTTCATTTTCCGGGCAAAAGCCATGATTTCCTCAATCCGGGTCATCGAAGGTCTGACCCTGTCATATCCGCATTCCCGGTTGGCATAGCCTTCTGCCTCCTGCAGTGCAGACTGCCGGGCAAATTCCATGAGCCCCGGATCGTTTTTGTATTCTGCAAGGCTTTTTTCAATCAGATCCGTTTTCTGCACAGTGGGGCAGAAATCCGGGGCTTTTCCGTTTTCTCTTCTGCAAATTCTGTCCGCAGCATTGTAGGGACAGCGCGCACAGTTGGGGGATGTTTTTTTCATTTTTTTCTCCGGTGTTGTAATCGGTGCCAGTTTAAGCATAATTTAAAAATTGAATTTTTTAAAATAGTTATGCAGTTGCTTAAAAAAATTCCTCCCCAAACGCTGAGGTTTTTTCAGCCAACTGCCCAGCATCCATTTTTGAAGAAATTCAGTTTTTCATCTTCTGAAAACCAATTCGATAATCCGCTTAATTGCTTCCTTCCACAATGCGGATTTCCTCTTCTGTCAGGCCATACAAATCATAGACCATTTTGTCAATCTCTTTGTCTGTTTTGTCAATGACAGATTTGATTTCCAATGCTTTTTTCTGCTGTTCCAGAAAATAATCCTGCCATTGCTTCCGATCTTTGAGATTCAAATCATCCATTTTGACCTTTGCCTTTTTCAGTTCAATTTTAAATTGATCCCGGTCCAAATCCGGCCAGTTTTCCAGTTTTTTGGAAATGCTGACGGGTTTGAGTTCATTTTGCACAAAAGTGAGAAAATCACTTTTGAGACGGTGCAGGGCTTTGTTCTGTGTGAGCATGATGTCAGCTTTTTGAACAAAAGGAGTCTCATTATCAGGAACAGCCACCGGCAACTGTTCAAAATACTGCGGTTTCATTTCAATATAACCTCCGCTTCTTATTGCACAAATATCTTTGAAAAAAAACCATGCCAGTCTTGAATTGACAATACAGAGCAGCAGCCTGCTGTCACTTGGCAAAATTACAGATGGTGCATTAATGTAGAATCCGTCACAGTCAAAAGAGAATTTATTTCCGGACTGCAAATTAGGCCATATTATTTTGGGAGATTCAAAAAATTTGTAATAATTTACAGTATCCTGAATTTCATACCATTCATATTTCCCCGGCTTTCTTCCGATTTTCCGGGTTGAACTGTTTCTGGGAACAAGCTTTTCTTTAAAATACAGAAGTTTTTGTTTAATAATCGGATAATTGTCAATATCAATTCCCCGTCTTGTGAATATGATCCATTTGTCAACATTTGGTGTATGCCATTTTTTTATATCTTTTCCTTCAAGAAACGGTTTGATAATCTCAGCTTCCTTTGGGCTTTTTTTCACTATTTCATTTCTTTGATCGCCTGAAAGAATAAAAGCCTCATTCAAACCTGTTTTAATTCCATAATAACATTTCCCAAAAATATCTTTTACTGCCGGATATGCTTTGATTTTTTCTTTTATCCTGTTTATATTTTCTGATTCAAAATTCCAAAAATCATCCTTCAGATTTGACTGTTCCAGTATTTTCGGATTTATGTTCATTTTATGAGAAAGTTTGTTCAAATCCTCTGCATTTATTCTCAGATAACGGAATTTGTCTGCAATATTTTCTTTTTTTAATGTGATGATAATGGGGTATGTGGTTGCACCATCAAAAATCTGAACATCGGAAAAATCGGCAAGACTTATCAGTCTGGTGCAGTTTTTCAGATAATGACGCAGTTCATTTCCTGCTCCAAAAGTTCTTGTAAAATTGTTTGAAATATAAGTAAAATAACCGCATTCTTTCAGCAGTGATATTCCCTTTTCATAAAAATACACATACAGATCAGCCATGCCGGAATAGCATTTGTATTTTTCAGCAAAATAGGGTTTATACGGGCTGAGAAGTTCCTGCCTCACATACGGCGGATTTCCCACCACCGCATCAAAACCCCCGTTCTGCATGATTTCCGGAAATTGTGCATTCCAGTCAAACGCC
Organism: Desulfobacterales bacterium; assembly: GCA_041390465.1. Taxonomy (GTDB): domain Bacteria; phylum Desulfobacterota; class Desulfobacteria; order Desulfobacterales; family Desulfococcaceae; genus JAABRU01. Next base: position 13,923 of record JAWKPW010000097.1, on the reverse strand, counting down.
TTTTCCCCCGCCACTTTCGGATCATCAATCAGGGAATTGCCGCATCTGATATTGCTGTCCAATGTGGTCAGTTCTTTGTTTTTGTTGGCAGTTTTCAGCCACAGACTGAGTTTTGTGATTTCCACCGATTCCGCATTCAGATCCACACCAAAAATATTGTTGGTGAGAATATCCCTGTCCAAATCAAAAACTTCCCGCTGTCCGCCCTTCAGCATTGCAATCTCACTGTTCACCTTCTGCCCTTCTCTGTAAAGAAAATCAAACACCTGATTCAGAAAAGCCCCGGAACCGCAGGCCGGATCAAGCACTTTGATATATCTGAGTTTTTCCCGGTATGCCTCCAATGCCTGCAGGTGCAGATCAATGTTTCTGTTTGCTTTCCGCTTTTTGGAGATTTTTTTCACAGCATCATAATCAGCCTGTGTCAGTTCCGGCAGACGGTCAAATCCGATCTCTGTTTTCCGATCCGCAAGCCAGCCGCCGACAGACTCCTCCACAATATAACGGGTAATGTATTCAGGTGTATAGAAAATCCCCTCTTTTTTGCGTTTTCCCTTTTTCCTGTCAAAACTCTTCCCCGCGATTTCGGCTTTCAGTTCCTCCATATCCGTTACAGACTGCTCAAAAATATGGCCGAGAATGTTCACATTCAGATCGGATGCAAAATCATAGACTTCCAAAGCAATCACATGCTCCAGCACAGCGTCTTTTATCACAAGGGAATCCAGAATTTCATCATCCGCAAACAGCCCCCCGTTGAATTTGTTGATGTTTTCTTCAGGATATCCGCTGTTTATCGCGTCAAACAGGGCTTTGACACGCTGCCAGATTTTGCTGTCACTGCGGTTGAACCTGTCCTCTTTCACGCTTTTGAGCAGACTCCGAAATGTGAAATACGGCAGAATGCCGAAATCCTCACAAAAGCAGACAAAGAGAATGCGATCCAGCAGTTTCTGGGTTTTGTTCAAAAGCGCAAGTTCCCCAATATTCGGGTTCTGCTCTCTGATGTGATGAAAAAGACTGGTGCGCGCCTGACGGTAATCCGCATAAAACTGGCGGCTGATGTTTTTTTCCTGCTCCTGCCGCTCCCGGTGCAAAGTGTCAGTAAAAGATTCTCCCTTTTCTGTTATCAGACGATCCCGGTGCAAAAGAAACAGAAACCGCCTCATCTCCCTGTCAAGATTCAGAATGTCAAAACTTTCATACCGTGTGCGGTCACTGTGGAAATACAGACGGATTTCCGTGAAATCAGACAAAATCACCCACCGGCAGGTTCCGCCCACCGCGTTTGCATAATCAAATGCCTGCTGAACCGGCGTTCTTCTGTCATTTTTCCGGGTCTGGGGTTTGTCCAAATCCGTGCGTGCATCCTTGAGTTCAATGACGGCCTTTATATCCGCAACTGTTTTTCCATTGGAATCAAGGGAAAAAAATCCCAGAGCTCCGTCCATTTTGGTGCTATCGGCCAGAGTTTTCTGCTCTTCTTCCAGATTCCACACAGCCGCGCCTTTGGAATGCGCATACCCCAGCACATCCCCGAAAAACAGGTGCAGAAAACTGCTCTGCAGTTGCTCCTCTTTGGCCTGCAGAATTCTGCCGGAGCGGATGCCCTCCTGCCAGTCTCTGATCAAAGCCTTTTTCTCCTCAAGACCCGAAGACAGAATTTTTTCCAGAGGTGCGGATTTTATATCAAGATATTTGTCCGTGAAAATGCGGCTGTGGGACTGCATGGGCGGTTCCTTTCAACTTATCAGGGAACAGTGCATTTGTCTGCATAACTGTTTTTTTAAAAAATATTTTTTTAAACAGAAACAGTCTGCCGAAAAATCGGCAGACTGTTTTGGCATCTCATACCGATTCGCCGTTGATTTTATAAAGTCCTGTCAGTTTTTTGTGACCTTTGTGCCCTCTGCGGTTAAAACAGACTGGCCAGAAAGCATGTTTTCAATGGGGAATCGGTATCAGAATCAGACTGCGGCTTCCTTCATTTTGGAATAGCGCATGTTGTGCCGTTTCTGCGCAGACAGCACGGCCTTGCGCATCCGTATGGAAAGAGGGGTGACTTCCACCAGTTCGTCTTCCCGGATAAAACTGATGGTCTGCTCCAGAGTGGGCGTTTTGATGGGCGAAAGAATCACATTTTCATCTTTTCCCGATGCCCGCATATTGGTCAGTTTTTTTTCCTTGCACGGATTTACATCAATATCCTGCGCACGGTTGTGTTCCCCGATAATCATGCCTTCATATACCGGTTCTCCGGGCAGAATGAAAAGCCGTCCGCGCGGCTCCAGATTGAACAGGGCATACGGGACAGCCTTTCCGGTGCGATCTGAGACAATGGAACCGGTAAAGCGGCTGGGACAGTTGCCCCGGAAAGGCTCATATCCGTCAAACAGGGAGTGCATGATGCCTGTGCCCCGTGTATCTGTGAGAAATTCATCCCGGTATCCGATCAGCGTCCTCGCAGGCACGGAAAACTCCATGCGCACCCGGCCTTTTCCGTTGTTGACCAGTTTGTTCATCCGGCCTTTGCGCAAAGAAAGTTTTTCTGTCACCACGCCCAGAAAACGATCTTCACAGTCCACCAGCAGGCATTCAATGGGTTCAAGTTTTTCCCCGTTTTCGTAACGGTAAATGACATCGGGCCTTCCCACGCAGAATTCATAGCCTTCCCTGCGGATGGTTTCAATGAGAATCGCAAGCTGAAATTCCCCCCTGCCCTTGACCAGAATGCTTTCCCGGTCTCCGGTCTCTTCCACGCTGATAGCAACATTGACAAGGGTTTCCTTGAGCAGACGTTCCCGGATACGGCTGAACTGAACATGCTTTCCTTCCTGTCCGCTGAAGGGCGAGTTGTTGAAACTGAAGGTCATGGACACAGTGGGTTCATCCACCCGAATTCGCGGCAGGGCTTTGGGGCTCAGGCGGTTGCAGATGGTATCCCCGATTTTGACATCCTCTATGCCTGCCATGACCACAATGTCCCCGGCCTCCACCTCGCGGACATCCTTCAACTGCATTCCTTCATAGATTTGGAGTTTTGTCACCTTCAGGGGATTGCTCCCGCTGTTTTCTCCCAGACAGATCAGGCTGTCATTTGCATGTGCGGTGCCGTTGAAAATTTTGCCCACAGCCAGACGTCCCACATAATCTGACCAGCCCAGATCAGACACCAGCATCTGAAAAGGTGCATCAGGATCATGGGATGGGCCCGGAATCTGCGCCAAAATGGTGTCAAACAGGATATGCAGATTTTTCCCTTCCTCATCCAAAGCTTTTGCAGCAATGCCCTCTCTGCCGATGGCGTACAGGAGGGGAAATTCCAACTGCTCGTCTGTGGCATTCAAATCAATGAGCAGATCATAAATCTCATCCAGCACGGCATCAGGCCGGGCATCCTTCCGGTCAATCTTGTTGATGACCACAATGATCTTCAGTCCTGCATCCAGCGCTTTTTTCAGCACAAAACGGGTCTGGGGCAAAGGGCCTTCAGACGCATCCACCAGGAGAATGGCTCCGTCTGCCATGGACAAAGCCCGCTCCACCTCTCCGCCAAAATCCGCATGACCGGGCGTGTCAATGATATTGATCCGGACATCTTTCCAGATGACCGAGCAGTTTTTCGCGGCAATGGTAATGCCCCTCTCTTTTTCCAAATCCATGGTATCCATGAGGCGTTCATCGGTTTTCTGATCTTCGCGGAACAGACCGCTTTGCCGGAACATGGCATCCACCAAAGTGGTCTTGCCATGATCAACATGGGCTATAATGGCGATATTTCTCAATCTTTCGTTTATCAAACATTTTCTCCGATTTCTGTTTTTTCTGATCTTCCGTTCTTTTTTTCAGAACAGAGCATATACGATAATCATTTCATCCGCATTTCGCAACAGCAGGTGATGTGTCAGCAAAGTTTCCCAGCCTTATTCCGCTTTTGCCCGCACTGCTCCGCACCTGCGCAAACCGGCATTTTGCCGATTTCATAACGATTCCCCATTGATTTTATGCAATATTCATCCCCGTTCCCGCTCTCTGAGCGGAAACACTCATACCGATTCTCCATTGAAAATATGGTTATCAGTCAATCCCGTTCCCGCGCAGATCGCCAATGCCGTCATGTCAGGGAATTTCCGGAGTGCGGAAATGATACCAATTCTCCGCCGCGGAAGGCAAAGCTGATTTTCCGCCGATTCTGCGCGGTGCTGTCCTGTGCCTTCTTTGTGTCCTTTGCGGTTGAAATTTCAAAGGAGAATCGGTATCATAGGCAAAGCCTGCAATCTGCATTCCCGCGCGGAGCGAGTTAAGCATATTTTCAATGGAGAACTGGCATCAAACTGTCCTGCTGTCCGGAAGCCCGGGGCAGAAAATATTGATCATTTTGACCAAGTGTGTTAAAGATTCCCTGTTTTTTCCCATGCCTTTTTCCCAAAACCCGTTGACATGGAGGAACCGTGTTAAAAAATAAATCCTTATATCAGACCACCTTTCTTTGCTCCCTGTTTTCCTTCCTTTCCATGTTCCCGTTTTCCGCCCATGCCATCACCCGCGAGGCAGCCATACAGTATGCTCTGGAAAAATCAGAATCCATGCGGATAATTGAGGAATCTGCCAAGTCTGTGCGGGCAGAGGCGCAGAAAATCACAGCCTTCACCAAACCCCAGCTCAGTGTGGAATCTTTGTATCTGGAAATGGGGGACAACAGTGAACCCAATCCTTTTTTTGAAACACCGGATCGGAACATGTCTGCCGAAATCGCGGGCAGCCAACTGCTTTTTGCAGGCGGACGCATCTGGCGCAGTCTGGAACTGGAAAAGAAGCTGTGGAACCGGGCGGATCTGCACTGCAGCACAGGAAAGCGGGATATTGTCAAAGGGGTGAAAATGGCTTTTGACACGGTTCTGCTGGAACAGGCTGTGCTGGACATTCTGACCGACCGTCTGCGGCAGAGGCAGAATGAACTCGATGATGCAAAGGATCTCAGGGAAGCCGGCATGGTGACATCTTTGGATGTCCGGCAGGCCATGCTGAATCTGAGTTTTGCGCAGGATGCGCTGAAAGAGGAGGAAACTTCGTACCGGGAAGCCCTGATTGACTTCAATCTCTCACTGGGCAGATCCGGAGAGGAGGAGCCTTGGATTCCGGAGGGAAAACTGGAGGAAATACCGAATATGGATATCCTGCTTGGCCGTCTGAAAACCGCTTTTTCCAATGGGAATCTGCTGGACATTGTCGCCAAAAAAAATCAGGCTGATGCTGCGGAACTTTCCTATGAAATTGCCAAAGGAGAAGGACTGCCTGCTGTGGCCCTGGTGGCTTCCGGAAAAACGGACGGAGAGGAATTGGATGAAACAGATGAATCCTGGAATCTGGGCATTCAACTGAACTGGAATATCTTTGACGGGGGACTGGTGCGGGCAAAAACCGCTTCCGCTCTTTCGGAACTGCGCATGGCAGATGAAGAACTGAAAAAAACCGAAAAAATGCTGGCCGGCGAGATTGAGAAAATCGGCATCACCATCCGCTCTTTTGAGGAACGCATACGGCTGCAGCGGGAGGCTGTGAATCTTTCCCGCCAGAACTATGAGGATGCAAGGGAACAGTACCGGGCCGGAACCATCACCCTGACCCAGTTGGGGGATTTCAGCCTGGGATATGCAGAGGCCCGCTTCATCCTGCAGCGTCTTTTCTTTTCCCAGCGCGGTCTGCTGAACAATACCGAGGCTCTGCTTGAAGAGATTCCCCTCAGTGAAAATTCAGGGGAAACAGTGAGCAAAAAACGGAGCGGAAGTCTGCGTGAAAATTTGAATTGAAGACTTCCTTCCGCCTGTCTCCCCATTCAGGGTTTGTATCAGAAGGCAAGAAGGGACAGCAGTCTGTTTTTAACCGCAGAGTGACACAGCGCTTTTTTCTGTCAGAAATCCGCGGGGCAGATGCGGAAGCCCTGCCCCGGTTCAGGAAATATCAGTTTCAGTAAAATACAGGGAAGATCCCCAGCGGTGTCACAACCATCCGCACGCGGGGATGACTGACACGGGCATCTTTTCTGTCATGGTGCCGGTACGGTTTGCCATGATGATGATACGCTTGCGAATGAGGGCGATGATGCGGTTTCCTGTGAGAATGTTTCCAATCCCCATGTCTGTCATATCTGTGATGGATTCTGTCCCTGCCTTTCCCATAATCCCCCCGATGATCTCCGTGATGGCGTTCCACCCGTGCATGTCCCCTGTCTGAACGGTCATAGCGATCTCCGGCAGAGGAAACTGCCGGAACTGCCCATATCATGCCAATCATGGCGATTCCTGCAATGATTTTTTTTGTGTTCATGGTATGTCTCCTTTTTGGTGAGTTGAATGCGAAAAATACGCTTTTCAAGGTTACAGACGGTTTGCATGGTACAATCACCTTTTGGACAGTTTGGACGCAGGTTCTGTCCAAAGGTTTACACAGGAAGGTCAAAAAATGTCTGTCTGAACAAAACAAAAAAACGGAAAAAACCCTGCAGGTTTCAAAAACTCTCGGGTTTATTTCATTTTTGCAAAGAATTGTGCTTGCGAAAATCAGGGCTTTTCTTTATAAAGCATTTCCTTTGACCGGAGAATCAGCAGATCGGGAAATTTGTCCAAATTGGTTTCCGGAGCGGTTCCGGGAGTGCAGAAATTGCATTTCTGCAGCCCGTATCCAAGCCGCCCTGCCATGCAAAGATACAATTTCCGCACTCCTCCGCAAAGGTTTCGATCTGCCTGAGAATGGAGAACCGGTACAGAAAAAAGGAGGTTTTTCCGGAAAATGGCGGAAACCGTTGTCCAACTGCGCAATATTGTCAAAACCTATGATGGCCAGGCTGCTGTGGCTGACCTGCATCTGGAGGTCTATGCAGGGGAATTTCTCACCCTGCTGGGGCCGTCTGGATGCGGCAAAACCACAGTGCTGCGTCTGATTGCCGGTTTTGAAATCCCGGATCAGGGAGATATTTTCATCGGCGGGGAAAGGGTGAATGAACTGCCTCCCAACCGGAGGGATGTGAACACGGTTTTTCAGAGTTATGCCCTGTTTCCCCATATGAATGTGTTTGACAATGTGGCTTTCGGACTGAAGATTCGGGGCGTGAAGCCCAAAGAAATTCAGGAGCATGTCACAGAGGTGCTGGATATGGTTCGGCTGGGGGGACTGGAAAAACGCAAAGTCAGCCAGCTTTCCGGAGGTCAGCAGCAGCGGGTGGCCTTTGCCCGTGCTGTGGTCAATGAGCCTCTGGTGCTGCTGCTGGATGAACCCCTGAGTGCTCTGGATTACCGGCTTCGCAAGGAAATGCAGTTGGAACTCAAGCGATACCAGCGCAAGCTGGGCATCACCTTTATCTTTGTCACCCATGATCAGGAAGAGGCCATGGCCATGTCGGATCGGATTGTGGTCATGAATCAGGGCAGAGCAGAGCAGATCGGCACACCCAAGGAAATCTATGAAGATCCGGTCAATCTGTTTGTGGCAGGCTTTGTGGGAGAAATCAACATGTTCAACACCACAGTCCAACATGCTGAGGCTGAGCGCATTCAGGCTGTGATTGAAAAAAGCAGGTTTTCCTTGGTCAACAAACGGAAATTTCAGACCCGGGACCGAATCCGGGTGCTGCTTCGTCCTGAAGACATACAGGTTCACAAAACCCGGCCCGAAGATGATCTGCCCTTTTTGCAGGGCAGGGTGGAGGAACTGATTTACAAGGGAAGCACCGTGGATCTGCTGATTGGACTGGACAGCGGAAAACAGGTGCATGTGACCGAATTTTTCAATGAAAACGCAGCAGATATTTTCTATGCCCAGGGACAGCAGGTCTGGCTGCGCTGGGTGGACGGATGGGAGGTGGTGCTGCCGGATGAATGAGAAAAGCCGCTTCCGCAGACTGGCCATCGGCATTGTTTTTTTCTGGATCACGGTCTTTGTGTTTTTTCCCAATGTGCTGGTGGTTTTCATCAGTTTTCTCAAACGGGACCCCGCGCATTTTGTGGAGGGGACCTTCACCGCAGAAAGCTACCGGAATCTGTTTGAACCGGTGTTCTTCCGGATTTTCCTGAATTCCTTCAAAAACGCGCTGGCTGCCACAGGTGTCTGTCTGCTCCTTTCCTATCCCTTTGCCTCCATGCTCTGCCGGATACGCTTCAGTGTGCGGCGCTGGCTGCTGGTGCTGGTGATTATTCCTTTCTGGACCAGTTCCCTGATCCGCACCTATGCGATGATCATTCTGCTCAAAAGCAACGGCATTCTCAACAATATGCTGCTGAGCGCGGGGCTGATTCAGGAACCTGTGCAGATTCTGTATACGGATCTGGCTGTGTTCTGCGGCATGGTCTATACGCTGCTGCCGTTCATGATTCTGCCCCTTTACAGCTCCATTGAAAAACTCGATCTGCAGATTGTGGAGGCGGCCCATGACCTGGGTGCATCCCGGGTGCAGGCATTTGCCCGTGTCATCCTGCCCCTGACCATGCCGGGCGTGATTGCCGGAAGCATTCTGGTGTTTCTGCCTGCTTTGGGACTGTTTTATATTCCGGATTTGCTGGGCGGAGCCAAATCCATGCTGATCGGCAATTTTATCCGGGATCAGTTTCTCACAGCCGGAAACTGGCCCTTTGGCGCGGCCGCAAGTGTCGTCCTGACCCTGCTTATGGGTGTGATGCTGGTGTTCTATTATTACAGCCTCAAAAAATTCAATGCGCCTCTGATGGAGTAGTCATAAAAAACCGGATTTTCTGGAAAAATCCGGTTTTTAGGATATATCCGGAAACAAGCGGATTTTTCAGAATAATTCGGCTTCTAAATGTTTCCTCTTTCAAAAAAACGGATGTGTTCGTTTGTTCTGCCGGATTTTACCACAAAGGACACAAAGATGGCACAAAGGTCACAAAAGAAATTGTCTCTGTCCGTTTTATACCAATTCTCCATTGAAAAAAATGCTTATGAAAAGTCTGCTGTCTGAACTGCTGATGCACGCTGAATGCACGGATTACAAGGATTTTGTCAGAAAGAAAAACTGACACAGCAATGTATGAAACTGATGGCGATTTGGTATAAATTCTGCAAAAATCTGATGCTTTCGTTTGTTCTGCCGGATTTTACCACAAAGGACACAAAGATGGCACAAAGGTCACAAAAGAAATTGTCTCTGTCCGTTTTATACCAATTCTCCATTGAAAAAATGCTTATGAAAAGTCTGCTGTCTGAACTGCTGATGCACGCTGAATGCACGGATTACAAGGATTTTGTCAGAAAGAAAAGCGACAGCAATGACTGATGGCGATTTGGTATAAATTCTCCAAAAATCTGATGCTTTTGTTTGTTCTGCGGATTTTACCACAAAGGACTTAAAGATGGCACAAAGGTCACAAAAATTGTCTCTGTCCGTTTTATACCAATTCTCCATTGAAAAAAATGCTTATGAAAAGTCTGCTGTCTGAACTGCTGATGCACGCTGAATGCCTGGATTACAAGGATTTTGTCAGAAAGAAGCAGCAATGACTGATAGCGATTTGGTATAAATTCTGCAAAAACCTGATGCTTGTTTGTTCTGCCGGATTTTACCACAAAGGACACAAAGATGGCACAAAGGTTACAAAAGAAATTGTCTCTGTCCGTTTTATTTTGACAAAACCATTAAACTGCTCATGGATCAGGCAATGAAAGATCATATATTCAGAAAGATATACCTCACGGGAATCTATGCTTTTCTGTATCTGCCCCTGCTGATTCTTGTGGTGTATTCCTTTAACCGATCCCGTTTTTCCACCCAGTGGACCGGTTTCACAGCGGACTGGTACATAAAACTGCTGCACAATGCCATGCTGCTGGATGCGCTGCGCAATTCCCTGATTGTGGCGTTTCTGTCCAGTTTTGCGGCCACGGTTATCGGAACCCTTGCGGCGGTGGCTTTTTACCGGTACCGCTTTATCGGGAGAAAGGTGCTTTACACTTTGGTGTACATTGTCATGATGAGTCCGGATATTGTCATGGGCATTTCTCTGCTCATTTTCTTTATGCTTTCCGGTATGCGCATCGGTTTTGTCACCCTGCTTCTGTCCCATATCACCTTCTGCATTCCCTTTGTGGTGGTCACGGTCTATGCCAGAATCCGGGGCTTTGATCCCCGTGTCATGGAGGCGGCACGGGATTTGGGCGCGGGCGAATTTCAGACCTTCCGTTATGTTCTCCTTCCCCTTCTCATGCCTGCGGTGGTTTCAGGCTGGCTCCTGAGTTTCACCCTTTCTTTGGATGATGTGATTGTCAGTTTTTTTGTCACGGGCCCGTCTTTTGAGATTCTGCCCCTGAAAATCTATTCCCTGGTCCGTCTGGGCATCAAACCGGAAATCAACGCGCTCAGCACGGTCCTGTTTTTGTTCACCCTTGTTTCCGTAACCCTTTCACAGCTTCTGCTAAAGGAGAAAAAATGATGAAAAAAGGCTTTGCATGCATGGCAATGGTTTTTGCCGTATGGCTCCTGTCTGTCTGCACCGGTTTTGCCGCAGATGAAGAAGTGTATGTGTTCAACTGGTCTGAATACATGCCGGACAGCGTGCTCAGTGATTTCCGGAAGGAAACCGGCATCAAGGTGATTTACTCCACCTTTGAGAGCAATGAGGCCATGTTTGCCAAAATCAGACTGGTGGGCGGAAAGGAATATGATCTGGTTTTTCCCACCACCTATTATGTTCACCGGATGCGCAGGGAAAATCTGCTGCAGCCTTTGGACAAAAATCTGCTTCCAAACAGCAAACATCTGGATCCCAAACTCATGGACAGGCCCTATGATCCGGGCAATGTGTATTCCCTTCCCTATCTGTGGGGTTCCACAGGCATTGGATGCAATGCTGCTGCGATTCCGCCGGAAACAGTGAAAAGCTGGAAGGATCTCTGGAATCCGGCTTACAAAGGACGGGTGCTGCTGTCCAATGATCTGCGGGATGTGTTTGGCATGGGGCTGAAAGTGCTGGGGTATTCGGTCAATGACACCGATCCCGCGCATATTGAGGCTGCCTATAATCAGCTTTCTGCCCTTATGCCCAGTGTGCGTGCCTTTGCCTCAGATTCCCCCAAACTGCCCTTTCTCAACCGGGAAGTGAATATCGGCATGATCTGGAACGGGGAAATCTATCTGGCAGCCCAGGAGGATCCCAAACTCCGCTATATTTACCCGGAAGAAGGCGTGATGCTGTGGGCAGACAGCATGGTGATCCCCAAAGGCGCGCGCAATGCGGGTGCCGCGCACAAACTCATTGACTATGTGCTGCGGCCTGAGGTGGCAAAGGTCATCAGTGAGGAAGTGGGGTATGCCTCTCCCAATCTTGCGGCTGTGGAGATGATGAATCCTGAAGTGAAAAACAATCCGGTGGTGTATCCGGATGCACAAACCGTGAACAAAGGTGAATTTCAGGTAGACGTGGGCGAGGCAATTCTGGTATATCAGAAATACTGGGAAAAACTCAAAGCAGGACAATAAAACAACACAAGGAGGTTTTTTTATGGCAAAATCCAGAGACACCAAAAAGGAAGAGAAGAAAAAACCGGCAAAAACCAAAAAGGAAAAGAAAAAGGAAAAACAGGAAAAGAAAAAGGAATAGTTTCTTTTTCCCTGTGCATTTTCTTCTTTTATGCCGTAAATCAGGCAGTGGCAGGGCGGGCTTCCTGCCCGATCTGCCCGCTGTCTGAGAGAAACAAAAACCGCTGAAAACGCCTGCTCCTCATTACCCTCAACACCAAGGATATGCCATGGAAAAAAAATATGCACTGCCCCTTGTTCTGACAGGAGCCCTGCTGTTGTGCGCAGTGGGGCAGAATGTTTTTGCAGAAAAGGAAAAAACAGATTTCCGGCTCCAGGTGCTTCACAGCTCTGACAATGAATCCTCCTTTCAGGACCCCAGCACCCTGGAACCCAAAATTCTCCATTATACGGCCATACTGGAAGGACTGCGGAAACTCGCGCAAAAGGAGAACATGGCTTCCCTCTATGTCACTGCCGGAGATCATACCCTGCCAGGGCCTTTTTACGACGCTGCCGCCCAGGTGCAAAGATTTGGCGCGAGCGGCATCGGAGATATTGAGATCTTCAATGCCACAGGACTGGCAGCCAATGGCATGGGAAACCATGAATTTGACGGCGGCATCGAAGATTTTGCCCGTATGCTGCAAAAAGCCAGGTATCCCTTTGTTGCCGTGAATCTGGATTTTTCCCATGTCCGTCTGCCGGATGGGGTTCCGGCCATCCGCATTGGCAAAGACGCGGGGAGTATTGAGGAAAACGCGGGAAAGGTGGCCCGGAGCGCGTATGCGGAAATCGGAGGGGAAAAAATCGGCATCATTGGCCGGGCTCCGGCTGATTTTTTCAATGTCATCAAAGATCCGGATGTCACACTGCCGGGGCTGGATTTTTTTGGCGGACGGAATCCGGAAAACAGTCAGCCCCTTGTCTCGGCCACGGTGCTGGTGCTCGAACAGGTGAAACTTTTGGAAGCGCAGGGAATCAACAAGATCATTTTGCTGGATCATTCCCAGGATTATACCACTGATCCCCTTTCTGTGCGTCTGCTGCGGGGAATTGACATGATTGTCATGGCCGGAGCCACCGGTTTTATGGCCCGGGCTGAGGCGGACGGGCCCTTCAATCTGCTGCGGCAGGGAGATTCTCCTTTGGGCTCCTATCCGGACATGCGGGAAGACAGTGAGGGCAGAACCGTTCTGATCGTGAACACGGATCAGCAGTACCGCTATGCAGGCAATCTCATGGTGACGTTTGACGGGCAGGGCCATATCAAAGAAATTGATCCCCGCAGCGGCCCGGTGCCGGCTTCGGCAGAGGGGGTTGCAGCTTTGGAGAAAGTTCTGGGACAGTCTCTTTCTCCGCCCTTTGCCGTGGAAGAGATTTTCAGTGATTTGAAGAAGACAAAAATGATTCAGGAGCAGTTTCAGACCATTGGCATAACAGAAATGCCGCTCAACGGGATCCGGGCAGATGTCCGTTCCCGTGAAACCAATCTGGGGCATCTGACTGCGGTGTCAGCCCTCTGGTATGCCCGGGAGGTGATGGGAGACAAAGCCCCGGACATTGCCCTGAAAAACGGGGGCGGCATACGGGACAGCATTCCCGGCCCCCATATCACCCGGCTGAGCATTGCCGCGGCCCTGCCCTTTGACAACAAAATGGCAGTGGTGGAACTGAAATCGCCGGAACTGCTGGCTGTGATGGAAAACGCGGTCAGCCGTTATCCCCACAAAGACGGCCGTTTCCCCCAGATCGCGGGAATGATGATTCTCTTTGATCCGGACAGACCCGGCATATCGGATCAGACCGTCATGGACAAACCTTCACGAATCAGACAACTGCGCATTGTCCGTGCGGACGGAAGCACGGATGCTCTGGTGGAAAATTTTGAACTCCGAGCGGAACCGGAGCGCAGTTTCAAAGTGTTGACAAACGATTTTCTGTTTACCGGCGGGGATGGGTATCATGCGCTCAGGGCAGTGCAGGCGCGCGGAAAAGAGATGCTGGAACTCCGGGAGCAGGAGATTCTGGCCCGGTATATCCGGGAAGTCATGAAAGGGAATGTGAATGTTTCTGATCCGCGGGAGAATCCATCGGTTATGTGTCTGCCCCACTGATGCTGCGCAATGCGAATTGGGCATCAGATTCCGGTGAGATTTGACAACTTTCAAAAAGTTGTCAAATTCTGCACAGATTCTGCATGAATATGCAGCAGTCTGTTTTTGCTGATTCTGAAATTTCTGACTCTTAATTCACATTGTCATGCAGAAGAAGATCACTGTCCGACACAGCCTCATGCTGCCGGATACCGATTTTTTCTGAAAGACGGAGATCTCCGCAATCACTGCACTTCCCCTTTGGTAATCCGCATGAAGATATCCTCCAAATCCGTATGACGG
>JAWKPW010000096.1:0-22052 GCA_041390465.1 Desulfobacterales bacterium | reverse complement strand
TCTGCCAGCATTTCCCCTATATACTGGCGATCCACCAGGGGAATGCGGGGATACTCTGCGGCCACTTTCATTTCCACAGCAGCAGCAATCATATCTTCCAAATCCGGACAGGTACCGTCCGAATCGTACAGTACTGTCATCTGCAGAGGCCGGGAAGTCCATTCATCTTTATACTCCGGTTCCGGAACACTTTCCTTTGCACAGGGGGAAGACAGCGTTTCAGGGAGAGAGGAAGATTGGGGAACGGGAGGAATCAGCAGCATTGCCAGAAAAAGCATCAATATTACCAGCACCCCTCCCAATAAAAATCCTCTCCTGTCCGCAGGGTTTTTTGCAGATTCTGGAATGTCCGGCTGCACTTCCCGGGCGATATCCGATCTGCCCGAACGAATGCCGTTTGACATGGTTTCTGCCATTGCAGAGGAATTGCTGTGAATGATATATTCCGGAACCGGGGCAGATTTTTTTTCCCGGTGTGAAAGATTTTTCGGTTCTGACTGCCCGAAATAGGATACAGAAGGATCTCCGTAAAGCACATACGCGGCCCATCCTGCATCCTGTCCTCTTTCCGACATGGTCTGCCGGGAAAGACAGAGAGCCTGACCGATGGTATTTCCGGCCAGCAGATGCCGGTAGAATTCCAATGCAAAATAACGGCCTGATTCATCCCGGATTTCCCAGGAAGTCCCGATATAATGGCGCACACCGCTGATCATAAAGGCATTGGCCAGACCGAAACTCGAATCTTGCGCATTTTCCTGCCATTTTCCCGCTCTTCCCCACTCTCCGGTCCGGGCTGACTGGCAGGCATTGGAAAAAACCATCAGGGGCATGGCGGCCCCCCCTTCCATTTTTTTTACATCCGACGCCTGGAGAATCGAATCCTTCAGCTTCCATCCGCTCTGTTCCGGATGCCGGTCGTCATAATCCGCATGACCGGCAAAATGCACAATATCATAGGTCCTGATTTTTTTCTGCATATCTGCCATAGTGATTTCAGAACCCAGAAACGCGCAGATCCGCACTTCCGGAACATTCAGGCGGTCCATTCCATCACAGATTTCCATCCCTTCGTCCAATGCCTTTGCCAGATCGCCCAGCGGGTTGGCCACCACCCACATCTGCAAAGGATAACTGATCTGCCGCTGCACTCCTCTCCGGACTGTCTGCCGGGTCTGAACATTCCGTCCCATTGCAAATCTGCGGCAGAGAAATTCGTCATCCAGACAGATGAGCTCCCAGGGAATATGAACCAGCCGGTCATCGGTTCTTACAGAAAGATGAATTTCATCTGTGTGCAGCAGGGTTTCCTTGATTTCGCATGTCAGAAGATCATTGCACAGCAGTGCTCCCATATCTTTCAGTTGTGCAATGGCTTCAGTATATCCGATTCCTTTGCGGGTTGTCCGGTTCAGGGTCTCAATCATGCGTGCGCAGCAGTCCTCCAGATGCCGGATGGGGATCTGCATTACTCCGTAGGAAGAAATGGAATCCCCCGGCCGGATCAGACCGATTCTCAGACAGTCACCTTCCCGGATGCTTTCAAGCGTAATCATCTTTTACGCATATCTCCTTTTCACTGATACGGATCCGGCACCGCCCTTTTTCTTCGGCATTCTGTTTCAATAAAAAGGTGTAATCTCCAAAGGGCATATATTCAAAATACTCATAATCCCCTGCCAGGGGATGGGAAACGGTTCCTCCGCCTTCCCGCAGAAAAATCAGCCGGACATTTGCGGCTTTTTCCTTTCCGTCTATGACGGTGACACGGATACTTACGCCTTCTGCCCCGGTTTTCTCCACATAGAAATATGCGCACAGCGAACCGAAATCCTTTGTCAGCAGAGAAATATCCGAATGCTGAACTTCCTGTTTTTCTGCCGGACCGTTCCGGCGGACAGTTCCTGCCTCCGGGATTCCTATCATCAGGGAAAAACCGGGCAGAAAGAGCAGATCCGAAGTCATGTTCCGGACCCATGCATAGGTTTTCTCTTTTTTTTCCGAAGACTTCAGACGGGTCATAATCCAGCGGACCTCCTCATCCGAAGCGGTTTCCCAGCCAGTACGGGAAAATGTTTTCCACGCGGAATAACTTTCGGCAAATGTTTTCCTGCAGGGGGAGCATTTAACAAGATGTTTTTCCACCTTCTTTCTTTCGTTTTCCGTACATCGTCCTTCACTGTATTTTACAAGCATTATCATTTGGATACACTCCTTTTTCATATTTCCTCCCAATTCCGCGGAAACCGGAGCACTCTTTGCCCGGCAGCGGTCAGTTTTATCCACCCGCCAGAAAAGCAGTTCTTTCAACTGCTGCATTTGCCCGAATTTCAGACTGAACAGCCTTTATGCTTTTTCCGGTCATTCTGGCAATTCCTCCGGCAACAATGGGGGTTGTCAAAAACTGAGATGAAAAATCAGTTGCTGCTCCGGTGTCAGCCGATCCATCAGTTTTATTATCCGCCGAAGTTCGGATCTGGCTTCCATGCGGTTTTCTTCCTGATACAGATTCATTTCATAATTCAGTTCCGGGGATGAGTTTTCATCATCTGTTTCCCCTGATTCCGGTTCAAAAAACTGATCCTTTTTTTTCCGGGCAATGAAATCGCTTGTTGTCTGAAGCGCAATAAGGATAATCCAGTAAGCCAGATTTTTTCCTTTTACCGGATCATATTGGCGCAGCCGCCTGCAATGATTGTCAAAAATCCTTACAAATACATCATGGACAATATCGTCAATATCTTCTTTGGAATAAAACAGACTTTCCTTTTCCACACGGTCCCGGACAATTTTGATGATCAGCCGGTAATACTGTCGCACAATCCCCTCTTTTTTTCCCTGGTTCAGGCAGTCATCCAGTATTCGATGCCTTCTCTTTGTGATTTGTTTCATCTGGGTATTGTCCTGTCTCCTGCTTGAATATCCTTTCTGCATTCATCCGAAAGAAGAGCGCCGTATGTATGCTCTCCCAGTTCTTCCAATTGAGCGCTGCCGAGAATCCGGGTATCGCTTCCCCGGCAGGACAGGGTGTTATGTTCCGGTCTGAAAATGAGAAGGGGCCAGCCTGTTTTGAGCCGGTTTTCACCGGTTCTGATCCGGATTTTCCGACTTGCAATCTCATGGATTTCCCCGGTCACCAGAGGAAAAGCCCGGATCAGTTTTTCACACAGTTCCCCGGCAAGCTCCGTTATTGTCCGGGAAGTTCCGGATCTGGCATACACATCTTCTGTTGCAAGAATTTCGATGTCTCCCTGTCAATCATCCAGGCAACAATTTCGGTTCCTGCATGTGTTTCATATATCCTTCCTCGCAGAATGCCGTCCGCAGTTCTGTTTTCTGCTTCAGACGCGGACCTGTATCTGCTGTGTCTGTTCCGTTTTTCCAATTTTTTATTGTCTTCTTTCAAAGAAATCCGAAAACGTTCCTGCTGAAACAGTTTTTGGGGAAATCATTAAAACGATCTGCGGATGTTTTTCCTCCTGAAAAAAGGATGAATGCGCAGACTGTAACGGTATTTCAGATCGTAAATGGACGGTCTTTTGTGCTCAATCTGTATTTCCCTGAAAGCTTTGCTGCTGCCTTCATCTTCGGGCCAGTAATCTGATGCGGTTTTTTCCGTTATTCAGTTTTACAGAATGGAGAAAAATCAGTATTCCCTTGCCCGGACGAAACTGCATTTCGTTAATCCGGACAGATCGACGGGCTGATAACTCCCATGCCCCCCTGATCAGGATATTTCTGAGAAAACTGACATCCTCCGTTCCCAATCCCGGAGCATAATTTCCGGATAATATTGTGTTTCCAAAGGTTTGAAAAAACTCCTCCGGTATCGGTCACAACAGGGTTCTGTGCCAGCAGATGAGAGTATGTCAGAGCACTTCCATACTCCGGTTTATAAAATTCCTGAAACACTGCATCTGAAACAGAGAATCCGTCTTCTGTCTTATTGCCCAGTCTGTCTTCGGCAAGAATACGGATTTGCGGAACCTGTGAAAGAAAAGTAAAACGGCTTCTTTTTTCATCTTCTGCATCCGGAAAAAATTCCGCTTCCTGCCCATTGACAGACAAAGAACGGATACCGGATTCATTCTCCAGATATCCCGCCCAGCAGAAACCCGATTTCTTTGCTTACAGACATATGGCAGATGCTGATAAGCGGTCCTGCCCTGTCTGTAAAATCGATGACATGTTCGGTTCTGGTTCCCCCAGCAGATTTTCGGCTGTGATTTTCATTTCCCGCCATCCCGGCTCTGTTTTCATCTCTTTGGAAAAATGAAGAGAATTTCCGCCTTCAAGCAGAATGGTCTCCTGCTGATCCGCAGCTGTTTACACAGCTTTGTCAGATACGGTTCCGGAAATATGAAAAATTTCTTTATTTGTCTGAATTTGTTTTCCCCTTTTTACCGGCATATCCTATGGGAAATAACAGGAAAGCCTACAGTAAATATGTTTTTTTCCAGAATTTTTTTCTGACTCTGTTTAAATAATACAGAGTTTTTTCCGTTTTTTTCTTACAAGGGATATTTCCAGTTCTTTGAGGGCAGCATGGCTGTCTCCCATATAATAATGCACAGTTCCTTTTTCCTGTGCGGGAAATAGTCAATAAAATGCATTCCGAAAGTCCGGGCCATCCACTGATCCCGGTCATTGCGTTTCAATGCAAGCGGTCAGGTCTGCAAGCGCCGCAGGATAGTACTCCTTCGGCATAGGACAGCCCACGTTCATAATAGTCATCCCATCAATTGCGGAAGATGGGCGACACTGTAGTTGTCGTTGTCTTTCATACAGACTCTGGCCGACAGGTTGGCACAGGCCGAAAGCAGGGATGGGAAAATATCGATGCAGATGACGATCTGCCGGTAAAACGGCAGGAAATGTTTTTTTGCATTGCAGGTCATAATCATTGTCTCAAAAAAATGTCTGAACCGCAGATAATCATGATGGATTATGATGGACTGTGATGAAATATCATAGTCATTCAGGTTAGGACAGATTACGGGAAGCAAAAGTCAGGTTTCGAAGCGTTCCCACGCGGGAGCGTGTAGAGTGCCCCAATTGGGCTTCACCCAATTTCTTGAATTTACAGGAAGTCGAAATGAATTACTTGGCAGCGAACGGGCAATACATCCACCTGAATAGCCTATGGATTCATCCACAGCAAATTCAAAAAGAACAGCAATGCAGAGATAAAGTTATCCACCACCTCCGTCCCGGAAGTCTGATTTTCCTCTGATGTGCCTGTATCCTGATTATCTCCATGTTCCCCGGTCTGTTGGTAGTCCATACCTTCATCCGCCTGAAGGCGGATCAGGTGTTTCAGGTTGTCCGGATTTTCCGGTTCAGGCAGTTTCCGGATCACTGCCGATAAGCGTATGGAAGCGGAAAGGAACAGACCACTCTGAACTCCCCTGCCGGTTGTCAATAAACATAACTCTCCAGGTGCCATTTGGCATTTTCTGCCAGTTCCCTTCTTCCATCTGAAGTTCTGTCAAGGATTCGGTATTCGCGATATCCAGCAGAACAGGTTCGAGAAACCTTCTTCTGTTTCACTGATCTGCCAGCGAGTCTCCCCATGACTGTCTCCGGTATCCGGATCGGAAAACGGCCTGGTCTCGGCAGCACCGGTGTCAGAGACACATTTGTTTCATTATCTGCGGGAGAAAGAAGAACCGGTTGATCCGGGAGAATCTGGTCAGGATCAGGTTCCGGGCTTGCGGAGAAATCACAGAAGCTGCAAGTGGATCACTTCCTGCTGAAATTCTTCCAAATCAGAAAGGCCGTCTCTCGTCCGTGTCTGTATCCGCATCCTTTGCCAGGGGATTCAGTCCGTAACGAATCTCCCATTCATTTCTTCCGGGCATTCCGTCATTGTCGTCATCCGTAATCCGCGTTATCCCCCGATCCCGTCTCTGATCCGTATCCTGCTGTTCTTTTTGCGTCCAGAGGAAAGGCATCGGATTCATCGATACACCGTCTTTTATTGTCGTCATCGGTATCGGCATTGTCTCCGGTTCCGTCATTGTCTGTATCTTTCTGCTCCCTGCATTCAGGGGAAAGGCATCGGATTCATCGGACACACCGTCATTGTCGTCATCGGTATCGGCATTGTCTCCGGTTCCGTCATTGTCTGTATCTTTCGCTCTCCGGCATTCAGGGGAAAGGCATCGGATTCATCGGACACAGCCCGTCATTGTCGTCATCGGTGTCAGCATCGTCCGGAATGCCATCCTGATCCGAATCCGGTGCAACATTGTTTACATTGTTTTCCGGCAGGGTAAGGGTCAGACTGAAGAACTGATCGCTGTTATCCTCGTAACTGTATAGGAATCTCACCCGTTTCATATCCGGGATCAGGACGGTTCCGGAACATCTGTCCCTTCTGGCACATATTTTCTTCACCGAAACCGCCGATTCCATGGAAAACTTCGGTACGGGCAACAGGAGTTCCTGCATTTCCGTGGGGATTGACGGCAACCACCCAGCAGTATGTTTTTTCACCTTCTTTCCGGATATCTGTGGCCAGATAATCAGACCAGTCGGCCGGAGCGATTCGGATACTGCAGGAGTACGCCGGCGGGGACGGAGGGGAAGGTCTTGTTTCAACTTCGCTCTGAACGCCGATGGTGACGGAACTTTTGTAGGGTACTCCCAGATCCTCTCCTTCTGCCAGAATTTCAGATTCCCACGCGGCACAGACCATACAGGGCATAAGTATCAGGGAAAAAAATATGATTGCCTTTTGTGTCATTTTCATTTTCTGTATCCTCCTTTTTTTATTTTACCTGAATATTTCCTTTTTCAATCAGACGAATTTCGATGTTGGTATAATACAGGGATGTTGTGGCTTCAAAACCGGAATCGGTTCCGATCATTAACCACAGGAAACCGTTGTGGTTGGTGGTGATTTCAAGAGGATTGCTCTGATTATCCAGTATCTTATAGTTATATGCCTTACTGCTGCAATCGCTTATGCCGTTGCCGATATTTCCGATCAGCAGAGCCTGTGTACCGCCAATAGATTGATTTCCTTTATCAATATTCATAAAATAGTGACCTGAGGGAATCATAAAATAATTGCCATCCAAAGGACAGGCGCATGTTCCGCTTCTCGGTTCAATGCCGATGGCGCCTGCTTTCATATAAACACTGTCCGGAGCACCTCCCACACCCATACATCCCACAGGGGCGTTGGTGCCGAATTTCACCTTGAAAATAATATGATACCGTGTATTCGGTGACAGACCTTCCAGCCGTTTCTTGATATACATAAAAAGATCATCACTGTGATTCAATCCGGATACATACAGTCCGAATTGAGGATTGTCTGACTCATCTTCCTGCCGCAGTTCATCAGGCAGAATTTTCCGCTGCCATATCAGTTCATAAAATTCTTCACTGCCTGCCGGATATTCGGCAAATCCCCCGCTCCATCCATCATATCCCTGGGCAAAATCAAAATGAAAAACTTTGGGAGTTTTGAAAAGACGGATGGGAGACCAGTCCGAACTTTCATGCTGATTATCGGTAAAACGTACCCTCCAGTAATAGATGCTTTCTGCTGTCAGTCTGGATTCCGGAATCGTGAAGGAACGAAATCCGTCTTCCCTGATTTCATCCGCAATCGGATCAGTAAATTCCGGATTGTCACTGATTTGCCAATGGATGGAAGCAAGGGGATAATTGTCATCCGGATCCTCATATTCTCCCACAGACAGTTCCGGGGTCAGGGAAGTGACGGTTTCTTCTTCTCCGGGAAAAGACAGAACCGGTGCTGACGGAGGATGATTCATCGGATTGGTTCCGTTTTCAAATTCATCCAGATTGCTCACCCCGTCTCTGTCCGCATCATACCGGGCATCATCAAACAGGGGATTTAAACCATACTGACTCTCCCATTCATCCGGCATTCCATCAGCTTCATCATCTGTATCTGCATTGTCACCGACTTCGTTTCCATCTGTATCCCGCCATTCATTGGCATCATCGGGAAAAGCATCATACTCATCCGGCACTCCGTCTCCGTCTGTATCATTTTCTGCAACTTTATCGTATGTAATTTTAATCCGGGAATAATATAAAGCCGTAGTTCCGCATAGGCAATCAGTTCCATAGTATTAGCTTCACCCGAGTGTTGGAAACGGAAATTCAACGCGGTGATCCGGGTTATCGTTTTGGTTTCTTAACCTTATTCTCTGATGGTCTGAATTTTTACAATATTCTGGGAAAATTTTTTCCTGCGGTTCCATGGTCTCCTTTTTCAATATTCATGACATAGACCGTACCTTCATATGGTATTGGTTCATAAAGGGATGCCCCGGCTTTTAAAAACACATCTTCGCCCATAGTCCCGTTTGAACCGGAACATCCGGATGGGGCATTACTGGCAATTTCCACTTCAAAATATATCCGGTACAGGGCATGAGGTTCCAGTCCCTCCAGTTTCCGCTTGATGAACATAAAAAGATTACGGTTCTGATTCATACCGGTAATGAAAATTCCATTTCCTTCCGGCAGGTTTTCCGGCAGACTCTGCCATTCGGAATCCAGAGCATAATTGTCTTCCAAAGGAGGGGGATAATCCGAAAAATCCGCAGTCCAGCCCTGCAGACCGTCTCCAAAGTCATAGAGTTCAAATGATTCGGAACGTCTGAGTCCGGCCACGCTCTGAAGAGCATACACAGCTTCTTCCATACCGATCTGTCTGTCTTTACCGATTTCAGCATCCATAAACAGATCACCGGTTTCAATACCGGCCAGTACTTTCAAAACAGTAACCGCATCCCCCAGATCTGTTTCACCGCTCAAATCAACGTCACCCTTGAAATATTCGGCTGTATATGCGTTAACTGACTGATAAAAAATAAATAAAAAGAGAAATCCGGTCAGGCGGAATCGCTTTTTCATATACCCTCCTTCCGAAAAAAACAGGGCGGGCAGGCTGCCCGCCCTGTGTATAGTGCATTTTCAGTAGGGTGGGCAGAAGCGAAGCGCTGCCCACCATGATCGGTGGGCACAAAAAGCCGTGCCCACCCTACACAGTTTATCATGGAGAAGTTACTGAAAATACGCATGGTTTGAGTATTTTCACCCAGCATCCCTTACCGGGTGTCAGTTGATCTGCTTCTATGTAGGATTCTTCAAACTCAAATTTTGCGGAAATGGCATCTGCCGGAGTCGGAGCAGCCCCTGTATTCAGCGCGCCCATCAAATGCCATCCTTCAGACAGTTCCAAAGAATACTGCCGGAAAGGCTGACCGCTGATTTTGTATGTTTTATCTTCAGGCACTTTGACCCAGTATCCGATCCCCGGATACAACTGCTGCACAGGCTGATAGGTTTCATCAAACTTATAAGCAACTGTTGCCTCCGGAAACAAAGAAGACAGTTGATTGTCATCCGGGCTTACCGGCAGGGAAATCAGGTTCCATCCGGCCGTCAGTTCCATATCCACCGGTGTATTTCTGAAATATTCAATGCTGTAATACTGCAGTTCATCACTGTCGGATATTTCATAAACAGATCTAGCCCGGCATATCCGGAACCACTACATCTCTGCCGTCATGTCCTCCCGGATCCGGTAAATCTTTCGAACAAAGTGAGGCCGGATCCAGTTCAGACGGTGGTCTTCCGGTCCTTATGTCTCGATATCGATGGGGCCGATACCGAGAACCCATTTCGCGCAAACCGCTCTTCCTGATCGTATATCCCTGAAATAGGGCCTTTCCATCCATCCGGATTCCACAGTTTCACACTGACAGAATATTCCGGAGGATCCGGCGCATCCAGCAGTTCCGGTTGTTCTCCCCAAACTGATCTGGACGGTAAAACGTTTACCAGAACGTTTTCATTGCCTCCTGATCTGTGCCATTCTTCATAACTCAGGACTGTTCAAAGCCGCACCGTTTACCCGGATGTCCGACTGACATGTTAGCGGTGAAGCTTGTTTGAACACACACACCAGTTGCCTGTCTCGTTCATGGTGACAGAGACAGTATTATCCGTACCGTCCACAGCAATCGGTCCATTTCAAAATCTTCGGCAGGAAATGCCTAATTTTCAGCAGATCCCTAAAAAGAGTAAACAAACGGCAGTCTAGGGGTTGACCGTTCACCCGGATCCTTCCTGTTCTTCCTTGTTTGGAAATCCGAAGGATAATGGAGGATATTATGATTGGCAAAATTGATTTTTAAGTGGTTTTGTCGGAATCCATTACAACCGTAAACGGTTTTCATTGATGGCCAGTCCGCCTTTCCCATCCCTTCAAACTGCCGTCCCCCCGTCCGAACCGGCTTCCGTGGTGGTAACGGATTCGCCTTTTGGCAAAACCTGCCTCTGTTGGAAGGTTGAACAGTTCTCCGTTGATCCGTACCATTCGTTGCCAGTTATTGCCAGATCTCAGCGCGCACTCTTTCCTGCCGGTCGCTGGCAGTGACAGAAACAATCTGAGGACTTTGTCCGCATCATTGGAGTAAATGAGGATCTGTTCGTCATTTACTCCTGCTCCTGTTTTTGACCAGTCCACCGTCACGGTTACCGTGGCGGATCTTCCCGGAGAAAGAGTAAAGGTGTGTTTGGGGTGAAAACTCAGCCAGCTTCGGTTGTATTTCTTGCTCAAACCGGTGATTTTCAGGTCTGCATTGCCGTCATTGTAAATTACAAAGGTGCTGCTGCCCGGCCGGGATTCGGCGGAGGCGGAGGCATAGAGCGCAAAGTCCCACATGCGCATACTGGGGTCGCCGTGCAGATGGAACAGCTCATACTTGATCTTTGCGGACTCCTGCGGATCGCCCCATATCTGATCCATAGCCGATTTTCCATGCAAAAGAGCAGGCCCAACTGATTAACAGAACCTTTGTTATTTGGAATCCGAAGGTAAAAATTGTCCAGACACAGTCTATCACTCCCCGAATCAGCCCATCATTATAACCGGTACTGTTTTTTGCCGCTCCCCTGATAATCCCTACTGTCCCTCCGTTTTCTTTGCGCAGGAAAAGTTCACAGAAAGATTCATAGTTCCTGCCGGAATTATGGTCGGTTTCACCGTCAAACCAGCCGGACTCGGCAGTTGAAACTCAGTACCACAGGCAGAAGGGAACCGTTTCTCAGATTTGCGATATGATCTTCTGCAAAATAGGGATCGCTCCATCCTGTATGAGAGAAAGAGCGCCCCCATTCATCCACATAATTCCGATCCTGCTCAGGATCCCTGTGTGTCAGCAGAAAAACACCCGTATTGACGGATGAGGATATGTCTGCTGCAATTCTCCCTGTTCCACAAAACCGTTTTTTTCAGCAGAACAGACGGCAGGGTTTCCCTGTTGCCATAATAACCTTTGTTATAATATGTGGGATTCGGAGAATTGCTAGTGCATATCCGTTTAACATTGTATCCCTGACCTGCCAAAAAATCACGGATTTTTTCTGACGTTTTCAGGAATTTCGATCTGCATATATCCGTTCCCGTCATTATCCTGAAAATAGGCAGCGCTTGTCACATTTTTATAAAAATTCGTGAGTTCGGAGGATTATTTTCATAATCCACTATTTTCCGAATCACTGTATATGCCTATTTCTGTATCCACCGAAATACGTCCCAGAAATATATCCGTATATAGTTCCGATCCGCAAATTGTGGAATAATGGCGATTTGTTCGACGTTCCCGTGTGCTTTCATAGGTTGTGGAATATACTCCACATCTCCTGGTGAAGCAGCACATAGAAAGGCCGGAGACCAGGTATTATAGTGTTTTTGATATAGTTTTTAATCTGGTCTTTGGTTTTGCCTGTTTCACTGGTTGTTTTGACAATGGTAGTTTCTTCGGCGATTTTGGCATCTTTCAGCAATATTGGCCGGTCCCAGAAATTCCGGAGCGGTGATAATCAGGTATTGCGCCCGCCAGGCAAACACCTGGCCATGTTCTGATACCCGATAAAGGGCTTCGGGATTGACAACTGCTCCCTGCACAAAATTGTCAAATTCCGGGGAAGAATAGCGGATATCGGCCACTCCGGGTTGTGCTTTAAATTTACCTGCACATCAATATCCGGAAATGCCTCGTAGTTCTTTTGTGGCCGGATTATAACGGAAGGGATGATATCAGCATCTGCATCCTGTCCTCGTAACATCTCCAACGGTCCCAGATAGACATTTCAGCGGGCAGCCACCGGATTCTGACCATACACAGCCTGATCCATATAAAATTCAGGAGTTTCCGCACCTATGGTGAACAGAGGGCCGAGGCCAGTAATCGATACACAGCAGATTAGAAGTTGCTTACCGGTTCATTGAGTTCATAACTCAGCACCGAGTTTATCCTAGGGAACATAGATATATTTGCGCACAACCGGCAGATTAAAGCTTGCCCGGAGGCAAATCTCCATGATACTCTCCGAGTTGGAGTATTTTGTAAATATCAATACCTTCTGCCGCTTCATTCACAAACATGCCGTTGAAAAACAGATTCCAGTCCGAGCATCTTTCCCCGGACTGAATGACTTTATTCTCTGATATCTGGCAGGGCAGCGGCTCCGATTCCGAAAGGAACCCAGGTTCCGTCCGGCAGATCGAGTGCCATATTTTGATTATTGGACATGGAAATATTTGCTCTGGCGAAACCCGGATGACGGGGCCATGCTTCGAATACCGACTGTTTTGCTCTTTTGATAGGAGTTATCATTTTCATTGATTCAGCACATTATTATATACATCACATACAACCTTCAGGGTATAGGTTCCGGCCTGGGGGAAAACGTATGCCATATCCCGGATATGTGCATACAATATCCCTTATTCAGCCCGTCAGTATAGTCTCCGGCGCACACGGGTACATTAATGATAGAACCGTATAAAATCTTCCGGATATATTGACATCCCCGTTATTGACATAGGCATAATCAACAGAAATGTCCGCCCGGCATATACGCTTGTCTCTGCTGATGTTCCTCAACGATAGTGACCACGATCTTATCATTCCATCCGTTTTGTCGGTAAGGGATCAGGTTGGGTTTTGGATTGTCAGAAACAGAGATCGTTCTCTGATATGCATTGTCATTTTCGATTCACTCACATTGCCGTTTATATCACAGACCAGCCGTACAAGGTAATTGCCTTTCTGGCTGAAGGTATAGGCAATGTCCGAGGCATAGCATAACGGCCTTTTTCCCAGGCTATAGGATTTTCCTGTACAGATCAGACTGCCGTTAATATACAGGCCCGAATTGAATGCACTGTTTATATCTGCCTGCCCGTTGTTGATAAAGGCATAGTCTATATACCCCTGTCCCCGGCATGAAGCACATTATCCGTCCGGGTTCCGGTGCGATCGGAAACTAAACAGCGGCACTCCAGCCGGAAGGCTCGCAAGGTGTGGATTGGGTTTCAGATTCACAGGAGGAGAAACACTAGATACCGCTGGTAGGTATTGCTGGATTCCATTGGATTCGGAAATATTTCCGTTCATATCACAGACCAGTTTTTTTATGGTATAGGTTCCGGCACGGGAAAAGGTGTAAGCGTAATCACTTGCATATGCACATCCTTTTTTCAGACCATAGCTTATTCCTTTCTGACCAAACTGCCGTTGATATAATGTCTGAATAAAATGTATTGGGAACATCCGCCAGTCCGTTGTTAATAAAAGCATAATCAATATATCCTTTTTCTCCGGCACTCAGGGAATTGTCTGTACGGGTGCGCCGCTTCGTCGGAAACCACAATGGTTATAATTCCAGCTCTGAAGGTCGGTAAGGTGTGAGATTGGACTTCTGAACATCTGCAACACTGACACTGCGCCGCCAGGTATTGTCACATTCATTGGATTCGGAAACATTTCCGTTTACATCGCAGACCAGTTTTACTGTGTATGTTCCGGCTTGTGAAAATGTATAGCCGTAATCGCTTGCATAAGCGTAATATCCTCTCTTCAAAACCATAGAAGTTCCTTTTCTCACCAGACTCTCGTTGATATACAGGGCGGAATAAATGTGCTGCCAATGTCAGACTGACCGTTGTTGATTTGGCATAGTCAATATAGCCCCGGTTTCCTGCATAGAGAACATTGTCTGTTGTGGTTCCTGTCCGGTCTGAAACCACAATGGCCCCACTCCAGCCCGATGGTCTGTAAGCTGTCAGATTGGGTTTTGCATAATTATTATCACCCGCGCTTATACTTTCCCCGTGAGTTGTCGTTTTCATTGGATTCGGAAACGTTTCGTACACATCGCAGATCAATTTTACCGTATAGGTTCCGGGTTTGGAAAATGTATAAGCGAAATCCGATATATAGGAATAAGTAACCTTTTTCAGACCATAGGTAACCCCTCTTATGACCTGTGGTTTCGTTAATATACAATGTCGAGTAGAATGTAACACCGATATCCGCTCCCCCGTTATTGGTAAACGCAAAGTCAATATATGCGGTTCTGCCTGCCTGTGATGCTCGTATCGGTATGAGTTCCGGTTCTGTCGGAAATGACAATTGCCTTGCTCCATCCCAGCGTCTGGTGGCGCAGGCTGGGAAGGTAGCCCTGGATACCGATATCATTTCCGGGCATTTCATCACTGCCGTCCACTTCTGTTTCCTGGGAAGCCACAACAGGATAATTATCCAGAAAAGGGGGAAGATCGCTTTCGGATACAGACACATCACTTTCTGTATCATCTGCGACATCCAAAGGTTCCGCAAAAGGATAATTATCAAGAAAAGGAGTCATATCCTCGCAGTTCAACTGCCTCTTCGCTTTCGTATCGTCTTCCGCAACATCCTGTCTTTCCAATTTCCGGATATTCATCCATAATAGGCGGCATATCACTGATATTGACTTTCACCGCTTTCTGTTCTTCTTCCAGTTCCGCCGGTTACAGGCGGAAAGTCATCCAGTGCCACAGCGGCAAAATCTGTTCCGCGCCCACAGGAGGGCCGATATCATCTGGGATATTGTCACCGGTTTCTGTATTCACGTACCACAATGGTTTTTTCAAAAACAACCTGTTCCGCATCCCGCACCCGGAGCCTGAATCAAAAGGAATGATATAAATACGAATGCTGCAATCCGCAGGGAAAACAGTTTTCGCAGGGAATTATCGGCTATAAAAACTTTTTTTATGAAACAATACATTTTGCTCTTCCTGTATGAAATGTCGGTTTAACCTTATCGTAATCCGGCCACATCCTCGCATATACGGTCTGCCAGCAGACCGATTTTTCATCCTGTCCACATCCATGAAATCAAAATCTGCCGGAGAGATACTGCCGTAAGTTGCAGAATGCTGATGGCAATAGGAAAGATCCGGTTTGTTGGCAATGAGAAAATACTGCCGCGAACTCCCTCCTGTAACAGCATACTGACTCACACTTTTCATATCGGCCACCGCACAAGCCAATTGCCTTGTCAGCACCTTCTATCAAAACAAAATCTCCGTTACCCAGTCTGAGATTCCATCGGATTATGGATAGTTCGGTTGTCAGCATTACATTGCACGCTGGGATTGATACTGGATTACCCATCCGTGAGATCGGCTAATACGGTTCTTGATGTCCGAATAAAATCGCCCGGTCAGGTTTGCAAGTGATGTCCCATGAGGATACATCAGTACGGTATAATATTCAGAAAATGGTTCCGGTGCTGCATCCTTGGTTCTGGCCATGGTGCTGACACCGATGATTGCCTCTGATTTCTTTAACAGTCTCGCCGATAGCCTGTCCTTCTGCCGTTGGGGAAGCCGTCCATCCGGCAAGTGCGGCAGGTGTGCATATTATGACAATAAGGAAATAATCGGAAATATCAGTGCAGGAAGTGTTTTCTTCTGAGCATGATATAAAACTCCTTTCTGGTGATGTTGACGATGCCGGGTTGTTGCAAAAAGGGAGAGGGCAGGATGTCTTCCCCGCCCCCCGTCTTTTTCCTCCTCCTTTACTTTGCTTCAGGTATATGGATAATGGAAAATACCGGGTTTGGGCTTTTCCGGAAATTTTGAAGGATGTGACATTTTTCATATCCGGAATCAGGATTTCCCCTTTTCCGTCATATCCTTTCCGGAGTTCATATGTCCCTTTTCCCATCTGCATTGTTCCCCATGTGAGCGTACAGGTTCCGTCTGAGCCATGAGTGCTCAGGTATTTCCGAGGGGATCCACACCGATAATCCATTCATGAGATAGTTTTCCCATCTGACGGATATCTTCCCACAGAGGTTCCCATGCGGCGTTGAAAAGGGAAGCATTTACAGAATACACGGGCGGAACGGGCGGGCCGGAAGCACCTCTGCTCTTTCCAGCGACCCCTGTGGTCATTTCCTTGGTTGATATACTCCGCCATTGTTTTCGCCGCATACAAAAAGGGTGGTTCGCCAGCTGAAGCCATAGAGACAGAAGCAGTCATAATCATCAGAAAGGGCCATTACACAAAATGTTTTCATATTTTCCTGTTGCATATTAATATTACATGGTTTCGGAACACCCCGGCGATGACGCCGGGAGTGTTCATAATTCATTGCAAATACTGATTACAGGGTTTACTGAGAGTCAGCATGAACTTCCACGGCCTCTGCATCAGAAATTTTGATCCATACGGTTTTCCCCGCATTGAGTTGAAATGCCTGTTCATACATCTCATTAAATTCAGATAACTTCAATTTTCTCAAATGGCTCCGGGTCTCACTGCTGCATAAGGTGCGCCGATGAGATGCCATCCGGAGCAAGTCCCAGATTAAATGCCGCGGATAACATTCTGGCCATTGATAACCAGAACTTCATTTGAAGGATATTTTACCCAATATCCCACATTGGCTTTAATTATCTCCGGTTCAACATACCCTTCCTGCGATATATTCCCATATGGCCAGAGCATTCGGAATACGACTCTTGGACGTGATCATCGGGTTCAATGGGCAGAGATACCATATTCCAGCCTTTATCCAAGTCCATTTCAAAAGCCCCTTCGTTTTTCACAATATTAAAATACTGCGCTGTTCCCGCCCGCTGTTACGGCAAATTCCGTTGTTGTCCGCATATTTGCCACAAGTACACCTTCTTCCTTCGGCACCTTTCAGAAGTTTATAGGTTCCGCTGGGATTGGGTTTTTCGATCCCAGCTCAGAACAGCCGTCCGTTCTCTCGAGGCATAGCATTGCCGCTTGATTAACCTCCAGTATCCATACATATTGTTCCTGTCCCTGTTCACGGATATCTTTCAGTAATTTTTCACTCCAATCAGCAGGGTATAGATGCATTTGAACAGAATATTGAGGAGGTGAGGGGGAGCCGGTTTTGCTTCAGGAGGACTGTCAACGCCAATGGTCACTTTGCACTTGTTGACAAGGACATTTCCACCGTTGAGCATCCATTCATCATAGTTACCCTGACCGTTGACTTTTTCACCTTTCTGCCTGAATTCCCGGCCTGCCATTTTTCTTTAAAGGTGAATACAGGCTAACGACTTTTTTGGCATCCATTGTGATGGTAACGGGATTACTTTTTTTGTCATCAGCCGCCATATCTCCGTACCATTCTTTAAAATCTGCACCTGTGACAGCTTCCACGGTAACAGAAGTTCCCTGTTTAAAATCTTCTGACCAGGGAAGATTCTGAACAGCACCATTCACTTTGACCTGTCCCCTCACCACTTTTTTCACTCTAGTTTATAGAAAGGATCGGCTGAAAATCTGGCGCTGAGAGTTTTGTTTTCGCTCATGGTGACAAAAATAGCCTGTGTTTTTGCACTGTTTGACCAGCCAACAAATTTGATGTGCCTCAGCAATGGCTTTCCACTTGCACCTGTTTGCCTTCACTGAACATTCCCGCAAGATTGCGAACCACTCCTTCCACCTTGACTTTGCCTACACCGTTGCCCCTGGCGGTTAATGGCCAACTGGTACTGTCCGCCGTTTACCGTCAAAGTAACCGGCACCACCACTTTGGACGGGTTATTGGGATCATCGGAAAGGGTGATGGTGATATTGCGCTGTAATCCCCGGCTGTTTTGTTCATGGCATTCAGAACAAGGTCAGAACGCCGAAGAACCGGCAGGAATACTGCCGCCTGCGTGCCGTTCAGTTCCAGCCATTCGGCATCATCCGCCTTCAGGGCTTCATACATTCACAGACGCCCCGGTAACACATTTGCCCTGGCAGTGAGGCCAGCGGATCAGCAGTACTCATAAGCAAATCCTTGATCTCAACAGCCGTCAGCGCGGGTTTGTATCCTTTTAGAAGCGCGGCTGCACCGGATACATGGGGGGTTGCCATGGATGTTCCGTGTTTCATTTCATATTGGTTGTTAGGAATAGTGCTCATTATGTTGACTCCGGGAGCACCAATATCAACCGTCTTCAGACCGTAATTGGAAAACCATCCCAATTTGTCCTGACAATCTGTTGCTGCCACTGCAAGAACATTGGGCACATCCAGACTTGCCGGATAGGCCGGATTGGCATCATTATTGTTGATATCATTGGCTGCTGCGGCCACTGCCAGCACATCTTTATTATTGGCATAGACTACGGCTTCTTTAAGGGCAGAACTGAATCCGTAACCGCCCCAACTGTTGCTCAGAATATGGGCGCCGTTATCCACTGCATAAATAATGGCTTTAATGGCATCATCGGTAGTTCCGGAACCATTGGAAGACAGAAATTTCAGGGCCATAATACTGACTTTCTGGCGACACCGACCACCCCTTCATTATTGTTGCCCGTACCTCCGATGGTTCCCTGCACAATGGCCCGTGACCAGGTCATCTCATGATCACCGTCTTTATTATGAAAACTGGCATCCATAGACATCATCCACAAAGCCGTTGTTATCATCATCTTTTCCGTTCCCCGAGTTTCATCCTCATTCATCCACATATTGGCCAGATCTTTGTGGTTGTAATCCACACCGGTATCAATGACGGCCACCACCACATCGGAACTTCCGCTGAAAATATCCCATGCTCGGGCGCATCAATATCCGCATCCGCCACACCACTGCCGCCACCGCCATAGGGATGATCCCGCAGCCCGGCATTATGCAGCCCTCACAGTTCCCCAAATTTCGGATCGTCGGGTGTTCCGGGAAAGCCTTGAGAATAGTACTGCCCTGCATACATCATGATCGGGATCATTGATAAAATAGAGATGGCATTGATCATCACCTCCTGTGCCTGTATATCCTGCACACCGCTATGTTTGGGGGAACCTTCC
Organism: Desulfobacterales bacterium; assembly: GCA_041390465.1. Classification (GTDB taxonomy): domain Bacteria; phylum Desulfobacterota; class Desulfobacteria; order Desulfobacterales; family Desulfococcaceae; genus JAABRU01. Next base: position 2,872 of record JAWKPW010000096.1, on the reverse strand, counting down.
ATAATTTCCTTGCCCAGCGCGTGGAATGCGTTCCTGAACCATGGCGCCCACATTATTGGCCAGCAGATTCAGAGCATTCCTGATTAGCGTTGGGTGCAAGGCGGACAATCATTTCTCCGGGAACATACTGCACCCCAACCGGAATATTCCGATGGCCGGGGAGCCCGCAGACCGCCCACCAGATTCTTGATTTCCGGTGATTTTTTTTCGGTAATGCTTATCTCGTAATTGAGATTGCCGCATCCCTCGTTTTCTTCAGCACCAAAGTTTCGTCACCTGCTGTCTTGTCCAGAGTTTTGGATAAAGCCCTGGTTCTGCTTTCAAAAATGGCGGTTTACTTCAACCGTCACTATTGTGGTTGTATTGGAATCACAGACCCCGTTGTTTACCTTAAAAGTAAAAGTGTCGGTTCCGCTGTATCCTCTTTCCGGTTGATAACTCACATTGGGCGCATTTCCTGACAGCTTGCCGTGTCTGGGCTTGCTTTACAATGCTGAAAGTACTCGCAGTGGCAGTCAGGTGATACTTTGGCTGTATCCTGACAGGTTTCAACGGTCTGATTATCGGCTTTCCGGGCAGTTGTCCCAATCCCTCCCAGCTCTGCCCTGCAACCTTAATACTGATTCACCGATCATTGGACATAATGACAACTGCTGCATTGTAAGAACCTGTTTCCAGACCTGTGGCATTATAAGAAAGTTTGATTTCCTTATACTGCCCCGGCTCCACCATGCCGGAATAAATGTCAGCCGAAAGCCATGCCAGCGGCGGAGGCAGATCTTTCAGAGCATGACGGATCAGATTCACCAGAATTTTTCCGCCTTCCCATCCCCAGGCATAAGAGGCCTCCAAAGTGGCTCCCGAAGCAATCACCCGTCCGCTTCCCAGAGTGTATTCAATGGCCGTAAAAGCACCGCTGCTGTCTTTGGCAATCAGAGCGGCTGCTTCCGGAACATTCAGAAAATGAGCATGGCTGGCTTCATTCCCGATATAATGGGCAGCCACCCCTTCCACACCCGGATGATCCGGATCCGCAACATAATTGGCACTGTCATATTTAATCTCATGGGTCACTCCACCCGGCAGTCGGGTCCAGAAACCGTTCTGCCATCCCTTATCGGCTCCGTTGAACATGAGCACACCGCCGCCGGTGACATAAGACTCGAATTTGGAAAAATTTGCCTGAAAAGCATCATAAAATACCTGGGGCTGATCCGAGGCCACGATAATCACCTGATAGGTTCCCAAGTTCAGAGAAGCAAAATTGGCAGAACCGGCCACGGAATAAGCCACTTCCAGTTTTTTCAGAATATCCTCATTGGCGGTGGAAGCCCAGGGATTTACATCTTTAAGCAACAGAACCTTATCCCCGGCATTGATCTGCACATTCACGGATTCCGCAACATAGTTCTGGGGTTTTGCATTGGACCCGGCCACACCTGCCGGAACATTATTCACAGCCAACTGGGCCATGGCATTGTTCACCGGGTTCATGTCCTGTATTCTCAGATGGAAATCAAGAGCCATTTCTCCGTCATTATGGATTTTCAGAATCTTGTGCTCACTTCCGTTTTCCGGCAGTGAGACTTTTTCCATATTTTCTGGTTCAGCCCGGATCAGCGGAGGTTCACTGGGCGTCACACCCTGAAGGGAAAGCGCGTATTTGATGGCATTGACCAGCATGGTGCTGGCAGGCCAGCCCCATCCGTAATGGCCTTCCAGAGTGATACAGGAGGCAATCACCGTTCCGGCATCCATTTTATACTCAATGGTCGTATAGCCGCTGCCGCTGTTTCGGGAAATCAGTTTGGCCCCGGCCGGAATATCCTCAAAATAGTCATGACTGGCATAATTTCCCCAGAAAGAGGCAGGCATTCCCTGAGAAATCGCATGAGCGGAATCAATGATGAAATTGGTGTTATCATATATTTTTTTATGATGAACCCCTCCGGGCAGTTCTGCCCAGAAGCCCTGGTTCCAACCTTTGTCCGCTCCGTTGAAAACCAGCACACCGCCGGATCTGACATAATTTTCAAATTCTGACAGATGATCATTAAAGGCATTATAAAAAGCTTGGGGCTGGTCGGAGACCACAATCACCACTTCGTAGTTATCCAGATCAAACTGCCCGTAATTAATGGAACCTGCCACGGAATAGGAAATCCCCAAATCTTTGAGAATCTGCTCATTTGCAGGGGAAGCCCAAGCATCCGTATCTTTCAGAATCAGCACATCATCCGAAGGGCTGATTTTCGGAACAGCCAAAGCCGCCACAAAACCTTCGGGTGCCGCAAGGGAATCCGAAGGAGCCCCCGCGTGCATCACTGCCGGAACTGCCAGCAGTATCAGAATGACTGCTGCCAAAAACGGAATTATTCTGACCGGATTCTTTTTTTTCATGCAATTACCTCCTGTGTTGTTTCAGTTTGGAAAAGGTCATAATTTTTTTACCATGTATATATCAATAATACAGGACTTCCCCAATTTTTTTCCGGAAATCTGAAGAAACAGTGAAAAAAAAAAAAATTATAATTTTATTTATATATGTTTTTCTGTTCTCACCCTCTGCATCAATGTCATCAGGTTACAAGGCAGACATTCTCAGTTCCCTCTTTTGCAAAGATGGATTAAACAGATTTTTCAGTATGTTAAAAAATTTACCGGTCATCTTTGCCAATAGTTCGGCAATTTTTTCTGCTGTGCAACTCGATAAATCAGACAGTTGCAATATAAGTCCCCAATATTTTTCAACTCATGTCAAAAGCTGAGTCTGAAAAAAATGAAATGCGGGGGCAAATCAGCTCCAAAACTTGCTGCTTCAGATTTAACTTACTGAAATTTTTAATACTGAAAAAGAAAAAATTACCGAGGT
>JAWKPW010000095.1:0-22049 GCA_041390465.1 Desulfobacterales bacterium | reverse complement strand
TCATTGATGTCAGCCTTTCCATGTCACCCATCCGCGACAAGGAAGGCCGGGCAGCCGCCATTATGGCTGTTCTTGAGGATATTACGGATCGCAGGAAAGCCGAGGCGGAAAAAGACAGACTCAATGCGCAGTTGATTCAGGCCCGGAAGATGGAGTCTGTTGGCCGTCTGGCCGGAGGTGTGGCCCATGATTACAACAACATGCTCAGCGTGATTCTCGGTTATACGGAAATGGCTTTGGAAAATCTGGAACCCGGGGACAGGCTGCATTCCGATCTGGAAGAAATTCTGAAAGCGGCCCGGAGATCTGCGGATATCACACGGCAACTGCTGGCTTTTTCCCGGCAGCAGACCATAGAACCCAGGATGATCGATTTGAATGAAACTGTGGGGAGCATGCTTAAAATGCTGCGGCGTCTCATAGGTGAGAATATCGAGCTTTCCTGGCATCCGGGGGAGAATCTGCGGCCTGTGTGCATGGATCCCACCCAGCTTGATCAGATACTGGTCAATCTGTGCGTGAATGCGCGGGATGCCATCAGCGATGTGGGCAAAATTTCCATTGAAACAGCCGCGAAAAACTTTGATGAAGACTACTGCGCGGATCATGCCGGTTTTGTGCAGGGCGATTTTGTTCTCCTGTCCGTAAGTGACGACGGCTGCGGCATGGACAGGGCAACCCTGGATAAAATTTTCGAGCCCTTTTTCACCACCAAGGAAACGGGCAGAGGAACCGGACTTGGGCTGGCCACGGTTTACGGAATCGTCAGGCAGAACAGCGGGTTTGTCAATGTGTACAGCGAACCGGGACGCGGCACGACCTTCCGGATCTATCTGCCCCGGCATGAAGTTGCAGCCGAACAGATGCGGAAAAAAGATTCGGCAGAATCTGACATGCGCGGAAGCGAAACCATTCTGCTTGCCGAGGACGATCAGATGATTCTGAGAATGACCGCAATGATGCTGGAACGTCTTGGTTACAAAGTGCTTGCCGCAGGCAGTCCGGGTCAGGCCATTGATCTGGCCGGTGAACATGCAGGCCGGATTCACCTGCTCATTACCGATGTAATCATGCCTGATATGAACGGCCGCGATCTGTCAGAGCGAATTCAGTCCCTCTGTCCCGGCATCAGGGTTCTGTTCATGTCCGGTTACACCGCCGACGTCATTGCGCATCGGGGTGTGCTGGACAAAGGGGTGAACTTTATCCATAAACCCTTTGCAAGGCAGGAACTTGCTGTCAGGGTTCGGGATGCACTGGATAAAACTGAATAAGCAATGCAGCAGATCCTATCGGGAACAAAATAAAGATAACGATGCAACTCCGGCAAAAATGTCCCTGTTCAGCAGCCTGAAAAATTTGACAACTTTTGGAAACCTGTCAATCTGTCCGTTGAGTTTTGACAGAGCACCGGTGCTCTGCCAAGGTTGCTTTTGTGATTTCACCTTCACAGAAAAAACCGGTTTTTTTTCAGGTAACAGATTCAAAATTGGCAAGCACTGTTTACCATTCAACATTTATTGGGGGGTGTGTTATGTTATGCAGACTTTTTTCTTCTGTTTTTCTGATCCTGCTGCTTTGCGCGTGCGGAGAAAAAATTGATCCCGGAAACACGGAACCGGTTTCTGCCGGAACTGTGAAAGCAGAAACCGCAGTCGCGGAAATTTCCGCTCAGCCCATTGTGTATGAGGCTTTGGGGAACCGTCACAGCCCGCAATTCCAGCACCCTTTCCGGCAAGATCATGGGTACGGTCAAAGCCGTGAATGCAAAGGAAGGGGATGCGGTGAAACAGGGAGATGTGCTGGTGGAGCTGGATGCGCGTCAGGTGGATGCGGGACTGCAGCAGGCCGAGGCAGGTCTGGCAGAGGCCCGGCGCGCCGAAGGTGCCGCAGTTTCCGCACGGGACGCAGCCCGTGCCGGTGCCAAACTGGCACAAAGCACCTATCAGCGTTATCAGCGCCTGATTAAGGAAAACTCTGCCTCCCGGCAGGAATTTGACGAGGTCGAAGCCCGTTACCGACAGGCCCAGGCTGCTTTGGCACAGGCCGAGGCAATGGTGGCCGCTGCCAAATCCCGTGTGCAGCAGGCAGAGGCCGCCACGTCCTCAGCAGGTGTATCCCAGAAAGATGCCACCATTCTTGCACCCTATGACGGAATCATCACAGCCAAAATGATTGACGCAGGCGATCTGGCTGCACCCGGAACTCCTTTTCTCACCATTGAAAAAGCAGGCGGATTTCAGGCAGATCTGCTGGTTCCGGAATACCATGTGCAGGCCGTGAGCGTTGATCAGGAGGTGGATGTTTCCATTCCCGCGCTGGGGGATACGCTGAAGGGAACTGTGAAGACCATTGTGCCGTCCGCGGATCGTCTGAGCCGATCCTTCACAGTCAAAGTTCTTCTGCCGGAAGATGATCCCAAAAGCGATCTGCTGCGTTCCGGCATGTTTGCCCGCATCAGCATTCCGGTGGGCGAGGGCGGCATTCTTTTGATTCCCCGCACCGCGCTGGTTTACCGGGGACAGCTTACCGGTTTCTTTCTGGTGGATGAGAAAAACTCAGCCCGGTTCCGGCTTGTGCGCACAGGCCGCCAGTTCGGGGATAAAATTGAGATTATTTCCGGTCTGAAACCCGGAACCACTTATGTCACCAATCCTCCTGCGCAACTCAGAGACGGAACAAAAATAGCCGGAATGACCTTTATGACAGACCGTGTTTTGGGAACAGCCAAAGAGTTTTTTCCCAAAGAACATAATCAGAACGCAAACCTCTGCGCTCTCTGTGGGAAACCCTGCCTTTACCCAAAAGCGGAGGCCCTGTCATGAGTCAGGAAAAGCAAAACACGGCATCAGGCCCGGCCGGAAAAATCGCCGCATATTTCATTGATTCCAAACTTACGCCTCTGGTCATCATTGCCTCCATCCTGCTGGGCTTTGCGGCTGTCATTGCCCTGCCCCGTGAGGAAGAACCCCAGATCAGTGTTCCCATGATCGATGTCTTTGTGCAGATGCCGGGCGCAAGTGCCAAAGAGGTGGAGCAGCGGGTCACCAAACCCATGGAAAAACTGCTTTGGGAGATTCCAGGTGTGGAATATGTCTATTCCACTTCCAGCCCCGGCATGTCCATGGCCATAGTCCGTTTTCTGGTGGGTCAGGATGAGGAGCGCTCCATTGTGCGGCTCCAGACCAAACTTACCTCCAATTTTGACCGCATTCCCCATTCCGTGACTCCGCCCCTGATCAAGCCCCGCTATATTGATGATGTGCCGATTCTGGCCCTGACCTTTCACAGTGAGGACGCTGATCATTATATTTTGCGAAGACTGGCCGCGGAAGTGGAAGATTTGATCAAACAGGAACCCAATGTTTCCATCACTTCCATCATCGGAGGGGAACAGCGCCAGGTGACGGTGCATCTGGACCCGGTGCGGCTGGCTGCCTACAGTCTGGACGCACACCAGGTTTCCGCAATGATTATGGCCGCGAATCAGGCTTCGGATGCGGGAAGTTTTCCTTCCCGTGAAGGCCGGATTACTGTGCATACCGGAGGCTTTTTCCAAAATGCCGAGGATGTGGGGCGCGTGATTGTCAATGTGCATGAGGGCAGACCGGTTTATCTGCGGGATCTTGCGGAAATCACGGACGGCCCCGGAGAAGCGGATCAGTATGTGTTTTTCGGAACCGGCCCGGCCGCGGGCGACATTGGCATTGCTCCGGAAGATCGTCCCTCCGGCGTGCATCCGGCTGTGACTGTCACGGTTGCCAAGCGCAAGGGAACCAATGCGATTTCTGTAGCGGAAAATGTGCTGTCCCGCATTGAGGACGCGCGCGACCAACTGATTCCGGACAATATTCATCTGACTGTAACCCGTCATTACGGTGAAACCGCGAAAGAAAAATCCGATGAACTGCTCTGGCATATGCTCATTGCTGTCATATCTGTCACCATTCTCATCTGGTTCACTTTGGGACACCGGGAATCCGGAGTTGTGGCCTTTGCCATTCCCGTAACTCTGGCTCTGACATTGACCACCTTTTATCTTTACGGATACACTCTCAACCGCATCACGCTCTTTGCCCTGATCTTTTCCATCGGCATTCTGGTGGATGACGCGATTGTGGTGGTGGAAAATGTCGTGCGCCATTACCGGCTCCCGGAAAATGAAAACCGCTCCGGCTTTCAGGTTGCAATAGAGGCCGTCGACGAGGTGGGCAATCCCACGATTCTGGCAACCATGACGGTCATAGCCGCGATTCTGCCCATGGCTTTTGTGGGCGGACTCATGGGGCCGTATATGCGACCCATTCCTGTGGGCGCATCCGCAGCAATGGTTTTTTCCCTGATTGTGGCTTTTCTTGTCACGCCCTGGGCATCGGTAAGACTGATAAAACAGAAGGAAGGACAGTCCGGACATGATCCGCACAAAGAGGACAAAGCAACCCTTCTTTACCGCAGAGTAATGGATTCCCTGCTGCACAAACCTTTCTGGCGGTGGTCATTTCTGCTTGCCGTGACAGCAATGCTGCTTCTGGCCTGCGCGATGGTGGCAGCGGGACTGGTGCAGGTGAAAATGCTGCCCTTTGACAACAAAAGCGAATTTCAGGTGATTGTGGACATGCCGGAAACCGCGACATTGGAAGAAACCACTTCAGCCGCGCTGGAAATGGGGGAATATCTGAAAACCGTCAACGAAGTCACGGATTACCAGATTTATTCCGGCACAGCAGGCCCTTTCAATTTCAACGGACTGGTGCGCCATTATTATCTGCGCAAAGGCCCGCACATGGCGGATATTCAGGTCAATCTGGTATCCAAATCCCGGAGAAAAGAGCAGAGCCATGACATTGCGAAACGGGTGCGTGCGCCCCTCAAATCCATTGCGGATCGGTATCAGGCACGCATCAAAATTGCGGAAGTTCCGCCGGGTCCGCCTGTGCTTTCCACTCTTGTGGCCGAGGTTTACGGGCCGGATTATGAGCGTCAGCGGGAAATTGCCCTGCAGATAATGGATATTTTTGAAAACACCGAAGGCGTGGTGGACACAGACTGGTATATGGAAGAGGAGCATATCCGGTATCAGTTGGATGTGGATCAGGAAAAAGCCGCATTGCACGGCATCAGCGTGGCACGGATTACCCAGACCCTGCAAACGGTTTTGCAGGGGCAGGAAAGCGGACTGCTGCACCAGCCTTTGGAAAAAGAGGATGTTCCCATCCGCATTCATCCGCCCTTGGCTGACCGTGCAGGCATTGAACTGCTGCAGGCCGTGAAAATCCCCACTTCGTCCGGCCCCATGGCCCTGTCCCATTTCCTCGTTGTGCGGAAAACAGACGCGGACAGGAGCATTTATCACAAAAATCTTATGCCTGTGGTTTATGTCATCGGAGACGTGGCCGGAACCAGGGAAAGCCCGGTGTATGCAATTCTGGAAATGCAGAAAAAAATCAAAGCGCTGCAACTGCCGGAAGGCTATGAGATTGAACAGCACACAGCCGCTCTGCCGGAAAGCGGCCGCCGCATTTCCATGAAATGGGACGGGGAATGGCATATCACCTACGAAGTCTTCCGGGATCTGGGCATCGCGTTCGGAGTGGTGCTGGTGCTGATTTTCGTGCTGGTCGTGGGCTGGTTCCAGTCTTTTTCCACGCCCTTTGTCATCATGGTTGCCATTCCCTTTTCCCTGATTGGCATTCTGCCCGCGCACTGGGCCATGGGGGCTTTTTTCTCAGCCACATCCATGATCGGATTCATAGCAGGAGCAGGGATCGTTGTGCGCAATTCCATCATTCTGGTGGATTTCATTGAACTGCGGATTGCACAGGGAATGCCATTGGACAAAGCCGTGATTGACGCGGGAGCAATTCGCTTCCGTCCCATGATGCTCACAGCCGCGGCAGTGGTCGCGGGCGCATCCGTAATTTTGTTTGATCCCATTTTTCAGGGGCTTGCCATCTCCCTCATGGCCGGGGAAGTGGCCTCTCTGCTCTTTTCCCGCATGACTGTGCCGATTCTGTATTTTCTGGATAAACGGTGGGAAAGCCAGCATCTGCATCATGCGGAAAGGGTAGTGGATTAAATCCGTCGATTCGGATATGAAAACGGGGTTGAAAAAATCCGCAGGGATTGATATTGTTATAACCCAAGTTGCTGCCTATAAATTTATAAATATCATATAAACAGCATGTTATAAAAGATGATGATTTTTTTGCAAGAAATCCGATGTCTGATATTATTGATTTTTTTATAGGCAGAAACTTGAGTTATTATATCAAATTGAGGGGGACAAAGGGGTGTGCTCCAAGCGCAGAAACCGTCACCCCTGCCCCTCTCAAGAGGGGATTTTTTAATTTAATCACTTCGGGTTAATTCCCCGCCCCTTGGGGCGTGATGTTGCTTTGAGTTTGGATTTTGATGCCCCGCTGCTTGCGGCGGGGTTGTTCATTTTGGATCAAATCAATGTCGAATTGGTATTCGTGATTCGGTTCCGGAAAAACCTGACACCGAACACCTGACACCTGTTCACTGACTCAGATGCCGGAGGATGTAGATAACTTCCTCCATGCCGATTCTGCCGTCATTGTTCACATCTGTATCAGATTCAGGATAGTTGGGGCATATCCCGTCTGCATTGATTCCTGTGAGAACCTGAAGAGCCAGAACAGCGTCCTTCAAATCCACCCCGCCGATGCAGTCAATATTGCCTGTGGTTCCCATTCCGGGACCGGAGGGACAGTAGGGACGGCTGGCTGTAACGCCCACTGTCACAGAAGGTTTCTGCGGATCATTGGAGAAAATGCGAATCTGTGCCTGTGCACTCCCGTCTGGCGGAATAAGATTCCAGTTCGATACGGAAACAATAAAGGTCTTTTCTGAATTAGGGAGAACGGTTATGCCTGAATTCGGGGAAATGCTCAGCCAGGACTGACTTGTGCTGATACTGCTGATGATCAAATCCGCAGTGCCCCGGTTTGAAATGGTCAGCACCGTTGCTTTCTCCGAAAAATATACCCCGGAGGCAGAACAGGCATAACTCCCGAATTTTACATCATCTGTCACATCATCATAGGCAATGCGGAAATAGCCGTTCTCTCCCCAGCCTGTCCCCCAACTGTTTTTGGCTTTGAAAGACTGCTCCGCATCATTGTATCCCACCAGCAGCACGGCATGTCCGTTGCTCCAACTGATTTCGCCTCCGTTATAATTGTAAATGCCCCCTTGGTAGCCATTTCCGATAAAAGTGCCGTCCGCGGGGACACGCATGGATACAATCAGAGGGCCGTTCTGGAGCGCCAAGCGCAGATCATCCGCGGAATGATTTTCGGGCCACAGACCGGGCGTAGATGTAAAAGCCCCTATTTTGGCGATATAATCAGGATACTTGCATTTGCTGTCACAGTTTCCGTTATTCCCCTCATAGGGATAACAGGTCTCAGCAATTGCACCGGACTGATGGATATAATTCAGTATATCCCAGTACCATCCGCCTTCTCCACAGGTGACAGCGGATACACAGGAAAGAAGAGCCTGTTCGGAAAAATCAGGACTTATGGGGAAATTTGCCTGGTTTGCCAGATTTTCCACCAATGCCACTGTGGCAAAAACCGAACAGGAACTGCAAGTGCCCTGGGATTTTGCCGGAGTGTCATACTGGCTCCAGTCCATACTGGTGGGCAGATTTGTCAGGCCCGGATTTTTGGGAGGTGACAAATAGGAATCCCAGTATTGTCTGACCTCATCAGGAATAATGAGCCCCATTCCGAATTCGGTTTCATCATCCATGTTGCGGGGAGAGGCGGTCTGATCCTCTGCTGCACGTCCGACTGCATAACAGTTGCTCAGGCTCAGGGAATCCGGGGAAACGAGGATGGACGGAGAACCTGGGGAATCATTTCCAAAAAAATACACGGCTTCGCCTGTTCCATCTGTATCCGCTCCGACTCCGGCTCCGGCAATGGTGTGAAAATAAACCGGAGACACAGGAGTATCTGGTGGTACAAAGTCTGATACCGAGACAAACGCACCCAGCCGATCTCCCTGTGCAGTGTCATTGGCTGTAAGTTTTTTTGTCTGGCTCCATGAACTGTCATTTTTTTTGAAGACATAAACCGCACCGGCTCTGTTTTCTGTGCCATCGGCTCCGACAGCCGCGTAATTTTCAGAAAGGGATACGGATCTGCCAAAAAAAGATTGGGCTCCGCCATCTGCGGCTGTGAGTTTGGCCGTCTGTGACCAGTTGGTGCCGCTTCCGGAAAAGATATAGGCAGAACCGGAATTGGTTCCCCGGTCATCCCTTCCATGCGCTCCCGCAATGGCACAGGAACCGGATATGGAAACCGAAAAACCGAAAAAATCAACTTCTTTTCCGTCTGAAGCCATAATTTTGCTCTGCTGACTCCAGCCACTGCCACTATTGTAAAAAATATAGGCAGCGCCTGCATCGATGCCGTTGTCATCCCGGCCCGGAGCACCCACAATGGCATAATCCCCGGAAACGGAAACCGACCATCCGAAATAATCCCAAGCGGCTGCATCACCAGCCCGCAGTTTGGCCTGCTGAGACCAGATTCCACCGTTATTTTTGAAAATATAGGCTGCCCCCGCATCGGTTCCTTTCTCGTCATTGCGGTATGCGCCCACAATGGCCGTATCACCGGACACAGAGACACTGAAACCGAAATTGTCGTTTCTTTTCCCGTCATTCGCGATCAGAGTCCCATGATTGGCCCAAAAGGAACCGCTGCGCTTAAAAACATATGCTGCCCCGCTGTTATGAACCGCTCCGTCACCTCTGCATGCTCCCACAAGTGCATAATCCCCGGAAAGGGAAACACTGCTTCCGAAATGAGCAAAAGGCACAGGCTCAGGGGAACACAGATCGTATGACTCTTCCCAGGTAGAACCGGTATAGCGGAAAATCCGGGCCAGTCCCGCATCTTTCCCGCATGTGTCATCTTTGGGAATCCCGACAATGGCATAATCTCCGGAAATGGAGACAGACTGTCCAAAGGAATTTTTCGTGCCGCTTCCGGGTATTTTGATTTCTGAGGCATGGACGGACAGGGAAACAGAAAAGAGTACAAACGTGATTGCCACGGAATATAAGCAAAATCTGCTGTTCATTGTTTCCTCTTGCAAATGACGGACTGGCGGGCGGAGCAGGTTCGCAGCCTGACCGGTGTGTTGTCATCTTTGTTTTTATTATGTGTTTCAGAACAGTTGTGGGAAATTTTCATCTCTCGTGCTTCAACCATGGCAACGCACCGGTATTTTGTCAAAATGTGAAACTTTTTTTCTTTGTGAAGATTGCAGATCCAGGCACAGCCTGCATCCGTATTTTTGAACCTGCAATTCCGCAGTCTTCTGAATTCAGGGAAAAGAGATGGATTTGATAAAACAGGAACCGCCATCATCTCCGGGGCCGGGGCCGAAATCCCGGACAGTGAGCCGGACTTCATCGGTTCCTGTCATTCCGCTGCTGTCTGTCACCAGCAACTGAAACACAAGGACAATGCCTCCGGTGGTGACGCTGGGAGCCACAACAGAGGTTTTTTTCACAGAAGCTGATTCCAGAAAAACTGCGGAAGGGCCGGACATCTGTGTCCACCGGTAAGATTTGATGATGCCGTCCTGCGCATAGGAGCCGGAACCGTCAAGCACCACGGTGCTTCCTTCATCCACTGTCCGATCCGCACCGGCACTGGCCACAGGCGGCTGAAGCCCTTCCGCAATGGTGATCACGGTCTGTGCGCTGTCCTGCAAACCCTCATTGTCCACCACTGTCAGGCGGAAGATCAGTGTCTCACCGGGGGCATTCGGAGCAGCAAAGGAAGGTTCCGGAATAATGGGATCGGAAATCGTGACCGGGGTTCCGCTGATTTGTGCCCATAAATACGAGGTAATCCAGCCGTCTGAATCCCTTGATCCGGATCCGTCCAGAAAAACAGGTTCCCCAGCCCAGACGGTCTGATTTCCTCCCGCGTCCGCAACCGGATTCCGGCTTACATATGAAACAGTCACTGTCACCCGGTCAGAATCCATAAGACCGCCGCTGTCCACCACCGTAAGTTCAAAGGTAAGGATATCCCCTCCCCGTGCCACATCCGGCGCGGTAAAGGTCGGACTGATTTTTTTGGCATCCGAAAGCGTGACCGGAATTCCGCCAATCTGGCGCCAGATATGCAGGGATATGCTGTTTTCCGGATCAGTGGAGGCGGAACCGTCAAGCATCACTTCCTTTCCCTCTTCCACGCTTTGGTCAGATCCGGCATGGGCCGAAGGCGGCTGATTGTCCGGAGATACCACATTCACCGTGACTTCGGCAGAGCTTTTGAGTCCCCCTTTGTCCGTCACCGTAAGTTCGAACCGCAGTGCAATGCCTCCGTTTCCCGTGGCAGGTGCTGTGAACACGGGACGGACTGCCTCAGGATTGGAAAGGGAAACGGTTTTGCCGAGAATCTGGCGCCATTCATAACTTGCGATATCTGCTGCGCCATCGGGATCAGAGGAGGCAGAAGCGTCCAGTGTCACCTGCTCCCCCGCATTTACAGTCAGATCAGATCCAGCACTGGCCACAGGCGGCTCATTGTCTGAAATGACATTGATGATAACACTGTCAGTGTCGCTCAGTCCTCCGGTATCTGTCACTGTCAGTTCAAAGGTCAGGGATTCGCCGCTGGCAGAAACCGGGGGGGCAGTGAAACTGGCCTGTTTTTTTCCTGCATTGCTGAGCGATACGGCTGTTCCGTCTGTCTGACGCCATGACCAGGAAACAATGCCGCTGTCTGCTCCGTTATCCGGGTCTGTGGAATTGGAACCGTCCAGAATGACGGTATCCCCTTCCCTGACAGTCTGAGCCGGGCCTGCATTGGCAAGAGGGGCACGGTTTGCTGTCAGGCGAAGAACGGTTATGGTGACAGTGTCCGAGTCCCACTGACCGGCTGCATCCGTCACCGTAAGCATAAAGGTCAGTTCCGCTTCTCCCCCCTGCCCCGGATCCGGAGCGATGAAGGTGGGCTGCACTGCGCCTGTGTCAGACAGAAGCACCTGAATTCCCTGGGTCTGTTCCCATAAAAATGTAAGAATTTCATTTGCGTCCGGATCAGAGGAACCGGAGCCGTTGAGTGCGACCGTGTTTCCCGCATACACGGTCTGGGCTGACCCGGCTTTGGCTTCGGGCCGATGATTTTCAGAAGGCCCCTGCACTTTGATGGTCACGGTATCCGAAGCGGTTGCATTGTTCGGATCTTTTACCGTAAGCTGAAAAACCAGAGCCATTTCCCCCCCCGCACTGAGCGTTGGGGCTGTAAAAACCGGCTTTGCAATGGCAGAATTGGACAGACTTACCGCAGTGCCGGACTGCTGGGTCCATGCATAGGTCAGAACCCCGCCGGATGTGGCAGGCTGTGACGCCGATCCATCCAGTGTGACCTGGGCTCCGGAATCCACAGTCTGATCCGGGCCGGCATTGGCTGTGGGAGAAGAAGGAATTTCCTGAACCTGGGCATTCAGATTGATTTCCTCAACGGTTCCTTCCTGTCTGATGGTGATCTGGCCCTGCGGAGGCGACAAAACAGTCAGTTCCTGCCCGTTGCGATACACATGAATGACCGCCGGGTCCCCGGCATGTGCTCCTCCGGGCTGTGTTGTGGAATGGTACATGGGAATTTCAATGATATATGCCCCGCTTTCCTCTATTCCCGCTGTTGCAGCCTGCGGTGAAAAGGAAGACCCGTCTGTCCGGGTGACTTCAAAGGTATAAGAACTGCCTGTCTGGTGCGTAATCAGGGTTCCGTTGACGGTGAGGGTTCCGCCGATGATGGAGGCAATGGGGATCTGGGCTGAAACTTTGAATGAAAGAATGGCAAAAAGAAACAGGACAGGAACAACAGCATATCTTTTGAGCATGGCATAGACCTTTCCATATTTATCAGATTTATTTCATTTCCGTGCAAACCTGCAAAAAATACAGATACAGGCTTTATAACGATCTGTATGTGATATTCAAGAATTTTTTTATGCTGCCCGCCAATATTCTGCGAACTTGCAGAAAAACAGGGAATTCCCTGTCAGAAAAAACAGGCTGTATGAATCCCCTTGCAGAATGTGAAAAAGCAAATCCGGTCCCTGTGCCGTTTTGTTTTATGTGTCAGGGAAGCGTCCATGTGCAGTCCTCTTTGACGTTTACCCAGTATCCATATCCGGGCTGTGCGGTAAACAGGCTGGTGAAGATGGGTTTGTCCGGATTGCAGACAATCCATCGGTTATTTACAAATGCCCAGACAGTTACGATTTTTCCTGCAATGGAGGAAAATGCGGTTTCAATTTTCTGGGGTGTGACAGAATTGTAACCAACCAGATTCCAGCCATCTTTGCCGATTGCAAGAGAAATGCTTTTTCCGGGCGGGGAACCGGAAACACTGAGTGTCGCAGTTTCTTTCATGTCAATCCAGTAACCCAGACCTGACTCAATTCGAGTGAGTTTGCTTAAAGTGGGCTTTGCCGGATCATATGTTTTCCAGCTTCCGCCCTGATAACTCCATACAGAAATATACTTTCCCGCTATGGGTGACAGTACAGATTCCACAGCGGTATTTGCCGGAGTCACGGGAATGCTGAACAGATTCCATCCTGTCTGCAAAGAAATGGAAAAGACTTTTCCCGGTGCATCATCATCATCCGGATTCAGAGGGGAACCACCGTTGCTTATTTCATATCCATCCGGACGCCCTCCCCTGTCTGTGTCAGCCAGAAGCGGATCCGTCTGGTAACGGTTAATTTCCTCATAATCAGTTATCCCGTCCCCGTCTGTATCACGTCAGAAGGATGGGTTCCGTTGTTAATATTCTTTGAGATTGGAAACACCGTCTCCGTCAAAGAATCCCTGCCGTGGCGCCAAATTTCCGCCGTACCGGTTCTCCCACCAGTCCGGCGGAACCGTCTCCGTCAGAATCAGGTTGCCGGCCCGGGAACTAACAACTGCTTCGGAAAAAGATCGGCAAGGGCTCTGTTCGGAGAAATCCACATCAGACGAAGACAAGACATATCAGCGCCATATACCCAAATGAAAACCGTGCAATTTTTCATAACAGGTTCCATCTGCAGTGTCCGGCAAGGAGGCTCCTGCCATTTTTGAATGTCATTTCAAGGCACTATCGAACATTTTCCTATGCCGGCTGCAAAACATTTTTCAATTTTTGATACGGAAAAACGGATCATTTTTCATAACCAGGGATAACCCCGGCAGTGCGCTTTCCGTGCAGGCAAATTTCAAAAACACGTATCAACATAGCATTTACATATGATAAATAGGGTGCCATTTACATTCAGCAAATATTTTGAATAACTGATGTTGGATCAGTCTTTAAATCCGGCAGATTGCCGGGGCGGCTGTCATTCCGGCAAACCCCTGTCCGGAAAACCGGGCCCCGGAATCCGGCCGTATCCTGCCGAATCGATATTTGGAAATCATGTTTTTAACCGCAAAGGGCACAGAAGGGCACAGCGTCCGCAAAAACGGACAGCACTGCATAAAATCTGCGGAGAATCGGCATTGCCTTGCATAGCATATTTCAAAAGAGAATTAATATCAGGCGGTTCCGGATTCCGACTTTCGCAGGCATGACGATCCGGAGCAGCATCAGTGAACAGCATTTCGGACGAAAAGAACTGTTTCTCCCCCATGTTGGAAACACCAACGGCAGAACTTTGTTTGACGGAAGGTAAAAAAACAGGGACGGTGCCAACTAAAATCAAAAGTCGGACATGCGAAACCTGTTTCGTCTTTCCGGCAAAAATCATGCAAAAAAAAACAGTATTGAATCAGCATTGAAGATATGCGTGAAAAGCAAGTGCCTGACTTGTGAAAAATATCAATAAGGTACAAAAAAAGCAATACTCAATTAATACTTATGCAATACGCGGAAAAAATGGGACAGGATTCTTCTTTCTCCCCCGCTGCCTTATGAAGCTCAGCCCATCTGCAACCGGCTGAAAATGGACTGTTCTGACGCAAACCGGGAGCCCGTCAGGGGTCTGGCAGAGGGATTCTCTGCTGTGGCGGAAAAACTGCCTCTTCCCCGAATGCATCATCTTCTTTTTCTCCAAAAGAGGCAAGATATGTTTTAAGATTAATCTTTTTGTTCTGTATTCCGATTTTCTTTCGGATACTGTTGCGGTGATTCTCCACTGTTCTTGCGGACAGATTCATCATCCGGGCAATTTCCTTTGTGGATTTTCCATAGCGGATCAGATTGGCTATGCGGATTTCCGCAGGGCTGAGCCGCTGAAACTCGGCACTCATTCTGCGCATCAGAGGGGAACAGATTTCTTTCAAATTTAATATAATATCATTCAGACAACTTTTCTGAACCGAAGTCATGCGGCTTTCCCGAAGTCTGTCAAGAAGCGGAAAAACAAAACTGTGCATATTGAACACAAGCGTTCTTTCCACCTCCTTTCTGTATTCCTCCCGGTTTTTCAGGAGCACCCGCAGGGCTGTGTTCATTTCTGCCAAGTCTTTTGTTTTCGCGGCCAGTTCCCTGTCCCTGCTTTCCAGATGCCTGCACATGCGCAGAAGTTCCGCAGTTCTTTCCGCGACTTTCTCTTCCAGTTCATCGCGGGCTTTGCGCAGAGCATCCTGCATCTGTTTGAGTTTCAGATGCAGCCGGACTCGGGAAAGCACCTCTTCCCTGTGAAAGGGCTTGGTGATATAGTCCACCCCGCCGACATCAAAACCTTTTGTTATGACGGAGGGATCGGCAAGCGCACTGAGAAAAATCACAGGAATGTCACGGGTGGACGGCTCGGATTTGAGGCGGAGGCAGACTTCAAAACCGTCCATTTCCGGCATCATAATATCCAGCAGTATCAGCTCCGGTTTGTGGGAAGTGACAAATCTCAAAGCCTTTGTTCCGCTTTTGACAATGGCCACCTGATAACGGTGAATCTGCAGGAGCCCGGCCAGCAGACGAAGGTTTTCGGGATTGTCATCCACGATCAGAACAAAGGATTTTTTCTTTTTTTCCGGAATGCGGGGGGAAGATTCGGAATGTTCCCCGGCACGCTGCCTGTCGCTCATCGGATGGAATCCTCCAGCAGGGGGGGGGTAGTCATGTAGCCGCGCAGCGGACGCCATTCACACTGGGCCGTGAGTTCCACTCCGCCCTGAATGACAGAAACCGGCCGGTCTGAGGAAACCACCACGGCAATGATGTTTTCATGAAGCGCAGTAAAGCGCAGGGCAGAATTGTAGCGCGCGCCTCTGGCACGATCCTCGCCTGCAACCGCATGCCCATCCAGCAGACATGCGAAACCGTGAAGCTGCAAATCCCGTCCGATATGAAGTGCGCCATCCACTCTGGACAGGGATTTGGCCAGATCCAGCATATCCTCTCTGCAAAGATCAAGAGGGATTTCCAGGTGATGCCCTGCTATCCGGATGGGTTCCACATTCAGATCCAGAACAAGTGTGCATCCGTGCCGCTGCTCCTGCGCGCTGTGGACAATGGCTGAGGTGATTTTGAACAGTGCAGTATGGGATGCGGAATCCATGCCGGATTCCAGAAGCGCCTCTTCCACCTGCACCAGTTTTGCCCTGCGGGTGGAAGAATGGAATTTGCCGTCAAAAAAACTGCATACCAGTTTCCCGTCCAGATGCAGATAACCGTGTCCCCCCCGGAAGTCCGCAAAAATGCAGGCATCCGGCATTTTTCCCACAGCAATGCCGATAATGGTTTTCCCATCGGAAATCAGTTTTCTTTCCGAATTTTCCACGGCCAGCAGCATCTTCCGCACATGCTTGTAATTGCGCAGGTTCGGCTGTTCCATGCAGGGAAAACGGGCAGTGAAGGTGATGTCACGGACAGCCGAGGGCTCTGCAAAAACCAGTTCCCCCCTGGGCCATACGCCTTCCTCAAAGGTTTCGGAAATGCCCAGTATGGCATCCAGGGTGGGATACACCCGGATATGGGTATCCCATCCCATGGTCGCACTCCGTTCATCCACGATATAATCCCGGACAGCATGGGTGGCATATTCCCGGAGAACATATCCGGAAGTGCCGATGCAGGGCACATCCGCGTTGGCCATATCCTGGGAAAGCAGCCAGACCGCATGTTCCAGCCATCTTTCCGTGGGACCGATGGAACACATGTCCGGATGATGCTCGGTAAACCACATCTGATAGGCAAGGGAGCCGGAACGTCCGCCAAAGGAAATGAGCCCGGTCAGTTGCAGATTTTTTTCATGTTCCACCTCATGGGGTTTCATTTTCTGTGAGCGGCGTTCTTTTTTCCGCCACTGATCCGAATCCAGATACAGTTCTTTGAGTTTTGGTTCATGTCCCTGCAGGAGAAACTGGGGATCATAAATGCGGATGGGGGAATTCTCATCTGCGGCATAGAGCAGCGCCACCCGGCTGGGCTGTGAAAAATGGGAAAGTCCCTCGCGGAGTCCGTCATAAATATGATAGATACACTGATTCTGTTTTGCACAGCCTGGCATTTTTGCACCAATCTCCTTTGTTCAGGCAGGGCTGTCAATCTTTGTGATACTCTGCGTGTTTGCGGCTTCGCGGCAGATTGAAACCCGCTGCAACCTGAAAATTTTCTCCTGCACCCCCGTTGTTTGGAAAGATTGGAATGATATAACAGAATCATGCGGAAAAGTCATTTTTTTTATGCAGGGCTGACTGCAAAACCGTTGTCAATGATCTGCCAAACAGATTCTTTTGAATCAGAAATCCGCACAGGAGTGCCAGACGGAAAGTTTGGGAAAAACCGCAGATGAGGACAGTCCCAAACTTTCCGTCCGGACACCTCAAAATGTCAGCAAACCCGGCATTTCAGAATGAACAAAAACAGATTGCCATATATTCAGAAAGGATGCAGGATTTGACAACTTTTTGAAAGTTGTCAAATCCTGCCGGGAACCGGAGCTTGAATCGCATTGTCAGGGCAGAGGATACGCGCAGGTTTCTGCCAAAGAAACATTGTTCTTGACTATAAAATAATCTGCAGATAATATTAACAGTTTGACAAATACAGACCTGCGGAAATCTGCAAAAAAACAGTTATGAGGATAAATTTTGCGAGATGATACAGTTAATCAGAGGATTCAAGGACATTCTTCCGGGAGAAACAGAACTGTGGCAGAAAATTGAGAAAACAGCGACAGATTTGTTTGCGGATTTCGGGTTTCAGGAAATCCGCATCCCGGTGATGGAAAAAACCGAGCTTTTTGCCCGCACCATCGGGGAACAGACCGATATTGTGGAAAAAGAGATGTATACCTTTGCGGATCGGGGCGGAGACATGATCACGCTGCGCCCCGAGGCCACAGCATCCATTGTGCGTTCCTATATTCAGCACAAAATGTACGCGCAGGATCCGGTGCGGAAATTTTACACCATCGGCCCCATGTTCCGGAGGGAAAGACCCCAGAAGGGCAGATACCGCCAGTTTTACCAGATCAACGCGGAAATTCTGGGTGTGGCCTCCCCTTACGCAGATGCGCAGTTGATGTATATGCTGCATCTTCTGTTTTCCCGGCTTTCCCTCAGCGATCTCAGCGCGCATATCAATTCCCTGGGCTGTCCCCAATGCCGCCCGGATTTCAGAAATACTTTGATGGCTTTTCTGGACGGATGCCGTGAGGAACTCTGCGAGGACTGCCGCAGACGCAGCCAGAGCAATCCTCTGCGGGTTTTGGATTGCAAAGTTCCAAAATGCAGGGAAAAAATGACAGATGCTCCGGCCATCACAGACTCGCTGTGCGCAGAATGCCGTGCACATTTTGAAACGGTTCAGAAATCCCTGAATCTGCTGGGCGTTCCCTTTGCAATTGACAAACGCATGGTGCGGGGGCTGGATTATTACACCCGGACCACCTTTGAAATCCTGACCGGTTCTCTGGGCGCGCAGAGTGCTGTGGCCGGGGGCGGACGCTATGACGGCATGGTACAGATGCTCGGCGGCCCGGAAATGCCGGGCATCGGTTTTGCCATCGGATTTGACCGGCTTGCGGAAATCTGCGCGATGAATGCCCAAAATCTGCAGAAAGGGCCTGCCATTTATATCGCGGCCATAGGGGAAGCCTGTCAGGAAAAAGCCTTTGAATGGATCTGCGCTATGGCAGAACAGGGCATCCGCGCGGAAATGGACATGGAAGGCAAAAGCCTCAAAAGTCAGATGAAACGGGCAGATCGTCTGGGCGTCTCCAATGTGCTGATTCTGGGAGAGGATGAACTGTCTTCGGGGCTGGCACTGCTGCGAAACATGAAAACAAAAGAGCAGATTTCCGTACCCATCGGAAATCTGGCAGAAAAAATAAAAGAAATCATCAGTTGAAAGGAATTTGTCCATTGTCAGATATACTTGGCGATATGCGCCGAACCCATCATTGCAATGAACTCGGGGCAGAAGATACAGGCAGGGAAGTGGTTCTCATGGGCTGGGCCCAGAGAAGAAGGGATCATGGCGGGGTTATTTTCATTGATCTCAGAGACCGGGAGGGCATCACCCAGGTGGTGTTCAATCCGGAAAAAGATCAGGCTGTTCATGAAAAAGCCCATGTGATCCGCAGTGAATACGTGATTGCCGTGCGGGGCATTGTGGAAGCGCGTCCTGACGGGATGATCAATCCGAATCTGAAAACCGGTGAAATTGAGGTCATGGTGACAGAACTGAAAATCCTCAATACAGCCGAAACGCCGCCCTTTATGATTGAAGATCGGATTGACATTTCCGAAAATCTCCGCCTGAAGCACCGGCATCTGGATCTGCGGCGGCCCGGCATCCAGAAAAACCTCATTCTCCGGCACAAAGCAGGCGCGGCAGTCAGAGAGTTTCTCAATGCACAGGGCTTTCTGGATATTGAAACCCCGTTTCTGACCAAAAGCACACCCGAAGGTGCGCGGGACTATCTGGTTCCCTCACGGGTCAATCCGGGCAGCTTTTACGCGCTGCCCCAGTCGCCCCAGTTGTTCAAGCAGTTGTTCATGATTTCCGGCTTTGACAGATACTATCAGATTGTGCGCTGTTTCCGCGATGAGGATCTGAGGGCAGACCGGCAGCCGGAATTCACCCAGATTGATATGGAAATGTCCTTTATCGGCGAAGAGGATATTATGGCTGTATCTGAGGGAATGATCCGGCATGTTTTCAAAACCGTGCTGGATGTGGATCTGCAGCCGCCTTTTCCCCGCCTCACCTATGACGAAGCCATTGCCCGCTATGGTCTGGACAAACCGGATATCCGTTTCGGTCTGGAACTGGTTGACATTTCCGATATTGTGGGCGGTTCCGGTTTCAAGGTCTTTTCCGATGTGGTGAAAAAAGGGGGCATTGTCAAGGCCATCAATGCCAAAGGCTGCATGGACTTTTCCCGCAAGGAACTCGATGATCTCACAGCGTTTGTTGCCATTTACCGTGCCAAAGGCATGGCCTGGATCAAGGTCAAAGACGACGGCTGGCAGTCCCCCATTGCCAAGTTCTTTTCAGACGGAGAAAAGGCTGCTATGGCAGAACGTCTGAAAATGGAGCCGGGGGATCTGATTCTTTTTGGTGCGGATATGCCCAAAGTGGTCAATGAAAGTCTGGGCAATCTGCGCAATCATCTGGGAAAGCGGCTGGGACTGATTGATGAGAATGCTTTTGCATTCACCTGGGTTACGCATTTTCCCATGTTTGAATACGATGAAACGGAAAAACGCTGGCAGGCCCTGCACCATCCCTTCACTGCGCCCTTTGAAACCGACTATGACAAACTGGAAAGCGATCCGGGTGCTGTGAAATCAAGAGCCTATGACCTGGTGCTCAACGGATTTGAAATCGGGGGAGGCAGCATCCGCATTCATCAGATGGATCTGCAGCGGAAAATCTTTAAAACTCTGGGAATGGAACCTGCGGAATATGAGGAAAAATTCGGTTTTCTTCTTTCAGCACTGGAATCCGGAGCGCCGCCTCACGGCGGACTCGCGTTTGGCATGGATCGGCTGGTCATGCTGCTCTGCCGGGAATCCTCCATCCGGGAGGTGATCGCATTCCCCAAAACCCAGAAGGCCACCTGTCTGCTGACCAATGCCCCCTCTGAGGTTTCCAAAGTCCAGTTGCGGGAGCTGTCCCTGAAGGTGCGCAAAACAGCAGGGGGCGATTCGGAATCTGTTCAGTAAGGCAAAAACTGCAAGACTGAACCCTTCAGACTGCGTCATGCTGTCACACCATTGCAGAGTCCCAAGCTGAGAATCTGGGACAGTCAGATGATTTCGGACGGACTGCCGGATTTTCCGTTTGGCAGTCCTTGTTTTTCAGGCAAACGGCATTGCTGTCATGCCGAAGAAAGCCGGTCTGCGGAACTGCCTGAAAGCATTGGAACTGAAATGACAGCGAAAGAGAATCATACCAATTCTCCATTGAAATAATGCTTTTTTTAACCGCAAAGGACACAAAGATGGCACAAAGGTCACAATGGACTGACAGCACTGTGTGCAGCATTGCCTTTTGCAGGGATTGCTTTCCGCAAAGTATAATTTCAATACTGAATTGGTATAATTTCTCGATTTTTTTAGATAATACCGATTTTCCGCTGATTTTGTGCAGTGCTGTCAGTTTGCTGTGCCCCTTGTGCCCTCTTTGGTGTCCTTTGCGGTTAAAAGAAAGCATGGTTTCAATGGCGAGTCGGTATAACAGCATAAGAACCGGGAATATCTGAAAACCTGAACAAGCGTATTTCTGAAACGGAGGTGACATGCCGGATAAGCAGCTTGCGGAAAAGACAAAACATACCGCGCAACTTTATTTTGCGGGTGTCAAAGAGGAAAAACCCTATGAACTCTGGAAAGCATTTGACAGGGATTTGGCAAAAGATCTTTCTCTGTTCATCACGGGCCGGATGTATGCCAGAGAGAAGATACCCCACAAAACCAGGCAGTTGATAACGGTTGCAGCGCTTACGGTGCTCTCCCGCACAGAGGAACTGCGGCTGCACATTCAGGCCGCTTTGAATGTGGGCTGCACACCGGAAGAAATTGCGGAAGTGATTTTTCAGACCTTTGTTTACGGCGGTGTACCTGCCGGCAATGAGGCACTCAGGACATTGAAATCGGTTCTGGAAGAAAAAGGACTGTGGCCCCCGGGGAATAACGAGCAGAGACTCGTATCACAAAAATAAGCCCTGCAATTTTCTCTCCGGAAAATCCTGGTGAGTTGTCTGCCCCTGTTTGCCGATTTCCGAAATCAGCCCGCCGTTTCCTTCTGAAAATCAGAAAAACATTTTCTTATAACAAGTCGTTAAAGAATTTTCGGACAGCATAGGTTTCCGCACTGACGGATCTCTGCCATATCTGATTTTTCAGATATAAAACCAAAGCAGGGGAAGCATCGTTTTATTTGTGCACGAAATGGCGGGCAGAGATCCCGCTTCTTCCCACCATGCTGTTTTTCGTTTTTTTTCTGTTGATTTGTTCCTTTCTTTCCCATATAAGAGAAAACATCTTACTTATAACTCCCCAAAAGGAGGTTTTCGGATATTCAAAAAACCGGATTTTTTGGAAAAATCCGGTTTTTCGGAAAACACTGTATCCGAAAATTTATGCCGAATTGCGTAACCGCCAATTTTTCAGACAGGAGGATGTATGCGAAGAGCGTTTTTTGCGGGAATCAGCATGGTGTTTCTGCTGTGGGCAGCCGCTGCACCGGCCGCCTATCACCATATGGGAGATACGGATTCAAACGTATTTCTAAGTGTCTGGCCTGACAAAGCCGGAAGCAAGGTGGACAGTTGCGCGCTGTGCCATACAGGCGGGAAATATGAGAAAAAGCCGGGGCAGTGGATCAGCATGGGAAGCTGCCAGTGGTGTCATCATAGCTATGGTTATGATGAAAGCGGCGATATTGCCGAAACTCTGAATCCCTATGGCCGGGATTATCTGGCAAAGGGCCGCAGTGCTTCGGCCATTACCTCTGTAGCGGAACTGGATTCGGACGGAGACGGCTACAGCAACAAAAGTGAAATCGAAGCCGGGAGTTATCCGGGAAATGCCGACGATGATCCCT
>JAWKPW010000094.1:0-22263 GCA_041390465.1 Desulfobacterales bacterium | reverse complement strand
TGCCGTGCCGGAACTTCAGCAGGGTCTGCAGAGTTTCGCAGTGCTTTTTCCGGTCGGAAAGAACCAGACACACTCCGCTGCCTGATGCGGCCTCCTGCGCGGCATCTGCGACTATGAGGCGGTTGCGCTCGTCATCGGCAGTGAGTTCCGACAGCATTTTGGCATATTCCCGCACCGGATCATAATAGGGTTTGAATTCGGTCTCCCGCACCACAATCTCTGCCTCCAGGATATGCCCCTTTTCCACCAGCCCGGATTTTTCAATGGTGTGATGCACATCCCCCAGATGCCAGAAAATCAGGCGGGACAGTTTGTCCCTGCGCCAGGGTGTGGCTGTCAGTCCCAGCATGTAGCGGGCATCAAACGCGGAAACCGCCTCCGTAAAGGTGCGGCTGGGTGTGCGGTGGCATTCATCCACAACAAGATAGCCGATATGCGGGGAAATTTCCTCCGCACATTTGTACAGAGACTGAATCATGGCCACCGTGATCTTTTCCCCGATCCGTTTTTTGCCGTCACCGATGAACCCGCATTCTTCCGCTGAAATTCCCAGAAAATTTTCAATGCGCTCCTGCCACTGAAAGGCCAGTTCTTTGGTGTGAACCACCACCAGAGCGGGCTGGCGGCGCTGTGCGATCATGTAAAGAGCGATAACAGTTTTTCCGCTGCCGGTGGGCGCACTCAGGGTTCCGAATTCTTTGGAAAGCATAACCTGCGCGGCTTTTTCCTGAAATGGCCTGAGCGTGCCGGCAAAGAAAAACTCCTTTTCCGGCAGCATCCGCCTCTGATCTTCTATTTCATGGGAAATGCCATGCTTTCTGCACAAAAGAATGAGTTGACGCACATACCCGCGCGGAAGAATCAGAGTGTCTCCTTTTTCTTTGTAAAAATACAGCATCTCCGGCGTATTTCTGTTCCAGCGGCCCAGACGGTCGTTTTCCTCCCATTTGGGATTCCGGAACCGCAGAGACTGTCTGACTGTCTGCTTTATCTGTTCCGGCATCTCTGAAACACAAAGCCGGTGAGAAAGGGATATTTTCAAAACTGCCGCCTTTTCAGGGTATGTGCCGGACAGGGGGTTGTTCTGGCATGACAGGAAAAAAGGGTATTCCCAAAGTGACCGCCTTTCCGGGACAGTGAAATTCATTTATCTGATACTATCTGAAAAATCTGTCAATCCGGAATCTTATCAAACAGGGCTCCGGGATTGTTCATGCAGGACTCAGAAATCATTTGACTTGTTCCCCGCAATTGCATATTCTCCTAAGAAGCTGTGGTATTATAATATACAGATATTTATAAAGGAAAACAACATTTTTATATGAGCAGCAAAATATTCATCAACGCGGTTGACCCGGAAGAGTGCAGAATTGCCAAAGTCACAGACAGCAAACTCGAAGAATTTCACATTGAAAATGCTGCCCGGGAAATCACCCACGGAAACATCTACAAGGGAATCATCACCCGCATTGAACCCGGTCTGCAGTCCGTGTTTGTGGATTACGGTGCGGAACGTCACGGATTTTTGCAGAAGCAGGAAATCCATCCGGATTATTTTCTGGATACACCTTCAGGCGATCAGTCCATCAAAAACATTGTCAAACGCGGGCAGGAAATTCTGGTGCAGGTCACCAAGGATCCCATCCTGAAAAAAGGGGCCATGCTGACCACTTATATTTCCCTGCCCGGACGCTATATCGTGCTCATGCCCGGCAGCAGCAATGTGGGCGTATCCCGCAAGATCGAAAAAGAAGAGGAGCGGGAACGTCTCAAGAAAATGGTGGAAAAAATGAAAATCCCCCCCGGGTTCGGACTGATTGTCCGCACCGCAGGTTCCGGCTGCACCAAGACCGATCTGGCCAAAGATCTGCGCTACCTGCTGCGCCTGTGGATCAACATCAGCAAGAAGGGGATAGGAGAGGATGCACCGGCTCTTCTTTACAAGGAACGGAATCTGGTGCTGCGTTCCATACGGGATTATTTTACCCCTGAAGTGGATGAAATTGTCATTGATGATGAGGCGGTTCACCACGAAGTCCGGGATTTTGTCAACATCATTTCGCCCAAACACACGCAGATTGTAAAACTGCACCAGACACCGGGTCCCATTTTTGCCAGATTTGATCTGGAAGAGCAGATTGCCAGGATATTTGAAAACCGGGTGGAACTCAAATCCGGCGGATCCGTGGTCATTGACCAGACCGAAGCTCTGGTGGCCATTGATGTCAACTCCGGCAAGGGGACCCACAAAAAATCCGTGGAGCAGACCGCTTTTGCCACCAATCTGGAGGCAGCCGAGGAGATTGCCCGTCAGTTGCGGCTTCGGGATCTGGGCGGTCTGATTGTGGTTGATTTTATTGACATGAGGGACATCAAACACAAACTGGAACTGGAAAAGGCCCTCAAAACCCATATGAAGGCGGACAAGGCACGGACAAAGATTGGCCGGATATCCAAATTCGGGCTCCTGGAACTCTCCCGGCAGCGCATACGTCCCTCCATAGAATACGGTTCCTATCTTCCCTGCAAACACTGCCGGGGCAAGGGGCTGCTGCCATCTGCCGAGACGCAGGCTCTGGGCTTTCTCCGCAAACTCCAACTGGAGACCCTCAAGGAGGGGATCAGCAGTGTGCTGGGAACCGTGCCTCCGGATGTGGCCGATTATCTGCTGAACAAAAAACGCAAGGAAATCCTCGACTTGGAAATGCGCCGGGAAATCAGCATCCGGATTGAGGGGGATGCGGACATGCTGCCCAGGGAAAGCCGGATCGTCAGCAAGCAGTAAAGTTCCGGAGGAGCCAGTCCCACTCTGAAAAAAGGAGGAGGTATGCAAGGGAAAAATGACAGATCGCTGACAGTGATCCGCACTGTTATGATCGCAGCAGCTCTTTTTGTTATTGTTCTGGCAGGATACCGGTTTCTGCCCCGGTTTCGTCAGACGGCCTCCCCTCCTCCGCAGCCGGTTTCAAAGCCTCTGGCCCCGGAACCTGTGCCGCCTTCTTCTGTTTCTGAACAGCCGCCTGCTGCGGATGAACCGGAAAATCTTCTTCAATACAGGGAAGATGATGAGGAATTTCAGGAACTCATGGACAGAAGAAAAGCGGAATACGGGATGGACAGAGGCGTGGACATGATCGCAGGAGAGGATGAAACCCTGCGTATTGGGGAAAACACGGTTCCCATGAAGGAGATTCTCAGCAAAATCCGCGTGCAGAGCGGAGGCATTGCCGAGGAGGATATAATTCCCTATTCCATTGAACAGACAAAGGCGGATCGGCTGGAAAAACTGTACACTGAAGTCAAAGAGGCTGAAAACCGTTTCCGGGAACTGGAGATGAAACTGAGTCAGACTCCGGACAGTGAAACGGAAAACAGCATTGCACAAAAGCTCCGTGAATATGAGGAACTCGGCAGTCTGCTCAGTGACTGGCAGACCTATGTGCAGACAGTGAATGACATGGAAAGTTACCGCAATCTCCTTGAATCCGAAGATCTCCGGCAGAAGATTCACGGGGAGACGGAAGAATTTGTCCGCAGAAAAGCAGCCATGGAAAGGGAACTGGGCAGACTGCTGGGCCTGAGCCTTTCCCCTGAAATCACGGAAGAGGAGCAGAAACAGCTTTTTGCAGCTTTGGAGAAATCCCTGTCCCGTTTTCAGGAACTCGACAGCAGACTGAAATCTCCCGAAGGCAAATCTCCGGCAGAGTTTCGGAAAATGGCAAAGGAGAGGGCCGGACTCCGGAACCTGATTTCCGGTTATGACGCATGGAAAAACACGGTGCAGAAAACAGAGGAATATGAAAAACTTCCGGGCATGGAGGAAGCTGTCAGAGAATCTATCCGGCAGAAACTCCTTTCCCTGCGCATCCGCAGAGATGATTTGGAAAATTCGCTGATGCGCAGACAGTTTCCGGAGGAAACTCCGGATATGTACGGCATTTATGTGGTTCGCACCGGAGACAATATATGGAATATCCATTTTCAATTTCTGAAAGAATATTTTCAGACCCGGGGGATCATCCTGGATTCCTCGGCTGATGAACCCCTGTCACCCGGACGCAGCTCCGGGGTGGGCAGAATTCTGAAATTTTCCGAGAAAATGGTTTATATCTACAATCTGCGGGAAAGAAAGCTGGAGCCGGAGCTGAATGTCATTCAGCCTCTGAGCAGGATTGCGGTTTTCAACATGGGACATGTTCTGGATCTGTTCAGCCGGATTGATTATGACAATATCCGGCACGTGCGCTTTGACGGGGAAACCCTTTGGATTCCGGCAGCAGAGGATTCCGGCAGTCCGTGACAGGCAGAGCGTGCGGAAAAAGAAAATATTTGACGAACGTCCGCATATACAGTATACAAACGCGTTTTGTTTCGCAGTGCAGTGACAAAGGCAACTTAAGATAAGGAGGTTTTGTTTTGGTGGATATCGTTTATGCAATGGGCGCACCCGATGGATCAGCTCCGGGAGGAGCAGCCGGAGGCTTTGCCTCTCTGGTCCCCCTGATTCTGATGTTTGTGATTTTTTATTTTCTGCTTATCCGTCCCCAGCAGAAAAAGGCAAAAGAACACCGGGAAATGGTGAACAATCTGAAAAAAGGGGATCGCATTATGACCAGCGGCGGCATTCTGGGACAGATTGTGACCCTGGATGAGGAAACCGTCTCCCTGGAAATTGCAGACAAAGTCCGGATCAAAGTGGGGCGCGGATATGTGGCAAGCCTGATGAATCAGAAACCGGCTCTGGAATCCAAGGACAAACTGAAAACCAAAGAGTAATCAAGGGTGCAGGGGCCGGTGTCTGATGTCGCGGAGCCCTCGCAGTTCACGGGCATTTGATGCATCTGCTGCATCTGCCCCTGCCCTTTGAAGAAAGGGATATGGCATTGAAGAATTTTTCATTCAGGGTGGGGATTGTCGCTGTGCTGATTGCAGCGGCCGTTGTTTGCATCCTTCCCACCTTCTCACCCAAGATATGGCCGCACAAAAAAATCAACCTGGGACTTGATCTGCAGGGCGGAATGCACTTGGTGCTGGAGGTAGACACAGAAAAGGCTGTGGAAAGCACGCTGGAGCGCATGGTGCAGGAAATGCGGGATCTGCTGAAAGCCGAACACATTCCCTTTACCGAGCTGGATCTGGCGGAAGGCCGGCAGATATCCGCAAAACTGGCTTCAGACAAATCCGGGGATGTTGACAAAATTCTGGATAAAGAGTTCCCCAATCTGCGCATGGTTTCCCGTTCCGAATCTGACGGTGTGCTGCAGCTTCTTATGGATCTGCCGGATGAGGAGACAGAACATATCAAAAAAATGGCCTCTGCCCAGGCGCTGGAAACCATCCGCAACCGCATTGATCAGTTCGGTGTCAGTGAGCCGGACATCCGCACCCAGGGGGAAAACCGCATCCTGATCCAGCTTCCGGGCATACGGGACACCCAGAGGGCCAAGGAGCTTATCGGCCGCACCGCTCTGCTGGAATTCAAACTTCTGGATGAAACCAATGATCCGGCCCGTGCCGAGCAGGACGGGGCTCCTCCGGGAACCGAGCTGCTTTATCAGATTCAGACCGATCCCCGCACCCGCCGGGAAGTGAAAACCCCCTTTCTGGTGCAAAAACGAACCGTTCTGACCGGAGCCTATCTTACAGATGCACGGGTGCAGATCGACTCCCAGTACAATGAGCCCCATGTCTCCATTGTGTTTGACAAAAAGGGAGCACGGCTGTTTGAAAAAATCACCGGAGAGAATGTGAAAAAACGCCTGGCCATTGTTTTGGACAAAAAAGTCTATTCCGCTCCTGTGATACAGGAGAAAATTGCCGGGGGACAGGCACAGATTACCGGAAATTTCACCATGGAGGAGGCCAGTGATCTGGCCATTGTGCTCCGGGCCGGGTCTCTGCCCGCGCCTGTGACTGTGCTGGAAGAGCGCACTGTGGGCCCGTCTCTGGGAACCGACTCCATCCGCAAGGGACTGTTCTCCATGATTGTCGGTGGTGTGCTTGTGGTCATTTTCATGGTGCTGTATTACAGCACGGCCGGTTTTATTGCAGATACTGCCCTGATTCTCAACATTCTGCTCATCGCCGCAGGACTGGCCGCTTTTCAGGCCACCCTTACGCTGCCGGGCATCGCAGGCATCATTCTCACCATTGGCATGGCAGTGGATGCCAATGTGCTCATTTTTGAGCGCATCCGGGAAGAGAAAAAACTGGGCAAATCCATGCATTCGGCTGTGAGCGCGGGCTATGACCGGGCTGCTCTCACCATTCTGGATGCCAATGTCACCACGCTGATAGCCGCTCTGGTTCTGTTCCAGTTCGGCACCGGCCCGGTCAAGGGATTTGCCGTAACCCTCAGCCTGGGTGTTATTTCCAGTGTGTTCACTGCCCTTTTTGTCACCAGAATCGTATTTGATTATTTACTGCTCAACATGCGCATGAAGAAACTGAGCATAGGGGAAAGGAGCTGAGCGCATGGAATTTGTCAGACCGGATATCAATATCAATTTTATCGGAAAACGCAGACTGGCCTATGTTTTCTCGGGTCTGCTGATTTTGTGCAGCATTGTCCTGCTCATGGTCAAAGGCGGCCCCCGTTACGGCATTGATTTTGCCGGAGGAACCGTTATCCAGGTACGCTTTGCCGACACGGTAAGCATTGCGGACATCCAAAAGGGACTGGCGGAAGCGGGGATTGCCAATGCCTCTATCCAGTCCTTCGGAGACAGGGAAGAGCATGAATATCTGGCCCGTACCGATCTGTCTGAGGACACAGGAGAGGACTTTGCTGAAAAACTCACACAGGATCTGCGCAGTGCCACCGGCATCAAACCCTTTTTCCGCCTCACCGAAGACAGTATCGAGGAAATGATTCAGGGCGGACTGCCGGAAACCCTGGGGGAAAAACTGAAACCTCTCCAAAGCGAAACAGACATTCCCGCAGAGGAATTTGGAAAAACCCTGATCTCTCTTCTGGGAAAAGAACAGGCCGAGCAGTACCGGCCCCTGATTGAAAAATACGCACAAAGTGATGTGGATATCCGAAGAATTGAGATGGTCGGTCCCCAGGTGGGAAAGGACCTGCGGGAAAAAGCTTTGTTTGCGATGTTTTACACTCTGCTCATGATAGCCATCTATATTTCCGGGCGCTTTGAGCTCAAATGGATGATCAGCGGCGTGGTTGCAGCAGCACTTATCGGAACTGTCTGGATCTTTTCTCTGCTCCATATCAGCATTCCCTTTCTGATCCTGACTGCCCTGCTTGTCACCCTTGTCCTGTTCTGGTTCCTGCAGCTCAGATACGCGATGGGAGCGGTTGTCTCCCTCATCCATGATATCACCATCACGGTTGGGGCATTCTCCCTTTTTGACAAGGAGTTTTCCCTGCCCATCATTGCCGCGCTGCTGACCATCATCGGTTATTCCCTCAATGACACCATCATTGTCTTTGACCGCATACGGGAAAATCTGAGAAAGTTCACCAAAGAGCCTCTGGATATTCTCATCAACCGGAGTGTGAACGAAACCCTCAGCCGCACCATTCTCACCTCCGGAACCACGCTGATTGTGGTGCTGGCCCTCTTTGTCCTCGGCGGAGGCATTATTCATGATTTTGCCTTTGCCCTGCTCGTGGGCATCGGGGTTGGAACCTATTCCTCCATCTATGTGGCCAGCCCCATTCTGCTGGCCTGGCAGAGACTGGAAAAGAAAAGATAAGCGGCAAGTGATTCAGTCTGTGCAGAAAGAATTTTCCGGGGAATTCCCCGGAAAATGCAAAGATCGGCTCCTGCCCTGGTTTGTCCTGCGAAGCGTGCCCGGCATTGGCAACCATCTGTTCAAACGTCTGCTGAACCGCTTTCAGACCCCTGAGGCTGTGCTGAATGCAAGTTGCGGGGAACTCACGCAAACAGAGGGGATTTCGGATCGTCTGGCCCTGGCCGTCAAATCTCAGAAACCCGCCCCGGCAGTGATCCGGGAACTGGAAAACATCATCCAAAAACAGTACCGGATTGTCACCATGAATGACCCGGATTATCCGGATCTTCTGCGGGAAATTCCTGATCCTCCCCCTTTTCTCTATGTCTCAGGACAGTTGATCCGCTCCAATGCCTGCGTTGCAGTGGTGGGAACCCGGAATCCCACATCCTATGGAATTTTTGCCACCCGGCATCTGTGCAGAGAACTGGCCGCCATGAACATAAGCATTGTCAGCGGCATGGCCAGAGGCATTGACACAGCCGCGCACAGGGCGGCACTGGAGGCCGGAGGGAAAACCATAGCGGTTCTGGGTTCCGGACTGGAGCGCATCTATCCTCCGGAAAACAAAGAACTGTTTCACAGCATCAGCGGGTCCGGCGCGGTCATCAGCGAATTTCCCCTGTCTGCCGAGCCTGAGCCCCACCATTTTCCGGTGCGCAACCGCATTATCAGCGGCATGTCTCTGGGAACAGTGGTGGTGGAGGCATCACGCAAAAGCGGTTCCCTGATTACCGCACGTCTGGCGGCTGAGCAGGACAGGGAGGTGTTTGCTGTTCCGGGCAATATCCGATCCTTTCAAAGTGCAGGCCCCCACGGACTTATCAAACAGGGAGCCAAACTGGTGGAAAATGCACAGGATATTGCCGAAGAAATTGCGCATGCACTCCGTTTCCATATCACACAGGAGCATCTTCCGGGGGAGAAGCAGCCGGCAAAACTGCCTCCTCTTACTGCCGATGAGGCAAAAGTCTTCAATGCCCTGGGCTCCAATCCTGTGCATATTGATGAACTGGTGCGCAAACTTTCCCTTGATCCGGGCCCTTTGGCCTCCCTTCTTCTTCAACTGGAGCTGAAGGGCCTTGCTGTCCAGACCCCCGGCAAACTTTTCTCCCTGGACATGGAAAAAACCGGAAGACAGTAACAATCCGAATTAAAAACCGATGTTGCGCCGTCTTTTTCACCGTGATTCCGGCATAAGCGGAAATCCGGCAATATTAAGCAGTTGCGGCTGCAGACTTTCTCCGGAATGACCGGAAAGTCTCCTGCCCCGTCATTCCGGCGCAAGCCGGAAACCGGTAATTTCAGGAGATTCCGGATGCCGACTTTCGCCGGTGTGACAGGGAAGCGTAACATCAGTTAGGATGACTGCTGAAGAAATCTCTCCTTTGCCCTCTCCGAAAGAAAGGGGCAAAGGAAAAGCTCATCCTGTTCATGCAAGATTTGACAACTTTGAAAAAGTTGTCAAATCCTGGCGGAATCTGACTGTTATGCCGGTTCCCCATTGAAACCATACTTTGCGGAAGGCAGTGCCGATTCACCGCCAATTTTATACAATACTTTCAGTTTATTGTGAACTTTGTGCATCTTCGTGTCCTTTGCGGTTAAAAAGAGCATGGTTTCAATGGAGAATTGGTATTAATTCGCATTAACAATAAATGAAAAAAGGAGAATGGAAAATTGATAATGGAGAATGAGCAGCGGATAATGGCCAGCCTGTTGATTCCCTGTGCCTCCTGTCAGTTATCCATTCTCCATGTTTTCAAATTATAATTATAAGGATTGTGTATTGTGAGCAAAGGCCTTGTTGTTGTGGAATCCCCCACAAAAGTCAAAACCGTCAAAAAATATCTGGGAAATGATTATCAGGTGGCTGCGACAGTCGGCCATATCAAAGATCTGCCGTCCAAAGAGCTTGGCATTGAAATTGACAACAATTTCAATCCAATGTACAAAAATATCCCCGGAAAGCAGAAAGTGATTTCGGATCTGAAAAAAATGGCCGGTGAAGCCGAGGATATCTATCTGGCTCCTGACCCGGATCGGGAGGGCGAGGCCATTGCCTGGCACACTGCCGAAGTTCTGAAAAAAAAAGGCAGGCGGTTTCACCGGGTTCTGTTCCATGAATTGACCAGAAACGGCATTCTCTCGGCCATGTCCGCCCCCCTGGAACTCAATGCACATAAATATGAAGCTCAGAAAGCCCGCAGAATTCTGGATCGGCTTGTGGGGTACCAGATATCCCCGCTGCTGTGGAAAAAAGTCAAAAACGGACTCAGCGCAGGCAGGGTGCAGTCTGTGGCTGTGCGCATCATCTGTGAACGGGAAAGAGCCATCCAGGCTTTTGAGCCTGAGGAATACTGGAGCCTGACTGCCCATCTGCGCACTGCCGATGCACAGATATTTGCCGCAAAATTTGTCCGCAGGAATGGAAAAAAAATAAGCATTCCCAATGAAATTGAGGCAAAAGCCCTGGTGGACGAGATGGAGGGGCAAACTCCCCGCGTGGAAAAAGTGGTGAAAAAAACAGCAAAACGCAATCCCCTTCCCCCTTTCACCACCAGCAAACTGCAGCAGGAGGCCATCCGCAAACTCCGCTTCACCGCCAAAAAAACCATGAGTGTCGCACAGGAACTCTATGAAGGGGTGGATCTGGAATCCGGAGAGCCCGCCGGTCTGATCACCTATATGCGCACCGACTCCACCCGAATCGCTCCTGAGGCTGCAAACGAGGCTCTGCGGATCATAGCAGAGCAGTTCGGCCCTGAATATGCACCGGACAAGCCCCGTTTTTTCCAAAACAAAAAAAAGGTGCAGGATGCGCATGAGGCCATCCGTCCGACTTCTGTTTTCAACACACCGGAAAAGGTGGGCTCCTTTCTCACAGCAGATCAACTGGCTCTTTACACCCTTGTCTGGAAACGCTTTGTGGCCTCCCAAATGCAGCCCGCGCTCATAGACACCCATTCTGTAACGGTGAAAATGGGAACCTGCGAATTTTCGGCCTCCGGGTCTGTGGTGCGTTTTCCCGGATGCAGGGCTCTCTATCTTTCCGAGGATGAGGACGAGGGAAAAAAGGAAACCCTTCCGGAACTCTCCCAGGGCCAGCTTCTGCATCTGAATCAGATGGAACCCAGGCAGCACTTCACCCAGCCGCCGCCCCGCTTTTCCGAGGCATCTTTGGTTCAGGAACTGGAAGAAAACGGCATCGGACGGCCCAGCACCTATGCCGCCATTCTTTCCACCATACGGGACAAGGGATATGTGGAACTGGTCAAAGGATATTTCCGGCCCAGTGAACTGGGATTCATTGTCAATGATCTCATGGTCCAGACCTTTCCCGATATCTTCAGTGTGAGTTTCACAGCCCGCATGGAGGATGAACTGGATCGGGTCGAGTCCGCAGAAATGGATGCTGCGGATATTCTGCACCGCTTTTACCCCCCCTTTCAGGACAAACTGGAAAAAGCCGCCGAGGAAATGCTCAGTGTCAAGGGTGTGGGACTGGAGACCGGGCTGGCCTGTCCCGAATGCGGCAAAGAACTCCGGATCAAGATGGGAAAAAACGGCCATTTCCTGGCCTGCAGCGGATACCCGGACTGCAGTTTCAGCCGGGATTATGTGCGGGACGAAAAAGGCTCTCTGCAGATTCTGGAAACCGAAACCGAAGAAACTGTGAGCAGAACCTGTGAACTCTGCGGAAAACCCATGACCATGAAACGGGGAAAATACGGCACCTTTCTGGCCTGCACCGGATATCCCGAGTGCAAAAACACCCAGTCAGCCAGCATCACGGAGGGAGGACGGTCTACAGGTGTACCCTGCCCGGAACCGGGCTGCACCGGCCAGATCACCGAACGCCGCTCCAAACGCGGTAATATCTTTTACGGATGCTCCCGCTTTCCGGACTGCAAATTCGCCATATGGGACAAACCCGCAAACCGGCCCTGCCCCCGGTGCGGAGCCCCTTTTCTGGTGGAAAAAAGCAGCAAAAAAGAAGGAAATTATCTGGCCTGTCTGAACAGGGAATGCGGATACCGGGAGATGCCGGACACCGGGGAAGGAGAATAATACCGATTCTCCTTTGAAACCATGCTTTTTCCGCCGGATTTGTTTGCCGCAAAAGGACACGGGGGAGGGCACAACGGTCACAAAAAACCTGCGAGCACTGCACAAAATCAACGGCGATTCGGTATTCTGCCAAATCGCCACTGATTTTCTGAAAATCCCCTCCTGAGAAGGACATGGGTGTGTTTCCTATGCATATTTTCAACAGAGAATCGGTATAATAACAATTCTCGATTGATTTGACACTGTCACGGAATGATCCGGAGGAGTGCAAAAAATGGGCGGAGCGGTTTTTTGCACAGACGGAACCGCAATACTGGATCAACTGGAGAATCGGTATCATACCGATTCTCCAATGAAAAGATACTTGCAAGCAGGAAAAAAGGAGGTTTTCGTGTGTTCAAAAAACCGGATTTTTCGGAAAAATCCGGTTTTTCTGAAAAACTTATGTTTCAGATCAATGGCGAATCAGCATAAGATCTCAGGGATGGGAACTGAGGACGGATCTGACCCATTCCCAAATCCCCCAGTGCCTAAACCCCTGTCCTGGTCCTTATCTTCCGCACCGCATCCAGCACATCAGAAACCTGAATGCCGCTCATGCAGACACCATCCCCCTGTGAACACCGCCGTTTGCAGCAGGGGCTGCATCTGACTCCGGTGCGCACAATCTCATGGCCCCATCCAAAGGGGCCGGTTCGCCAGGGCGCGGTGGGGCCGAACAGAGCCGCAACAGGGGTTCCCACAGCCGCAGCCAGATGCATGGGGCCTGTGTCTGTGGAAATGACCAAATCGCTTTTCTCATACAGGGCAGCCAACTGCCGCAGATTTGTTTTTCCGGCCAGACTCAGGGATGCTTCCTTCATCCGGGAGCGGATATCCTCCACAGTTTCCCTGTCCCCGGGCCCTCCTGTAAACACAATGTCCGCTCCCATATCCCGGATCAGCCGATCCGCAAGCAGGGCAAATTTTTCGTTCTGCCAGAGCTTGGTCTTCCACTGGGCCACCGGATTGATGCCCACCAGCATACGTCCCCGGCCTGCTCCCCTCAGCAGTTCTTCCACTGCATTCCGTTCCGCAGTGCGCACCGGGATTCTGTATTCCAGATCCCGCACCGGAACGCCCAGGGACTCTATGAGCATCAGATACCGGCGCAAAGCGTGAATCTCCATGCTGACCGGCCGGATGCGCTCATTGAGAAACAGATGGCTGTGCTCCATATGCTCCATGCCCCGGTCAAAACCGGCCCTGCGCATTCCCCTTGCCAGCCGGACCGGAATGCCGCTTTTGAGCAACTGCTGAAAATCAATGATCAGATCATAAGATGTTTCCCGCAGACTGTGCACAAAGGCAAGCAGGGATTTCAAGTTTTCCAGCCGTGAGGGGCCTTTGATCAGTCCCCTGATCCACGCCTTTCTCCGGGAAACAATCACCCTGTCCAAAGCCTCATGCCCTTCCACAAGAGGAGCGGCAGTCTCCTCAATCAGCCAGTCAATCCGTGCATCGGGATAATGGCCCCGCAGAGCGTTCAAAGCCGGAAGGGTGTGTATGACATCTCCAATGGCACTGAGTTTCACTATCAGAATATTCATCTGCAAATCTCCCCTGCATTTTTTTTCAATGCGGGAGATTTTACCGCAGAATGGCCGAAAATGCACGTGCAATCATCAATGCCCCGAAGTTTTGTTTTGACAAAATACGGTGCAAAGATTAAAATTCACATCAGTTCAGAAACTGCTCCCAGACATCCGGTTCTTTCAAACTCTGCCTGTCACCTGGAAATTTTTGCCATTCGGCAGGTGAGAGTGCTGACCCGGAAACCTTTCGTGCAATAATTCCGTATGTAAAGATTAATGCCCTGCGGGGCTTCCATTGAGGCTCCTGAATTCTGCGAGGGAAAAAATCCGGAGGAAACAGCAGACACCATGTTCCGATACAAGCAACTGGCAGAGGAAATTGAATCCAAGATTCACAGCGGCACTTATCAGGCAGGCGAAAAACTGCCTTCGGTGCGAGATCTGCACAAAAAACTGAACCTGAGCATTTCAACGGTCTATCAGGCATATATGGAACTGGAAACCACAGGAATCATCGAAGCCAGGCCCAAATCCGGCTATTATGTAAGCCCGGTCAGTCTTCGGAATCTGCGCCTCCCGGATTTTGACCGGGCTCCGGTTTCTCCGCAGAAGGTGGAACTGGATGCCATGGTCAATTCCGTGCTGAAAAACATCAGCAATCCGGATATGCTGCCCCTTTCCTCCTCAGCCACTGCCCCGGAACTGCTTCCTGTGAAACAGCTTTCCGCGATTGTCAAAAATATTTCCGGAAAAAAAATGGCTTCCATGCTGCGCTATTCCCTGACAGAGGGGAATCCGGAACTGCGCAGACAGATTGCCCTGCGCACTTTGGGACTGCCCGGGGGAATTTGTGCCGAGGACATTGTTGTCACCACAGGATGCATGGAAGCGGTTTCCCTGTGCCTGCGCTCGATTCTGAAATCTGGAGACACCATTGCCATTGAGAGCCCAACCCATTTCGGTTTTCTCCAGTTTTTCAGGGAAATGGGGCTGCTGGTCGCGGAAGTGCCCACGCATCCCCGTGAAGGGGCGGACCCGGATGAACTGGAAAAAATCATCCGCAGCACTCCGGTGAAAGCCTGCCTGTTTATGCCCAATTTCCAGAATCCCCTGGGGGTTCTCATGAGCGATGAGCGGAAAAAAGCCATTGTCCAGCTTCTCAATCGGCTGGAAATCCCCCTGATTGAGGACGATATCTGCGGTGAGATGTATTATGAGGGAAACCGGCCATCCCTGATGAAATCCTTTGACC
Source organism: Desulfobacterales bacterium (assembly GCA_041390465.1). GTDB lineage: Bacteria > Desulfobacterota > Desulfobacteria > Desulfobacterales > Desulfococcaceae > JAABRU01. The sequence continues at coordinate 7,611 of JAWKPW010000094.1, read as the reverse complement.
GAAAAGATCTGGTGCTGACCTGCTCCTCTTTTTCCAAAACTCTGGCTCCGGGATTCCGCATCGGATGGGTAATTGCGGGAAAACGTTTTCGGGACAAAATTTTGCGGATCAAGGCCGGAAGCACGGTATGCACTTCCACTCCGGATCAGCATATTGTCGCCCGTTTTCTTTCGGAAGGCGCATATGAGCGGCATCTTCGTTTTCTTCGGGGTCAGTTGAAGAAACATACGGTAAAAACTGCTCTGGCAATTCAGAAATATTTTCCGGAAGGAACCCGGCTGGCACTGCCCAAAGGCGGCTCTCTGCTCTGGGTGCAACTGCCGCCAAAGGTGGACGGACTGCATATTTACCGCCGGGCTCTGGATCACAATATCGCGATTCTGCCCGGAGTGGTCTGCTCTGCTGCCGGACAGTTTGGCAACCATATCCGCATCGGCTGCGGCCACCCCTTCACAGATGCCACGGAAAAAGGTATGGAGACACTGGGCATGCTGGTGAGAGAAGCCATGAAATGAACAAAATTTCTTCCTGCGGCAGCTTCTGCATGGATATGCGGCAATCTGTTTTTGTTCATTCTGAAATTTTCAGATTTTGCTTCGCATTGAAAGTTTTCAGGCAGTTAAAGAAGAGCGGTGATCTGAAAGAGCTGAGCTGTCCGCTGAGTCCGGACGGGAATAATACCAATTCTCCTTTGAAATCATGTGTTCTTTTTAACCGCAAAGGACACAAAGACGGCACAAGGGTCACAGCAAACTGACAGCACCGCATAAAATCGGCGGTGAATCGGCACTGCCTTCCGCAAAATATGATTTCAACGGAGAATTGGTATAAATTTGAACAAATTGAAATTGTTACAGAAAATTCCAAAAAAAACCGGAATCCCGGAAGGGATGGCATTTTCGGCCAATTTGATCCACTGTCCCGAAAAAGCCGTAACCGAAAGTTTTGACCGAAGTGCCTTAAAGATTCAACATTCTGCATATATTCAAAAAAATCGCAAAAACTTCGAAAGGGCATCCATACGGTTTGAAAATATTCCATATTTTTTCAAAAAAATGCTTGCATAATCTGAAAAAACAGTTTATATTGCATTTAATCAGTAAAGGCGTGATTTATTTATTCACACCGGTTTGTACCGAAGGCAATACCATAACATGTGTGGCAACCTGCAGGTAAGACCTTGAGAATTATTATAGGAAAGGAGGTATGTCACAATGGCGAATGGTATTGTAAAGTGGTTCAATGAACGCAAAGGCTTTGGCTTCATCGAGCAGGAAAACGGCCCGGATGTGTTTGTTCATCATTCCGGAATCAATTCTACGGGTTTCAGAACACTCAATGAAGGCGCAAGGGTTACATTCAATGTTGAGCAGGGTCCCAAAGGTCCTTCCGCAACAAATGTCACCGTAGTCTAGTTTTTTGATAATTCCAGACGGAATTGTATAAGGGAATATCCAAAAGGATATTCCCTTTTTTGCTGCTGTGTTCCTGTCCTGAAAAATATCAAAATTTTTTGAAGATTCCTTTACTTCATGAACAGGCAGTCGGCCCCGTCCAAAAGCATGTGAATCAGCAGTCCCAGCCCGGTGATCCGAAAATTGCGGGACAGCGGAACAAAGGTCATAAGGGCATAAATGCCGACAGCAGCGACACTGTGCAGAGGATGAAAACCGATGCTGCAGCGATTCGGATCAAAAACCGGATCCGCAAAAAGATGATCCGCATCCACAAGCATTGTGGCAAGCATAATGCCCCATGCCCGGAGAAAATCCTTTCTGCACAGCATCCGGGCTGCCAAAGCCGGGACCGCGATGTGCAGCATCAGATGAACAACTGTCCTGTGTGCAAGCAATATTTCCATATCCTTACTGATCGGTTCTTGTGCCGGACCGCTTTCAATGCCCTGCGTGTTTCAGTCATGAATCACGAAATTTGCAGGAATAAAACGAAATTTGAAAGCAAATCCGAGGGGATTCAGTTCCCTGTGACACGGCCAGACCAGGCCGGACTGGTCTGCTGGCCGCCCAGAGAAAGCAGACGGCGCTGATCCGTTCCCGCAGCACTCATGACATAGAGTTTGGCTCCTCCCTCCCGCGTGGAACTGAAAACAATGAGACTGCCGTCCGGAGACCAGGACGGGGATTCGTTTCTGCCGGAATTGTAGGTCAGGCGGATGGGGGTACGGGTTTTCAGATCCAGAACATGGATATTGATTTCTCCGCGCTCAATCGCAGAATAGGCGATTTTGTCCCCTTTGGGAGACCAGCTTGGCTGGGTATTGTATTTTCCCTCATAGGTGACACGCTCCTCCCGTCCGGAGCTGATCTGTTTGACATAAATCTGCGGGGAACCTGCCCGATCGGATACAAAAGCCATCTGGCTGCCGTCCGGTGACCATGTGGGAGAAGTGTCAATTCCGCGTTTGTCTGTCAGTTTCCGAATCATGTTTCCGTCAGATCCCAGCAGATAAATATCCTGATCCCCTGCAAAGGACAGCGTGGCAGCCAGCAGCATTTTCCCCGGAACCCATGCCGGAGTGGTGTTGATCCCTTTTTTGTTTACCACAGCCCCGCTCTGTCTTCCCAGATTCCGGATATAAAGATCCGGTTTTCCCTTTTCATAGGAAGTATAGGCCAGCCAGTTGCCGTCCGAAGACCAGGCCGGCATCAGGGTGATGGTGCCGGAATGCGTGACAGATCTGGGATTGCTGCCGTCAAAATCGCAGATCCAGAGTTCCTTTGCTCCGGTTCCGTTGGAAATGAATGCAATGCGGCTTTCAAAAATGCCCCAGTCCCCGGTGAGATAGTGAATGACCTCGCTGCAGAAGCGGAGAACGATTTTCTTCAAATCCCTTGTCCAGCCTTTGTATTTCTTGCCAATGAGCATCTGGCCCCTGACAGTGTCAAACAGCCGGAATTCCACCTCAATGAGTTCATCCTGAATAATAGCGTAACTGGTAATGAGCATTTCCGTGCCAATGGTGTTCCAGTTGGCAAAATTGATGTCCGGAAGATCCACAGGCGGATTTGCGGGATCAATGAGAAAACTGCCCCGGTCAAGTATTTTGAAATATCCCGTAAAATTCAGATTTTCCGAAAGCAGGTCCGCAGTTTTCACGGAAAATTCAGAGACCGGGGAGGTTCTGGCCTGCGGAATGGCAAGGGGAATCTTGCGCAGGTACGGGTTCCGGATGTCAATATAATCGTACTGTGCCTGTGATATGCCGGTATCTGCAAAAAACATCAGCATCATCAGTCCGAAAATGGTGCAAAAACGTTTCATAAACTCCTCTGTGTTCATTTCGCTGTTTATCTCCTCCTGAGACAAAGAAACTTTCGCCCTCAAACTGTCAGGGGGTTCAAAATCCCGGCACCTTGGGGGACAGACATTTTCTGAAAAGGTATATAGCGGACAGCCCGTACAGCGGACAGCTTCAGACTGCCGGCAAACAATACCGCGAACTAATTCAGCCCATCGGGTGTGAAACGCACTCCCACGGTATATTCGGAAGCTCCTCCGGGCGGAGGCGGCAGAGGATCGGATTTCATCACAGCCCGGTACGCGGATTCATCCAGATAATTGTTTCCGGAACGCTGCTCAAAGTCTATTTCCGCTATGTGACCGTCCGACAGAATCGTGATGCGCAGAATGCTCAGCAAATCCCTCCGTCCCCCGGCCAGACTGGGGGAAAAAGCCCAGTTCTGCTGAATATGGTAGGCAAGCTGCTGACCGTATATACTGCCGATTTCCCCCCCGGGCCCGCCTCCGGGTCTTCCTCTGGAAGTGGAATTTCCTCCGTCCCCGCCGCTTCCGGAACGTCCCGCACCGCTTTGGGCAGATCTTTTCCCCACACTCTGGCGTATGCGATCCACAGCGTCTTTGATGGATTCGGATCGTGATGCCTCCTCCCTGCGCTTTGCTTCCGCAGGTTTCACCACTTCCTTCTGCACATCTTTGGGTTTCTGGGTCTGGGGATTCCTTTTTTTCGTCACAATCTGCTCTGCCGGCAGTTTCGGGGCATCACTTTTTTCCGGTTTCACTTCCGGCTTTTCCTTTTTCTCCGGAGCATCCGGGATGGCCACTGTCTCTTTGGGTTCAATGACCGGCTCAATCGGCTGCGGAGGGGGTTCCGCAGGCTCGGGCTCCGGTTCAGGAACCGGTTCGGGAGCAGGTTCCGGTTCTTCCGGCTGCACAGGCTCCGGAGGCTTTGGCACTTCAACCTCTGTGTCATCCTCCATCACAGTGGCAGGCGCTGTCTCTGCCTTATTCTCTTCCCCCGGAGAGCCTTTGAGACCGGAGAGTTCCGGAGGCCCGGGAAGGGAAACCAGACTGACACTGATGGACTGGGGCATCTGATGTTGCTGTCTGCCCAGTTCAGGCATAAAAATGAACGCGGCAAAAAACAGCACATGGAAAATGGCTGAAGCCGTATAGGTGATATAATAGGCACGGGAACGGATTTGGATTCCCCGAAAAGAAATGTCTTCGTACATAAATCCTGTCAACTCTTTTTCTTGGGGGAGGAGGTTTCATCTTCTTTATTCTTCTCAGATTCCCCGGTTTTCAGAGGATCAGTCACCATCCCCAGTTTTTCCACTCCTGCATTTTTGATCTCAGCCATGACCTGTATGGCAAGGCCGTAGGAAACATCCTGATCTCCCCGGAAATAAACCTGTTTTCCGGGACGGTTTTCCAGAATCTTTGCCAGTTTTTCCCGCAGAGCTTCCAAGGCCACAGGCACATCATTGATGAATATCTGTTTGTCTCTGTCCACAGTCACCATCAACTGATCCTGGTCAGAGGGAAGGGCCTTTGCCACAGCATGGGGCAGAGCCACATCCACGCCCTGGGTCATCATGGGTGCGGAAACCATGAAAATAATCAGCAGTACAAGCATGACATCCACAAAGGGCGTCACGTTGATATCAGACATGAGCCGGTCGCTGTTGGTTTCTATGGCCATCAACTCCTCCCTTTCTGCGGCAGAATGTCGCTTTCAATGATATTGAGAAAATCTGCGGCAAAGCTCTGCAGATCAGAATCCATAACCTTGATTTTCTGCATAAAATAGTTGAAGGCAATGACCGCAGGAATGGCCACGGCCAGTCCCGCGGCTGTCGCTACCAGGGCCTCGGAAATGCCGGGGGCCACAACGGCCAGACTGGCCGATCCCATCTGTCCGATGCTCCGGAAGGATTCCATAATGCCCCAGACTGTGCCGAAGAGCCCGATAAAAGGCGTGGTGTTCCCGGCTGTGGCCAGAAAGGGAACCATCTGGGTCATCTGGGTCACTTCACTGTCAATGGCCCTGCGCAGGGATCGTTTCACATTGTCTGTGCCGGAAAAGCGTTCGCCCATGGGCTGTCCGCTTTCCAGAGCTTTGAGGGTATTGGCCTGTCCCAGCTTCTTGAGTTCCATATAACCGATACTGAAGACCCGTGCCAGGGGGCTGCCCTCCAGCACCTTGGCTTCCTTGTATGCTATGGAAAGATCCTTGCTTTCCCAGAACACTTCCATGAAAAGGTCAGACTGTTTGAAAGCCCTGTGCAGATAATAGAACTTGATCAGAATGATCGCCCATGATGTGACTGAGAAAAAAAGCAGCAGAAGCAGCACAAACTGCACCATGGGCCCTGCCTCGCTGACGATGTGTATCAAATCAATGCCGCCAGAATCCATATACTCCGCTCCGAAAATAAATAAGTAAGGATAAAGTTTTTGTCAGTTTTCTCTCTGCCCTTTGCAGAGGGACTTTAAGCTATACGAAGACAATACCAAAGTCAAGTCAAACCTTCGCAAAAGTCAGAAAGATATTTATTAAAACATGCGATTAGGGTATACGAAGAATTTTGTCCTGTCAAGAAAGATGCTGGAGAAGGAGAGATACATGCACTCTGTGGCCAATCTTCTGTTTGAAGCCAAAATGCTCAAGGAAATTCCCCGGTCCGGCTACCATTTTCTGGGAGCGGGAAAAGAATCCGTGGCCGAGCATTCCTTTATGATCACCTTTATCGCGTATGCCATGGCCGAAATGGAGCCCGAAGCTGATCGTCTGAAACTGGTCACCATGTGTCTGGTTCACGATCTGCCCGAAGCCCGGATCGGAGACCTGAACTATGTGCAGAAAAAATATGTGACGCCTCACGAGCGCAGGGCAGTTGAGGACAGCACGCGGGACATCCCCTTTGGTGCGTCCATTGCAGAACTGATCCGGGAATTCAATGAGGCAAAGACACTTGAAGCCAGGCTGGCAAAGGATGCGGATCAGATAGCCTTTATTCTGGATTTAAAGGCTCTCTCGGATATCGGTCATCGTCCTCCCCGGAAGTGGCTTCCCATTGTTTTGGGAAGGATACAGACTGAAACCGGAAAGCAGTTGTGTGAACAGATTCTCCAGACCGGCTGGGATTCCTGGTGGATGGAGAATTATATGGAATAGTCCGCGGGATTTTTTGGAATTCTGTTACCCGAATCCCATTCAGCACAGCCGGAGGCAAATCGGGGAAAAATACGGACAAAATTAATCACAATTAAATATCCAAATATATTAATATTTTATCCAAAATATATTCTGCTGCCACGTTTTGTGCTTGACAGACGGGCTTTGTTTGCATAAAAAGGGAACGATAACATTGTTACACAGTTTGACAAACCGGATTTGTCATTTTTTTTAATATTAAGCAATATCAGCAAATTAACTTTGAAAAATACAAAAGAACAATATTATGTTTATGCCGGAATGAAGCTGTAAATCCGATTTATCCGGTTTATCATAATACAGATTGTTTTTCTATTTCAGAGTATTACTGAAGTGTCATCTTCCTGCTGCATGAATCATGCTGTGATTGGGTAACAATGTTAGCCTGAATACTGTTCATCCACAGGCATATACTGCTGCCGGAAAACCGGAACCGGTTATGACGGCATCGGAATATACTTTATATATTTTTTGTTTAATTCAACAAAAACGGAGGAAAAAAAATGAACTGGATTACCAGGACTTTGGGATCTTCCATCGGGAAAAAGCTGATGATGGCCGTCACGGGTCTGGGCTTTACAGCGTTTCTGGCCGGACATCTGGCCGGAAATCTGACCATCTACGGTGGAAAAGACGCGTTCAACAGTTATGCCGAGCATCTCCATTCTCTGGGGCCGCTTGTCACTCTGGCCGAATGGGGGCTGCTGACCTTTGCCATTATCCACATCAGCACAGGTCTTTGGCTTTTTTATCAGAACTGGAAAGCCCGCCCCGTGCGCTACGCTGTGAACAAACGGGCCGGGGGACGGACGCTGGGCTCCGGGACCATGCCCTATACCGGTCTCATTATGCTGGGTTTCATCCTTGTCCATCTCTTCAATTTCCATTTTGTGGACAAAACAGACACCACCATTTTTCAGATTGTGTCCAATGCCTTTGAAAATATGACGTATGTGATTTTTTACGTGGCTGCCATGATTGTGGTGGCCATTCACGTCAGCCACGGTTTCTGGAGCGCATTTCAGACACTCGGCGCCAACCATCCCAAGTACATGCCCCTTATTCAGGGACTGGGTCTGGCCTTCAGCATCATTGTCGGCGTCGGTTTCGGCTTTATTCCCATCTATTTTTCC
>JAWKPW010000093.1:0-22476 GCA_041390465.1 Desulfobacterales bacterium | reverse complement strand
CATCAGATTCGTGCATCACAACCTGACAGTGCAGATGCTCCCGCAGAAAAGCAGCTCCGCCTGTATGGTCAAAATGGCAGTGGGTCAAAAGCAGCCATTGCATCTTTTCCGGCAATATGCCATGAGAACGGATATTGGCCAGCAGTCTGTCAGATGCATATCCGCATCCCCCATCCACCAAAGCGGCATGACCGTCAAAACAGATCATATAGATGGCCGCGTCCTCCGGAGAAGTCAGCCCGCTTCCGCCGACCTGAAAAATTTCATCCGTGATTTTCATAATGTGGAACCGTTTCCTTTTGCGTAACCGGCATGTTTGGCGTCTGATGCAGGCAATTCTGCTGAAAAACTCAGGCAATGTCTGTAATTTCGACTATTTTTCCCTCTCTGAACCGGAATTCCGATCTGCCGTTCAGCCTCAGCGTTTCTCCCTTTTTCATCCCATTGGGCAGGTCAGCGGCAGGCACACCTGTGAAGGCAACATCCGCAGATGCCTGATCTTCATCTGCTTCAAAGTGCATCACGGTCTGCCTGCGGGAGACAAACAAATTTTTTGACTTCCCGGCAAGTCTGCGCAGTTCCTCTTTCCCGTATGCCGCAGCATTCACCTCACCGCCAGATATATTTTTAAACACAATATCCGGGTGCATGACTGCCAGCATCCCTTCAATATCAAAGGTATTGTAGGCAGTCAGATACCGCTCAATCAATGCGAGCTTCTCATCATGGGTCATGTGTCCTCCGGAGGATCGATGGATGGAGAAAGCAGGAGGGAAATAAGAAAACTATCGGGTATTCAAAAAACCGAATTTTTCGGAAAAATCCGGTTTTTCCAAATCGCCATATCCGAAAACTTATGCTGACTGGCAGCGGGCTGGTGCTGCTGTCCTCTGCGAAAAATCTCTCAGATTCAGGAATTGTTTTTCATGTGCCGGTAGTATTTGATGACCCTGTCCACATAATTCTGGGTTTCCCTGAAAGGCGGAACTCCCTTGTACTGTTCCACATTCAGAGGCCCGGCATTGTAACCGGCAAGCGCGAGTTTCAGCTTTCCGTCAAAGCGGTCCAGAAGCATCCGCAGGTAACGGGTCCCGCCCATGATATTCTCCCAGGGATCAAAGGGATCATAGACTTTCAGAATTCTGGCCGTATCCGGCATAATCTGCATCAGTCCCTGTGCACCTTTGGGGGAAACTGCTCTGGGATTGAAATTGGATTCCACCTTGATGACAGCTTTTACCAGAGGAAAGGACACACCGTAGGTTTCTGCGGCCAGGGCAATATAATGATCAAATTTGTCAGAGGAATAGTAATTTCCCACATCGCTCTGCCCCCGCATAAAGAGCTTGTAACGCGCGGATGTGGGTGCATTGGTGAAGTGCATGACACCGTTTTCATCCACGTACATATAGATGTTTGCATGAACCGGCGCAGACAGCACAGACATCCACATCAGAACGGCAAGAAAAAAGAACCCCGAATATATTATTTTTCTTATATTTTCCATAATCCTGCCAAATAATATTTCCGAAGCTGAAAAATTTCCGTTTTTTTCATATGAGGGAATTTATACAATCATTGCCCATAAATCAAGTCAAATCATACCAAGCCCGCAAAAAATCCGGCAATCCCCCATGCCTGCGGAAATGGGGATACAAAAAAGCCTGAAAACAGAAGAGCAGTCACATCAACATAACTGCCGGAGTGCCAAAGGGAAAGTCTGGCAGAAATCCAAACTTTCCCCTTTGATCTCCCAAAGGAATGAAAGTTCAAAAAAAACAAAAATCAGTTTCCTGCACCTGTCCGGAAGTTTTTGACAGATTCCCTGTATTTTTTCAAAATGAATTTTGTCCCGAATTCCGGATGGGCCAGATAGGAAAGGTTGGTATCCAGAAAAAATGAACACAGGGAATCAAACACAGCGTCTTTTTCTTTCTCTCCGATAAAGTTGCGTTCCCTTTTCTGTTCAAAACGCACCGCAGATCCCAAAGCTGCCCGAATCTCTTCCGGACTCGGCCCGTTTTCCTGTTTTTTGACACAGTCTGCCGGAACATCGATTTGAAAAGCGCATTTGACCAGCCATCGATCTCCCACCAGCTTTTTGGATTCATCCATTATCTTCAGAACCAGCCCGTTATCAAGTTCCATTGTTTTTACAGTCTTTTCTTCCATAGAATCCCTCTTTGTCCCAAATTATGATATATATACCGTTTCATGCCTTAAAACCAAGACTGTTTTTTATCATTGTTCAAAACTTTGTCAATAACCCTGTCAGCAATTTAGAATCCGCAGGCAGTGTGCAAAACCCTGTCAGCAGAGAAAAGGCCATAATCCAAAAACCGGATTTTTCCAAAAAAATCAGGTTGTTCCGTGCAGATGAAATCACAAAACCCGACTTGACAGGGCACTGCCCTGAATTGTTCAAAACTTTGTCAGAGGTTCATATCCGGGCAGATCATTGTTCAAAACTTTGTCAATAACTCTGTCAATAAGTCGGGACTTATGAACAATTTTTTTTCGATTGTTCATAAGTCGGGAGTTATTGACAAAGTTTTGAACAATCGATTGTTCAAAACTTTTGCATAAAAAATCAGCAAAATCAACATAATAAAAAGTTATGAACAAAATTGACAGTCCTTATTATTAATAATATGTACACATACAGAAAGAATAATAATCAAAAGAAGGAAATGTCCGGAATACTGTCTGAGGAGGAAAATATCTCTCTTATCTGCAAATAAAGAAAAATTTCTCATTAAAAACATTTCAGAATTGTTCAGAACGCAATCAACGGAATTTCAATTTTTTTGATTTAAAAAAATAAATGTCAGCCCCTGAAGGTTTTGAAAACCTTCAGGGGCTGTAAAAGAGTGTTTCATTTTGGCAGACAGGTTCTGCACAGAGCGGCAAAATCTTCGGGATAATGACCGCAGATCCAGCGCAACTGGGCCTCGGTAAAGGAACCCGGAGAATAGGGCATTTTGGGAAGGAAACAGTAAAGAAGCCGCTGCCCTGTATTTCCGGCATCAAATCTTTTGGATGCCTCAATATGCGTAATCATCCGTGCGCCCAGTTTTTCCAGAACCTGAACTGCCATGTGCATAAGTCTGTCCAGAGATGCACGGGTTTGCGTATCAGCCTCCAGAATATTGCCCGCTCTTTTTGCCATAAGCTGCAGTTCCCACTGGGAGGTCTGGGCTTTGGGAACAAAAAGCAGGGCATGGTCATTTTCGGCTATGACAAGGGAATGCTCTCCTGCTTCCCGGCCATCGGTTCTTCGGTTGTTCTGTATGGCCCACAGATAGGCATCAAAAAAATCTGTTCCTGTCTGCTCCCGGTAGGTGTGGACAAAATCCGCAATCAGGTCTCCAAAGGCAAACGCGGGAATTTTTTCTTCTTTGTTTTGCATATGTGCTGCGGAAATTTCTGCGGGAATCAGGGCATACTGCTGGTGAATCTGCTGATGGGACGCGTGGAGCCGGTATCCGCTGGGCGCATAGTCAAATCCGAAATTCCAGCCCCACAGGGTGGCGTTGAAAGACAGGGCTTTGTTTTTGCCGGACGAGAGAATATCGCAGATTTTTTTCCGCAAATCCTCAATTTCCGCAGCAGTCAGAGTTCTTTTTTTGGCAGGAGATCGATTTTCAGTTCCTCTGCATCCGTGCATAGGTGCGCTGATAATACAGATACCGCATTCCCTGCACATCTTCTGGACCTGGATCTCGAGCTTTTCGGTAACGAGATCTTGTCCATTTTGCCATATTGGCCGCATAATGCCCCCAGGAATATAACTGTTGCGCCTGCGTTGTTCAAACACATGGCTTTCTCCCGCCATTCTCCCATGATTCCCACTGTTTCCCTGCACACCGGGACGCAGCACCATGACCTCTTTGTAATCTCATCCGCTTGAAAGATGTTGTTTGCCAGCACCTCGCGAGATCGTGATGTTTGATTTTGGGACGGGCTCTGCCATTCGCATCTTTGTCATACATCAGTCCCACGACCGTCCGGTTTTGGGATCTGGACAAATTCACAGCATAAATCCGCCATCGCGGTCAAATCTTCCGGATCTGTGGAATTGGCAGCTAGAAGCCAGCAGAAGCGGAACCGGGAAGCAGATGAAAAAGAATCTGCTTTTTCCTCTGTCAAATCTTTTCCCTGCCACTGCCGGAGGATCTTCGGACATTGACAGGGCAGCGCGCTTGGGCAGGCAAATGGCCAAAGGATTTGCCGCATTCCGGTCAGCCGCACTTTTGATAATATAGGTGGTTCCCCGGAAGGAGGGATTGGGGATTTCATAAATGGGATCCGCCTGATTTTCCTGTACTGCATCAGGAAAATTCGCGGTTGTCGCAGATGCTTCCGTCTTTAAAAATTCCCAGATTGTCTATGCTGTCATGTTCGCGGAAATTTTCAGACCGGAAACAGGGGCGGTGAATACCCCATACAAAATGGCCGGAAGGGGCCACGCAGGTTCTCAGATTCATATGTCAGTTCCTTTCAGAAATATTGTTGTCAGTCAGTGGCAGATGTGAAAAATTGTGCAAATGCCTTATACAGTGGGTCTCCTGGGTCAAGGGATTTTTTGCGTCACTGTCTGAACCGAAGTTGTTTAAGGATTAACGGATTGACCGGATTTTTTCATCCGGGTGCCAAACGGAGAAGTTTGGCATTTGGCAATGAAACGCATTCAAAAGTCCAAACTTTCAGTTTGGACTCCATTTTCTTTGTTCCTGTTTTTTTCTTGTCTTATCCCGTTAATCCTTTAATCCTGTGAATCCCGGTTCAGACAGATGAGTGCCAAACGGAAAGTTCGGGGTCAGTTTACTGTCACGGCCAGGTTTCACTTTGGCATTCCTTACGGGTTTTTCTTGCATTATCCGGATTTATCCTGTAATATTGACAGGATGGATTCACACGGTAGTTTGTCAGTGACATGAATATATTCATAATATTATAACCTGTATAACAGAGGGTCTAGGCTGTGACGTCACCCGGTCCTATAGAAATTGGGAACAAGCGTCACTCCCAAAAGGAGAGACGCTTTATCGTGAAAGCAGAAAAGCACTTTTTAATATATATATATATATATATCAGTATATTATAATACAAAACGCAATATCCTTCTGAGAAAAAAAACGCCGGATTGCCTGAAGCAGGCATCCGGCGTTTTTGTTTTATAGATCAGGATTGGTCTTATTATTATCCCGTTCCCACGCCCTCGTTCCCCACACGCTCTGCGTGAGAATGCCCTGCAGGACGCTCTGCGTTCTGTGACTGTATATGACGATATGGCGCGGGGCGTCAGAACTGCATTCCCACGCAGGGCGTGGGAACAGGGGTAACAAGGAACAGAAAGGAGTGTTTTTATGAAAAAATGTTTGATTTTTGCACTGGCTGTGGTGTGTCTGGTGCTGCCGCTTTCGCAGGCGATGGCGCTGACCGGGGATGTGAACAATAACCAAAAAGTCGAGATGGATGACGCCATTCTCGCGCTGCAGGCTGCGGCCAATATCCGGGACAATGTGACTGCGGATCTGGGTGATGCGGTGGCCGCATTGCAGATTCTGGCCGGAATGATGCAGACCGGCGGGGATACCGTCACCAACTCCCTGGGCATGACCTTTGTGCGCATACCTGCGGGAACCTTCACAATGGGCAGTCCGACAACCGAACCGGGAAGATTCAGCGATGAAACCCAGCACCAGGTGACGCTGACCAGTGATTTTTACATGCAGACCACAGAGGTCACGCAGGGGCAGTGGCAGGCTGTCATGGGGACAAATCCCTCTTATTTCAAAGCCTGCGGAGCCGACTGCCCGGTGGAATATGTAGCTGGAATGATGTGCAGACCTTCACCTTGCCATGGATGCCGGAGGTGAGGGAACCTACCGCCTGCCCACCGAGGCCGAATGGGAATATGCGGCCCGGAAGGCGGGAGCACAACGGCCTTTACAGCGGGCCATCCGCAACACCGGTTATACATCGCTTGATCCCAATCTGGATATCGGCTGGTATTACGGCAATTCAACTGTCACCTATACGCCGAACTCTTGGAAAGGGACTATCCGGCTGCGCAGGAGCAGCTGATGTTTGCATGGTCTGTATGATATGTCAGGAAATGTCTGGGGGTGGTGCCCAGGACTGGCACGGAACTTATCCGACCACTGCTGCTGACAAACCCTGCAGGCCTAGTACTGGCTCCTACCGTGTCGTAAAGGGCGGAAGCTGGGATCAACGCCGAGTACTACCCGGTCGGCCAGCATCCGGTTCGAACACGCCGTCCCACCGGGAGCAGCTTCCTGGGCTTCCGGCTGCTTCTCTCCCAATGCGTGGTGGGCATAATGCCCACCGTTTGCATTTTTTCAAAGGTGACAGCTCTTTTGTCTGCGTTACTGTCTGAACCTGGGATTCACAGGATAAGGGATTAACCTGATTTACAGCATGAAACCACGGGGGTTTTTCAAAACCCTCAGGGTTTTTTTGAATTGTCTGAACTGTGATTCATCTGAGACTCGCCGTGCATAAATAAGATAGTCAGAAGATCAGACAATAAAGCCGCATTTTCCCCTTCACAGATATTGCAATAACGATTCATTACTGTTAATATAAACAGAATACTCTGCATACAAATTAGAGGATAAAAACCGATGCGGGATGATTATATTACTCCCGTGGAAAGAGGTGCTGGAACAGTATTTTCAGGAATTCATGGCTTTTTTCTTCCCTGATGCCCATGCGGAGATTGACTGGTCAAAGGGCTATGAATTTCTCGACAAGGAATTCCAGAAAATAACAAAGGATGCGGCCACAGGAAGGCGGTATGTTGACAAACTGGTCAAAGTCTTTCTTCTGAACGGAGATGAAACCTGGGGACTGGTTCACACGGACATTCAGAATGAACCGGAACCCGGATTTTCTGAAAGAATGTACATTTACAATTACCGGATATTTGACAAATACCGGCGGCCCGCTGTCAGCTTTGCCGTAATCGGCCATGTCCCGAAAAAGGCCCGGATCGGAAAATATGACCGCAAAAAATGGGGCTGTGAGGTAAGGTTCAGATTCCCGGTCATCCGGCTGTCCGCTTATGCAAAGAAAAGGGAACAGTTGATGAAAAGCGGCAATCCCTTTGCCGTGGTGGTCATGGCCCATCTTCTGGCACAGGAAACAGCCGGGAAGACGGAAAACCGTCTGCATGAAAAACTGCGGATCATCAGACATCTTTACAGAAAAGGGTTTTCCCGGCAGGATGTCATAAACCTGTTCCGCTTCATTGACTGGGTCATGGCACTGCCGGAAAGGGAGGATGAAATTTTCCGGGATGAAGTCCTGGCCATTGAAAAGGAGAAAAAAATGCCTTATGTGACAAGTGTGGAACGGATCGGATTCAAAAGAGGAGTGCTGGTGGGAGAAAAACGCGGGGAAGCACGCGGGGAAGCGCGGGGGAAAAAAGAGGGACAGATTTCCCTGCTGGCAAAACTCATAGCCAGAAAATACAAATCACGGGCATCCGAAGAATCCCGTATTCTGAAAAAACTCGGAATGCGGGATATTTCCGGGCTTGGGGAAAAACTCTTTGATTTTGAAACCCTCGATGAGGTTCACGCATGGATTGAAAGCCGCGTGAAGCAAAAAGGCAGTGCGGAGAAGGAATAATTGCAGTGCCGCACGCTGTCTGAACCGGGATGAAAGAATCTGTCAATCCCCAAATCCCGGACATCCGGGAAAAAAATTTCTCACCCCTGCTGTGATTCGTCTGATTGCCTCCACCATTATAATCACAGAAATCACAGTTCAGACAGAGGAGTGCCAAACGGAAAGTTTGGATGTCAGTTTACTGTTACGGCCAGAGTTTCACTTTGGCATTCCTTCCCGGGTTTTTCTTGCATTATCCGGATTTATCCTGTAATATTGACAGGATGGATTCACACAGAAGCCGGATTTGTCAGTATTTATGAATATATTCATAATATTATAACTGTATAACAGAGGGTCTGGGCTGTGACGTCACCCGGCCCGCAGAAAATTGGGAACAGCCAAAGCGTCACTCCCAAAAAGGAGACAGCATCGTGAAAGCAGAAAAACACTTTTTAATATATATATATATATATATATATATATATATATCAGTATGTTATAATACAAAACGCAACATCCTTCCTGAGAAAAAAACGCCGGATTGCCTGAGCAGGCATCCGGCGTTTTTTGTTTTATAGATCAGGATTGGTCTTATTATTATCCGTTCCCACGTTTCACCTCGTTCCCACGCTCCGCGTAGGGAATGCCTGCGAGACGCTCTGCGTTCTGTGACTGTATATGATATGGCGCGGAGCGTCAGAACTGCATTCCACGCTCTGCGTCAATGCCGTCAAGTTGAAGGAAATTCCGTCCTTCGGGACGGGGCCCTGTGAATATTAGCAGAAAATCCGGCATATTCTGAACAGAAAAAGCTCCGTCAGGGCGGCGTGGACACATCCGGAACATGCCGCCCCGCCGGGGCTTAACCCTTTTAAAACGCACTGGTGCTGCAAACATTATGCCCCTGCGGGGCAAAATACCCTTAACTTAATGGCATTGACGCTCACACGATGAACCGTCTGTACGGCTATATGACGATATGGCCGCGGAGCGTCAGAACTGCATTCCCACGCGGAGCGTGGGAACGAGGAAACAAGGGAACAAGAAAAGGGCATTTATGAAAAAGAGCTTTTGTTTTTGCACTGGCTGTGGTGTGTCTGGTGCTGCCGCTTTCTCTCAGGCGATGGCGCTGACCGGGGATGTGAACAATAGCAAAAAAGTCGGGGATGGATGACGCCATTCTCGCGCTTTCTGGGCTGCGGTAATATCCGGGACAGCATGACTGCGGATCTGGGTATTGCGGTGGCCGCATTGCAGATTCTTGCCAGAATTCGGAATTGTATGAAGGCCGGGCAGTTCTGGGGCCTTTGTCGGTGCGGATGTGAATGTGTTCCGGCTCGGGATTTGAAACCCGGGTTTATACCACACGGACACAGACAGGCGGAGCGCTTCACATCTGGTTCTGTCCGGCATTGCTTCCGGGTGGACCCGTGCCTGGTGGCCGTGACCGGAGGACCGACACGGATGCAAATGATGACGGCACTCCTGGCGGAGCAGTATGAGTATGCGGGAACCATTTATGCGCTGCTGTTCCGGGGTTAGCCGGAAATTCAACGTGACTGCCCTTTCTGACATTGCGTATGTTGCTCTAAAAATCTGGTGAAGGTGGATACTTCCGGCCTGAAAATGCGGATGGATGATCTGGCAAAGCATTTTTCCACAACCGATCTCAGCGGTGACGGTGCGCTGGACCGGAGGCTATCTGCCTATGTTTATGCCCATTGATGCGGTGCATAAAAACAAACTCAATTTTGACTGGCAGAATCTGCTGGAGAGCTTACAGACGGCCATTCCGTTATCGGCTGTTATCACAATAATCTGACGGAGGTGCTGCCACTGCTGCTGGGAAAGAAATTCAGGACAAGGCTCAGCCTGACTCCTGCAAAAGATTTCCGCTATGAAAAGGTGAAAATTGAGATCGTGCCTTTTGGCCCAGGCAGTGTGAAAAGCAATCCCGGCATTATTGACTTTGACTCGGAGCAGGAAACGTGAGCGCAAATATTGCGGCTGCTTTTTGAGCAGAGTTCGGACGGAAAGGTGATTCTCACAACAGCCGTGAAGGCTCGAAATTCTGTCATGGGAGGGCTGTGATGCGGTGTCTGAAGACAAAACACAGTGCGAATACAAGCTGCGAACCGACCGGCTGATCGCGGTCAATTTCGGGTATAAGGAAACCACGCTGCGGACAGGCATGGCACGCGGATCTGAGCAATGCGTCCGGAAGTTTCAACGAGGATCGAGTGAACATCAACCTGACAACCGGAGCCGGGACACAGACACAAAAACAAAACTCGCAGCATTGAAAGCCGGTGACATTGTGGTGGGTTCTGCGGGCGGCGCGATTTCTGCGCAGATCGTTTCAACGCAGAAATCAGTGATGACAATTACATTCTGACCACAAGGACGCAGGGCTGGATGAGGTCATTGCACGGGGAACCGGCTGGATTCGCAAGCGGATGACCCACGGCGACTATACAGGGAGCCAACAGGCCGTTCTTCCCGGAGCGGTGATCAGACCTGTCCGGCTCGTGCCTTCCGGATGATCCCCAATGTTCGGGTGTTCCACCCATTGAAATCGGTGATCAGCGTCAGGCAAGAGTTTGTCCGGCGCTTTGGAGGACTCTGAACTGGCCGGACAATGACAATGCACAGGTCAGTGTAAAAGGGGCCGTGGAAATCATAGTTGACGCGTGGAAACCGGGGTTTCCTTCCGCTTTAGCTTAAATCCTTTGGAATATTTCAAATTCATTCCCAAAGTCACGGCAAGCGAAGCACGGATGTGATGATTCTGGAGAAGAAGGTAGAAAACGCCTGGAAGCCGAAGATGAGGCCAAAATTAAAACTTCGCACCTTTATTTTCACCTATTTCTTTCTGTGGGGCCGGTTCCGGTATGGATTGAGCCGGAAGTTACACGGTTTGGGCATTGAGGCAAAAGCGGGCGGAGCCACTACCACCAGTAACTCTGCGCCAGAGACAAAGTTCAGGATTGTGTACAACCGCAATGCAGGGGTGAATCTTGTCACCAGGTCGATCCTTCTTATGAATTCACACCTGCTGTGCAGGTGTATGCGGGATTCACTCCCTAATAGCAAAAACCAGTCCTTCCATGCAACGGGTTTACAGCACCACCGGGCGAAGGTGAATCTGAAAGGATACCTGAAATTCCGGGGAGGAGATGGGGAAAGCCAATGTTTAAAGGACGAGGAGTGCGATGAACGTATCAAGGCAACGGCTTACACTGGGGCATTGCCGCAGAATGGGAATGGGATCTGAAAAAATTCAAAAAACTGGCAAATGGGTTGACAATATTGAAATCAGAAAGGGAAGGCTTGCAAATATGAGCAGGTGATTAAAAAATGGAATATCGGCGGCAACTGCGGACAGATGCGTCCCCTACATGGATGTAAAGCGGGACTGATTTATACGCAGTTGTGGAAAACAGGGCAGGAACCGTGGTGCAGAAGCAATATACTGTCACCAATGCCGGGGATCTGAAGATGGACTGGGAAATACAGTATCTTCCGGACGGTGTGGCTTAATCGTTTCTCCGACATCGGCGGCACGCAGCCAGGAGCCAATCCCAGACTGTTACGGTTTCGGTGGATACCGGACGGCAGTATAGGATTGTACATAAATTATCTCCAGTTCAAAAATCTTTATGACGGCGGATAAGATATTTTTCCGCTTTTGACGGTTCACCGGACCAAACCGCTTCTTGTGGTCATAACACCGCCGTCTTTGTCTGCACCGGTCATGGTTCAACCTGGACACCTGAATACAGGCGGAAATATCATTCTTCCGTGGTGAATCTGTCCTGGGCCACCACCGGATGCAGGCACTTTTGCCTATGTGGACGGTTATGAACTGTATATGACCTGGACGCCGGATATTCTGGATTCATGGACGAAATTGTCACGCTTGCAGATTTACCGCGCTTCCTTTGGAACAGGTTCTGTTATCAGGTGTAAATCTGACCAGATCTTTGTATTATTTCAGCGCGGCGGTATGGTGCGGATGAATACCGTGGTTTCCGATACGTTTTCCATCAAAACCCCAGAAGGTGCGGAACGGCGGCGACTACCTGACACACCGGATACCGGATACCGGGCGGACAATGTGTTATGATGCAGACGGAACTGAAATTTCCTGCGCGGGAACCGGGCAGGACGGTGTTATTCCATCAATCCCATGTCATACACCGACTGGATAAGCTGAAACGGCCTGCCGGACGGCGCAGGAAGCTGGGCAATGGTCCGGGACAATGTGACTGGGCTGATATGGAAGTGAAGAGAATAAGGACGGTGTGAAGGATACGCAATCCGAACGATGCGGACAACACCTATACGGTATGATTCAGACCGGAGAACAAACGGCGGATATGCCGGAACCTGAGACGGAACCGACACCGAGGATTTTCAATGCGCTCCGAACCCACCGAAGCCGGATACAGCGACTGGCGCCTGCCTACACCGGGAAGGAACTCTCACGTTCCACGTGTGGATTACAGTATTCCATATCCCGGACCAGTTGTAGTACGGACTATTTTCCAAATGTCGTTTCGTATTATTGGTCGTCCGCTTCCTACGCCGTTAGCACTGGCAACACGTGGTACATGAACTTCAATAATGGCAGTGACAATTGTCTTTTACGATAAGTCTTCTAGCCTATATGCCATTTCCGTTCGTGGCGGACATGCACTTCGTTGGATTCTTTGGTGGTTTCTTCCATTTGGAAAAACCTTCAACGATTCACAGACCGGTCCTGATGTAGGAAATGAAACAGAATATGGACGGCTCTGCTGAAAGCAATCCCAGTAATTACCCGACCAATACTTATACATGGGCCGACTCTGAATTGGGTTACCTAATTGATTACCCAAGAATTACTCTGGATATGCAGATTGGCGCCTTCCCACAATCAAAAGAATTGGCATCCGTTGTTAATCTGACCCGTTCTCCACGCCAATTCACCTGTATTATTGACGGATACTACAAATTAGCACCCTATTGGTCATCTACTACTTGCGCCCATTACCTGGCCCGTGCTTGGTGTGTGCATTTAATAGCGACCTTGATGATTACTCCTATAAGTCTTCATTCGTTATGTTCGTTACGATTCGCAACAGACAGTGATAGTCTATCTGAACCGGGATTTACAGGATTAAAGGATTAACGCCGGGATTTCTTTATCCGGGTTCAAACTTTCAGTTTGGACTCCGGGTAAACTCCCAAACTTTCAGTATGTAACGGGTAGGCATGGGCATTGTCTTGAACTCTGATTTGTCTGATTCTTCTGATTTATCTGATTTTTCCATAGTCAAACTTGTCTGATTATTCCGGTTACTCGATTTTCCAAAGCGTTAATCAGAGGAATCAGACAAATCAGAGTTCAGACAGCAATTCCTCTGATTTACTGCATTGCACCCGCCGGGTATTGAACAGTCGAAATACGCCAATCCGTCATGCGTGACTGTTGCAGCAGCATCATTTTATCATTTCAAACAGATTGAATTTGGACGCTCTTTTATCAAAGGTCAAAACAGTTTCACAGCCATTGATTTCAGCAGAATGTGCGATTAAAAGATCAGAAAGATCAAATCTGTTTCCCTGTGCGGAACACAGGAACTTCTGCAAAGCCGTGTGATGTTCAAATTTTAAAACCGGCATCAGTAAAAGATCGCTTATTGATGCCATGATTTCTGTCCGGGAAATCTCATAAACAGATTCCAAAACCCAAATCAGTTCGGAACAACGACCAGAGGAACAAAAAATTCCTTTTTTTCAGATTCAGCATCACCGAAAATTTTGTATATTTTTTGCCTATACTCTATATCCACCTGTCAGAAAACGGATTAAAATGTTTGTATCCACACCTTTCATCTGTATCTTTCCCGCATACTGTTTCTGACAGCTTCATTCATGGTTTCAGTGGATACCGTTTTTCTGCCGGTTCTGAACAGCCTGCCGAAAACATCGTCAACTTTTTTTGAAACAGGCCTGATTACAGCTTCTCTTTTCTCAGTGGCAATGATTTCGATTTTGTCACCGGTCTGCAATCTTAAAAATTCTCTTATTTTTTTGGGAACAGTGATCTGTCCCCCTTTTGTGAGAGTTGCAAATGTCATGGCGGTCTCCTTAATTTTATTTGTTATGGTTTATGGTAAAATGATTTTTTTGCAATGTCAAGTATTCTGCAGAGAAAAAGTCCATTGCACAATGTTTTCAGGCGATATATAACGGCAGGAGCATCAGCGCAGCAGGCAGGGGAGTGAAGCGGAGTATAACCCATCTTTCCCCAGGTCAGCAGTGCGCCGGGCAGTGCCTTCGGCAGGCGATTTTTTTTGCAGAACGTGCGCGTAAGCGCAAGCGCGGCAAAAAATGATTGAAATGAATGATATTCATTAAATAAATAACTGCAATGATTTATGCAAAAAAGGATTTTCCAGTTCCGCAGGTCGGCTTTCTTAAAAAAAATCCTGTAGTTGGCAGTTTGAAATTTGTGTGATTCCCAGCCGAAAGGCGGTGAAACAGTATCTGAAAAAGAGGTGAATATGAACTATGAACTGGATTCCGAAGAACAGGAAATACTGGAAGCTTTTGAAAACGGGAAACTGAAATCGGTCCCTGATGCACAGCAGAAGCTCAGAGAGGCACGGGAGGCTGCCCGGAACACGCTTGACAGGATGAGACAAATCCGTCTGAACCTGACAGAAAGGGATTTCCATCTTGTTTATGCCAAAGCTGCGGAGCAGGGATTGTCTTATCCGGTTCTGATTTCAAATATTGTTCATAAATATCTGACAGGGCAGCTTGTGGAAAGGGTATGATCACAGTTTTGATTTCATTGGTTTGTGTCATATGCGGTCAGCACAGGACGCGGGCGTCCTGCGGATATTCCCACACAGAGCGTGGGAACGAGTTCAGAGGAATATAATATGTCCATACAATACCGTTTTTTCACAATTCCCGTCAAATACGAAGAGGAAGCCCAAGCCGAACTCAATGATTTTCTGAAAACCGTGCGGCTGATCACTGTCCATCGGGAACTGGTGTGTCAGGAAGGGCAGCATTTCTGGGCAATTGCAGTGGAATACGCAGGCGGCGGCAGCAAAGGCGGGCAGGAACCCGGCGGGAACATAGGAAAAAAGAAAATTGACTACAGAGAGGTTCTCTCCCCCGAAGATTTCAGCATTCCGGTATATGGATGATTTTATTCTCTTTTCAAATGAAAAACAGATTCTGAGGACAGAACTGGCGGAAACAGAACAGTTTTTAAAAAATCATCTGCATCTGGAACTGAAAAGCAACATTCAGATCAACCAATGCAGCCGGGGCATTCCCTTTCTCGGATTCCGAATATTTCCGGCCCATATCCGTCTTCTGCCAGGCAGTATGAAACGGTTTTCCAAAAAATACAGAGAATATGAAAAAAATTTTTGTGACGGATTATGGACAGAAAAAGAACTGATCCGTCACATGGAACCCCTGACCGATTTCACAGATGCGGGTGACAGTATCCGGTTCAGGCGGATGATTATCAAAAGGTTTGGGGTTCTGTCCTGAGAGGCTCCAACCGTGTCAAACGGGGCGGAAGCTGGAACAACAACGCCAGGAACTGCCGGTCGGCCAACCGGAACAACAACACGCCGTCCAATCGGAACAGCAACCTGGGCTTCCGGCTGCTTCTCTCTCCCCAGATCACCAGGTCATGGCGGATGCTGAGACCTGCTGACCATCGGACAGAATCCTGTCCCTTCTTCAGGAAGGGCAGAAAGCAGACACCCTGCCGGTGCCGGTAGCCGGATTGGATGATCCGGGCGAAGGCTCCGGCAGGGTTTTTGTCTGAACTCTGATTCAGGTGATTTCTGTGATTGAAGAACTCATGGCAATCATTCTGATTGCTAATTGCAGAAATCACAATTCCGGAGGAGTGCCGATCTGCCGGTTTGGCATTTGGCATTCAGACACCTTGAAGACGTTTCAGACTTTCCGTTCAGACTCCTCTTTTGTCCCTCCCTCCCATATTTTTTCCTTGCCTTATTCCGTTTTATTCTTTAATCTTTTCAGTCAGATTCGGAGTTTCAGATCAGGGAAGGGAAAAAGGGGAAAGAATAGGGAATCATGACAGACAGAAAAAGTTTTGACAGTCCGTGGAAAGAGATACTGGGTGCGTATTTCCGTGAGTTCATGCTCTTCTTTTTTCCGGAGATTGAAAAGGAAATTGACTGGGAAAAAGGATACATTCCTCTGGACAAGGAACTGCACCAGATCACGCGGGAGTCTGACACCGGCAACCGGATTGCGGACCGGCTGATGCAGGTGTGGAAAAAGAACGGGGATCATGCCTGGGTGATGACCCATGCGGAAATACAGGGGGAAAAGGAGGAGGGATTTCCGCGAAGGGTGTTTGTTTACAATTACCGGGCACAGGATTTGTATGGACGGCCTGTGGTCAGTCTGGCGGTGCTGACGGACAGAAGCCCGGAATGGAAGGTTTCGGAATACAGACAGGAACTGTGGGGGTGCCGGACGGATTTTTTGTTTCCGTGCGTGAAGCTGCTTGATTTCAAAAAGAAATGGAAATATCTTGAAGCATCGGAGAACCCTTTTGCCGTGGCGGTCATGGCCCATCTGAGGACCTTGGAGACACGGCGGGACAGGCAGAGCCGGCTGCATCACAAACTTGCCCTTAGCAGACAGCTTTACCGTCACGGATGGAAAAGGGATGACATTATCCGGCTGTACCGCTTCATTGACTGGATTATGGCTCTTCCTGCCGATATGGAAAACATTTACCATGAAAAACTTCTGGAATATGAAAGGGAGGTGAACATGCAGTACATCACAACAGCCGAGCGGATTGGAATGGAAAAGGGAAAAATGCTGGGATGGGCCGAGGGAAAAGTCGAGGGAAAAGCCGAGGGAAAAGCCGAGGGAAAAGCCGAAGGCATACTGGATTCCCTTCAGACGGTTCTTGAGGTGAAATTCGGTGCACAGGGGAATGCGGTATATTCGAGAATCAGAAGAATAAAAAAGCCGGACAGACTGATGGGCATTCTTGCTGCCGTGAAAACCGCAAAGTCGCCGGAGGAGGTTCTGGAGGCTGCGAGAGGGAAAAAAAAGAGAAAGTCTGCTGCCTGATATTCCGGAATCCGAAAGACCAATTCGCTTTCTCCTTGACTTAAACTGCTGTCTGCCTTAGATATGGAAAAGGAATGCATAAAAAGCAAAGGAAAAATATGAACAAATCTTACAGGATGAGGACATGAGCTGGGATTGGGAAAAACTGCAGCAGCAGCAGAGAAAGCGCGGGGACATTCCCCCGAACATGGATGAACTGATACAGAAATTCAACAACATGAAAGTTCCGGGCGGTTCTTTCTGGGTTCTGATACTGCTGGCAGGGCTGCTGGCCAGCACCATGCTTTACACGGTCAAACCCAGTGAAGTGGGGGTGATCCAGCGGTTCGGAAAATATGTGCGCACCACCCAGCCGGGGCTTCATCTCAAGTGGCCGGTCGGGGTTGAATCTGTGCAGAAGGTCAATGTGAGACGCATTGAAACCGAGGAATTCGGGGGTGTTGCGTTTGGGGAAAAAGACAGCCGCTATATCGGGTCCGGCAGCAATGTCACCCTGATGCTGACCGGTGAACTGAATGTTGCCCTGGTTCCCTGGATTATTCAGTACCGGATCAAGGATACCGAGGAAGGCCCCTATCAGTTTCTCTTCAAGGTGCGGGAAGTCAGGCGCTATCTTCGGGACATGTCTGAGGCCACCATGCGTCTGGTGGTGGGAGACAGAAGCATTGATGAGGTCATCAGCAAACGGGATGAAATCGCGGTTGAAGCCAGGGAGCTTTTGCAGAAGGAACTGGATCAGGCTGAAACAGGCATTCAGATTGTCACTGTGGAAATGAAAAAAACCGATGTGCCGGAACCGGTGCAGCCCTCCCTGAATGAGGTCAACCAGGCCACACAGGAAAAGGAGAAAATGATTTACGAGGCCAAGGAGGAATACAACAAGGCCATTCCTGCGGAAAAAGGCGAGGCTGAAAGAACCATCAAGGCAGCCGAGGGATTTGCCCTTGACCGGGTCAACCGGGCCAAAGGTGACGCGGCCAGGTTCCGGGCCCTTTATGAGGAATACGCAAAGGCAAAGGATGTGACCCGGCGGCGTCTGTATCTGGAAGCTTTGCAGGATGTTTTTCCCAAAATGAAAGAGAAGTATATTATTGATGCGGATCAGAAAGGTCTTCTTCCGCTGCTTAACCTCGGTACACAGAACAGGACGGAAAAATGAAATTTACCGGAGTTTTTGTCATTGTGGGGGTATTGCTGCTGAGCGTTGCCTATGAGTCAGCCTATATTGTGGATGAGACAGAGCAGGTGGTCATCACCCAGTTTGGAGAGATTATAGGTGATCCGATAACGGATCCCGGACTTCATTTCAAAATCCCCTTTGTTCAGAAAGCCCAGGTTTATCCGAAAAATCTTCTGCAGTGGGACGGTGATCCCGGACAGATTCCCACCAAGGAAAAAACCTATATCTGGGTGGATGCCTTTGCCCGGTGGAAAATTGTGGATGCTGCCAAATTTCTGAAAACCGTGGGCGGCATGAGTGTCAATGAGAGCATTGTCAAAGCCAATATCAAGCTCAATGATATTATTGATCCGGCCGTGCGCAACTTTATCACCTCCA
Organism: Desulfobacterales bacterium; assembly: GCA_041390465.1. Lineage (GTDB taxonomy): Bacteria > Desulfobacterota > Desulfobacteria > Desulfobacterales > Desulfococcaceae > JAABRU01. The sequence continues at coordinate 4,136 of JAWKPW010000093.1, read as the reverse complement.
ACCGGCTGATTGAAACCGTGCGCAGGAGCAACCGGCCACTGGATTTGTCCCAGATAAAGGCGGATGAGGGAGACCTGGCCAAAGACAAGGCACACGAATACAATATCACCATAGGCCGGGAGAAAATCATGGCAGGGGTTCTGGAGCAGGCCAGGCCCAAGCTGGAGAAATTCGGCATTGAACTCGTGGATGTGAAGATCAAACGGGTCAATTATGTGGATACGGTCCGGGATTCGGTTTACAACCGGATGATAGCGGAACGGAAACAGATAGCGGAAAAATTCCGTTCCGAGGGAAAAGGGGAGGCCCGGAAGATTATCGGTCAGAAAGAAAGGGAACTCAAGCGCATCTCCTCGGAAGCATACAGGACGGCACAGGAAATCAAGGGAAAGGCAGACGCGGAGGCCACAAAACTGTTTGCCGAATCTTTCGGTCTGGACCCGGAATTTTATTCCTTTGTCCAGACCCTTGACATTTATGCCACGGCACTGAGTGAAAACAGTTCCCTGGTTCTGTCAACAGATTCGGAATTTCTGAAATATTTCAAGGGATATTCCGGAAATCCCGCTGCCTCGGCCCCTTTGTCTGACTGACAAAGGCCATAACTGAAAAAAGCACCTGTGAAAACAGGTGCTTTTTCTTTTTACAGAGAAATAAAGGTACATTATTTACCTTTCCTGCGCTGATGCCGTGTGCGGGCCAAAAGCTTGCGGTGTTTATGTCTTCTCATCTTTTTTCTCCGTTTTTTGATCACACTGCCCAACCAATCACCCCCTGTCTTTTCAGTTTAATTTTGTATTTTAACATTATTATAATCTGTTTGTCCACATTTTTGTGTATCTGCCTGTGCAAAATATTCCGAAAGCATATCCCTTTCCGGTGATTTATGTCTTTTTTTCAGGCCTTCCTTTTGGAAAAACATCTCTGTCTGACCGTGCCTCTCCGTCTTTCAAAGTAGATATTTTCTACCTGTGAATACTTCTGACACCCTATTGCTTTTTCCTTCAATAAAAGGAAATATAAAAGACAGGGAATCTGTCAGACAGAAAAATTTTTTTTGCCTGCTGAGTTATGAAACCGCTGTCAGGAGACATTTTCATGCGCGCCTATTCCAATCTCGTCATACTGGGCATTACCGGTATCATCCTGCTGGCCTTTTCCACGCTGCGGATGCTTGAGCCCTGGCTTTCTTTCGGGCTTTCTGCCGTGTTTTTTGTTATATTTCTTCTCATCACCTTTGCCAATGTCAGAATTTCCCTTCAAAGGGAATATGAAGGGGAAATACAGCAGTTGAAAGAGACCTATGAAAAAAAAATCCGCCGTCTCAAACACGAGCATGACACCACCACTTTGGAAAAGACCATCCGCAACGGAACCAAAACCCTGATCAAGAATGCCGTGGATTATTTCAAAATTGAAAACATCAAAAATGAGATGCCTCCTTCGGCCGCCATACAGAATCTGCAGTTGGACAAATACGGCCAGATTATTGAACTGCTGGCCGATTTTTCCCTCATTCTGCCGGATTATGAGGAAAACCGGCAGATTGTGCTGCAGGAGATTCATCATCAGATTGACATTTTCCAGATTGACGAAAAAGCCTTTGCCGATTTTCTCCGCAGCATCATGGACAAATATCTGCTGACTGTAAACAAGAAGATACGGGAAAAGATCCGTCAGAACACGCTGCGGCAGATGAAGACCTGCCCCAACTGTTACGAGAGAATTCCGGTTGGTGCAAAGATCTGCCGTCACTGCTCCCACAGTCTGACAGTAAGCGTGAAGCAGAGGAATTCTTCTTTCCCGAAACAGGAGGAATGGTTCCGCAAAGGCAATGCCCTGCTCAGCAGCGGCAAGACAGAGGAGGCCATTCGCTGCTTCAGCCAGGTCATCCGCATCAATCCCAAGGCAAAGGAGGTTTATTATGCCAGGGGGGTTGCATATCAGAAAGTGGACAATGACCGCATGGCCATGGAAGATTTCAAAACAGCCGGCAGTCTTGGACATGCAAAAGCCAGAGATTCCCTGCACACACTGATGTTTTCCCGCACCCAGGAGGAATTCAGGGACGGAGAGCCGGGGGAAGCCGGAGATGCTGCATGACAGACAGAATTTTTTTATAATTTTCCCGCGGGTTTTGCCTGTTCAATTTTTTTGCTGAAAACACTTTTCAGGTATTCCAGGTAACTGCTGTCCTGACACATCTGCTTTCCCGGTGAGTCGGATATTTTTGCCACAGGCGCGCCCTGGCACCGGGTCATTTTGATGACAATCTGAACGCCCTTTTCCCGGATGTCATTGGTCAGATTTGTGCCAATGCCAAAGGATGTGCTGATTTGATCTTTGAAATAACGGGCGATTTCCACGGCTTTTTCAAAGGAAAGTCCGTCACTGAAGATGGCCCGCTTCCACCTGGGATCAATTTTGAGTTTTTTGTAATGAGCGATAAGCCGGTCTCCCCAGTCAAAGGGATCTCCGCTGTCATGGCGGCATCCGTCAAAGAGTTTGGCAAAATACATGTCAAAATCACTCAGAAATGCCTCAAATCCCAGGGTGTCGGACAGGGCAATGCCCAAGTCACCCCGGTATTCCTGGGCCCAGTGCTCCAAAGCAAATTTCTGACTGTCCGCGACACGGGGGCCAAGGGCCTGACAGGCCATGATCCATTCATGGGCCATGGTGCCGATGGGGGTCAGACCGTGTTTCATGGCAAACATCACATTGCTGGTTCCAATGAAATTGCCCGGCAGTTCCTTTTTCAGTATCCGGATAAGATCCTCATGCCATTCGCGGGAAAAACGTCTGCGGGTTCCGAAATCTGAAAACACAAATCCCAGATTTTTTTTGTTTGATTCTGTCACGATGCCGATTTTGTGATACAGTTTCTCTCTGCCTGTTTCAAAGTCCGGAGCAGGTTCCAGATGCCGGAAAAAGAGTTCGCTGACAATGGCCAGCACCGGAACCTCAAACAGAATGGTGTGCAGCCAGGGGCCTTTGATCTTTATGGCAAACTCTCCGCTGTCGGTGCTGACACGGATAAAATCCCTTTGCAGATGAAACAGGCGCAGAAACTGGATAAAATCCTCTTTTATGAAACGCAGTTTCCGCAGAAAATTCAGTTCCGCCGGCTGAAAGCGGACAGTGCAGAGATGAGCGATTTCCTCCTCCGCTGCTTTGGCAATGGGACGCAGGTCAATATTGCTGTCCCGGCATTTGAATTCATATTCCACATCAGCCCAGGGGAACTGATGCAGCACGCCCTGCATCATGGTGAGTTTGTACAAATCTGTATCCAAAAGAGAATTGATTATCATGCTTCCCTCCTTGTTTGAAATTGGATACCGGTTTCCGGGAGATTGTTTCCGGCTGCCCGGTGCTGAAGCTTTGATACCGGGTAACGGATTCATATTTGTGATTTCGTGATGTCGAGCATTCAGATTCAATATTCCGTACCCTGAACCACTATGCTGGGAATGTCAAACATTTTCTCATGAATGAATAAAAAAATCTTTTCCTTGCAAGCCTGTTTTTCCTAAGTTATATAATGCAGCTTTGCGATTCCTCTGAGGGAAAGGACGGTTATGAATGTGTTTGAGGCGCTTGTTTTGGGGATTGTTCAGGGACTGACGGAATTTCTTCCGGTAAGCAGTTCCGGGCATCTGGTACTTTTTCAGCATCTTTTCGGGCTTCGGGAGGCCCAGCTTTTCTTTGACATCAGTGTTCACACGGGAACTCTGATGGCCGTGATCCTTTTTTTCCGAAAAGAGATTTTCAGCATTCTGGCTTCCCTTGTGCGTTTTGCAAGAATGCTGGCAGCAAAAAAGGTTTCTCCGGCAGATGCCATGCAGGATGCAGATGTGAAAATGGCTTTGCTGATCATTGCCGGTTCTGTGCCGACCGGAATCATCGGCATTTTGTTTCACAAAATGGCGGAAGAGATTTTTTCTTCTGTTTTTCTGGTGGGATGGACCCTGATTGCCACCGGGATTCTGCTGTGGCTCACCCGATCTGTGAAAAATCCGGGAAGCGGAATTGAGGGCTTTTCCATCCGGCAGGCTTTGGGAATCGGACTGGTTCAGGGAATTGCCATACTTCCGGGCATCTCGCGATCCGGCTCCACCATTGCAGCCGGTCTT
>JAWKPW010000092.1:0-22928 GCA_041390465.1 Desulfobacterales bacterium | reverse complement strand
GTCTCATTTGAGAACAGCACCTCTGTATACGGACATAACGGAAAAAGTCGTTTGCGGGGCTCTTTTGGGGAAAGGACGGTCAGAGGTGACATAGGCGGCATCCGGAACAATTTCCGGCAATCGGGCTTGTCGGAGTGAAAAAGGCGGAGCTGGAAAAACGTTTGCACAGATCGGAAATATTCCCTTTTTAGGCGATTTCCTGAAAAGAACATACCGTCAAAGCAGCACAAATTTCCAGCTTGTGTCTGTGGCAGAAAAAATTGGAAGTTTGTGCTGCTTTGAAAAAGTTCCGGATCTGCGGGATGTTTTTTTCCGGAAATCGACTAAATTCGGGGGAATGTGAGTTTGCCGACCAAGCACGCATCCGCCTGCAGCAGATACGTTCCGCGGATCAGCAGACCGTCTCCAAACCTGACACGGATCAGATTCACAGGATCGGACACCGGACAGGTTTCATTGACATTTTGACAGAAAACGCTCCATTCCGGCAACGTGTCTGTCAACAAAAAAACATGCCCCGGAAGAAATGCCCGCAACACATTTTGTCCCTCAGCCTGTCAGATAAACCGCTTCATCAGTTCATCAATGACCCTATCCGCATTATCCGGTGTAATCTTGTTTTCCCTGCAGAATTTCTCCACTTTCCGCATGCGCTGGGAGGAATTCATATCTGCCAGTTCATGGAAAATTCCCAGTCTCCGTCCCACCTGATAACAGCACTGATCCTGCGGTGGCAGATCCAGAAATTTTTTCAGGATGCCAATCATCTTTTTTTTGTCATCCGGAAAAACCCCTTCCACTTCCTGAAACAGATTGAGAATGTGATCGCTTTTCAGGGTGCTGGTAATACCGTTCAACTGTTCAATAAAGAGCAGGATTTCCTTTGCCATCATCAGATCATTGCATTTTTCAAACGTACCTTCCTGATACTCTGCAAACAGGGGAATGCGGTTGGGAATCGCAAGAGTGCGCAGCCGGATGAAATCCGGGTTGATCTGATTGAGCGCATCGGCTGTTTCCCGTGCATGAACTTCGGAAAGATTGCGGCCGCCCAGTCCGGGCATGACATATTCCGACAGTTCCATTCCGGACTGTTTCACCTTCAGCCCGGCTTTGATGTGCATGGCCTTTGTGGTTCCCTTGCGAACCAGTTTCAGCACCTCATCTGAACCGGATTCCAGACCGATATGGATGCGGTTGAGCCCGGCTTCCCGGAAGGCTTTCAGATCCTCATCCCTGATCCGCGCAATGGTATGGGAACGGGCATAGGAGGTAATCCGTTCCGTTTCGGGAAAGCGTTTTTGCAGATGCAGCAGAATATCTCTCAGATCAGCAGGTTTGATGATCAGGCTGTTCGCATCCTGCAGAAAAATGGATCTCATGCCGGAGGCAAACCAGTTGAGTGCGGCATAAAACGCATTTTCCTCATCCGCACTGACATACGGAGCCAAATCCCGGACATCTCCCTGCGTAATCCGTCCGGAGCTTCCGGCTTTTTCCCGGATTATCTCCAGATACCTGTGAACTGTGTCAATATCCTTCTTCACATGCACGGCGGGCCGGAGGGAAAATTTTTTTCCTTTGTATACCGGGCAGAAGGTGCAGAAATTCCAAGGGCAGTTGCGCGTCACACGGATCAGCAGACTGCAAGCCTCACTTGGCGGACGGATAGGTCCCTGCTCAAAACCTCTGTATTCCTGGGGCACTTTGCTCATACTGTCTTTCCTTTCTCAGGGTGTGGCCTCAATATTATGCAGTTTCGCCAGGTTCTGTTGACATTTCACCTCAGCCATATGAGTGCACCGGCAAAGCGGAGAAACGGCAGATACCGTCCGGCCAGTTTGTCAAACCGGGAGAAGATACGTCTGAAGTGTTTAATTTTATTTATAAAGCATTCGACAAGATGACGTTCTTTGTAAAGATGCCGGTCATAATCCTGCGGATTGTTCCGGCAGGAACGCGAAGGGATTACCTCTGCAGTTCCGAGATCCTGCAGCCACTGCCGGTACGAATCGCTGTCATATCCTTTGTCGGCACCGACTGCGCCCGGCTGAAAACCGGATGTCAGTGCCTCAGGCTGCGCAATATCGCGGCTCTGCCCCGGTGTCAGAATGAACCTGAGCGGATTTCCCAGACCATCCGGGGAGGTATGAACTTTGGTGCTGAAACCGCCCCGGCTCCGTCCCAATGCCTGCTTCTCCTGTCCGCCGTGCTTTTTCACCGCTCCGGCCGCGCAGGGATGCGCTCGGACCGCAGTGCTGTCAGGGCGCAGAAATTCCATATCCGGATCCCCGGAGCAGAAGGAAAAGAGCCGTTCCCGCACACCTTTGCCGCTCCGCCGGGAAAAGGGTCTGCATACGCTGTTCCAAAGTCCGTGCTCAGCGGGAAGAGGCCCCCGCTGTGCGCCGCTGCGCATGATCCAAAGCACAGCTTCAGCAAGCAGGCGGATTTTTGACTCATTTCCCCCATAAACACCCGGCCCGTTCCTCAGAAAAGCCGATATCTCAGCCACTGACCGTCTCCTGACAATGTTTTCATGGACGTTAAAATATATGGCAAATTCAGAATGTCAGCAGAACACAGTGCATGACCACGTTGAATTTTATAGGATAAAAAACTGAATTTTCTGAAAAAATTGCAGTTTGCAATCCTGTAAATCAATTGCCAAATCCATTTTAACCTCATATTTTATATGGTTATTAATACTACATTGGTAACTTAAAACACAACTTATTGATTTTTATTAAATATTTAAAAAATACGCAATTTTTAGTATTTACAATAAAATCAAGGTATTATCGTTTAGTACAAAGTAGAAATAAAAGGAATTTTATAACCAACTAAAACAAGAAAGAAAAATAGATTGCAAATATAATACCAATTCTCCATTGAAACCATGCTTTTTTTGACCACCGAGGAGCACAAAGATGGCACAAAGGTCTATGAGATTTATATCACTGCATAAAATCGGCGGCAAATCAGGACATTTGCCTTCCACTTGACATATGATTTCAATGGAGAATCGGTACAACCTCTAAAATATATAAAATTTTAACTCTTAATTGGTATTATACCAATTCGCCATTGATCCTGAAACATAAGTTTTTCGAAAAACCGGATTTTCCGAAAAATCCGGTTTTTTGAACACACGGAAACCTCTTTTTTTCCTGCTTGCAAGTATCTTTTCAATGGGGAATTGGTATTATTCATAACCCATTTGCCAGTCACAAAAAATCGTAATGATTTCAACTGGCAGATTTTTAAGCAAAAAACAGATCAAATTTATAACACTTTATTTTAACAGTATTTTTAAAATTACAGCCTCTTTATAACTGGCAACTTGGGTTATTCATATTCCCGCACCGGCAGCCCAGCCAGCCCTTCTGCGATGCGTCCAACTTCCAGGACATGGAAAAAATCAGGCTGATCCGACATGGGACCTGTGTCAGGTTCTGAATGTCCGGATTCCGGAGGAGAAACAATCACCAGCACCAGAACCGGCAGTCCTTTGGCACGGAGATGTGCAATGAAGTTTCTGCGCTCTTCATCCCATTTGAGCAGCACACAGATGCATCCGCTCAGAACTCCCGCACGTTCAAGCACAGAAGAGGCCAGACGGGCAAACTCCCCATCCCGGCAGGGACGAAGTGCGGCCAAAACTTCCAAAGTTTTGTCTGAATGCCCAAGCCCCCGGCCTGATGTGATGCACACAGTTTCAGTTCCCACAAACATCAAATCCAGCAGGGATTCCTGTGTGCGGACTGTGCAGGCAAAAGATGCAGCCACGGCTACGGCCTCTTCAAAAACCTCACTGTATTCCTCCTTCTGAAAGGTGTCCAGAATCAGAGCATGGCGCACAAAATACTCTCCCTGAAATTCCCTGACAATGGGTTTTCCGGTTTTTGCCCAGCTTTTCCAGTGGATTCTGCGCAGAGGATCGCCGGGACGGTAATCCCGCAGCGAAATGAATTCCTCGGAATCGCCCACCGAGGAAATCAGAGCAATGCCGCCGGACTGATGACGCCGGGTTCCGGGAAGACGGAACTGCGGCAGATCATAACGCGGGGGCAGAACCGTCAGGGATCCGGGAAGGGGAAAAAATCTGCACGCATGAAACAGACCAAAGGGATCAGGCCGTGCCAGGATGATTCCCCGGAAATGCAGTATGCCCCGATGCCGGGGGATAATTTCCGCATGCAGATGCACTTCTCCCAGAGGAGCAAGAACCGGAAGCTGCCGGTATGCTGCTCCGGACGGCTCTTTGCGGGAAAGCAGCCATTCCCAGCGGTAGAATCCCATGAACCGATCCGCAATATTCCGGAAATTTTCTCCGGGTTCAGGAGTGTTGACAAAGGTTTCAAAATCCGGTCGCGGATCTGCAAATTCCTCAGCCGCACAAAGCCCGGACTGCATTTTTTTGCTCAGACTGCGGATGACAATGGGATAAGAAATCTCTTTTCCGGCAGTGGCAAAGCGGGGCAGGAAGCGCTCTGCGCTTATGCGGACAGAAAAGAAACGGGTCCACAAAAATGAGAACAGCAGCAGGGAGACAAGAAAGGTGAAAATCTGATACACAAGCGCGCGGTAAGTGTTGAGTCCCAGCACAGCGGACAGCACGCACGCGGACAGCACCAGCATCCCGGCCTTTGTGAGTCTGCGGCGGAAATAATGCCGGACAAGAGAATAATACCGGAAATTAAGCCAGAAGAATCGTCTCATGTCATTACGCGGGAACCGGCACGGCTTCAAGGATTTTCTCAACGGTTCCCTCGGCACTGTCACCGGAAAACCGGGCTTCCGGGGCCATAACCATGCGGTGCGCGATTACGGAAACAGCCATTTCCTGAATATGCTCGGGACGGACATATTCCAGACCGTCAAACAGGGCCAGAGCCTGCGCGGTTTTCATCAGGAAAAGAGAAGCTCTGGGACTTGCTCCCAGTTCCACACCGGCTGCGGATCGGGTGGCACGTACAAGTGCCACGATATAATGTTTCAGTTCTTCGCTGATGCGGACGATGCGCACAGCTTCCCTGAGCTGAAGCACCTGTGGCAGAGAAATGCAGGGCGCAAGATTTTCCACAGTATGAGCCGGGCTGTGCTCCGAGAGAATCTCCACTTCCTGCTCAGGACTGACATAACCCAGGCTGAAACGCGCGGCAAAACGATCCATCTGGGCTTCGGGAAGCGGATAGGTTCCTCTGGATTCCACAGGGTTTTGGGTGGCTATGACAAAAAAAAGGTTTTCCAGATCATAGCGCTTTCCGTCAATGCTGATCTGGGATTCGGCCATAGCCTCCAGCAGCGCGGACTGGGTGCGCGGGGAGGCACGGTTGATTTCATCAGCCAGAAGAATATTGGTGAACACCGGGCCCCTGTGAAAATGGAATTTTCCCTGATTCTGATCAAACACGGTCATTCCCAGAATATCCGAAGGCAGCAGATCCGGCGTGAACTGAATGCGCCGGAAACAGGCATCCACCGACCGGGCCAGGGCTTTGGCAAGGGTGGTTTTCCCGGTTCCGGGAAAATCTTCCAGCAGCACATGGCCTCCTCCGGCAAACACGGCCAGGAGTTTCCGGATGGCAGAGGTCTGACCGATGATGACAGATTCAATGTTGCCCGTCAGTTTTTCATAGATGTCCAAAGCCTCTTTCACTTTAAATACACATCCTCCAGCCGGGCAATATCATCCTCCCCCAGATAACTGCCGGACTGAACCTCGACAAGTTCCAGAGGGATTTTTCCGGGATTGACCAGACGATGCGGCATTCCGGGCGGAATATAGGTGGAATGATCTTCGGTGAGAATGATTTCCTCCGCCCCCCTGCTGACCTGAGCGGTTCCCCGCAGCACAATCCAATGCTCCGCGCGGTTGAAATGGGTCTGCCGGGAAATCACGGCTCCGGGTCTGACTTTCACCCGCTTGATGATAAAGCGTTCGGATTTGACCAGAGTTTCCGCAGATCCCCAGGGCATGTATCTTTTTTTGTGGGAAACGGTTTCCTCCCGTGCTGCTGCTTTGAGCCGGTTGACCAGAATTTTGACATCCTGCACACGGGATCGCGGGGAAATCAGCACAGCATCCGCAGTTTCCACCACAATGTGATTTTCCAGCCCCACTGCCGCAAGCAGCCGGGTTCCCGCGTGCAGATAGGAATTGCGCACATCATGGAGCAGCACATCGCCGTGCACCACATTTCCCTGCCCATCCTTCGCGCCGGTCTGCCACAGGGCTTCCCATGAACCCAGATCATTCCACCCGGCCTGAAAGGGAACCATTGCGCCCCGATCTGTTTTTTCCATGATGGCATAGTCAATGGAATCAGACGGACAGGTCTCAAATGCGGCTGTGTCAACCCGGAAGAAATCAAGGTCTTCCTTTCCCTTTTCCAAAGCATTCCTGCACGCGGACAGAATCTCCGGCACATGTTTCTGCATTTCGTCAATCACTGCCGAGGCCCGGAACAGGAACATGCCGCTGTTCCAGCAGTAGGCTCCGGATTTCAGATACTGCTCTGCGGTTTTTGCATCCGGTTTTTCCACAAACTGATCAATGGCAAAAGCGGAATTCTGCGGCAGTTTTTCTGCATACAGTTCCCCGCCCTTGCGAATGTAACCGTAACCGGTTTCCGGAGATTCCGGCACAATGCCAAAGGTGATGAGAAAATCCTGCGCGGCAAAATGTGCGGAGGTTTCCAGTGCCTGATGAAACGCGGCAGTATTTTGGATAAAATGATCCGCAGGCAGAACCAGGAGCAGGGGATCCTCTCCTCCGGAAACCGCTTTGAGTGCTGCCAGACACACGGCCGGAGCTGTGTTTCTGCCCACAGGTTCCAGAAGAATGGAAGCCGCGCGGATGTCAATAAGCCGCAACTGCTCGGCCACCATGAAACGGTGCTTTTCATTGCAGATAATCACCGGTGCCTGCATTCCCGGAAAATCCCTGATGCGCAGAACCGTATCCTGCAGCATGGTATGCTCGCCTGTGAGTTCAAGAAGCTGCTTGGGCCAAAGTTCACGGGAAAGGGGCCAGAGCCTTGTGCCGGAACCGCCTGCAAGTATGACCGGACAAATCATGTATCATTTCCTTTTTTTGTGAAAATGGGGAAAATTTTTGAAAAAACAGATTAAACGACAGCAGCAGTATGGCAAAATCGCTGTCAGGATTCGCGGAGATCCGGACGGATCGGAAAGCGATTCTGTCCCTCTGGCTGCTCAATGACTTTCTTATACCAATTCTCCATTGAAAATATGCCTGTCAATCCGTCCCGTTCCCTCGCTCTGCGTCAATGCTGTCAGGTCAGGAGGTTCCGAAGTGCCGAAATGGAGTGAAACGGAATTTTGTCCGGATTTTATGAATCATTTCAGTGTCCCTGACTTTTACGGGACTCCTTCGTCCTTAACTTGAGGGTAAGCATTGCATAACTTCAATGGCGATTCGGTATTACAGTTCCAGACCGAAAAGCCCGCAGTGCATGGCCTCCTGAATCTCAGCCTGCTCCAGCGGCAGATCCCAGAGCATGGGATATTTGCCCTTCCAGCGTTCATTGAGAAAATCCCGCAGTTCTTTGAGTCCCCGGTTTCCGCTCAGTTCTTTTCTGTCATACAGATAGGGCGCAATGCGCGCACTGCAGAAACCGCCCTGACACGGGCCCTTGCCGATGCGGCTCCGCAGCCCCACGGATTTCAGGGTGGGAATTCCTCCCTGCTCCCGGATGTTTTCTATGATGCCGTCAAGGATGCCTTTGGAAACCATTTCGCATTCACAAAGGATCATGTCATCAGATGCGTGTTTGGTCAGCCACATTTTCGGGGCCAGCCCCGGCTTGGTCCAACAGCCGCTGTCTGAAGAGGGCAAAGGCTCTGTCGCTGTTCTGCAGGGAGCACTCACACCGAGTTTCTGACAGACCAGATTCGCTGTTTTCTCGGCCATGAGGCGGAAGGTGGTCAGTTTCCCGCCTGTGATGGTGATGAAATTCTCAATCCCCTGTTCCGCATGGTCAATCAAAGCAAATCCCCTTGTCACATTGCGATCATCTCCGCGGGAGGAACCGATCAGGGGACGCACACCGGAATAGGCGCGAATATAACGGGCATGTTCCAAAACCGGAATCATGCGCGCTCCCTCTTCAATGATTTCATCCACCTCCGCGATGGTGGGACGGCAGTCATCCGGATCTGCCGTGCGCACAGAGGTGGTTCCCAGAATGGAAACCGTTCCGCCCGGAACCAGAATATCCGCATTTGCGGGTTTGCGGAGACGGTTGATTACCTGTTTGCAGATGCGGTTCTGTGTGACCAGCAGGCTTCCTTTGGAATAAACCATGGGAATCTCTGTCCCGGCCAGTCCGGCCACAATCCCTGCCCATGCACCGCTGGCGCTGACCACACAATCCGCTTCCACTTCCTTTTTTTCGCCATTGAGGGTGTTGCGGAGTGTCACCATGCGGATGCGTCTGTTTTCCATTCTGAAAAACACAGCCTGATGATAACATAAAAGTTCAGCCCCGTGCAATCGGGCCTGTGCGATGCTGTCCAGAGAAAGCTTGAAGGGATCAACAGAAGCGTCCCCCACCTGACAGGCCGCTATCAGTTTGTCTGAAAGTTCCGGCTCCATTTCCCTGGCTGTTTTTACATCCACAGGCTGGGCATGAATGCCGCTTTTCGCGCAGAGACGGGGAAAATCCGCGATATAATCTTCCTTGTCTCCTTCAACAGCCACAAAAAGTCCGCCCGTATCCTCAATGCAGTGGGGGGCAAGACGCTTGAGCAGTTCCCCCTCGTCCCGGCATTCCCGAGCGGCTTCGGGATCGGAGGCCACATAACGAGCGCCGCTGTGGAGAAGTCCGTGATTTCCGCCGGATGCGCCCGCGTTGACATCCTGTTTTTCCGCCAGCACACAGTGCACCCCCCGCAGGGACAAATCACGGGCCAGCCCTGCTCCGGTTACACCGCAGCCGATAATCAGCACCTGTGTTTTCAGGGGAGATCTCCTTGTTTTGCAAATGCAACTGATGTTGCGCTGAACTTTCAAAATTCGGCAGGCTGCTGTGTCCGCCGTCATTCCGGAGAAAGCCGGAATCCGGTATTTTCAACCTGTTCTGAATACCGACTTTTGCCGGTATGACGATGATGCGCAACATCAGAATGCAAGGTGATTTCTGAAAAAAAACATCCCTCAGATTTGACAGTTTTCCAAAAGTTGCCAAATCGTTCAGATGGCTGAACCGGTGCATTCATTTTCAGAAATCACCCGGGTTCTTTTCCTGCAAAAACATCTCTGCCAGATTTTTTCGCTTGTGAAAATTTTTCACAAATGCTAAGGCATTTTTCCGTTTTTGCCTCCGGTCCGGCAGGGCGGGGCAGGCGCAATCTGCAAACCGGAGCCTAACATAAACCCTTTTTCCTGTCATCTTCTTTTTTGTTTCAGAACCGGAATGGACAGCGGGGCAGACTGTCTGAAAAGGCAGGGACAGGTTTGATCATACAGATGCACCCCTGAAAATCACAGAGATGAAAAGGCGCAGATTATGAAAAAAATTCATCCCCGCGCAGTCCGGAAAATTCTGATTCGGGCCGCCAACTGGGTGGGAGATGCGGTCATGAGCACACCTATGATCCGGGCAGTGCGCGGCAATTTTCCCCATGCACACATAAGCATTCTGGCAAAACCCTGGGTGGCTCCGGTATTTGAACACAGTCCGCACATTGACCAAATTCTTGTATATGAGGCTGCGGGGCGGCACAAAGGCATTTCCGGGATTCTCCGGCTGGCAAAGGAGCTGCGGACATATGATTTTGACATGGCTCTTCTGGTGCAGAACGCATTTGAAGCCGCGCTGATTTCCTTTCTGGCCGGAATTCCCATCCGGGCAGGATACAATACGGATGGCCGGACATTTCTTCTCACCCATGCCGTGCCCATGTCCAAAGAAATAAAGAAAAGACACCAGATTGACTATTATCTGGGAATCCCGGAAGGGCTTGGTCTTCACACCTTTGGCCGGGAAATGAGGGTGGAAATTTCCGTTCCGGATCGGAAACGGTCTGCGGAAATTCTCAGAAATCTGGGCATCTCTGAGGAAAAGGGAATGATCGGCATCAATCCGGGCGCGGCCTATGGTTCTGCCAAGCGCTGGCCAAAGGATCGCTATGCCCAACTGTGCGGACAGCTCCGGCGGAGTTGCAGCGATATGCCTGTCATTGTGTTCGGGGGGCCGGATGAGGCGCAACTGGGACAGGAGATCTGCCAACTGGCCGGGGAAGGCTGCTTTTCCCTTGCAGGTCAGACAAATCTGCGGGAGGCCATAAGTCTGATTGAAAGATGCAGACTTTTTGTCACCAATGATTCCGGTCTCATGCACGCGGCTGCCGCTCTTCACATTCCTCAGATCGCCATTTTCGGCCCCACGGATCACAGTACCACATCTCCTGCTGATTCCGCCTCGCGCATGATACGGGTTCCCACACCCTGCAGTCCCTGCATGAAACAGGAATGCCCCCTGAAACACCATCAGTGCATGAAGGCCGTCAGTGCGGACACGGTCTTGAGAGAAGCGGAACAGATTCTGAAATAAACATATTTCTCAGATTCCCGCAGATTTTCAGAAAATTTCTGCATCAGAAACCCCGGCGTTTTTTAAAACCCCCGGTGGGCACGATGAAAATCTTTTTTATGAAAATATATTGAAAAATCTGCTTACATTGATTATAAAAAAGATCATGAACACGGAAACAGTCCGGATCCGGAAATTTTTTGAAATTTCCCAAATTTCTGAGCGAAACTGCCCCTGAACCTATAAAAATTTCAGATTATGACAGACTGTCAACGGCTGATCTTTTACACCAATACACCAACCTCAAAGGAGAAAGACAATGACTGCGGAAAAGAAAAAAACAGTGAAACAGGTCTGCAAATGTGAAAAATGCGGAAATGAAGCTGAAATGGTGGTTACATGTTCCCTGGTGGAGGAGGATGAAAAGGATAAAGAACCGTCCGATTCCGGCCACAAACATCATGTGAAAGGCACTGGTGTCTGCACCCATTGCGGCAATGAAGCCGAAATGTGGGTGGATATTTAATCCGGTACACAGAATGCGAGGTGTGATATGACGGACGAATGCAAGCCGATTCTCAACACCGGGCTTCGCGGGGTCACTGTCGCGAGCACAAAAATCAGTGATGTCAGAGGCAAAGAGGGCAAGCTGATTTACCGGGGCTATCTGGTAAAGGATCTGGCGGAAAACACCTGCTTTGAAGAGGTGATACATCTGCTGCTGTTTGAAAAACTGCCTGATCGGAAAGAACTCGCGGATTTGAAACAGCACCTGTCTGCGGAGCGGCAGATTCCCCCGGATGTCATTGCCGCACTCAGAACCAGGCCCAACGATGCCCTGCCCATGGATATTCTGCAGGCCGGTGTGTCCCTGCTGGCAAACCATGATCCGGATATCCGCATCGAGAATTCAAGAGATGCCACCCTTCGCATGGGCCTCCGGCTCATAGCCAGACTGCCCACGGTGCTGGCAGCATGGGATCGTATCCGCAAAGGAAAAGAACCGCTTGATCCTTTGCCGGATCTGGATCATGCTGCAAATTTCCTGTATATGATGAGCGGACAGAAACCGGATGCGGAACTGACAACGTTTTTTGACACCTGTCTGGTTCTTCATGCAGAACATTCCTTTAACGCATCCACCTTTGCAGCCAGAGAGATCGCGTCCACCCGCGCGCATATGTATGCGGCAGTGGCAGGTGCTGTGGGGTCTCTTTCCGGTGCGCTGCACGGCGGAGCCAACACACGCGTCATGCAGATGCTGATGAAAATCGGCAGTCCGGACGCGATTGATGACTATATCAAAAATCAGCTTGAAAGCGGCGGGCTGATTATGGGGCTCGGTCATGCTGTGTACAAGGTGGATGATCCCCGTGCCCTGATTCTGGCTCCCATGTCCCAAAAAATGGGAGAGCGCACCGGTGAAAGCAAATGGTATGAAATGTCCGCACTGCTGGAGAAAAAGGCCAAGGCCGCGTTCAAACAGCGCAAGAACATGGACATTTTCGTAAATGTTGATTTCTACAGCGCGTCTCTGTATTCTTCCATGGGAATTGACATGGATCTGTTCACCCCGCTTTTTGCCATTTCCCGCATTGCCGGATGGGTGGCCCATGTGCTGGAGGAACAGTTTGCGGAAGCCGCGCCCAAACCCATGCTTTACCGTCCGGAATCCAAATATGTCGGAGACTATTGCGGCCCGGAGGAATGCACGCTGGATCATATTGACAAAAGATAATTTCCCCAAACTTTGCCAAAGGCAAAATCTTCCCGGATATTCACAGTCTCAGCAGATTGGGAATATCCGGTTTGTTTTCAGAAAGGAAAGCCGTGGAAAAGGAGATCAGCAGCAGCCGGACGGTCAGAATGACAAAACAGCGCCGCATCATTCTGGAGGAACTCAGACGGCTTGACTCCCATCCCAGCGCGGAAGAACTCTGTGAGGCTGTAAGGGAGCGTCTGCCGCGCATCAGTCTGGCCACGGTTTACAGAAACCTGGAAGTGCTTTCCGAGCTGGGGGAAATACAGAAACTGGAACTGGGCGGAACCCAGAAACGCTTTGACTGGGATCCCCGGAAACATTACCACATCCGCTGCATCAACTGTGACCGGGTGGACAATGCCCGTATGGGTTTTATGGAAAATGTGGAGCAGTCTCTTTCTGCATCCACGGATTTCAAGGTCATGGATCACCGTCTTGAATTTCTGGGACTCTGCCCCGCGTGTCTGGAAAAGGCCCTTGAGCGGGAAAGTCTGGGGCAGAAGGTGGGAAGGTAGAACAAACTTCCGGTTTGTTCCTGTGCCGCAGCACAAGCTGGAAGCCTGTGCTACCCTGTTTCCAAAAGCGCAACGCACATGGCGGCAATCCCCTCTCCTGCCCCGATCATTCCCAATCCTTCGGTGGTGGTGGCTTTGATATTGACGCATCCGGTTTCCAGGCCCGTTGTTTCCGCGACAACTTCTCGCATCTGCTCCCTGTGGGGAGAAATTTTGGGAGCCTGCGCAAACACGGTTGTATCCAGATTCACAATGGAAAATCCTTTGGCCCTCACCAGTTCACAGGTGCGGCGCAGAAGAATTCTGCTGTCAATGTCCCTGTAAGCCGGGTCCGTATCCGGAAAATGCAGACCAATGTCTCCCAAACCTGCCGCTCCCAGCAGGGCATCGCAGATGGCATGAAGCAGCACATCCGCATCTGAATGTCCCAGCAGCCCTTTTTCAAAAGGAATCTGAACTCCGCCCAGTATGAGTTTCCGGCCTTTCACCAACTGATGCACATCATATCCCATGCCGATTCGCATGAACTGCACTCCTTATGCCTGAATTCCGGCAGATTCACAATGATCTGCCAGCGCAATTTTTTTGATCAGATCAATCACCTGTTCCACTGTATCTGCCCGGAAGAGCTGCCCTTTTTCCGCATACGCATCAAACAGGGTTCCTGTGTCAAAACGGAAAAGAATCACCGGCCGCCTGTTTTTCAAAGCCAGGGCGATTTCTGAAACCGTGCCGGTTCCTCCCGGACAGGCCACCACCACATGACTGGAAAGCACATTGATGGCATTTCTCGCGCTTCCCATGCCTGTAAGCACAGGTATCCGGATATAATCAGACATCTGATCATAATTGTCATCCGGCAGAATACCCAGGGTGAGACCGCCTTCCTCAAAAGCACCCTGGGCTGAGGCATCCATAATCCCGGCCTTTCTGCCGCCGTTGAGCAGAATCCATCCCTGTCCGGCAATGTGCTTTCCCAGTTGGCGGGCATTTTCCGTTTCCTCAGGAGAGGCTTTTCCGCCGCCCATCACGCCGACAATGAGTTTGTCATTCTTCATTTGATCCTCATTCCTATGAGCAGTATCCCTTTTTGACACCTGATTTTCAAGTGCTTATCATTGCTTATGGAGGAGGATGCACGGAAAGGAGGTCTGAAATGAAAAAAAACGAAAAAACAACAGGTTTCAGAACTGCAAAATTCTGCATCCAAACCATAAGATACCAGGATTTGATTGCCTGTCATGTCCGGGCATATACAATTTATGCCACAGGAATCATTCTGCTGCTCTGGTTTGCCGGAAAAATCGCAATAACAGCGGCTTTGCTCGGTCTTGGCATCGGGGGCCTTTCCATCTGCATCCTGCTGGCCTTGCTGATTCAGGCCAGAAAAAAGGCGCTTCTTGCCATTGCAGATCCCAAACTCCGGAGGGAAGCGCAGGAAGCAATGCTTTTTTATCTTTCCCGCAGGCGGCTTTCCCAAAAAGAAAAAAGGATTATTTTCGGACACGGAAGAGCCTTTCATTCCCCGCATTCCCGCTGATATGGCGAAGCGGATTTCCATGAACAACTGCAAGCAGATGGCCAGCGATTTCTTCCAATCGGAAGACAAACAGCTTTTTTTCATCTGAAACAGATGGATGCAAGGGAGCGGCCGGCAAATGTCCGGTGCTGTTCACAGGAGAAAGTATCCGGCGGATCAGAGCGGCATTTTTTTCCTGTTCTTCGGAGTTTTCGGCAATTTCATTAATGAGTTTTCCCGCTCTGCGGTTATTCTCAACCGCAGCATGAAATGCTGCCCCGGTTTTTTCAATCTGCTGAGCTGCGTCAAGAATTTCCTTCAGATTTTTCTGAATGAGCTGTTCCGTATTTTTTGCCGCAAGGGATGAACGTTGAGCCAGATTTCTGACCTCAGCGGCCACCACGGCAAACCCGGCTCCGGCCTTTCCGGCCCGTGCGGCTTCCACAGAGGCATTGAGTGCAAGAAGATTGGTCTGAAAAGCGATCTCATTGATGATCCGGATGATGTTTCCCATTTCCTCACTTCCGGCTTTGGCAGCCAGAATCGCACCGCCTGCATCCTGCATGGACTGGGTGGCCGCTTTGATGGATCGGATGGATTCACTGCGGAATGCCTTCATCTGTCTGGCATTGTCCGCATTTCTGCGGATTGCGGATGTCAACTGTTCCACAGCAGGCAAAGTCTGGCCGGAAGACGCGGGGAGAAAATCAGAGGGCTGCACCTGCTGTTCAGTACCGGAGCCCTGTGTGCCGGAAGCCGACAATTCTTTGGCCAGATTTTCCAGTTTGTGTGCCGCATCAGACAGCGCAAGACTTGTCTGCCGGGAAAAAGACAGGGAAAAAAACACTGCGGCCCCAAAAAAGGGAATGCCCACACCGGCACTGAGACCAAGCATCGGTCCGGCATTTTCGGCAAGCACATCAGCGGGAATGGAAATGAAAATTATCAGCAGGGTGGAAAAACAGGAAAGCAAAGCTGTACCGGGAATCACGACCGTCATTGTCTTTTTCACTCCGTATTTTTTCAGCAATCTTTTCCCCTCCCTGACAGGTGAAAATGATGAACAGGCCAAAACTGGACAGGGCGGAAAATGATTTTTCGCACCCGGATATTTTTTTATCATTTCCCATCCGGGAAATAATCTGATATGTGCAGAATAAACGCAGTCATGGTGTTTTTCAAGAAAAAAGATCAAAAAAACAGTCAGACACATTTCAGGGATGATGATTCACATGCCGTTGACAGATGCAAAAAAACAGACCATGCCCGGCCGGAAACCCCGCTGGCTGATGCGCAGTCTTCCTTCCAAACCCGAATATGAAACGGTGCGCTCCCTGATTGCCAAAGGCGGGCTGCACACCGTGTGCCAGGAAGCCCGATGCCCCAACCAGTTTGAGTGTTTTTCCCGGAGCACAGCCACATTTCTGATTTTGGGTTCCCGCTGTACCCGAAACTGCGGTTTCTGCGCCATTGAACACGGGCCGGACAGTCACCCTGATCCGGAAGAAGCCCGAAAAGTTGCTCAGACCGCAGCAAAGATGGGACTGCGTTATGTGGTGGTGACTTCTGTCACCCGTGATGATCTGGCAGACGGGGGAGCAGGGATGTTTGCAGAAACCATACGGGAAATCCGGAGCAAGATTCCCCATGCCCTGATTGAGGTGCTGATTCCCGATTTTCAGGGAGATGAATGCGCGCTCCGGACAGTGCTGGATGCGCATCCCCATGTGCTGAACCACAATGTGGAAACCGTGCCCCGGCTTTATTCCACAGTGCGTCCCCAGGCCGCATATGAACGCTCTTTGGAACTGATCACACGTGCAAAGAAATATGCTCCGGATATTCCCGCAAAATCCGGCATCATGCTGGGGCTGGGGGAAAGGGAGGAAGAAATTGAACAGACCCTGAAAGATCTGCACCGTGCGGGCTGCTCTTTTCTGACAATGGGCCAGTATCTCCGTCCTTGCGAAAAACAGTTGGCTGTAAAACGTTACATCACCCCGGAAGAATTCGGGCAGTGGCGAAAACGGGCATTGCGGATGGGTTTTGCGGCTGTGGCGGCCGGGCCTTTTGTGCGAAGTTCCTATCATGCCGGGGAGATGTATCAGGCAGGAGCGCAATCCGGCTGAACCGGTGTTGTCTTTTGGGGATTTTGAAATTGCTGATATGCCGGTTCTGAGGTTTCCATGTTCAGGTTTCCGTGTCTGTTTCCTGACACCTGAAACCCGGCATCTGAACCGTCCGGTATCTTAAGAACTTCCTCTTCCCTTAGATTTCATACAGTCCGCCCCGGACACCTTCCCTGTTTTTTCTTTATTTTTGGCAGGAAGTTCTATATAAAGAGCCATACTGCGGGAGCACAGCAGAACCCCAAAAACGCTCTTCGGTCCGGGCGCTGTGAAAAAGGGTTTTTGCACACCGCTTTTCGCAGACCATGTTTTTTTCGTCTGGCATATCCCGAAAAAATATGCAGGCTCCGGTCTGTTTTTCTGCTGGGCCCTGTTTTCCTGCAAATTCAGAGGGAAGGCATATGACAGACCGATCCCGCATTTCAAAAAAATCAAGGAGGAAAAAATGGAAAAACAGGAGTTTGTGCGTCAAATCCGTGTCGGGGATCGGAAATGCGCTTTTTATGATATTCAGATGCTGGAAAAAAAGGGACTGGCCAATATCCCGCGTCTGCCTTTTTCCATCCGCATACTCGCGGAAAACCTGCTGCGGAAACTCGACGGTTATGCTGTCCGGGAAAAGGATTTGCTTGCGGTTGCAAACTGGGCAGGAAAATATGACACAGCAGTGGAAATCCCCTGGCATCCCGCACGGGTGCTGATGCAGGATTTTACCGGAGTTCCGGCTGTGGTGGATCTGGCGGCCATGCGGGATGCCGTGAAAAAAATGGGCGGAGATCCCCGGAAAATCAATCCCCTGATTCCCGTGGAACTGGTGGTGGATCATTCGGTGCAGGTGGATTGTTTCGGCACGGCTGATTCCCTGTCCAAAAACGTGGCACGGGAATATGAACGCAATGCCGAGCGTTACGCGCTGCTCAAATGGGCGCAGAAGAGTTTTGACAATTTCAAAGTGGTTCCGCCCAATTCCGGCATCTGCCATCAGGTCAATCTGGAATATCTGGGACGGGTGATGATTACGGAGGAACAGGACGGCAAAACCTTTGCGTATCCGGATTCTCTGGTGGGCACAGATTCCCATACCACCATGATCAACGGGGTCGGTGTCATGGGATGGGGCGTAGGCGGCATTGAAGCTGAAGCTGTGATGCTGGGACAGCCCTATTTCATGTCCATTCCCGAAGTCATTGGCGTGAAAATGACCGGCAGACTGCGTCCCGGTGTAACGGCCACCGATTTGGTGCTGACCGTGACGCAGAAACTGAGGGAGCGAAAAGTTGTTGAGAAATTTGTGGAATTTTTCGGCCCCGGCATGAAGGATTTGAGCATTCCGGATCGCGCCACCATTGCGAACATGGCCCCGGAATACGGTGCGACCATGGGATTTTTCCCGGTGGATGAAAAAACAGTGGAATATCTGGCCATGACAAACCGGGCGGATCGTGCAGAAATTGTGGATGCCTGCGCCAAAGCCATGGGGCTCTTTTATACCGGCAAAGAAGATGCGGAATATACGGATGTACTGGAAATGGATCTGGGCAAAGTGGAACCCTCGCTGGCAGGCCCCTCCCGTCCCCAGGACCGGATTGTTCTCAATGAAATGGAAAAAAAGTTCCATATCCTGATGGGATGCGAACAGGAACGGGACGCTGATATTGGTGACATCTCCCAGTTTATGCACGAATCCGGCTCTGTCACTTCCCGCGAGGAATACTGCGATCCCAGTGAAGGCCGGGGCTTTACGGTCCGGATCAATGGTCAGGATGTGCGCATCAGTGACGGCAGCATTGTGATTGCGGCCATCACGTCCTGCACCAACACTTCCAATCCCTTTGTGCTGCTGGGCGCAGGGCTGGTTGCAAAAAATGCGGTGAAAAAAGGGCTGAAAGTGCCTGCGCATGTGAAAACCTCGCTGGTTCCGGGTTCCCGTGTGGTGCAGGATTATCTGGAAGACGCGGGCATGATGCCCTGGCTGGAGGCTTTGGGGTTTCATCTGGCCGGATTCGGCTGCACCACCTGCATCGGCAACAGCGGTCCACTCCATCCGGAGATTGAAAAACTCATCAAAGAACAGAACCTGACCGTTGCCTCGGTCCTGTCCGGAAACCGGAATTTTGAAGCCCGGATTCATCAGCTCATCAAAGGCAATTATCTGGCCTCTCCCATGCTGGTGGTGGCCTTTGCCATTGCCGGCAGAGTGGACATCAATCTGCTGAAAACGCCGTTGGGTTCCGATCCCAACGGACAGGCAGTGTATCTGAAGGACATCTGGCCAAAAAATGAGGAAATCGATGCGCTGGTCAAAAAGCATGTGAAACCGGAATACTACCGGGAAGTCTATGCAAAAATCTTTGCGGGCGATGAATTCTGGAAAAATCTCAAAGTGGAGGAAAGCACCACCTTTGACTGGGATGCATCTTCGACCTATATCCGGAATCCGCCCTATTTTGACGATTTCAGTCCCGAATCCGGAACAATGGAGGACATCACCGGTGCAAGACCGCTGCTGATTATGGGTGATTCCGTGACCACAGATCATATCTCCCCCGCGGGCGGCATTCCGGCTGCCTATCCTGCCGGACAGTATCTCACTGCCAAAGGCATAGAAAGGAAAGATTTCAATTCCTATGGCTCCAGAAGAGGAAACCATGAGGTCATGATGCGGGGAACCTTTGGCAATATCCGCATCAAAAACCGGCTGGTCAGTCCAAAGGAAGGCAGTTTCACCAAAAAATTTCCGGAAGACACAGAAATGTATGTGTATGACGCAGCAATGGAATACAAAAAGCAGCATACACCGCTGATCGTGCTGGGCGGCAGGGAATACGGCACAGGCTCTTCGCGCGACTGGGCGGCAAAGGGAACCATTCTTCTGGGAATCAAAGCGGTCATCACCGAATCCTTTGAACGCATCCACCGCAGCAATCTCGTGGGCATGGGGGTACTGCCTTTGGTGTTCAGAGAAGGGGAAAACGCGCACACGCTGGGACTCGATGGTTCTGAAACCTTTGACATTCAGGGTATCAGGGACATAAAACCCGGAAAAATTCTGCATGTGACCGCGAAAAAGTCAGATGGATCGGAAGTGAAATTTGAAGTCATTTCCAGACTCAATACAGACATTGAGGTGGAATATGCGGCAAACGGGGGAATACTGCCCTGTGTTCTGCGCAAGCTGATGAAGCAGCAGCACTGATTCCATAACCGCAGGGATTTGCACATATGCTGAAAAACCGAAAAATCCCTGCGGTTCTCAAAAAGGAGAAAACCAATGACCGCACAGGCACAGCGAAAAATCACGCCGGATGAATATCTTTTCATGGAAAGGGAAGCGGAATTCAAAAGCGAATATTATGATGGCGAAATCTTTGCCATGGCCGGAGCCAGCCGCAGACACAATCTGATTTGCGGCAATGTGTTTGCCGCAATTCATGCACAGTTCAAAAACCGTTCCTGTGAGGCATATACCGGGGATATGCGCGTCAGGGTGTCGGAAACCGGTTTGTATACCTATCCGGATGTGCTGGCCCTGTGTGAACCGCCCCGGTTTGATGATGAGGAAAAAGACACCCTGCTCAATCCCTCGCTGATTGTTGAAGTTCTGTCCAAATCCACGGAATCTTATGACCGGGGAGAGAAATTTGCCCATTACCGAACGATCTCCTCTTTGAAGGAATATGTCCTGATTTCCCAGGACAGAATGCAAATCGAGCATTATCTCCGGCAGAGCAATAACCGCTGGATGCTTTCGGAATTTTCCCATACGGAGGACACTGTGGAACTGCCATCCGCGGGATGCAGTCTGAAACTGTCCGAGGTTTATGACAAAGTGGATTTTTTTGAAAATACAGATAAATATATCCGGATGAAACAGACATCTGGAAAAAATTTTTCAGAAAAAAGAAACTCATGATTGACAGGCTCATTTGTCTGTGCTATACATTTTCTGTTTTATGAATGCGCCCGTAGCTCAGTTGGATAGAGTGCCGGACTACGAATCCGTAGGTCGCAAGTTCGAATCTTGCCGGGCGCGCCACAGAAATCAAGGGGGTTAGGCGATTCTGCCTAATCCCTTTTATGTTTTTTGGCAACTCTTTTGCCCAAATTTTTGCCAAAAACCGTTTTTACCCTTCCTTACTCTTTGTTACCTTTTTTATCCCCTGATACGTAGCATCAGTCTGCTTCCGTCTATTCTGCCCTGAAGCATTTTCAATATGCTTTTCCGTACACTCTTATTATCATGTCCGTGTTGCGGTGGCCCATCACTCTGGCAATCCACAGGATTTTCACCGCAGATCAGGGCATTCGTGGCTTAAACTGTGCCGGGTCTGCTTCATCTCACGGTATTTTATTCCCGCCCTTTTCAGAGCAGGAATCCATACCCTTTTACGCAGATTGCTCAACCTGATTCTTTCCCTGGGCGGTGCAGAAAAAATATTCCCCTGAGCATGCTCATGGATACTTTTCTGCAACAGCAGGGCTTCTTTCATAACAGGAATCAGACTGATCGTTCTCCGGCTGTGCCTGTTTTTGGTTTTTCCCTCTGTGAATCTGCCGTATTCATCAAGTGTGACCGCCCGGCTGATTTTCAGGATGTTTTCCGGCCAGTCAATATCATCCGGTCTGACAGCGATCTGTTCCCCCTGTCTTAAACCTGAGCAGAAGGCGAAAAGAAAGTAGGGCTTCCAGTGCGGCGGAAGTTCACTGATTATTCTTTCCTGCTCTTCTGCGGAAAACGGGGCAATCTTCTCATACGGGTCGGTTTCCGCAAGTTTTTTAAATCCGAAAAAGGGATTGCAGGAATCTCCCCATCCGTATTCGACTGCCGCTTTTCTGCATATCATTTTCAGAGGAACAAATGTTTTGTTCACTGTGTTGTTGCTCAGAGACTTTCCCCTGTACTGCTGTTTTTTTGACCATGATACAAATCTGTCCAGAGTGCCGATGTTCAGATCGGCAAAGGAATATTCACCGAAAAACGGGCAGAGATAATTATCCAGATAACTCCTGTAACCCAGAAGTGTTCTTGGGGTCACTCTTTCAGAATCTCTCAGATGACCGTACCATTTTTCTGCGTACTCTCTGAAATTCACCTGCTCCGGTGTTTTCTTTCCTGTTGACCGCTCACCGTAAAGCGCAGCTTCTTTTTCAGTAAAGTATTCGGCTTTTTTACTGTCCTGGAAAATTTTGGCAAACCTGAATTCACCTGACCTGATCTGCACAATGATTCTGTCAAGCTGTTCCCTGACATCTTTTCTGTTCTTATCGTTCCAGAGCAGTCCCGAACTTTCCCTTACCCTTTCACCCAGATAGGTGAAATCCACATAGACTTTGCCGTTCACGTTCCTTACAGAACCTTCCCGGTTGCTGTTGATGCCGGATTTCCTCTTTGAATCTTTTTCCTTTTTGTGCGGACGGATTCTTTCAGCCGCCGCTGTCTCTGTTCTTTCCATAATTATACTCCTCTCATAACACCACCTCCTTTCACTGATTTTCACCGGTATCTTTATATCATAAATCAGGTAAAAAAGATACCGGCAGGTGGCAATCCGTCATTATATATTGATGCGGCTGACGGGTCGGTGGCTGATACCCATTTTTACAGGGTTTATGGCCTGAGTTATCTGTGCTCCGGGCTTCTGCTCTATCCTGAATGTCTCTCCGAGCCATTCATTTATAGCCGAAACTTTAAAAAGGACTTTTTTGCGGCTCGGTTTGACATAGTGTTTGCCTGGCTCAAACTCCCCTCTGCTGATCTTGTTATAGATTGTCTGCGGGGAAAACCTTGTCTTTTCACTCAGCTCTCTGACTGTGAGATATTCCTCATTCATTTATTACTCCTTTACTTTCATAATATCTGCGCCAATATTTGCCTTATTTATCAGCCTGTTTGTTCTTGCCTTCTGTGACCGGATGGAAAGTCCGCATTTACAGAGGACAATAGTTCGGTAAAAAATTTCGGTTTTAATAATTTCAAAAGGTTATAAATCCATATCTGAAAATTCGTAGTGAATAATTTCAGAATGTTATGCTTTTACAACTCGGAAATCAGAAAAAATTACCGAACTGTTGAGAGGGAATACACAGCAGAATTTTTTTATGTTCCGCTGCTTTCTTCCCTTCCCTTCACTTCTGTCAATATATATGAGATCATAGCCGATTATGACCTCAATATTTATATAAAAAATGCCATCTTCCGGTTTGGCCCCTACCTGCCGTAGCAGGGCACGGTGTTGCATCTGAGTTTTCTTCCGTGAATTACAGCTTGAAAATATGCGGGAATTATTTTAAAGAAATGATTACTGACTCCGGATACAGAGCCGCATAACCGCAAATTTTCTTCCGGCGAACTGTTATCTGCCGCCCTTTGTGCTCACCAAGCGGTTTCTGTGGGCTTACTTGCTTCCGCCCTGTGCCTTGCGGATCTTGGATTTTGCAGTCAGG
>JAWKPW010000091.1:0-23056 GCA_041390465.1 Desulfobacterales bacterium | reverse complement strand
GCCTCGGCCGCCGGATCACCGCGGAATACCCCGCGGTTTCAGCACCGTGCATGGTCATAAACAGCATTGACACGGAATACGATGAAAACGGGAATGTGACAAAGATTACCGGGACAAAGACCGACGGGACGGCCTCCACTGTCACCGACATCACCGTGAACAGTTATGACAGTTTTGACCGCCTGCTAAGCAGTGCGCAGAGGGATGAGGTGACCGTGTCCTGTGCCTATGACAACAACGGCAACCGCACGGAGGTCTCCACCGCATCCGGCACAACATATTACACCTATGACAGCCGCAACCGCCTGGAAACGGCCAGGGCCGGCGGTCTGACAGCCTCATACACATATTACCCGGACGGCAAAAAGCACAGAATCTCCTATCCCAACATGACGGATGTGACTTATAACTGGCATCCGTCAGACCGGGTTGCATCCGTAAGGCATGAATACGGAACAGCCGTATTTTCCGAATATACCTATACATACGATGCCAACGGCAGCCGCACACGGCAGACGGAACTGCAGAACGGTGTCACCCGAACCACGGATTACAGCTACGATGATGCGGACCGTCTCACGGAATTCACGGTCCGCACCGGCACGGACACCGAAAGTACACAGTACACCTTTGAGGGTTACAACCGGAAAAGCGAAACCGTGACGGAAAACGGAATCACGGTGAAATCAAGGACATACGCCTATGATGAGACCGATCGGATCACATCCGTGACCGATGACACGGACCCGGACAGCCCGCAGACCGTTACATATGCCTGTGACAGAAACGGAAACACAGTACTGAAATCCGACAGCCGCATCGCAGACGGAGATATCACCTTTGTCTATGATTCCCGTGACCAGCTCGTGCAGGTCACCCGGGGCCCGCCGGAAAACCGGACGCTCCTGGGACAGTATGATTACAATTATGCGGGACTCCGGGTGCGGCAGCGCTTCGGCGACCGGGGAAACACTGATTATTTTTATGACGGCAGTGCGGTCATTGAGGAACGGGATGCGGTCACAAAATCCCTGACAGCCCGTTACCGCTACGCAGACCGGCTCATCAGCCTGGATACCGGCACGGAAAAGCAGTATTGCCACCATGACGCCCTGGGCAGCACCGTGAATCTCACGGATCAGGCCGGAAATGTGCAGGTGAGTTACCTGCTTGATCCCTGGGGGAATGTCACACAGCAGACCGGCGGCAGCGTGAACCGGCAGATCTTCACCGGCAAGGAGCATGACGGAAACACCGGGCTGATCTACTTCGGTGCACGCTACTATGACCCGGAAATCGCAAGATTCCTCACGCAGGATGCATACCTGGGGGAACAGGGAACGCCGCCGAGTCTGCACCGGTATCTGTATGCCTATTCCAATCCTACGGCATATATTGATTTGTACGGCAACATCGCCTGTCTGGCTGAATTACGAGATGAAATCAATGAATGGTCGGAAGAAAAATATAAAGCGGCTGAAGAGTTAAATAATTCTGACAGTGATCTTCGATTTGCCGGTTCCGGTCTTATCGGTATCGGTGCCGGTATGGGTGAACTTGCGGCAGGCGGGGTAAGTACTTTCAATTATTTTGCAAACTGGGCTTCTCAGCTTACCGGAGGTTTCGGAAATGCAGACTGGGCGGAAGAACATGCATCAGAACTGGGAAACAGTCATGAAATAATCAGCAATGTTTACGATGTAATCTCAACTTCTGAAGGAAGAGAGCAATTATCTGTTAGCGCTTTTGACACAATAGCAAGTGTTGCAAAGGGTAATACAGGTGCAATAGCTAAAACTACCGGCTTTTTTGGGCAGATAGGGGCTGGTGGTGCTGCAAGCAAAGTGACAGGAGCAGGTTTAGGTCGTATTTTAGGGACTGTTAGACCTAGCATAGCACCGATGCGACAGACTTTAAATACAACGGTTAGTACCGCTGGAAGAGGAGTAAAAAATGGTGTTCAAAATGTTAGACATTCAGTAGTTAATAAAATAAATAGTTTCTTTTTGCAACAGAGGGTTGACCCAAGAATTCGAATTAATTTATTTAAGAGAAAAGACTGGAAGTTTTCTATTGGTGCAGAAATTGACAAAATAAATAATCCAAAAGATGTTGGTCATGCATTTATTGTTTTAGATAGTCCAACCGGAAAACGTACTGTTAGAGGTTTATGGCCAGTTACTGCATCAGGAGTAAGGGGATTTGATAATGTAATAGATCCACTTAGAGGAATGAAGGGAGGATTATTTAATGATTTTGATTTTTTAAATAATCCTAACACAGTTTTGAAAAGTTATAATATTACAGGAACACAAGCGAGAAAAATTTTAAAATATATTTCACAAACTCAAAAGGAGTTGAAATATGGCAAGAATTATCAATTACTAACTAATCAGTGCACAACTTTTGCAGTTGGAGCGGCAAAGGAAGCTGGAATAAGAGTTAATGCAGGTTTGATCAAGAACCCCAAAAGATTATATCGTACAATAGGAGGTAAATAATGTGGTTAAACAGATTCAAGCATAATGACTTAGGCCAAATTAAAATCTATTTAACAGAAAGAGAGAAAGTTGAAAAGGATGAAGAAAAAATATATTATAGCTTATTAATTGGAAAGGACTGGCTTAGAATGAATAAATATCTTGGCAAAGGCTTAATATTAAAAAAAAATATTAACTATTTTAAAATTAAATCCGACGGAAGTAACTTTGTATTTTATTTAGAAGTAAATGAAGATAATGAATGGAATGAGATGATGAAGATGAAACACCCTATACTTTGGAATATTGGATTAGTTACAAAATATGAAAAATATGAAAAAAAGCTTTTTGAATCAAATGACTATCAATTAGTGAAAAAACTCATCAAATCAATCGAAAAATTAAAATATTCTGTCATAATGGGTCCCGCGTAATGCCAAAAACCTATTTTGACCATATTTTTTATATAAACAATATGTTAAACTCAAAGATAGCCCAAAACCCGTAATGTGAAAAAACTATTTTAGCAATATTTATAGTAAGTAGGGTGTGCAAAATCGCTGTCGGAAATCCGGTCTGCCCTGCACAGAAAGCGATTTTGCACACCCTGCCCGCTACCATGCATCGGGAGTGTTTATCATGTATGATTATCTGAAACGCTTTTTTTATGCATGCAGGACGCTTGTCACAAAGTCATCCGGGCGTCCTGTATATCTGTCATGCAGGAAGAATCTGACAAAATACATGATTCTGCCTTATCCGGCAGAATCATGTGATATGATTTCTATGCCGGACGGTGCCATATATTACGGCTTTAAGAAGCGTTTGTCTTACAGACCATTAACAGGAGGATATACCTCATCCCGTATGTTCGGCGTGGGGGAAATAATCCCTGATAAGAATATCGATTATAAGATTCATCCGCTGCCTGCGGACTTTCCTGAAAGGAAATGTCAGGGTTATGATGACTGGAGTTTCTCATTCCAGACAGTATCGGGAAATGATCTGATTTATTCGGTTCAGGAACCGGGCCCTGAAGAAAATTCCAGTCACACTCATTATATTTTCTGTTTCGGAACAGACAGCAGACAATGGAGCCGTGTCGAATCGGTTGAAAAGGACGGGACTTATATCAAAAAACCGGTCTTGCCGGAAACCTTTAAAAACAGATTTCTCTCGGATTCGGTCAGTCGGAGAAATTATCTGTCAGAACCCGAACAGTGTCTTTATATCTGGAGTATCTGCCCCGGAAAAATCCGGGTTGAAAAAGCTGCCGACATCTTATTCGACGAATGCAATGACGCGGAATACGCTGCAAGGAGTTATTGCATAGAAGAAAAGGCAAAAGCCGGTAAAAACTTTAAGACAAATATTTTTTATGATTATGATGGTATACTTGAACCTTTGAAACTGCAGAAAATTGTAACATCAGAATCAGGCAAAACAGAATTCAGAACTTTTTTTCACATACGGGGCATAAAAAAATTTTTGCCAAATCTTTTGGCACCGGAAGAAAAAAAAGATACTGAAGAAATCATATTCAGAGTGGCGGGGGCTGTGAAATTCCGATATGATGAAAAGGATGCGCTTGGAGTATTCATTAACTACAGCATACCTAGAGGATGGGAAAAGGGCAGTTTTCTTATTTTCGAATATGAATAACAGCCTATGGTAAAATAACTATTTTGACCATATTTTTATATACTGATCCAATTTTGGTTTTCTCCGGCACGAAAATTGCTGAACTGCGGAAACATCCCTTCCCGAACCTGTTTCCGCAGATTTTCCGGATCAGAACGGTCATTTTTCCGCAGTCCGGTCTGAAGGCAAAAAGTATGCCACATAAAACCAAAATTGGATCAGTATATAAGCAATATCTTAAGTTTCAAAATAACCCAAAATCTTATCAATTCATATATTTTATAGTAATAATAATATGTTAAGCTAATTAAACAACCTCGCGACAATAATATTTCAACACCCTGCCAAGGTGTTCCCTGCACTTCACATGCCCGGTTCTGTTTTCGGGATCAGGGAAGTCTGAACCGGGATTCCCAGGATTAAAAGGATTGCCGGGATTTTTCATTTCGCTTACCGGAACCGTGTATTCAGGCATTCCCCTTTTTCCCGTAATCATCCCACCACTTTTCGGCGTCTTTCAGTGCTGTCTGAACCGGGATTTTCAGGATTAAGGGATTTACCAGGATTTTTCATTACGCTTTCGGTCCGGAATGACGGGAGTTCGTTCAAGATTTGGAGAAATAACACCGAATTTTCTGCCAAGCTAGTTTTTGTATCAGAACTGTCCTGCCTTCCTCCAGCCCTCAATTTTCCTCTGTCTGATCTGTTCCGCAACTGTCATGGCAATACTCGCATTTTCATCGTTTATTTTGTCCATCCCTGATCAATGTATCCTGACCGTGCTTTCATCCTCGTTCCCGCATGGTATGTATATCTCAGCACCTATCTGAGAAATTCAGAAATAAGGACTCATCCGCCGTATCCTTTTCAGCAGTTCAACGGCATTTTGCAAAAATATCCTCAGCCTCTTTATCAAAAATATGTTTGAACAGGTAAAGCACAGTCCCCAGCGCCATTCTCACCGAGCACTCATCCCCATCCGATATTTCCTCAGTCATAGAGTTCACAGTGAAATCCGGCAGATGTTCCGAAAATTCCTCACCGCCCTGAATCATTCCGCCCATTGTCCGGGGAGATTTCCATTTTTTCTTTCCGTGATACAGAACGGCCGGGAAAATCACCGGCAGGCATTTCGCATCCGGGTTCTGATCCAGCCATTCCTTCCAGATATTCACCATGCAGCACAGCAGCCGGAAGACCATCATCGGATCGGGCGTGCTCTGATGCTCGAAAAGAATGTACAGGAATGCGTCCCGCCCCTTTATTTTCGTCCGCTAAACAATGTCGGAATGTCTGTTCTGAGCTTTTCGTCAACATAACTTCCGTCCGTGATTTCCAGACTGTCAAAGTCAATATGTTTCCTGATCCTCTCCGGAAAATAATACCAATTCTCTATTGTAATAATCCATTAATTGCATCCAAAATATAGGAGAAACCGGTAAGAGATGCTGTCGTTTTGCTGGAACATTTTTTCAGAATATCTGCCGCACAATCTTTCATTTCCGGGATGCCGAAAAAAATTTTTCCTTTTGTATCCTTCTTTATATATTGCCAAAACCGTTCGATGGGATTCAGATCCGGACTGTAAGGGGGCAGGAATATCAGGCGGATATTTTCGGGAATGACCAGCCTTTCTGCTTTGTGAATTCCCGCACTGTCAATCAGCATTATATTCATAATATTCTGAAAATGTTTTGAAAATTCGTCAATGAAGCATTGAAGACAGTCCGTGTTCATATTTGAAAATTCGAGAAAAAAATTTTCACCGTCCGATACATCTGCAGCTCCGTAAATATAATAATTTTAAAATGTTTTCTGTATCAGTCCGACCGGTCTGACTCCGCGAAGGGTGATTCTTTTTCCGGGTGATGTTATGAGTCCGAACCTTGTTTCATCATATGAAAAAATTTGACGTCCATATCATTATTATAAGTTTATTTCAGATAGTTTATCAGAAAATGAATCTTTGAATTCCCGCAATTTCTTCGTTTTTTTATATGCGAAGGGACACGGCGTTCCGGGTCCTGCCTCAAGATAACATTTGACAGTTTTATGCACAGTTTTATAAGGTATATCAAAATTATAATTCTCTTTTTATCCACATATTCGGCTCATCAGCGCGGATCCGAATCTCGGTTCGGAAAGACGTTTTTTCAGACATTCCGCTGCCTCAGCAGGAACAGCACGACTCCGCCCAGGCACTGTTTTCAGACGCATAAATTCAGTTATTCCAAATATTTCACAACGGCGGAACCACTTCCCCGCTGTATGGCGGGCGACATTGGGCAAAGTTCATTTTCGCATGCTCCAGTTTGTCCCGCTTTTCCGCTTTTCAGAAGTCATAGCAGACGGAGACGATCCCGAAACGTCCTCGTTTTTCATTTTTATCATATCAGAAGTTCCACTTCACTTCCAATACTGTCCAGTCTTTTTTCGGTATTTCCAGAAAGCCCCTCCTTTAAAAAATTGCTGTCTGAAAATTGTCACCTGTATAACACATTAATCGGATCATTACAATAGAGAATTGGTATGATTCTGCTTTTTAATGCTGACGGGACAGTTTCATCGGATACAGAGTCCACAGCCTCAGGGCTGATCAGTCTGTCGGCAGTCATCTGCATCGTCCATGAACTGTGTCCGTCAGGCGGAGCGGAACAGGCGATGGCAATTATTGCCGCCCTGACTTTGCTGTCAGCTTCTCGGCGTCAGTTCGGGAAAAGGTTTGCCGTCAGGTGTGAAATCAAGTCCGCTTTCAGCAAAACGTTTCACGGTGTTGAAAACCGTCATCTGACAGACTTTCAGTGATTCGGCTGTCTGCCTGTAAGTTCTGCCTTCCGGGCAGCTCAGAAGAATCCGCGCCCGTGCAATTTTCCGGGCAGACTTTCCGCCTGTCCGGATGTATTTTTCAAGATGCTCTTTCTGAGCACCGGTCAGTGCAATTTCATATTTTTTATGCGCTCCCATGATATTTTCTCCTCCTGTTTTTTTGAGAAGAAAATTATCACGGCAAGATATAAAAAGCAACTTGGTTATGTACTACTACATGACCACGTTGAATTTTATAGGATTACAAACTGAATTTTTTAAAAAATTCAGTTTGTTAATCAGACAGCGATTCTCTTAAAACTAATGTGGTTATGTACTACTTAGGCTTGAAAAATCTTGATGAAATTGAAAAAATGTACAAAGATATTATTTCTGAAGCATGTAAACAAGGCGCAACAGTCGCTGCTTAACCGAGCAAATCAATGGCGATTCGGTATTAAAGCCTGTGAGATTTACTGATTTTTTCCGAACAGACCGTATTTTTTCAGACAGGCTGCAATATAACTGCGGTGCAGCAGCAGATGAGCAAACATGACGGCAATGAAAAGCAGGGCGGCATACAGATGCACATCGCAAAGAAAATGACGCAGCCCGCTTAATCCGGCCGCTTTTGTTTCATATCCTCCGGGAACAAGGAAGGCATTTGCAAGACCGGTGAGCATCAGCACCAGCAGCAGCGCTGATGAAAGCAGATTCACCACCCATAACTGAAAACCCCTGTTGTTTGGCATAGCTTTTTTCTCCTGTTGCACTGTCAGAATGCAAAAAAAAGAAAGATTTGACATTCTGCGTTCATTCCACTAACAATAAACAGGATATGACGCTTTTTCCCCGGAGTGTCAATCCATATTTGATGAGCCCGTAAAAAGTCCGGATTTCTGATTCTGCGTCATTCCGCCGAAAGCCGGAATCCAGTATTTTCAGAATGTTCCGGACTCAGGCTTTCGCCGGAGTGACGGGTTTTTTGACTTTTTACGAAATCGTCAATACATTGTTTTCAGATCATGCGCATCATAAACAGATACAAACTGAACATTCAGTTTCCTTAAATTCGGAGGAATTCCATGCGAAAAGCAAAAATTCTGGCCACTCTTGGACCTTCTTCTTCATCCAAGGAAATGATCATCCGCTTAATTGAAAACGGGGCCAATGCCTTCCGTTTCAATTTCAGTCACGGTTCCTATGAGCAGCACCGGGAACTGTACCGCACCGCGCGCAAAGCCGCGCGGGAAAAAGCATGGCAGGCTCCCCTGATTCAGGATTTGCAGGGCCCCAAAATCCGGGTGCGTGTGCCCGGTGCGGTGCGGCTTACCCAGGGAGATTCGGTTTTTCTCACACCCCATGAAACCGAAGCCGGTGCGGATACGATTTTTGTGTCCTATCCGCCCCTGTGCGAAGATGTGAAGCCCGAAGAGCCGGTTCTGCTCAATGACGGCAAAATCGTGCTGAGAGTTCTGGATGCAGACAGCAGAAAAGTCAGATGCCGGGTTCTGGTGGGCGGGCTGCTGGAGGATAAAAAAGGCATGAACCTTCCCGGAACCTGCACAAGTCTTTCCCCGCTGTCTGAAAAAGATCTGGCAGATCTGCGATTTGGCATGGAACTGGGGTTTGACTGTGTGGCCCTTTCCTTTGTGCAGTCCGGAGAGGACATTCGGCTGCTCAAGGCCGAGATGGACAAACTGGGCAGACGGATTCCCGTGATTGCCAAACTGGAGCGTCCTCTGGCTGTGCAGAATCTGGAGGATATCATTGATGAGGCTGATGCGGTCATGGTTGCACGCGGGGATTTGGGCATTGAAATTCCTGTGGAGCAGTTGCCCGTGATTCAGAAAAAAATCATAGCCGCGGCCAACCGCCGGGGGGTTCCGGTCATCACAGCAACCCAGATGCTGGAATCCATGATGGAAACCACAACCCCCACACGCGCTGAGACTACGGACATCGCGAATGCCATCTATGACGGAAGTGATGTGGTCATGCTTTCGGGTGAAACCTCGACCGGGAAATATCCGGCAGAGGCTGTGCGCATGATGCGCAGCATTATCCGGGAAGCTGAATCCTTTCCGGACGCGTATACAAAATTTTCCTCCTCTTTTCTCAAGGACACTGTGGAAAAGGAAATCACCACAGCCCATCTGGCGGCCACTGCCGCAGATGACATCGGCATCCGGGCCATTGTGGTCTATACCCAGACCGGCCGGACAGCCGCGATTGTCTCCAAGCTGCGTCCGAATGCAGATATTTTTGCCTTCTGCCCCAACGCGGAAGTGGTGCGAAGAATGGGATTTTTGTGGGGAGTCACGCCCATTCCCTTTCCCGTGTATGAATATACCGAGGGGTTGATTGAAGGACTCAATGACGAACTGCTCAAAAGGGGATTTGTTCAGGCAGGGGATATGGTGGCCATTACCTACGGTTCCCCCATTCCGGCCAAAAATCAGAGCAATATGCTCAAGATTCACCGGATGGAGTAGGGTGCTGTCAGGTTTGGTTTTGTGATTTCACCTTTGCAGAAAAACCGGATTTTTGGAAAAAAAAATCCGGTTTTCTTGCAGGTCTCTGCCAGGTTTGATTTTATAATTTCACCTTTGCAGAAAATTCCGGTTTTTTGCAGGTCAAATATTCAAAATTGACAAAGCAGCAGTTTTGACTGGGGGTACGGAGCAGATACTCCATTCTGTCGGCCCACAGTTTGAGACGCCGCCCGTCTTTTAACAGAACTGCGGCCTTTTCCCTGTCGCCGAAACACCTTTCCCGTTCCGCTCTTTCCAGATAGGCTGCAGCGTACTCCCTGATTTTCCGGATTTTTTCCTCAAATGTCATCATTTCCGCCTCCGGCCCTGTCATCTTCGCTGCTTGCTTTCTCTTTGCAAAAGAGGTGCTGCAGCATCCGGGCAGTGTGAAATGAACATACGACTGCGGAAGAAAAAGTGCAATGGAGTTGACAGGGTATTCTCAGGTAGGAAAAACCGGAAATTCGAAGCCCGGTCAGAGCCGGACTTTCCGTTTGGCACTCCGGGAATGTGTCTTTTTGCACGAATGATACCGATTGTCCATTGAAATAATGCTTTTTTTAACCGCAAAGGACACAAAGATGGCACAAAGGCAACAATGGACTGACAGCACTGTGTGCAGCATTGCCTTTTGCAGGGATTGCTTTCCGCAAAGTATAATTTCAATACTGAATTGGTATGACAGGCACGGCGCTGCCTGTCAGGGAGCGGAACCGGAATCCTGCGGGGGCTTGCAGAACTCACTTTCACGGAAGCACACATATCGGCCCCGGCCTTCGTGCTTGGCCCGGTACATGGCCGCATCAGCCCTGTTCACCAGAGTTTCGGCATCCTTTCCGTCATTCGGATAAATGGCAATCCCAATGCTGGGCGTGGTGTGTATTTCCTGATTTTCCAAATCAAAGGGAGCGGAAAGGGAAGCCAGAATCCGCCGTGCGGTCTCACACGCATCCGGCTCTCCTCTGTGTGTGTCGTGAAGAATCAGGGTGAATTCATCTCCGCCCATACGTGCAACCGTGTCTTCATTGCGCACGGATTTCTTCAGTCGGACTGCCACTTCCTGCAGCAGAAGATCACCGATATGATGTCCATGTGTGTCATTGATGTTTTTGAATTTGTCCAAATCCAGAAACAGCACAGCCAGATTTATCCCATTGCGCTCTGCATAGGCCAAAGCCCTGCCCAGACGATCATTGAACAGCAGCCGGTTGGGCAGTCCGGTCAGGGGATCGTGATAAGCCTGATGCGCAAGCTGATCCTGTGTCTGTTTTTCATCCGTAATATCCCGGAACAGTCCCACATAATGATGAGGCTCTCCCTGTGCATCCCGGATAACCGCAATGGACATCCACTCAGGATAGGGTTCCCCGCTTTTTCTGCGGTTCCATATTTCCCCCTGCCACTGCCCTTTTTCCAGCAGTTCTTTCCACATTTTTTTATAAAAATCAATCTCATGTCTGCCGGATTTGAACATCCGGGGATTGTGTCCCACAACTTCTTCGGCACTGTATCCTGTAATAGCGGTAAATCCCGGATTCACTTTCTGAATTGTTCCGTCAGCCGAAGTGATCAGAATTCCCTCAACAGCATTTTCAAACACACTGGCCGCGAGCCTTAGCTGCTGCTCGGCTTTCTGCCGTTCCGCAATTTCCTGCCGGAGACGGAGATTCTGTTCTTCCAGTTGGTTCTGCATTTCCCGGATTTTCAGATGAGTCCGGATGCGGGCCAGAATCTCCTCCACATGAAAGGGTTTGGAGATAAAATCCACTCCGCCCGCACTGAAGGCACGGACTTTGTCTGTGACCTCGTTGAGCGCGCTGATGAAAATAACAGGGATGGAACGGGTGTTTTCATCTGCTTTCAGTTTCTCACAGACCGTATAACCGTCCATTTCCGGCATGTTGATATCCAGCAGAATCAGATCCGGCAACATGGAGGCAACAGATTTCAGAGCCAGGGAACCGCTGGGCGCTGGACGCACCCTGTATCCGTGCTCACTGAGAATTCCGACCAGCAGGCGGAGATTCTGGGGATTGTCATCCACTGCCAGAATATTGGGGATTTTGTTGGAATCCAAATGGTTATTATTCAAGACTCTCCTCCTGTGATGAATTTTCCAACTGTGAAACAAAGCTCATGATCTGTTCAAAGCGGAAGTTGTCAGCGAGTTCAGCCAGTGCATCCGCCCCTTTCCGGTTCTTTGTCCGGATATGCCCTGTGATCGCGGCAATGCCTTCCATATCCAGTTCAACAAGTGCCTTCTTCAAATCTGCCAGATGCTCCGGGCTCAGTGCGGCCAGGGCTCTGCAGATATTTGCCGCATCTGCTCCTTTTCTTTTTTCCGTCCGGTGCAGGGGTTCATCATCATACACATAGCGGACCCCGATATGCCGGTGCATGGCCTCAAAAATATCCTCTGTCCGGAAAGGTTTGCGGATAAAATCATCACAGCCTGCGGAAAGAACCAGGTTTTTCTGCTCCTCAAACGCGCTGGCCGTGAGAGCGATGATGATGCAGCCATCTCCTCCGGGAAGTGTCCGGATCTGCCGGGTGGCCGCATACCCGTCCATGACCGGCATCCGCATGTCCATCCAGATGAGATGCGGATGCCATTTTTCAAACATCTCCACGCCCTCTTTTCCGTTCACGGCTTCCCTGACTGCAAATCCCACGGATCGGAGCAGGCGATTCAGCAGTACACGGCTTTCCGGTCTGTCCTCCACAATCAGAATCCGGAACTCCGGCTGCCCCGGAGCCAGTCCTGTCACCCGGCGGGGCACTTTGGACAGATGCTGCTCTTTCGCTGTTGCTGCTTCGGCCTGAATATGAAAACGGAACACAGAACCCTGTCCAATGCTGCTGATGACAGAAATATCCCCGCCCATCAACTGCACAAAGCTCCGGCTGATGGCCAGCCCCAGTCCTGTTCCCTCTCCGTTTTTCTCCAGACTGCGCGCCTGCACAAATGCATTGAACAGATCAGCCCTGTCCTCTTCAGTAATTCCGGGGCCGGTGTCCTCAATCTCAAAAACAAGGGGGAAATTTTTGGCATCGGAACCGGATTTTTCCGCTTTGACCCGAAGCGTGACTCCTCCCTCTTTGGTGAATTTGACGGCATTGTTAAGCAGATTGATCAGCACCTGCCGGAGTTTCATCTGATCTGTGCAAACATAACGGGGAAGATCCGGATCACATTCAACAATCAGTTCCAGTCCTTTTTCACTGGCGCGGGGCACCATCATCTCTCTGACCGCATCAACGGTGCGGATCAGATCAAAATTCTCTTTTTCCAACTCCATGTGTCCGGCTTCAATTCTGGACATCTCCAGCACATCATTGATCAGATGCAGCAGATGCTCTCCGCTGCCAATGATGGTTTCCAGCATTTCCCTGTGCTCTGTGCTGATTTGGGAATCCCTTGCCATCAACTGGCTGAAACCCAGAACAGCATTCAGGGGTGTGCGCAGTTCATGGCTCATATTGGCCAGAAACGCACTTTTGGCCTTATTGGCCCGATCCGCATCGTCTTTGGCATTGTGCAAAGCCTGCTCCGCTTTTTTCCTTTCGGAAATATCATCAATAATCAGAAGCAGATGAGGCTCCCCGCCGCTGACAAAGGGAGAGAAAAAAGCCGCAAGCCAGACTTCCTTTCCAAAGGTGGAAATTGTATGCACCTCGATTTCCTGCCCTTTGCCTGTACGCAGAGCGGTTTCGGCTTTTTCCAGCATCCCGATTTTTTGCCAGGAAGCGATATGGCGGAAATTATGCTCCATCAGTTTGGCAGGCGGCGCGCCGACAATTTTTCCTGCTGCCTCATTTGCCAGAATGCATTTCCCTGAATTATTGTATGCAATAATCCCCAGACGGGAAGATTGTATCATTTTCTGATTCAAATCAAGAAGTTCAGAAAGTTTTTGGGTAATTTCCCTGTGTTCGGTGATGTCATCCGCATGCACAATGACAAAGTTTGGCCGGACAAATGCGTATTTCACAGAAAGCCATTTTCGGATTCCTGTGGTTTTCATCACATATTCCATTTCCCGGTGAACAGGTTTCCTTTCCTCAAAACAGAGCTTAATATCTGCGGGAATATCAGGTCTGTCCGCGTAAAAATCCAGGACATTTACCCCCAGTATGCCGCTGATGCCGCCTTTGGTCACTTCATATGCCGCGTCATTGTAATCTGCCAGCACAAAATGCTCCCCCTGTTTTTGCCAGATATACGCGGGAACCGGAATGCCTTTGAGCAGTTCCCTCTGTCTTTCCTCACTTTCTCGCAGTTCAGATGTCTTTTTCACCACCACTTCCGTCAGATGTTCCTGATGCGCCCGCAAAGCGCTTTCTGCCTGCTTCCGCTTTCGGATATGGAAGACCATGATCAGAATCAGCACCGAAAAGCAGAGAAAAACACCCATGAAAGCCCAAAACATCGCTCTGTGTTCCCGGTAAAGGGAACGGGGCAGATGGAGAGTCCGGCTGTCTTCCGGCAAATCAGAAAGGGATATGCCGAAACGTCTGAGTTCATGATGATCAAAAATGCAGAGGTTGGGACTTTCTCTGACAAGGGGAATTTCAGCAGGCTTTGTCCCATCCAGTATGCGGATGACCATTTCTCCGGCAGTTTTTCCCTGCTCATAATGGCTGATGACTTTGCCGCCGATAAGACCGTCCCCAATTCCGTGATACCAGAGATGCCAGACCGGGGCGGCCAGATTGTCCCGGATAATTTTCAGGCTTTCCTCAAAAAGCAGTGTCCGTCCGTTTTTGTCTGTATAGGCCGACAGCAGCAGAACAGGAACATCAGCGGGCACTTTTTTCAAAATTCCGGGCAGTTCCCCAAAGGAAATTTCAGCAAGGGAAATATGGGAAAATTCGATGCCGGGAAATTGTGCGGACAACTGCTGCCATGTTTTGAAATCCCCCATGCCGGAGGGCGTTGCATCGCTGATGGCAATGATTTTGCGGGATTCGGGGAACAGAGCGATCATCAGCCCGATGGTTTCCTTCATGGAAACCGCCTCCACCACGCCTGTTGTGTTCGGATCTGCTGACAGGGAAACCGCCCGATCCACATCATTCACCCCGAAAAAGACCACCGGGACACCCGGAAAAAGAACAGACCGGTAATCACGCACAAACAGGAGCGCATTGTCGTCAGCCGTCATCACCGCGTCATATTTTCCGGTCAGAGACAGTTTGTATGACAGCCAGTTGCAAAAATGTTCAATATTTGCATTGTCC
Source organism: Desulfobacterales bacterium (assembly GCA_041390465.1). Lineage (GTDB taxonomy): Bacteria > Desulfobacterota > Desulfobacteria > Desulfobacterales > Desulfococcaceae > JAABRU01. Next base: position 8,355 of record JAWKPW010000091.1, on the reverse strand, counting down.
GGAAAGCGTTTGCTGTCCATGAATTCCACATCAAAAACGATCTGCCTGTCCCTGAAAGCGGATTTGATCCCTTCGATCTGCTGAAAAAATGTGGGAAAACCCGGATGCCAGGAACTGATGAGCAGCACACGGGGCCGGGTTTCCGCATCGGCGGATGTTTGGAACCCCGGCACAACCGTCATCAATACAAGCAGAATCTGAAAAACAACTTTCATGATCCGCTCTCCGCGCCTTATCGGATAATCTTCACAATCTGCCTGAATTTTTCACCGCCGGCCTCTTTCATGATTTCAAAAAGTGCTGTTTCCACAGAAGTCATGATTCCGCCTGCATTGCGAATTTTTTCCAGACCGATCTCTTTGTTTTCCGGATAACGGGAAGCCACAGCATCTGCGGCGACATGCACTTCATAGCCATGCTCGGCAAGGGAGCGTGCGGTCTGATACACGCAGATATGGGTTTCAATGCCGGTAAGAATGACCTGTTTCCGGTTTGCCGATATAAAGGCTTTGCGGAAATTCTCATTTCCCCATGCGCTGAAGGTGTGTTTGGAAATGGGGGTGAGACCTGTGAGCAGTTGCGCAATCTCCGGAGTGGTGGCACCCAGTTTTTCCGGAATCTGCTCCAGCCAGAGAATGGGAATTTCCAGAATTTTCGCACCCTCAATCATGATGCCCAGATTTTTGAAAAAAGCATCCCGGCTGTGCATCATCTCGGCAAGTTTTCCCTGAACGTCAACCACTACAAGTACGGCATTTTCTGAACGCAGCATAAAACTGTCTCCTTTCCGGCATCAGGGCCGGGACTGTGAAAAAAATCAGTTGCAATTCATTTTGGGTACTGGAATTTTGATAACAGATCAAATCTGTTGATGATTTTTTGTAAGCAGGAACGGATCTGAGACTGCCTCTCTGCAATTTCTTCAGGGGATTTGATCCATTGCCAGCATCTTTTATGATAACAGAATTTGGATAATTTGAAAGAAAAAAAACTTGACCGCATCCCCGGTGCTGCCGATGGTGCACTCCTCCTGCGCTTTGGGTAGGATATTTCTACCAACAAAATACATTTCTGTTCCCATTGATCTTTTTTCCTGTTTATCAGATAGTGACAGTGGCAGAGGTTCAATCCTGACTGACAGTGGTTGCCGGGGGCAGACATTATCTCGATGTTCATGTCCTCTGCGAAAAATTCTTTGCACATTCGGTCACTCAGAATTGAATCCTGCCCTGCTGACAACATCAGAAAAATGACATTGAAAAAAAGGAGGGAAAAAATGAGAAAAAATCTGAAAGCATTTTTGATTATTGGCCGGTTACTGATATTCGTATTGGCGGCAGGCAGTTCGCAATCTTATGCGCTTTCGTTAATCCCTGTGGACAATTTCAATGACTGGCAGAAAGCTGAACCTGCCAGTCAGTATATCCATTCAGGAAATGCCCTGAGCCTGTCAACAGCAGGCAAGGCAAATATTCAGAAAGAGTATGCGGATGGCATGGGAATCCTGTGCACCTTCAATATTGAATCGGCAAGCGGTACGGCAAGCGGCGGGCTGGCGATGGATGCAGGTTATATGGGCAATGACAAACTCCATGTCAATCTGGGCATATCAAAATGGGGGGACAACTATTCTGTTTATTATCAGATTCAGCGCAGAGACGTAAACAATAACATCATAGAGGAACTGGCATACGGAGGACAAATCAAAGCCATCAGCAACCCGAATCTTGTTATAGGAATCGCACGCGTGGCAAACGAAATCTGGCTTTATGCAGACGGATATTCTCTGATAAAATGGGATCCTCTGACAGCAATAAGTCCTGCCGGAAGCCGTTTCTGGCTGTGGGGCGGAACGGATCAGAATCCGGGCAGCAGCATCACTGCAACGTTCAGCAATGTCGGAATCATATATCCCTGAAACCAAAAAGGGTGCGTAATATTGCAGTGGCGCCTGGCCAGTGAGAGCAAAGCCTCAGCGGATTATGCACCTGTCAAAGGGACTTTGTCATATGAAAATAGTTTATTGCAGCATTATCATTTTCTCTGTGATGGCGGCATTATGCGCCTGCAATCTGGGGCCTGAATTCAGCAGAGCCGAATTGCAGAGGAAGATGAGTCAGGAGAAAAAAACATGGCAGGACACATCAGATACAGGCAAATCGTCCGCCCCTGTACGGACAGACTGGTGGAAACAGTTCCAAGATCCCCTTCTGGATCAGCTTATACACGAGGCATTGAGCAATAACATTGATCTGAAAATCAGACTTGCGCGGCTTCAGGAATCCGGCCTCAGCCTGAAGGAAAACAAAGCAGGCAGTCTGCCCAGAATCAGCAGTTCCGCAAATGCCAGTTTTTTTCGCAGAGAGTATGTCCAGGAGGCTCCTGATATTTTACAAAATCAGAGCCAGGTGGAAGAAAAAAAGGAAGAAAGTGTCACCTCTGACAGTGAATATTACAACACCGGACTGTCAGTAAGCTGGGAAATGGATTTATGGGGCAAAAAGAAAAAAAATTACCTGGCAACAAAGGCATCCTATGAGGAAAGCAAAGCCCAGTACCGGGCTGAATGTCTGCGGGTAATTTCCGAGATTGCCGGCACATATTTCGATATTCGCAAAAAAGACAGGGAAAAACATATTCTGCAGCAATTGCATGAAGAGAATATGGAACGGATTTCCATTTATGAAAATCAGCACAGGGAAGGACTGGTTCCGGAATGGAAAGTGCTGCGCCAGAAAAACGAGGCCGATGACATGCAAAGGGAATTGAAAGACCTGGAGCAAAGCCGCAGAAGGCAGGAAAACAAAATGGCAATTCTTCTGGGAAAACCTCCCGGAGAGTTCGCAATTCCTGATACCAAAGACACCAACCCTCCGGAAAGAATTCAGGTTCCTCCGGGCCTGCCTTCGGATCTGCTTGCGGCACGACCGGACATCATTGCTGCAGAATACAGGGTGGAGAAAGCATATCATCGGATTGGCGAGGCACAGGCAAACAGACTGCCCTCCATTTCTCTGAGCGGCCAGGGAGGATTTGCCAGTGGCAGTCTGTCAACCCTGCTTCGTCAGTGGACACTGGGTTTTACGCCCGATATCAACTTCCCTGTTTTTGACGGAGGTGCATCAAATACGGGTTGAAGTCAACAAAATACAGGCAAAGATTGCGGAAGATGAGTATCGGCGGACGGTATTCAGGGCATTTGAGGAAGTGGAAAATGCACTTATGCAGCTTTCGGGCAGGCGAGACAGAAGAATATTATGGAAAGAAACTCATTTCACTGTCAAACGGATTCATCAGCAGACAGAAGAGAAAATGAAGATGGGACTGATATCACAACTGGAACTGCTGGGATATTCAGGGCTTCTGAGCACTGAAAGATCCCTGGCAGATACCCATCGGGCCATTCTGGATGACACGGTGACACTCTGCAAAGCACTTGGCGGAGGATGGTCTCAGTCTGATATTCAGAAGATGGACATTTCCGATCAGATGACTGCTCAGTCCTCAGACAATGGAACAAAAAAACCGGAAACCCTTACTGTGGTCATGCCGGTATCTGTATCCGGCACATCTGCCAGAATACAGATCAGAACGTTGCAGATTCAGGAACATAAAAGCGAAACCCTGCCGGAAAGCGAGTCCGGAAAAATCCGTTCCTGAACATTGGGGAATAGGTGAATGCCATGCAAAAAAAACACGCTGTCAAAACGGGATCCGATACGGAAAATATCCGGCAGGATCAAATTGTGTATATGGACAATCCTTCCCTGTTTCTCCATCTTTTCTGTTCAGGGGAAACGGATGCTTCACAGAATCGGAATCAGCAGACAGGTTCCAGGAAAAAGAGGATATTCAGAACCGTTCCTGTATTGTTGACGGTGGCTGTGGCTTTGGGAATTTCCAGCGCGGTCTGGTTTCCCCTCCCTCTGATAAAAGAAATGGTTGCAGATGGAAGATCCGATAAAAACGCTGCTTATGCTGAGGCCCGACATTCTGAAGACATTCCCGATCCTGTTACAGCAGAATCCCTTGCACTGGCCATCACAGAGAAAGGCTGGGCAGACAGAATCAGAGAAGGCCGGTTTGACGAAGCCGGAACCATTCTGGCGGAGCAGTCTGCCCATGTGCAGGAATATCCCGAACATCAGCGCGTGCTGACATTGTTTGGATGGGTGACTGAGATGGAGAAATATTTTTCCGGCCGCTTACCGGAAAGTCCCCTGATTATATTCTGTGACGAATACCGGATTGAATCCCTGCTGTCTGTATGGGAAAAAAATAAAACAGAGTTCCGCTCTCTGCTGAAACAGCTTGGTGAGCAGGATGTTCCCGGACTGTTTCAGGACAGAATGTATCAACTTTTGGAAATACTCAGGAAGCGGCAGATCCTGTATGTAAAGGACATACAGATTTTCAAGGAAGATTTCCGGCAGCAACTGGAAGAGGAGAAATACGGAAATCCCCTTTCCCTGATAGAGGATTTCCGTAAAAAGCATCCCGGAATAGGGGGAATGGAAGAATTGTACCGGGATACAGTGAATTATATGAAAATAATGGATGCTGTAAAAATACAGCAATGGGATGAGGCCGCCGCCCTGCTGCACACAATGGCATTTCATACAGATTTTTTTATCCGCAAAATTGAACTGCTGCAAAAAAATGAAATGATCTGTCCCCAAAAAGGAGAGGCGAGACAGATGCGTTCTGCTCCGCCTTCTGTCATAAAAGAAGGTCCGGTGAATATCTCCAGGCTCAGAATTATGTCATCAGATACGCCATCAGATACGGATGATCACCGGATTATGGCCTGGAAAAAGGTTTTCAGGAAAGATTGTCAATGACTTGCCGTCCGGAACTTCGCTTTCAGCACCCGGATATATAGTGTTCAAGATAATAATTTTGGGGTTCTGCGCAGGTTGGGGTGAGGAACGAACCCCAATAAATTCAAAGCGTTGGGTTCACTGCATTCACCCCAACCTACCCCCAAAATATTATCTGAAAGTCTATACAAATTTGACGGAGAGGAATTTGTGATGAAGTCTGAAGGAAAATACAGTCTGTCTGAAGAACATGAGACCAATGGCATTGACATTCTCATCGGCAGAACATCCGTGGCAGCCAGGGCCGTCATATACATTTTTCTGGGACTGATTCTGTCTGTCTCTGTCTGGTCATTTGTCGGCAGGGCCGACCTGATCATCACGGCGGAAGGCCGGGTGGAGCCCCGGCTGGACATGCAGAATGTCTATACGCCCCTTGATGGGGAACTGATCGGCATTTATGTAACGGAAGGCGCGATTGTTGCCAAAGATGATCTGATCTGCCGCGTTAAGGCAAAGGAGGCCATCAAAGCCGCGACAGATGCGGAAAGTGCAAAAATCAGCCTGGAAAAGGCAGAAACAGACAGGAACATGTTTCCACGGAAAAAAGCTCTCTATGAGATTGAACTGGAAAACATGAAGAAGCAGATCGAAAAAACAGAAAAAGATTACCGTCTTTTTCAAAAAGACAAAATCCGCAATCTTCCGGCCATACAGCAGCACAGGGTCAGCAAGGCACGTCTGGTGCTGGAGCGATCCGAAAAGGAAAGAGACGTGGCAGAGGAAATTTTTCAGAAATACAAACGGCTTTTGGAGATGCGAAACGGCGGGGTTTCTGAAAAAGAAGTGCAGGAAAAGGAAGAACAGTATCTCAAGGCAGAGAAAGCATATCAGGAAGCCCGGATTGATCTGGACAAACTGGAATATGAATTCAGTCAGGAGGAAAATCAGTATGGCAAGCGGGTGCGTGACACAATGATGGAACTGGCCCAGCTTCGGTTTCAGTATGAGAGCAAGCTTCTTCAGATAACAAACGAGGAAAAGCAGGTGGAGATTCAGTATAAGGCTGCTCTTGCCGCATGGGAAGCAGCCTCTGTCATCACCTATGATGATCTGGATGAGGACAATTTCCTGAAAATCAGGGCGCCTGTGGCAGGTGAAATTACCTTTGTCTCTTCAAAACAGCGGGGAGAAAAAATCAAACCGGATGTTCCTCTGGTTTCCATTGCGCCGGTGGAGGCTGAAAAAGTGCTGAAAATGAAAATTTCGGACAAAGACCGCGGTCTGCTCAAACCCGGGCAGCCGGTCAAATTCCGTTTTGCCGCGTTTCCCTATCATCGTTACGGGTTTGTCAGCGGAATTCTGGAATACATTTCTCCGGATGCCATTCCTTCCGAAAAAGGGGAACCCTTTTATGAAGGCCGTGCCGCACTGGATCAGGAATATGTGGAGGCTGAAGGAAAACAGAGACGGATCCGTTACGGAATGACTGCTGTTGCGGAAATTTCCGTGCAGAAACGGCGAATCATTGACTGGATAATTGATCCCTTCCGAAAAATTTCCAACAGAATCAACTGAACACTGCTCAGAAGATTTAACGGTACAGCCACGAATTGCACGAATGACACGAATTATACCGAATCTGCATTGAAACAGTGTTTTTTAAAAAATAATACCAATTCGCCATTGAAAACATGCTTATCTGATTGCGGAGTGGCAAAATGAAATGAAACGGAATTCCGGCAGGATTTCCGGATCATTTCACTGGCCCTGACTTTCAGTTCGGGACTCCTTCGCCAGGCATTGCATAAATTTTGGTATCATACCGATTCTCTTCCGAATTTTATGCAGTTCTGTCAGTTTTTTTGTGACCTTTGTGCCATCTTTGTGTCCTTTGTGGTAAAAAAAGTATGGTTTCAACAGAGAATTGGTATAATACTTTTTAATATGGCGGGTTGCCCTCGTTCCCATGCTTGACATTCAACACAGTCGCTTTGCGCGGGAACGAGATTAACGAGATTAAGTATATTTTCAATGGAGAATTGGTATAAGCTGCTATACAGATCAAAGGAGAGCCTTATGAAACCGGTGATAAAGATTATGGATGAAGCATTCACTGCGGATCAGTTTGTGAAATTTCTGAAATTTTCAAATGAGTTCAATGAGTTGGCAGAACGCTTTGTGCGGAACCGAATCATTGTCCGCACAGCAATGGAAAAAGGCATAAAGGCTTCAGACGGGGAGATACAGCAGGCAGCGGATGATTTCAGACGATGCCTGGGGCTTCACCGGGTCAGCGATACACAGAAATGGCTGGATGCAAATGGTCTGAACCTGGATGAATTTGAAAATTTTATCAGGGAATTCGTTCTTGCCAAAAAGATGATGGCCACAGTTGTTACAGATGAAACGGTCGAAAATTATTTCAGATGCCATTCTCCCCGGTTCGATACCGTCCATATCCGCCATATTGTTGTCAGGGGGGAAAGCCGGGCCAAAGAGCTGATGTCCCTGCTCTGTGAGGAACCGGCCGGTTTTCCCCGTTATGCAGAAAAATACTCCATTGATGAGGATACACGGGAGGCCGGGGGCTATGTGGGAGAAATCCGCCGTGAAATGATGCCGGATGAAATGCAGGCAAAGGTCTTTCATGCTGCAGAAGGTGATCTGCTTGGCCCTTTCCGTATCAACGGTTCCGAAGCCTGGGAGATTATCCGTGTTGCGAAAAAAAAGACTGCCTCTTTGGAAGACAGCAGGGTCAGGGAGCGGGTGGCAGAGATCCTTCACCGGGAATGGGTGGATGCCCGTCTGAAAGATTTGCCGGTCAACTGCAATCTGAACTGATGCAGCAAGTTCCGTCACGCCAGTGAGATCTGTATCAACAATTATTTGAAAATAATTGATTAATTATTAACTTGAAATAATAAACAGAGAGATCTGTATGTTGATTGTTAAAAGGCTGCGGAAGATCAGTGATGAAAAAACAATTCACAATGAGAATAGAAATTTTTTCCGGCATGGCAAATCCGATAGCTCAATAAAGCAGAGGGAGGTTACTCTTGGAAGAACGGATCCGGTTTCTGAAAAGCGCTGAAATATTTTCACGGTTCGCGTCTGATGAACTTTTATATCTGGCACAGAACTGTGAAAGTGGAAAATATGCTCTGGGAGATACCCTTGTGTGCGCGGGCGATATGGGAAAAGGGCTTTATCTGGTGCGATCCGGCCGGATTCGTCTGTTTTCTGAAAAAGGGGGAAAGGAAACAAGCGTCGGCATCTGCGAACCAGGGGACAGCTTTGGTGAACTCAGTCTGATGAAAGAGGCAAACAGTGCGTATTCGGCAAGAGCATCAGATGACAGCGAAGTCCTGTTTTTCCCCAAAGATATTATCGACAGGCTGATGAAAGGAAATGCCGGAGTGCGGGAGCATCTGACAAAATACATTGTCATGAAAGTCTGCGGCAATATCCTTATCCCCATGTTTCATCTGCGTTCCGGTTTCAGTGCGGAAGAAATCAGCGAAATTGTGCGAAG
>JAWKPW010000090.1:0-23609 GCA_041390465.1 Desulfobacterales bacterium | reverse complement strand
CCTCCAGCATCTCCTTTGTCACTGTCATGAAGGAAACCTGTCCGTTGTGAAGGATTTCAATGGAATCCAAAGCCAGATTGAGCAGTTTGAGCCGTCCCAGCGAATAGGTTCCATACAGATGCTGGGCAACTGTGTAGGGATCCACCCCCCGGGCCACCATTTCATCACAGATGGAAAACGCGGCCTTGTTGGTGTTGGCAAAACGGAAGGAACCGGTATCCGTGACAATGCCGGTATAAATGGCAGTGGCAAGGGCTTTGTCAAGGGGTATGTGCATCATTGTGATAAAACGGTATACAATCTCGGCTGTGGCACATGCCTGGGGGTCAACACAGTGAAGATTTCCGAAAAAGGTGTTGGTGGCATGATGGTCAATATTGATCAGCAACGGAATGCGGGATATCTGCTGAGCAATTTTCCCCACCCTGCCAATGTCACTGCAGTCCAGAATGACAGCCGTGTCACAGATTTCAGGACAGGCAAATTCACGGACAATCCTTTCCGTATCCGGAAGGAAACGGTAGACTGCCGGAATCGGACTTTCATTGTACAGGGTGCTTTTTTTTCCCATGGCATCCAGCATCAGGGCAGTGGCAATGAGGGAACCCAGAGCATCACCGTCCGGGCTGACATGGGAGGCGACGAAAACATGATTACTCTGTTTCAACTGAGTGATGATCTTTTCCATCTTGCATACTGATTGATTTGAGCAGGTTGTTGATATGTGCCCCGTAATCAAAGGATTCATCATAAAAGAAACGCAGTTCCGGCATATATCGGAGATCCAGTTGACCGGCAAGGCTCCGTTTGATGAATCCTGCGGCGCTTTCAAATCCCTTTTTGGCGCCGTTCACACGATCCTTTCCGCCGGATATGGAAAAATAGATCTTTGCCACTTTCAGATCATTGGACATTTTCACTCCTGTGACCGTTGCCATTTCCAGACGGGGATCTTTGATGTGCTTTCGCAGAATATCAGCCAGAATATCCCGGATCAGCGTACTCACCCGCTCAGCCCGTGTATATGATTTCACAGATTGATAATCTCCATTTCCGTATGAATGATTTCCGCCAGACCGAGAGACTCTGCCATATTGAAAACCTTGTCAATCTTGGAGTTGATCAGGGGATGGCTGTTGCCCACAAGGGAAAACCCCACTTCTGCCCGATCCAGAATGTCATTGGCTCCGACTTCTGCCACCGAGGCATTGAAATGGTTCTGCAACCGGCCAACAATGGACTTGACAATACTCCGCTTCTCTTTCAGGGAATTGCAGCCATGCAGCCGGAAAATGATAATGCCGATTCCTGTTACCATGTTTTTTTCAGTTATCAGTGTTCGGTGTTCAGTGTTCGGTGTTCAGTGTTCGGTGTTCGGTGTTCGGTGTTCAGTGTTCATTTGACGACAACCTGCTTACTGATAACTGAACACTGATAACTGTTCACTGTTCACTGAATCTCAGGCCGGATTTCTTCCATGTAGAAGCATTCAAACACGTCTCCGACCTTGATATCGTTATAGTTTTCAATGCCAATGCCGCATTCGTAACCGCTCTGCACTTCTTTGGCATCGTCTTTGAAACGGCGGAGCGAGGAGATGTTGCCTTCATGCACAATCACACCGTCACGGATGAGACGCAGTTTCAGACCGCGCTGGATTTTTCCATCGGTCACGTAGGAACCTGCCACCGTTCCCACCTTGGGCACATGGAAGACCTGACGGACTTCGGCCATGCCCATGATGCGTTCCTCAAACTTGGATTCCATCATGCCCACAATGGCATCTTTCACATCCTTGATGACATTGTAGATGATGTTGTAAAAGCGCATATCCACATGCTCTTCGTTTGCCATTGCCTGGATTTTGGCACTGGGGCGGACATTGAATCCGATAATGATGGCATTGGACACGGCAGCAAGGGAAACATCAGACTCAGAAACCGTGCCGGTGGCTGAATGGATGATGCGGATGGTGACTTCCTCATTGGAGAGTTTCACCAAAGAATCGTTGAGCGCTTCAATGGAACCGTGCACATCAGCCTTGACAATGATGTTGAGTTCCTTCATTTCTCCCTGCTGCATCCGCTCGAAGAGTTTTTCCAGGCTGATCCTGCTGGTTTTTGCCAGTTCCAGGGAACGCTGCTTCTGCAGCCGGTGCTCGCTGACCTGTTTCGCACTCTTGTCATCCTCCAGCACGATCATCTCATCTCCGGCATTGGGAACACCGGACAGCCCCAGTATCTCCACAGGCTCAGACGGCCCTGCTGCATCCACCTGCAGCCCGATGTCATTGAGCATGGCGCGAATTTTTCCGTGATGCACGCCGCAGACAATGGGTGCTCCTGCCCGGAGCGTCCCCTCCTGGATCAGAATTGTGGCAACAGGTCCTCTTCCCGAATCCAGTTTGGATTCCACCACATATCCTTTTGCATGTTTTTCCGGGTTTGCTCTGAGTTCCAGCACTTCTGCCTGCAAAAGAATCATTTCCAGCAGTTCATCAATCCCCATGTTTTTCTTGGCAGACACTTTTACAAATATGGTGTCTCCGCCCCATGCTTCAGACATGAGTCCCTGATCGGCAAGCTCCCGCTGAATCCGATCCGGGTCAGCCCCGGGTTTGTCCATTTTGTTGATGGCAACAATGATGGGAACGCCCGCGGCTTTGGCATGGTTGATGGCCTCAATGGTCTGCGGCATGACGCCGTCATCTGCGGCAACCACCAGGACAACGATGTCGGTCACGGTGGCGCCCCTTGCCCGCATGGCTGTGAACGCCTCATGCCCGGGTGTATCCAGAAAGGTGATCTGTCCCCGCTCGGTGGATACACTGTACGCACCGATATGCTGGGTAATTCCGCCTGCCTCGATTTCCGTGATACGGGTTTTGCGAATCACATCCAGCAGGGAGGTCTTGCCATGATCCACATGACCCATGATGGTGACCACCGGAGGACGATGCGTCATTTTGTCCGGATCATCGATCTGTTCAATATTCAGGATGCTTTCTTCCTCAAAAGCCGCTTTTTCCACTTCATACCCAAACTCTGTGGCAACCAGGGAGGCTGTGTCATAATCAATGGTCTGGTTCACTGTCACCATGACACCCATCATCATGAGCTTTTTGATCATTTCACCGGCTTTGATTCCCATGCGTTTGGCCAGATCAGACAGCACAATGGTTTCATCAACCCGAATGCGCCGCTTGATGGCTTTGGGGGTTGTGATCTGGGTTTTCTGCAGCTTCACAACCTTTCCCTTTGCCTTCTTTCCCTTCCTGCCCTTTCCTCCGGCATAGAGTTCAGCTCCCTCAACGACCTCCTTGCGTTTGAAGGATATCTTTTTCTTTGCCCACCGGCTTTCTTTCTCATCATCGCCCGAAACATCTTCATCACCGCCTTTTTTCCGGCTTTTCTTCTTTTTGGAAGCAGCGGGTGATACGGAACCCGGCATCTCCGGTGTCTCTGCCTCAGGCTCTGCTGCCATTTTCTCTTCCGTCAACGGCTCCGGAACAGATTCCGGCATCTCTTCTTCTTTTGGCGGTTCAGGAACTTTTTCTTCGGGTGGAGGCGGCAGCTTGATAATCTTTGCCGGCATATCTTTCTGAGTCTTCTTTTTTCTTTTTCTTTTTTTCTTTGACTTCTTTTCAGATTTGCCCGCACCTTTTTCGTCCGAATCAGCGTATCCGGCAGATTTGTCTGATTTTTCCGGGTGCCTGGCCGATACCCTGGGGGAAGATTCGGTATCTCCGGCATCGGTTTTTGATGTTTCCATTCTTCCTTTTTTTCTGGGAAATGGAGGTTCCTTTCTGTCACCGGCAGGCAGCCCGGGCTTTCCCCCATCACGGGTTTCAGCCGGCTTCCGGTTTCCGGTTTCCGTTTTTTCGTTCCCCCCTCCTCTTTCCGGATGAGCTTCTGCGGAGCTTCTGTCAGGCCGCGCACCTCTGCCGCCGGCATCTGATCTTGAGTGTGCACTTTTGTCAGACGGACGTTTCCTGCGTTTCCGGATCACTGTCGGCTTTTCACGGTCTTCTTTGGAAGCATCTCCCTTTTTGGCCCTGATATCCGTTCTTATTTTCTCCACAACCTCATCTTCCAGCGCGGTCATATGACTGCTCACACTGACATTCATTTCCGTCAACCTGTCAAGAAGCGCCTTGTTTTTCATATTCAGCTCCTTGGCAAGTTCATACACTCTGATTTTTGCCATCCGTCCCCCCTCATTTCCCGTCATCATTCATTGAAAAACATGCCTGATTCACTGTCCGCCGTGTGTCAAATATTATTTCCTCTGCCTCCCTGCTGCTCTGCGGTATTGTTCGGCATTCCCAGGCAGGGACTTTCCCGCCTCCCGCTTTCTCATGAATTGCCGTCCTGGGTATTTTCCCCTGTCTCCTCTTCGCTTTCCGCTGTCCTGTCCCCGGAGGCAGAACCCTGCGCTCTGCCTGTTTCTTCTTCTGCCGAAAGTTCTGCGGAGCCAGGAGGCTTTTCCTCCTCATGCCGTCCGTTTTCCTCTGCTGTGCTTTCTTCGGATTCTCCTGATTTCGGATTTTCCCTGTGTCTTCCCCCCTGCCGATATTCCGCGGCAATGCGCAGCAGTTCACGGGCTTTCTCTTCCGTGATCCCCCGGACATTCATCAAATCTTCAGGGGTGCTCCGGCTGATCTCTTCGGCTGAGAAAAAGCCTTTTTCATACAGGGCATCAGCCAGATCAGCGCTGACTCCGGACAGCCCGGTCAGAGATTCATAACCGGCTTTCATGGATTCGCCGTACTGACTTTCACTTTTCACATCCAGACGCCAGCGGGTCAGCCGTGAGGCAAGGCGGACATTCTGTCCTTTTTTGCCGATGGAAACAGAGAGAAACTCGTCCGGAACAATGACATCCATGGAACGGTTTGCCTCATCAATGATGACCCGTGAAATTTCCGCGGGAGCCAGTGCATTGCACACAAATTTGGCAGGGTCCGCATGCCAGGGAATAATGTCAATTTTTTCCCCTCTCAGCTCCTGCACCACATTCTGAACCCGGCTGCCCTTCATTCCCACGCAGGCGCCAACCGGATCGATGTCCGAATCCGCGGAGGTCACAGAAATTTTTGCACGGACTCCGGGTTCACGGGAAGCCCCCACAATGCTGACCAGTCCCTCGCTGATTTCCGGCACCTCTGTTTTGAAAAGCGCGATGAGAAAATCGGGATGTGTGCGCGACAGGATGATCTGGGGACCGTGGGATTCATTGCGCACATCCACAATATAGGCTCTGATCCTGTCCCCTCTGCGGTAATTTTCCCGGGGAAGCTGCTCCTTGGCAGGCAGAACCGCTTCGGCCTGTCCCAGATTGACAATGATGCTGCCCCGCTCAAAACGCTGAACAATTCCGTTGATGATCTCACCTTTCCGGTTGATGAAATTTGTGAACACGGCATTCCGTTCCGCATCTTTCAGTTTCTGAATGATGACCTGCTTCGCGGACTGTGCGGCAATTCTTCCAAAAGAGGCTGTGTCCATTTTGGTTCCCAGACTGTCGCCAATCTCACAGTCCGGATCCAGTTTTACCCCGTCTTCCACAGAAATCTGCAAATCAGGGTCTGTGACTTCCGCAACCACCTCTTTAAACTGGAAAACCTCGATTTCCCCCAGTTCCTCATTGTATTTGACTTCAATGTCAATCCGGTTTCCGTATCTTTTCCGTGCTGCGGATTTCAGGGCCTCTTCCAGTGCGCTGATCAGCACTCCGGTGTCTATTCCCTTATCCCGGCCAACCTGCTCAATGACCCGTTTTATATCTGTTATCAGCATCCCTTTTCCCCTCTGCAATTCACAAGTCGTGCCCGAACAATCTCCTGAAAGGGAATCAGCACTGTGCTGTCACCGATCTGAAGGGCGATCATCTCTCCGTCTGACACACCGTTCAGAATTCCCTGAATTTTTTTCTTTCCCGCCACAGGCCGGGAAGTGCTGATTTTTGCTCTCTGTCCCCTGTATTTCTCAAAATCAGAGAGTTTTCCCAAAGGACGATCCTGTCCGGGGGATGAAACCTCCAAATGGTAAGGCCCGATATCTTCAAACCCCGCATCCAGCAAATCCCCGACCTGCTGACTGACATCCGCACAGTCATCCAGCATCACTCCTCCGGGTTTGTCAATGTAAAGACGAAGTATCCTGCCCCGGGGCTCCCGCTGATATTCCACATGTACCAGTTCAATTCCCCCGGCTTCGCACAGAGGCTCTGCCAGCGCACGGATGCGGTCGGCGATTTTTCTGTCTTTTTCAGGAGAAGCGGCATCCGGGTTCCTGCTTTGCCTGATTCTTTCCGGTTTCGGATCCGCAGAAATCTGCGAAACCTTTTTTTTCTTTTGGGACATGCTCATCTCGAATCTGCACCTGCCTCAGAAAACAAAAAAACGGGCTCCCGCCCGTTTTCTCATGCCTATAGACCTCTTTTTTCAATCAGATGTGGAAAAAATCAGTTGTTCACAGATACACTTTTGCAAAGCATAAGAAACATGACACCGAACCCCGCATACATACCAAAAATAATAAAATAAAAGGTCTGCCTTGCCTGCGTCAAAGGCGGACATCTTGATTCTTGAAATGGAGCGGGCAACGAGATTCGAACTCGCGACACCAAGCTTGGGAAGCTTGTACTCTGCCAACTGAGCTATGCCCGCTTCTGAAAGTTTGCACTTTATGACAAAAAAAGGGATTTGTCAATATTTTTTCATGATTCTTTGTTTATTTCCGGAATCCGCGCCCGGTCCGAAACAGATCGGACGTTTTTTTTTGCCTGCAATTATCTGATTTTGAAAAAAATAATCGCAGAATCAGGCAACTGCTTCCGCAGAAAAACAGATTCCGGACACAGGGGCCGGACAGCAGAAAACCGGCGCAGACCGTTCCGGATCCGCTTCTGTGCTTTCCTGCACTGCTCTTTTTTCAAAAGGATCGGATATTGCTCATCTGCTCCAGAGCCAGAATCAGGGACTGGGTTCCCATTTCTTCCCCTCCCCATGCCTTTGCGGACTGATACAGTTGCTTCGCGAGTGCCAGACCCGGAAGACAGAGATTCATTCCGGCTGCCTCTTCCAGGGCAATTCCCATATCCTTGAGAAAATGCTTTACAAAAAAACCTGTGTCAAATTCCCGTTTCAGGATTCGGGGGGCCAGATTGTCCAAAGACCAGCACGCGGCCGCGCCTCCGGAAACGGCCGACAGCATTGCTTCCAAATCAAGACCGGCCCTGTGTCCGTAAATCAGGGATTCACACATGCCGATCATCGTGCCTGCGATGACAATCTGATTGCACATCTTGGTGTGCTGTCCTGCACCGGCTTTTCCCTGGTGCAGGATTTTTTTCCCCATTGCCCGCAGCAGGGGCATAATCGCCTCCACTGCTTCCGCATCCCCGCCTGTCATGATGGAGAGCTGCGCGCTGCGCGCGCCCACATCCCCGCCGGATACAGGTGCGTCAATGGCATAAATCCCTTTTTCCTTTGCCCGGTCATAAATTTCCCCGGCCAGACCGGGCAGGGTGGTGGTCATGTCCACCAGAATGCTTCCCGGCTCGGCAGCAGACAGAATGCCTTCAGGCCCCATATACACCTGGCGCACATCATCGGGAAATCCCACCATGGTGAAGATGACATCCGAAACTGCTGCCAGTTTGGCGGGAGAATCTGTCCAGACTGCCCCCTTTTCCAGCAGGGGGTTGGCCTTTTCCCGTGTCCGGGTGAAAACGGCCGTCCGGTATCCTTTTTCCATAATATGCTGACACATCCACCGGCCCATGACACCTGTGCCGATCCATCCGATCCGTGTTTTTTCCGGGTTTGCCTGTATCATATTCCGCTTCTCCTCTGTCTTCCGTCTCCATCAATAAGCATGTGTCAAAATTCATAGCATATCAGAAAGGGATTTTCCACACTTTTGCTTGCTTCAGGGAAAGGGTTCATATATTGTATGGGGAAAAGTGCTGGGAAGCAGGTTGTCAGCCGGCCTCTGCTTTGCCGTTTCCGACCGCCGGGAAGGGAAAATGCATGCTGCCGATTTCCTGTCCGATACAGCAGGCATCCGGCCGCGCTTCCGTTCTGCTGACGAAGTCCGGTATTCGGGACTGAATGAGAACACCGGATTTGTGTTTTTGCCGGACAATGAGGGAGTTGGAAAACAATTTTCTGATTATTGGAATATCCGCACAGGGTCAGCAGAAATTTTGTTTTGAAAAATCAAAATCAGAAGGGAGAACAGAGATGGGGAAAAGGATTCTGTCAGTGATTTGTCCTGTGATGCTCCTGTTTTTTGCAGGATGCGTATCAATGGATCAAAGCGGCCCCGCGGAGGAAGGGTACCGCGATCCGCAGCAGGAACTTGTGGAGTCCGCTGCTGCTGCGGTAAAGGTGATGTGTGAAGATCCGGATAACCGTTCGCTGAATGTTCTGATTGACAATGCCAGAGGGGTTCTGATTTATCCCCGGCTCATCCGGGCAGGCGCGCTGCTTGGAGGGGAGGGCGGACGAGGTGTGCTTGTGGCAAAATCTGCGGATGGAAACTGGAGTTCACCGGCCTTTTATGTGATGGGCGGAGGAAGCATGGGGTTTCAGATTGGTATGCAGCGGGCATCCGTGATTATTGTTTTCATGAATGACAGGGTGCTGCATTCCGCCATCCGCACCGGTGTGACAGTGGGTGCGGATGCTTCTGTGTCTGCCGGTTCGGCAGGAGCGGATTTCTCCGCATCCAGCCAGACTGTGTATAAGGATATTTACTATTTTTCAAGTGTGGAGGGACTGTTTGCCGGTATCTCCCTGGAAGGGCAGATCATCAATGCCGACCATCCGGCCAATCGGAATTATTACGGAGAAAATGCCGCGCCCGAAGGCATTTTGCTGGAAAACCGTTTTGAAAATCCGGGCGCTGCTGTTCTGAAAGATGCATTGAACGGATTGCAGTAAGGCATTTTTCCGACCGGAAAAGAAACCATTTTGGGGCTCATGGAAACTTTTGGGGCTTGGGGACCGGCATCCTGCCGGTTTCGCAATGACAATTTGTCAGAACCGAATTTCGGGAACTGCTGAAAATGCCGTATGGCGGACATCCGGAAACTTATCCGGGCAAAGAGGAGGAAAATGAAGGTTTCAGGCAAACTTTACACGGGAATCATACTGCTGTATCTGCTTGCCGCTTCCCTTGTGATGATGGCTGTGTTCATCACAGAAGAGGCATGGGACAAAGACAGTGCCATTATCAATCTTGCGGGCAGACAGCGGATGCTTATTGAAAAGATGACAATGGAAATGGCTTTTTTTTCCCTGGGGGATGTTGCAGGAGAAATTCCGCTTGACACAATGGAAAAATTCAGCAGCATACTGACAGCTTTTCTCAATGGCGGAAAAATTCCTGCGGATTCCGCTCAGTCCGGACTTACGGAAATTCAGCGGCCGGATAAGTCAGAGATTGCGGAGCAGTTTCGAAAAGTGGAAGCTGCCTGGAAACCCTTCCGGGAAAGGGGGCAGCAGTTCATCAAAGACAGACATCCTGACAATTTGAAATATATCCGGGAAAAGGAAGCCCTGCTTCTTTCGGAAATGGAAAAAGCCGTATCCCTCATTGAGGCGGATGCCGTGAGCAGGGTGAGCTTTCTGAAGAAAATGCTCCGTTGGGGCGGGGTTCTTCTTACCGTGATTTTTCTGCTTATCCTTTATCTGGTCAGAAAAGATGTGCAGAGGATTTTCTCCCTGCTGGAAAAACTCACGGAAGGACTGACCGATGTGGCAGGCAAAACCCTTGAGGCCGCCAATACCATCTCTGCCTCAAGCATGCAACTGGCCGAAGGTTCCACAGAACAGGCCACCTCTTTGGAGGAAACATCCGCTTCTCTGGAACAGATGTCCTCCATGACACGGAAAAATGCGGACAATGCCATTGAGGCGGATAAGGTGATGAAAGAGGGAAATGAAGTGGTGCGCAGAGCCAATGTCTCCATGAAGGAACTGACCGCGTCCATGACAGAAATCTCCAAAGCCAGCGAGGACACCTCCCGGATTGTCAAAACCATTGATGAAATCGCGTTTCAGACCAATCTTCTGGCTTTGAATGCGGCAGTGGAAGCCGCGCGTGCCGGAGAGGCCGGATCCGGTTTCGCTGTCGTGGCAGATGAAGTCAGAAATCTGGCCATGCGATCAGCCGAGGCGGCCAGAAATACGGCCGATCTGATCCGGGAAACCGTGGAGAAGATCAATGCGGGGGCAGCACTTGCAGACAGAACCGGTGAGGCATTCGGAGAGGTGACCCAAAATGCGGAAAAGGTGGGCAGCCTGCTGGCAGAAATTGCTGCCGCATCCGACGAACAGGCCGAAGGCATCCGGCAACTGACCGGAGCAATGAATGAAATTGACCGGATTACAAAGCAGAATTCGGACAATGCCGAGGAATCGGCCTATGCCTCGGAGGAAATGAGCAAACAGGCCCGGCAGATGAAAGACTTTGTGGATGATCTGGTTTCTCTGGTGGGCATGCGGGGAAAAAAAGGGAGGAAAAAAAGCGCTTTCCGGCAGGAACCTCGGGAGGAAAAACTGCTGCGGGAGGATTTGCACCTTTCCAAATACGCGGCCATCCATAAGCCAAAACCTGCGGACAGAAAAGCCGGAAAAAGTGATGCAGAGAAACTGATTCCCCTTGACGAGGATGATTTTAAGGATTTCTGATGAATCTGAAGAAAAAGAAAGAGCAGTTGACAGCCATTTATGAAAGATTTGAGGCAGAGTCCCGCGAATTTTGGAAACAGGCCGTTTGCAGACCCGGATGCGCGTTCTGCTGCACGAATATGGGAAATATTGATGTGATTACCCTGGAAGGCATGATTATCCGGGAGCATATCAGGGATTTTTCTTCCAAAAAGAAAAAAGAGATGTGCACCCGTCTGCTCCGGAACCGGGAGGAAAAAGTAAAGGGGCGCACCTCCCCATGTCCTTTTCTGAAAGCGGATCAGACCTGTCTGATTTATGAAATCCGCCCTTTTTCCTGCCGTCAGTTGTATTCTCTGGGAAAATGCGGACCTGCCGGAGCCACGGTCCACCGTCAGGCAAGGGAACTGGCCGGAAAAACTGTGAAAAACCTGCAGCAGTTGGATGATAACGGGTATTCAGGGCATATCAGTTTTATTCTGCATCTTCTGGATAACAGGGAATTCAGGGAATTTTACCAAAGCGGCGGATTTGATCCCGCCAGAATCAGGGAATTCGGCAAATCCGGAGGTCTGCTGATCAACCGTATGGTATCTGCGGCCCCGGTGGCATCCGGTTAAGCGTCCGGATGGCGAACGGAAAATTTGGCACTGTTTTCTGCATTATTGTCAGTGTTCCAAACTTTCCGTTCGGGGATCGTCCGTTCCCTTAACTTTAATCCTCTTCCCATCTTCCTGAGAAATTGGGGAAAGGTTCCGCAGACAGCGTCAAATTTCATACAGAGAGAAAGAATGTGAAGCCCGTCACACGCAACACCCTTTTCTGCGGGGATAATCTGAACATTCTGCGGGAATATGCTCCGGACAGCAGTATTGACCTGATTCAGAAGCTGCGGAAGTTGCGCAGTTGACCCAAAAACCCTAAGGGTTTTGAAAATCCCTTAGGGTTTAAGGAGGGATTTTTTTTAGCAACTGCGTAACTCCTAAGCTGTTTTAAAAATATGCAGCCCTGATTTTTCCGGCAGGAAATTCCTGCATAAAAAGAGATATTGTTCGTTTGAATACGGCAAAATCAGATTTTGGCATTTGGCAGAATCCCAAAATTTTCTGCCCCCGGATATTTTTGAAACAGCTTCCAAGCGATTCTTTTCCCGTGAGATTCTCCAGCCGCTTCCGCCCTCTCCGGAGCAGCCCTTTGGGGGAAACGGAGAATCTGCAACCGCAAGAAAACTTGCCTTTCAGAGATTTTCTGATAGGAATGACACATGAAAAACAAAGGATAGTGGGTCAAATCCGTTGATTCGGATCTGACACCGGGACGGAAAAAATCCGCAAGGATTGATATTATTATAGAAAATATTGAAAAAAAACAATCCGAATCCCGGAAGGGATGACATTGTCAACCGGTTTGACCCACTATCAAACAAAGAAAAATTTTTGCTTTTTTAAAGGAAACCATCTCATGGACTTTTTTTTTCATCCCGAAGGAATCGCCCTGATTGGGGCTACGGCAAATCCCCAAAAAGGCGGTTATGCCATACTCAGAAATCTTGTCACCGGATACAAAGGCGGCATTTACCCGGTCAATCCCCGTTATCCGGAGATTGACAGCATAAAATGTTATCCCTCTGTGGCCGAGGTTCCGGATCCGGTGGATCTGGCCATTGTGTTTGTGCCGGGAAAACTGGTTCCCCAAATCATCCGGGACTGTGCGGCACGCGGCATCCGGGGCGTAATGATCGAATCCGGAGGTTTTGCCGAAAGCGGGGCAGAAGGCCGGGCCATGCAGGAAGAACTCAAACACATTGCCCGGGAAACCGGCATACGTCTGTGGGGGCCCAACTGCATGGGACTGGTGGATGCGGTCAACCGCTGCGTGTTTTCCTTTGTCTCTCCGAGCATATGGGAAAATTTTTTTTCCGGAAATGTGTCTCTCGTGGTGCAGAGCGGCATGCTTTCCGGCGCGTTTCTCATTGACCGCATGAGCCACGGCACCATGGGCATCAGCAAAGTCTGCTCTGTGGGCAACAAAGTGGATGTGAATGAGTGTGAACTGCTGGAATACCTGATCAAAGATCTGGAAACCGATGCCATCGGTCTGTATCTGGAATCCATTCCGGACGGCAGACATTTTATGGAAATCTGCCGAACCTCCCGCAAACCCATTGTGGTGCTCAAAGGCGGCAAAAGTCCCAGGGGAGCGGCTGCGGCCATGAGTCATACCGCAAGCATGGCCGGAGACAAAGCAGTTGTCAGCGGCGCACTGGCCCAGGTGGGGGTCACGGAAGCCAAAGATTTTGATCAGATGACGGATTTGTGCAGAACGCTGGCTCTGTATCCCCATGTGGAATGTTCGGGCCGGGGAAGGATCGCCATACTGACCTACAGCGGAGGTGCGGGAATTGTTTCTGCGGATTTTATTCATGAATGCGGACTGGAACTCGCGGAACTCTCGGAAAAATCCGTAGCCGCCATGAAAACCGTGTTTCCGGACTGGATGAAACCCTCCAATCCTGTTGACCTCTGGCCGGCAGTGGAACAGCAGGGCGCGGAAAAAGCCTATGGCACGGCCTTCCGTGCAGCCTGTGCGGATCCCGGAGTGGATGCCATCTTTGTCCATGTCTTTGTGGGCGGATTTTCCCTCAATGTTGATCTTTCCGAACTTGCCAAAGAGGCGCGCATGGCAGGCAAACCGGTTTTCTGCTGGGTCATCGGCAAAAGCGATGAGGTCAAAGCATTTCAGGAAAAAGCACGGGTGACGGGCGTCCCGATTTACCGGGAAATCGGCAGAGCCGTGGAATGCATGAATGCGGTTTTTGACCGCAAACGCATGATGGATGCGGGCTTTGCCGGGGAAGTGATTTCAGACGCGTTTTCCATATCAGATACGGCCAATGATTTGCTGCACAAAGAAAGCGGTGTGCTGGATGAATATCTGTCCAAGCAGATTCTGTCCGGCTGCGGCATTCCCACGGTCCGGGAAGAGATTGTGACAAAAGCCAAAGAAGCTGTGAGTCTGCTTTCGGAAATGGAAGGGCCTCTGGTCATGAAGGGACTGATGCCGGGTCAGGTGCACAAAAGCGAATCCGGTCTGGTCCGACTGTGGATCAGCACGGAATCCGGTGTGAGAAAGCATTTCAAGTCTCTGAAGGCAAAAATCGGGGATGCAGGAAAGATTCTGCTGCAGAAGCAGGTGGAAGGCGGTGTGGAACTGATAGCGGGAATGCTGCGGGATCCCCAGTTCGGTCCCTGCGTCATGTTCGGGCTGGGCGGAATCATGGCTGAAGTTCTCAAAGATGCGGTCTTTGCCTCTGCACCCCTTACCCATGAGGAGGCACTGGCGCTTGTCGGAAAACTGAAATCCCGGCAGATGCTCAACGGTTTCCGGGGGGCGGAACCGGCGGATCGGGATGCCCTGGCCCAGATTCTGGTCAATTTGGGACGTCTGGGGCTGGCCTTTCCCCAAATCAGGGAAATTGACATCAATCCGCTCATTGTCACCAATGGCAGACCTGTGGCGGTGGATGCATCGGTTATTCTTGCAAAATAAATGATATCGAAAACCGGGGTGCGTTGGCAGTCCCGGTTTTTTCGGAATATCTCAGATGACTTATGGAAAAGAATATGCCGGTCTGGCAACTTTGGGGTTATGCGCCCAGCTTTTTGAAAAAACCGGATTTTTCCAAAAATCCGGTTTTTTTCAGGCAAGCCCCTACATCCGCACCGTGATGTAATATCCCCGCTCTCCCCTCTGCAGCAGAACCACCACCGAGCTTTTGTTCCGGTATTTCAGCACAGCCTTTTCAAAGTCAGCCGTATTGCGGATGGGCATTTCATCCATCTGCCGGATGACGTCTCCGGGCCGCACGCCGATTCTGGCCAGATGGGAATCCCGGCGCACTTCGCTGATGACCGCGCCTTCTCCCCCCTGCTGACGGAGATTTTCCACTTTCACGCCCAGCCGTTCATATCCCAGTCCCGCAGCCTGCTCCACAGGAAATGCCGAGGCTTTGAGGGAGGTCTTCCAGGTTTTCCCTCCGCGCAGCAGAGTCAGGTTCAGCGTATCTCCGGGAGAAATTCCCTTCATCACAGCATAAAAATCACCGGTGGAGCGGATGGTCTGACGATCTGCTGAGACAATCACATCCCCTTCCGCAATACCGGCTTTCTGCGCGGGACTGCCCGGATCCACACTCCGAACCATCACACCGTTCTGTCCCTGCAGATTCAGATATCCGGCCAGACGGGGATCCAGATGCTGGACCGTGATGCCCACCCACGATTCACTCACCTCACCGTACTGAATGAGTTCCTCCACAATCCGCCGGGCCTTGTTGATGGGAATGGCAAAACCGATTCCCTGCGCTTTCGCGTAAATGGCTGTGTTGATGCCGATCAGCTCGCCGTTTATATTCAGCAGAGGCCCGCCGCTGTTGCCGGGGTTGATGGAGGCATCGGTCTGGATGAAATCATGGTAAACCGTGTCTTCGGTGCGGATGCTCCGGTTGATCGCGCTGATGACTCCGGTGGTGACGGTATGGGAAAAGCCAAAGGGATTGCCAATGGCAATGACATCCTCGCCAATCATCAGATCATCGGAATTTCCCATTTCCGCAGCAGGCAGCCGTTCCCTGGAACTGATGCGCAGAACAGCCAGATCCGAATCCCTGTCCGCGCCCACCACGGTTGCCTCAAACTCCCGTTCATCTTTGAGAATGACCGTAATCTTTCCGGCCTGGGCAATCACATGGGCATTGGTCAGAATGAAACCCTGTTTCCCGTCAATAATCACACCGGAACCCAGACTGCTGCGTTTGTACTCCCGCTTCGGCGCAGGATCGAAAAAATCCCGGAAAAAGGAGTCAAAAAAGGGATCCGCATGGAAAAAGGGGCCGGAACGCTGCTGCACCGTGTATTCGGAACTGATATTGACCACAGCCGGGCTGACTTTCTGCACAGCCTCTGTCACCTCGTTTTCCCGCCGGTATTTCCCGGCCTGTGCATCAGTCACAGGCATAATCTGTGCCAGAGAAACAAAGAGGATTGCAGACAGAATACAGGTTATCCATTTGATTTGAAACAGTATTTTTTTCATGACAGTTTTTTTCTCCGATGCTTCACATTTTCACCGCTGTCTTGCGGCACCAGTTTTTGCTGAACGTGTGACACAATGATAATCTTTCTTTGGGGAAAAACAATATCCGGAATCCGCAGCATAAGAAGGCGGTCCTGAATTTCCGAATATGAAAATCCGCTGGATGTCTGTTCAGCTTTTTATGAAAACCGCAAAGCTCACAAAGTTTGGACAGATATTTCAAACCCGGAAGAAATAAAAATTCTCTGTGCTATGCCGAATTGACATTGACATGATTGAAACAACTGTCAGTCTTTCCGCAGTTCTGTCTGTGCAGAAAACCGCTCCGCTTAATTTCCGCACTCTTCCGAATCAGGTGGAAACTGTATTGAGTCAATGGGCAGTCGGTACAAAGCAATCTGCGAAAATCTGTGAAATCTGCGGACAGCAATCCGCGGATTGCGCAGATGAACGCAGATTTTGGATCAGTATAAAAAACAAAATCCTGTCGGGTTTCTCTGTTCAGTCTGCCTCATCAGCGCTTTCCCCGTCAGGGAGCGGGGTGCTGTTTTCCCTGTATGCCGGGCTGTTTTCGGTTTCAGACACGATTTTGTCTATGTTCAGAATGATGATAAAATCATCCCTGCGTTTTCCCACTCCCTTTATGTAGTCGGTGTTGAGACCGGTTCCCACTTTCGGGGCGGGAGAAATCTGATTCGGGAGCAGATGAATCACTTCCTGCACGGAATCGGCCACAATCCCCACCGGCATAATGTCCCCGTCCATCCGCACTTCCATAATCACAATGCAGGTGTCAACCGTTCTTTCTGAAGGGGCCATTCCCAGTTTCAGACGCAGATCAATGACGGAAACCACGTTTCCCCTCAGATTGATGACCCCTTTAAGCCAGGGCGGCATTCGGGGAACAGCCGTGATTTCCGTGTAATCCGTAACTTCACGCACATTGCTGATTTCAATGGCAAAGCTTTCCTCTCCCATTGTAAAGGTGAGATACTGGCTGGTATCCTTTATGCTGATGTCCTCTTCCATAAACCTGCCTTTCAATATCGTTCAAAACCGTTTTCATCCTCACTGTTTTCCAGATGAACAGTCAAATTTTGCGGACTCCTTTTTTTTCGTTCCGCTTTCTGTTTTTCCGGAAAATCATCTTCGTCCGGCTCTGCCATGTGCCGGGGATTCCCTGTTTCCTCCTCCGCATCCGGTAACGGTGCTTTTGGCAGAATCTCTTTTTTCATTTTGCGGGAAAAGGTGAAAAAGGAAACCGCCTGCAGCATGCGTTCCGCCTGCAAAGAGAAATCCCGGCTGCCTGCGGACATTTCCTCGGTCGCTGCAGCATTTTCCTGAATCACCTGATCGAGCTGCTGAATGGCCTTGTTGACCTGGGCAATGCCGCCGGCCTGCTCCGTGCTGGAAGCGCTGATTTCCTGGATCAGTTCTGCGGTTTTCTGTATGCCGCTGACCATTTCTTTAAGAATTGTTCCTGCATTTTCAGATACTTCAAGATTTAAAACCGAAAGCTTGTTAATCTCCTTGGCAGCATTCTGGCTCCGTTCCGCGAGTTTGCGCACCTCCGCAGCCACCACAGCAAATCCCCTGCCGTGTTCTCCGGCACGCGCTGCCTCAATGGCTGCGTTCAGGGCCAGCATATTGGTCTGACGGGCAATTTCCTCCACAATGCGGATTTTTTCCGAGATGCTCTTCATGGCCATGACGGTTTCATCCAGAGATTTGCCTCCGGCCTGCGCGTCCTGTGCAGCTTTCCGGGCAATTGCTGCGGTCTGCATGGCATTGTCCGCATTCTGGTTCACCATGCCGCTCATTTCCTCCATGGAACTGGATATCTGCTCAATGCCCGCAGCCTGTTCAGAGATGCCCTGGGAGATTTTTTCCGCACCTGCGCTGAACTGCGCACTGCCTGCTGCCACCTGCTCGGCAGCTTCCTGCACGGAAACAGCAAAACGGGTGAGATTTTCCATCATTTTGCTGATGGATTTGCCCAGATTGTCCCTGTCTGACAAGATTCTGACCTCCACATCCAGATTTCCCTCTGCCACTTTTTCCGCAGCCTGCACAGCAGCCTGGAGATTTGCTATAAGCATATTGATATTGTTTCGGATTTCATTGAAATCCCCTTTGTATTCCGCTGCAATCTTTTCCGGAAAATCCCCGACTGAGATTCGGGCAACATATTTTGCTGCCACAGACAGAGGCCCGCTGACCGCATCCAGAGTGTGGTTGATTCCCCGGATGATTTGGGCATATTCTCCCCGGAATTTTTCCGCATTCCCCCGCGTGTCCGGTTTTCCCTCTGCTGCGGCATGGGTCAGACTGTCAATATCCGCAAGAATCTCCCGGAGCGTGCTGACCATGATGCTGAGAGATTTTCCCAGCATATCCTTTTCCGAAAGCACAGCCACCTGCACATTCAGATCCCCGTCCGCAATCCTTTCCGCCATGCGGACCGTTGCACTGAGATTGGATATCAGGGTATTGATATTGCGGATGATTTCGTTAAAATCCCCCTGCCAGATCTCTGCAATCGGTTCCGGAATGTCCCCTTCGGAAATCCGCTTCACAGACACTGCGGCCACGTGAACGGGCTCTGCAAAGGCTTCAATGACATTGTTGATGCCTTGCAGCAAATCCTGCCAGCTTCCCCCAAAGGCCGAGGCATCCCCGCGAGTGTTCAGTTTTCCCGCTCCAATGTCCCGTGTCAGTTTCTCTGTGTCTGCCAGCACCTTGCCGATGGTGTCTCTCATGTTCCGGAATGCGTCTGCCAGTTCCCCTATTTCATCCTTCTGCCGTATCCCGATCTTCTGCGTGAAATCCCCTGCGGCCACAGCATTGGCAATCAGCAGAATGCGGTTTACGGGCCGGATGAGCATTTTCTGCAGGGCCAGGGTGATGAACAGCAGCAAGGCAATGTCAAGCAGAACAACCGCAGCGGAAATATTGATGATTTCACGCCGGAGCTGGGCTTTCATCAGTTCTTTGGTGACATACACGGTGACAAGACCGAGTGTTTCCCCGCTGCGCATGCCGACATTTTCACTGCTTTGCACATTTTTTTCTCTGATGACATAATCACCGGAGATATCCTGATCAAAACTGACAAGCTCTCCGCTTTTTTCTCTTTTTTTCCCTTCAAAAATACTCTTGTCCACCCGGACAGCCACTGCAAAGATATTCGGGTTTTTCATTTCAGAAATCACAACCTTTTCCACCTGCTGCCTTTCAAGATTCCACAGGGGAACGGCCAGACTGTCGGCCAGTCTTTCCACGGTGCTTTCCCCCACAAAATCCAGTTCCCCGCTTTTCTGCCTTTCCAGGCTGTGATACTGGTAAAAACCGTAAGCACACAGAACCGCTGTGCTTAACAGAACAATGGCACCTCCGATTTTCATCTGGATGCGGCCCATGCGCGTTTTGCCTTTTTCCGACTGTCTGTCCCCCATCTCTGCCTCCGTCATTAATCATGAAGTTTTTCAATGAGTTGCAGCCCAGATTCAATACTGTTCAAATTCATCCGGATCATAATCTTCCACATGGATAACAGGGGCTTGGGAAGGCGGTTTGCGGGAGCCCGTGTGAACAGCATGAGATTCTGCCTTTTCTTTGGCATTTTTCTCGGCTGTCCCGCTCCTCCGGTCAGAGAGAAGCGGTATCCGGGAAACCGGCCCATCTTTTTTTCCGGATACGGATTTGGCCTCGGGACTGGCTCCATTTTCACGGCTGAAAGCAGTCTTTGCTGTTTCCTTTATTCTGAAAAACGAGGCGGCTTCCAGCAGCCTGGCTGCGTGACGGGAGAATTCCTGGCTGGCTGCGGCCATTTCCTCTGTGGAGGCTGCGTTCTGCTGAATGATCTGATCCAGTTGCTGGATGGCTTTGTTGACCTGAGCAATGCCGGCCGCCTGTTCCTGTCCGGATACGCTGATCTCCTGCACCAGTTCGGATGTTCTCTGGATTCCCTGCACCATGCCGGTCAGAAGAGTGCCGGTTTTTTCCGCGATTCCGATATTGGATTCGGAAAGGGCGTTGATGGATTTGGCAGCGTTCTGGCTTTTTTCAGCCAGTTTCCGGATTTCCGAGGCCACCACGGCAAAACCTTTGCCATGATCTCCGGCACGCGCTGCCTCAATGGCTGCGTTTAAGGCCAGCATGTTGGTCTGCCGGGCAATGTCTTCAATGATGCGGATTTTTTCCGAAATGCTCTTCATGGCCTGCACAGTGTCGTGTACTGCCGTTCCGCTCTCCATCGCATCCTGTGCGGCCTGCATGGCAATTGCGGCTGTCTGCCGGGCATTTTCCGCATTCTGGGAAACCATGGAACTCATTTCCTCCATGGAACTGGATATTTCCTCAATGCCGGCTGCCTGCTGGGTTGTTCCCTGGGAAACCTGCTCGGCTGAGGAACTCAGTTGCCTGCTGCCTGCTGCCACATGGTCCGCGGAGGTCTGCACATGCCGGGCAAATTGGCTGAGATTTTGGATCAGAGCATTGAGACTGTTGCGTATTTCATTAATATCGCCCCTGTATTCCTGCACAATATGATCGGGAATATCTCCCTGTGCAATGCGGGACAGACATTCTGCGGTCAGGCGCAGCGGGCCGACCACAGCATCCATTGTGCTGTTCACCCCGGCAATGATTCCCGCATAGGAGCCCCTGAACTTTTCCGGATTTCCGCGAAATCCAAGCCTGCCTTCAAGAGCGGCATCGGTCAGACCGTGTATATCCGCGACAATGTTTCTCACCGTTGTGACCATGATGTCCAAAGATTTCCCCAGCATGTCTTTTTCCGACAGAATGTTCACTTTCGCGGACATATCCCCATCAGCCACTTTTTGGGCCACAAGAACGGTTTCGCTGAGATTGGATATCAGCCCGTTGATATTGTTTTTGATGGCATTGAAATCCCCTTTGTATTCCCCGGCAATGGTTTCCGGAAAATCCCCTTTGGCAATCCGGTCAAGATATTCGGATGTCACGCGGATGGGGCCGGCAAAGGCATCAATCAGATTGTTCATGCCCATCACCAGTTCATGCCATCCTCCTTCAAAGGCCGATGCACTGCCCCGCTGATTCAGTTTTCCCTCCTGAACAGCGCTGATGAGCAGGTTCATTTCCGAGGAAACGGATTTGAGACTGCTGATCATGACATTCATGGCTTTCATAAGGCGGTCGTTTTCCGAACGTTCGGCTGCTTCCACCATCAGGTTGCCTGATGCGATTTCCTCTGCAATCCATGTGGTGGCATCCATGGAATTGATGAGCATGTTCAGATTTTTCCGGATTTCATCAAAGTCTCCCTCAAACTGTCCGCCGATTTTTTCCGGTATATCGCCCCTGGAAATGCGTTCCACCGTGTGTGCGGTCATATGAATCGGTTTGACAAACGCGTCCACAAGGGAATTGACACCGGCAAGCAGTTCCTGCCAGCCTCCGGGAAAATTGCCTGCATCAGCCCGCACATCCAGTTTTCCTTTGTGCACAGAGCTGATCAGCTCCTGTATTTCCCTTATGACATTTCCAATGGTCTTTTTCATGTTGCGGAATGCCTCGGCCAGCATGCCGATTTCATCCTGTCCGCGAATTTCGATTTCCTGCGCAAAATCCCCAAGGGCAAGGGCATTGGCCGTTTTGACCACTTTTATGACCGGACGGATGACCGTGAAGGTGACAAAGCTCATCAGACAGAGGATGGACAGATACAGCACCATGACCGTGACAGAAATCTTCACGATTTCATGCCGCAGTCGTTCTGTCATTAATTTTTTTGTAATCCAAAGGGTTATGGTTCCAATTTTTTTTCCGTCCCTTATAATCTCCTGGCTGTGGCTGATGCAGCCGTCCGGAACCGGCATATCCTTTTCCGGCTCTGTCAGCCCTCCGGAAGCTGAATCGCGGACGATTTCCTTGATTTTTCTGTCCATTTCATCTGTGACAGACACAGCGTATATTCGCGGATCCCGCATCTGTGTCCGGATGGTTTCTCCGATCATGACATCGTGCATATCCCATACCGGAATGACCAGATTCTCGGCAAGTATGCCGACTGTGTGCTCCGCGAGGCTGCTGAGTTCCCCTTCATATTCGGATCGGGTATCCCTGTACTGGTATATGCCGAATGCAGCCAGAACCAGGGTAATGACAAGAATGAAACTGACACCGATTTTAAACTGAATACTTTTTTTCCAAAGTTTTATGGGATTCATTTTTTTCTCCTGCATGTAGAGAGGAAAGATTTCAAAGCGCCCCTGCCGTATTGTTCGCTCCTGCCCTGATCTGCTGTATCGGATTATGCCAGATTTTGGCTGAACCTGAATTCGATATGCGAATTAAAAGTTAAATCCTGTATGAATCGATATAAATTTGTCCCTTTTTTCAGGGAAAACAGAGTAAGCCGACAAATGAATTTTTTGAATGCACGAAAAATTCCGTTTGTTTACTTACTGTTCCAGTATTTTTTTCAGCATGTCAGACGCCGTTTTCACTGAACTGGCCATGTTTTTTCCCAATCAGCTTTTGCCGGGCGATTTCCGCTGCCTCTGTTTTCAGATATTTTGGAGTTATTCGTTTTTCCCAATCAGCTTTTGCTGAGCGATTTCCACTGCCCTGTGCAGTTTTTCCCGCAGCAGTTTTTTCGATGGTAACACTGTAAGATATTCAGCCACCCGTATATTGTTTTTGTCCAGTTGCATCAGTTCTATGTGTTCCTCATTTTTGCCTGTGCAGAGAATCAGACCAATGGGCGCGTTTTCGCCTTCCATATGTTCATATTTTTCCAGATAACGCAAATATAACTCCATCTGCCCTTTGAAACCGGCTTCAAATTCCCCGATTTTCAAATCAATCGCAACCAGACATTTCAATCTGCGGTGATAAAACAGCAGGTCAATATAATAATCCCGGTTATCAACCGTAATGCGTTTCTGACGGGCAAGAAAGGCAAATTCGGTACCCAGTTCAGTGATGAAGTGCTGCAGCTCTGCAAGGATGGAAGATTCCAGATCCTTTTCAGAATATGCGCCTTTCAGCCCCAGAAAGTCAAGGAAATACGGGTCCCTGAATACCAGATCCGGGTTCAGTTTCTGCTCATTTTTCAGCAGTGACAAATCATCAGCAATGGTCTGCTCAGGTTTTCTGCTGATGGCTGTTCTTTCGTAAAGCATGGACTGAATGCGCTCTCTGAAAGTGCGGACACTCCATTTTTCAAGTTTGCACATCTCAATGTAAAACTCCCTTTTCAGAGGGTCATCCATATTCAGAACAAGCCGAATATGACTCCATGTCAATTTTGCACACACCGTGTGCAAAATGTTTTGATCAGGAAAAACTTCTGCAATTTTAATATAATAGAACAGATGCCGCTGACTCCGGCCGCTTCCGTATTCTTCGGTCAGTTGTCTGCTCAGAGCGGAAACAATCTGCTTTCCGTATTCAGCGCGTTTATTTTTTAAGATTTCACTGTTAATCCGTCTGCCAATATTCCAATACAAAAGTGTAATTTCGGCATTGACAGCAGCAGCAACCTGCTGCCTGCTTTTTTCAATCAGCGATTTGATTTCAGACAGCAATCCCTTACTGATTTTTACTTCTTTGCTCATGAGGATTCTTTCCTCTCTGTTACCCCTGTGCCTGTATGAAATCTGAAAAAGTTTCAGCATATTCTGCCACGAAGACACAAAGTTTCACGAAGATTTAATGCAAAATTATTTTTCAGATTTCATATTAACTTATTGAAATCAGAAACTTACCCTTTCTGCCTCCGGATAAATCTCATCGAGTTTTTTCTGTATTTCAAGACTGATGCACAGAGCAGTG
The DNA here is from genome assembly GCA_041390465.1 of Desulfobacterales bacterium. Lineage (GTDB taxonomy): Bacteria > Desulfobacterota > Desulfobacteria > Desulfobacterales > Desulfococcaceae > JAABRU01. The sequence continues at coordinate 10 of JAWKPW010000090.1, read as the reverse complement.
ACAAGGCGGC
>JAWKPW010000089.1:0-23749 GCA_041390465.1 Desulfobacterales bacterium | reverse complement strand
TATGAAAAAGATATGTCTGTAATGGAAACCCGTTTGCAGGCGGAATTTTTTACCTCCGCTGACTGGGCAGATTTCAAATACAAAGGCGATGTATGGGCTGACGGAATAACAGAGCAGGCAGAATACAACACCCGCGAAGCCTGGATTTTTTCAAGACCTGCGGATTTTATGGATGTCAAAATCGGCAGACAGATTCTGACTTGGGGAACCGGGGATCTGGTATTTTTAAATGATTTGTTTCCCAAAGACTGGCAGTCTTTTTTCATCGGCAGAGATGCTGAATATCTCAAGGCCCCGTCTGATGCTGTGAAATGCAGTTTTTTTGCAGACTGGGCAAATCTTGATCTGGTGTATACACCAAAATTTGATTCAGACCGGTTCATTACCGGAGATTATATTTCCTGCCAAAACGGAACCGGACAGGATGCAAAGGTTGTTTCAGACAAGCCGGATCACTGGTTTCAGGATGATGAGATTGCCGTCCGTGTTTATAAAAACATAAACAATGATGAATACGCGCTTTATGCTTATCAGGGATTCTGGAAAAGTCCCGGAGGAGAAAACTGGGCGGGAACTGCCGGATTTCCGAAACTCAATGTTTACGGCGCGAGTGTGCGCGGTCAGATCGGTCCCGGTATCGGAAACATTGAGTTTGCATTTTATCAGTCAGCAGATGATGAAGGCGGATCAGATCCTTTGACAGACAATTCCGAAATGCGGTATCTGGCAGGTTATGCACAGGATATCGGAAAAGATCTGAATGCCGCGCTGCAGTATTATGTGGAACAGATGCTTAGTTACAGTGATTACAAAAAGAATCTGAACAGCGAAACAGAGCGGGATCGCTATAGGCATGTCATCACCCTGCAACTGACAAAACTCCTGATGAATCAGAACCTGAAACTCTCTGTTTCCGGATATTATTCACCAAGCGATATGGATGCCCATCTCCGCCCGAATATTCATTGCAAATATTCAGACAGGCTTTCGCTGGAAACCGGTGCAAATATCTTTTTCGGCGATTCACCCCATACCTTTTTTGCCCGGTTTGAGAAAAATACAAATATCTATGCGGCTGTAAGATACAGTTTTTAAAGCATTCCCCTCAAAAATATCGAATCAGGGTGCATATCCCATTACTCAGAAGATTTACTGTTACAGCCACGAATTTCACAAATTGCACGAATTATGGTTTGTGCCGTTCGTGAAGATTCGTGTCATTCGTGGCTGATTATATTAATCTCATTTAATCTCATTTTCTGCATCTGGAAGTTCCATAACAGAAATGTTTTGCGTAATGGTATACATCCGCTGCTCTTTTGCATTTTGCGCTGTATCACAATTCACTGCCGCACCGGTTCATTCCCGTGTTCCCCACACAGCAAAAACCGGATCCGCATGGCGCATCTGGGGGAAATATTTGTCATCCCAGGGACGGGGAAGGCCGCGCAGAGAAAAAGTTTCCAGATTTCGGAATTTCCCGGTTCCGGAAAAATACTCCAATACAAGACCCATGCGCTCAAATTCACTGAGTTCCTTCCATATTTTTATGACTTTGGGCGGAAACCAGCGATTGGAAAAGGTCATCACAGCCTGCCCTCCGGGTTTGAGCACCCGTGCCATTTCATGGAACACGGCATCGGGATGGATCAGATATTCCACAGACACCGTGCAGACAATGGCATCATAGCTCCCTGAAGCAAAAGGCAGTTGGGGGTTTGCATTCAGATCATGGACAATGCGCTCTGTCAGTCTCTCATTTTTTTCCAGTTCCGCCATGTTCATGCCCAGACCGGTCAGTTTTTCCGGTTTTATGCCTTCCGGAACATGGGAGGTCCAACTGCTCATGAGATCAAGCACTTTCATGTCATCTTTGAGAAGTCTGCCGTATATTTCCCTGACAGCCCCAATGGCGGCCGTGTCAATATGATGAACAAAACGGGGCTGCCGGTAGAAATTTCCGTCTGCTGCGGCATCCTCCCGATCAAAGGGACGATCCGAAAAATAATCGGTGGGATGTTTCTGCCACCGTGCCTGCATACCCGGACCTGAGGCAAGCACCTCCAGCCAGGCATTGCAGCCACCGCCGCATTCTGAGATTTTTTCTTCCACCTTTCGGACACAGGCACTCAGTTCCAGCGGATATCCGCCAGAGTGATGGTTGAACCGCATGCAGATGCCCTGCTTCTGCACACACCTGCACACCGAACGGTCTCATTCCAGGAAATACACCGGACACATCCTTAATATGCCTTTGGGATAAAAGCGGCCGGCACGGGGAAGAATTTCTGCTCTCTGCACAAAATTTTGTATCAAAGCGATTCTCAAAAACGCGTAATGTTTGGCCGGATTGTAATCACACGTCAAAGATCTTTTCCCGGTTCAAAAGTATAGTTCAATATCCTCCTGCACTTTTTCCCATAAGCTCCTCATAAAGATTTCCGGGAAAGATATCCCGCCAGAAATTTGCCTTCACTGCCTCATAGCGTCTGCAAGTGCCGCCTGTGACTGCGCCATTTCATCTCAAACCGATGTCCGCAACACTGTCCTGACTGGTCTTTCTCATGGATAATCCTCCCGTGAATAAAGTGATTCAAATCTGTATGATACCGGCATGTGTAAAGTAATTCACAGAGAGACAAAAACAGCCGGATGATTATGGGGAAAATAAGGGGAAAAAACCTGTTGTTTTTGTTTGGGGAAATGTTTGAGATGTCTGGAATGAGGAGAAGCAACGGAAAGTCCGGCACTCTGATTGATACCACTCGCCGTTGACCTGATACAAATCAACGGCGAATTGGTAAAGAATCAAAACGTTCAGAATGAAAAAAAGAATTGCCGCATGTTCATACAGGGTTTGATGCAAGATTTGACAACTTTTTGAAAGCTGTCAAATCTTATGGGAATCTGAGGTTTCATTAAAAGCGTTCAAAGAAGTCATCCGGTTGATCATCTGCAATGGAAAGGTTCTTGATGTTCTCCCGGAAGCGGCATTTGCCGCCGCTTTTTTCTCCGGACGGAGCAAATTCCTTTCTTTCTGCACGGGGCAGTTGTCTTTTTCCGATCTTTCCATGATGTTCCCCTTGAGATACGTGGTTACGGTTGTTTCCTGCATCCTGCCTTTTTCCAAATAAAATCCATCGTTTTTTGCCTCATACTGACCGATCCGGAAAAAAGAAATGGTTTCCCGCAGCCTGGCAGCCTGTCCGGCCATATCAGCCGCTCCTGTCAGCAGATTCTCCGCGCTGGAGGCCAGTCTTTCGGAGCTGGCCGACATTTCCTCGGATGCTGCCGCATTGCTCTGGATGACCAGATTGAGCTGCTGAATGGCCATGTTGATCTGATCAGCGCCCGTGCTCTGCTCATTGGAGGCAACACTGATTTCCTGCACCAGTTCGGCTGTCTTCTGGATATCCGGTACGGTAAGTCGCAGCAGTTCTCCGGCTTTTTCCGCGACATCCACGCTGGAAGTGGAAAGTTTGTTGATCTGGGCTGCCGCGTTCCGGCTTCGTTCTGCCAGTTTCATGACTTCCGATGCCACCACAGTGAATCCCTTTCCATGATCTCCGGCACGCGCTGCCTCAATGGCTGCATTGAGCGCCAGCATGTTTGTCTGCCGCGCAATTTCCTCGATAATGGAAATCTTTTCTGCAATCTCCTGCATGGCAGTAACGGTTTTTTCCACAGTTTCAGCACTTTGCTGGGTATATTCCAAAGCTTTTTTGGAAATCTTTTCTGTCTGGAAGGCATTGTCCGCATTCTGCCGGATATTGGAACTCATCTCCTCCATGGAAGAGGAGGCTTCCTCGGACGCGGCTGCCTGCTCATTGGAGCCTTCGGCCATCTGATCCGCAGTCAGGCTGATCTGCCGGCTGAGAGAAGACACATCCTCAGCCGAGGTTTTCAGACTGTCTGCCATGGCCTTGCTGATATCCGATGCCTGCCGGAGATCGCCGACAACATCAATGAGTTTGTTTACCATGTCCCGCAGTGCATGTCCCAGTGTATCCTTTTCCGAAAGAATGTTCACCGTGACATCCAGCTCCCCTGCCGCAATTTTTTCAGCCATCCGTGCTGTGTTTCTGAGATTTGCCACCATTTTGTTCATGGCCTCATTCATGACTCCGATTTCATTTTTTCCGGTTCTGCTCTCTGCCTCCACACGCAGATCTCCATTGGAAATGATCATCATTTTGGAGGCCAGAATCTTCATTTTTCTGCCCATGAAAGTGGCAAAAAGATAGGTGATGACGGAACCTGCAAAAATGGAAAGAAGCACCGTCAGAATGGTCAGCTTGAGGATTTTTCTCAGGCCGTCCAGAAAATCATCCTGATACGCTGTCGGGGCGATAATCCATTTCCACTGCGGAAAAAAGCTGTATCCGGCCAGCTTGAGACGGGCATGGGATTCTCCGGGATTTTTCCAGGGATAATAATTCACAGCGGTCTCATTTTCCCCCAGCGACATGCCTGTGCTCACGATTTCCTGAATGAAGAGATGTCCTTTTTCATCTTTGGAGTTGATGATGTTTTCCCCATCCCGTTTTCTGCCAAGGGATAAGACATATTCCCCTTTTTCATTGAGAATGAACACATAACCGCTTTTTCCCACCGGCATGCCCGCAAGCCGGTTTTTGAGTATCTCTGTTTTCGTTTTTTCATATTCCATGTCAGTCAGTTCATCATAATAGACACTGACACCAGCCACCCATTTGCGTTCCGGAACATGGAAAATTGTGGATATTTTTTCCCTGGCCTTGCGATCTCCGGGATTCATCCAGGAATAGGACATATGGGTGACCCCTCCTTTTTCCAGTTGGTGCGCTCTGCGAACCATTTCCTGAATGAAAAAATTTCCATTGGCATCCTGGGCATTCCACAGGTTTTCACCGTCCCGCAGCCGGTCATCCGATACGATGTAGACCCCGCCATAATCAAGAACCCATACATATCCGGTTTTTCCCACACGCACGGCAGCCAGTGTGTCCTTGAGAGGCTCCTCCTCTCCCTGCCAGCCAAGGATAAAATGCTGCAGGGCTTCGGTCTGGGCATCCACAATCAGCCTGACCTGCTGCTCCCTGCTTTCCTTTTCTGCCTGAATTCCCTCATACACACTTTCCACGAGCATTTTTATCTGAAGTGACGCCTGCCGCAGTTGAGACTCTGTCTGGGAAAATGTTTCATTCCGTGCAAGCCGGTAACTGAGAACGCCCAGCACCGTCACCGGTACAGAAACCAGAAAAATGCAGATGCTTACCAGTTGCCATTTGATGCTGATATTTCTTAACATGCCTTGCCCCCTTCCGCTGCGGTTGTGGATGAATATTCGAAAAAAGACTGTTTTCATTCGAATCAATGCGGACGATCCGCAGTATTGGAAAAATAAGGAAAACAGATTTTTTTGTCTTCTGCATTCTTTTCACAGAATGGAAAAAAGATCAATGGGGAGGATGCAGTATTCAGGGGAGGGAAAGAAATGCTGAGGGGCCGGAGAAATGCCGCCCCCCGATAAATGAAAAAACAAAAAATTATTCATCCATTTCTTCAAAAAATTCCTTTTCCGCACCGCAGCGGGGACAGACCCAGTCATCGGGCAGATCATCAAAAGAGGTTCCCATGGAGATATTGCTGTTCGCGTCCCCCTGTGCTGGATCATAAACATATCCGCAGGGACATTCCCATTTTTTCATACTCTTGCGTTTCATGAATATTTTTCTCCTTTGCGGGGTAATGGTCAACGTGTTTGAAAAACATCGCAGCAGCCGGTTTCAAACCTGTCTCTGCGGAACATCATCAGGGGATTTGCCCCATGCCTTTGTTGCATCATCTGCAAAAAAAAATGCACAGCCCTGAAAACAGATTCCGGTCTGCAGGGTTCGATCATGCGATCTTCCGAAAACCGGCATGGCACAGACAGCAGCACTGTCCCAAACAGTAAAAACCTGTGTCCGGAAGACTGTTGGAATCGGTTCAGCGGCAGTTTTCCGGATTTTGCGCGTAAGATTCAAAATCCTTCTCGGAAAGGAAACGGGAGATCACTTCTCCCACTTTTCCTGCCGTATCCACCCGGTAATGGCCTTTTTCATTCCTTCCTGCCATTGCTTTGGCATTTTCCACAATGGCCTCCAAAGCGGGTGCCGAAATTTCCACTGTTGCGTTTATGACAAGTGTCTCTTTTTCTCTTTCCATTCTGCTCCTTTTGCAATATCTTAATATCAGTAGATAAATTTAAAGAAAAAAATTTTTTCATTTTTATCGGATAATTTTACGTTTAACTCTTTATTTTGTCAATAAATTATGCGAAAATAAAACACAGTCTCTATTCAGAATGCGCCAGAGGGGAATATGACAAATAAAAACAGAATACTGGTTGTTGATGATGCCCATTCGGCTGTTGCGGCCATCAGAGAGATTCTGGAGAAGGAATTTATCGTGGAGACAGCTTTCAGCGGGGAAGAGGGGCTGGAGATAGTTCCGGATTTCAGACCGGATATGATTCTCCTAGATGTCACCATGACCGGTATCGACGGCTATGAAGTCTGCCGCAGAATCAGAAAAGACGGTTCTTTCGGTTTCATAAAGATCATCATGGTATCAGGCCGCACCATGCTGGAAGAGCGTCTGAAGGGATATGAGGCCGGCGCGGACGATTATATCGGAAAGCCCTTTAAAGCCGAAGAACTGCTGGCCAAAGTCCGGGTGTTCATGCGCCTGAAATCGGTTGAGGATCAGTTGCAGAATCTGAACAAAGTGCTCAACGATCAGGTCAGAATGCGCACTGAACAGTTGATAGATGCGGAAAGAATGGCGGCCATTGGCAGGTATGCTGCCGGAATTGTCCACAACCTGAACAATCCGCTGCAGGTGATCATGGGCAATGCGGAACTGCTTGCCGTAAAACAGCCGGACAACCGCAATATCATGAACCTCAGAAAAGCGGCCGCGCAGATGAAAAAAATTATCGGCACGATTCTGAGCACCAGTTACCGGGAAAGCAGCACGGAATATGTGTTCATTGATCTCAATGAGCTGCTGCGGGATCAGGTGGAACTGCTCCGGGCCAATCCTTTTTTCAAACACAAAGTCACCACAGAAATGAAACTGGGCGCCATTCCTCCCTATCGGGGCATATACCATCATTTCAGCCAAAGTCTCGGCAATCTCATCAGCAATGCTGTGGATGCCATGTACAAAAGCGAGCTGCGGGTGCTGACCATTGAGACCGGAATGACAGAGGGATATATCTGCATAAACATCACAGATACCGGACATGGCATTTCTGAAAAGAAAATGGACAAAATTTTCAATCCCTTCTATACGACCAAGCCCCTGACCGCCAATGATGACCGGCCCACAGGAACCGGGCTTGGGCTGGCTTCGGCAAAGGAGATGATCGAATCCTATGAGGGAAGCATCCATGTGCTTTCAGAAGAGGGAAAAGGAAGCACGTTTACGGTAATGCTTCCGGTTTGCCAAAACACATTTGAGCAGACAGGACAGCCAGGCATTTTTTCGCAGAAATCCTGTACAGCGGAAGTATGAAAAAAAGAGTGTTTTCTGCACAGTTGAGGCGGGAAAACGTATTTCCATTTCTGAAACGGTATTCTTCACAGGAGTTACGCAGTTGACCGATAAACCCTGAGGGTTTTGGAAACCCTCAGGGTTTAAAGGGGATTTTTTTACGCAACTGCGTAACTCCTGCTTCAATGAAATCATTCGGCAGGGAATTATGAGACAGATGGAAAGGAGGAACAGCAGATGAAACAGGCCAAAGACTGTATTGTGTTTCCGCTGGATGTGGCATCCGTGGCAGAAGCGGAAGAACTGATACGGCTGCTTGCTGCGGAGGTGGGCATGTTCAAGGTGGGGCTGGAACTTTTTATTGAGGCCGGGCCCGAAATTGTCCGCAGCATTCTTTGTGCAGCTTCTGCAAAAGTCTTTCTGGATCTGAAACTGCATGACATTCCCGCTACGGTTTCGCGGGCCATGTCCCGCATTGCTGATCTGGGCGTCAGTTTTGCCACAGTTCACTGCGGGGAAAACACGGATATGCTCAGGGCTGCTGTGGAAGGAAGCCGGGGAAAAACCCGTGTTCTGGGGGTGACTGTGCTGACCAGTGTGTCGGCTGCGGATATTCGCGGCGCGGGCTTTCGGGAGGAATATGCTTCGGATCTGTCCGCTCTGGTGATGAAACGGGCAGCCGCAGCAAAGGAAAGCGGATGTGCGGGCATTGTCTGTTCAGGCCAGGAAGTCAGACGAGTTAAAGAAAAGTTCGGCTCCTCCTTTGTTGCGGTAACGCCCGGCATCCGGCCGGAATGGGATCTTTCCCCAAAAGATGATCAGAAGCGCATTGTCACACCCGCGCAGGCCATTGGCAACGGATCAGATTTTCTGGTGATTGGAAGACCCATCCGGGATGCCGCGGATCCGAAAGCTGCGGCACAGCGCATTGCCGCTGAAATCTCGGCAGAAATGAGGAAATCGAAGATATAATACCGATTCTCCTTTGAAACCATGCGTTTTTTTAAACCGCAAAGGACACAAAGATGGCACAAAGGTCACAATAAACTGAAAGTACCGCATAAAATCGGCGGTGAATCGGCACTGCCTTCTGCAAAGCATGGTTTCAATGGAGAATCGGTATAACAGGAAGATAATGCTTTGCATTGTGCAATGGAATCTGCGGCAGCAGCATTGCAAGCCGCAGAAGTTGTCCATTGTCAGTGTCATCTTCAGATGTTCAGGACTCACCATTTGCTTTTTCTCATAACTGTGCACTGCCAGCGGATTAGGTTCTGTTGACATTTCAGATCAGGCTGGGGAATGAAGATTTGCCAACTTTTCAAAAATTGTGAAATCTTACCGGAATCATCCCCTTAATTTGCATTATCAATAACTGTTCACTGATAACTGACAACTGTCAGAGTATGCCGGGATGCGTCTCTATTTCCTTTTCCACCTTATGGGCATCCCGCGCATTGTAGCGGATGATATTTCTGAGATGAAAAAGGCTGTCCGGATCAATTTGGATGAATTTCACGGCCAGCATACCGGAATCTGAGCGAACAACCTCACCTTTGACATGGACAGAAATGTCCTCATCGGATTCACTCAGTCTGATGGTGAGTCTGCACGGGGTTCCGATTTTGGCATTTGTACCGAAATGCAGCAGGCAGCCGCCAATGGCAAGGTTGTAAATTTCACCAACAGCGTATGTCCTGCCTCCAATGTCAATGCGGGTTTGTGCCCTGAATGGCACACGGGTGAATCGCCGTTTGTTGTCCATATGTTTTTACCTTGTCAAAATCCTTTTTGGGCTAACACCTCAAAACAGTATGAATTTTGATTTCCATGAGTTTCCGTCCGGCTGTTCTGTTCTTTCACTTCTGGAATGCATCCTTTGGAAGATCAGATTTTTTGATCAGTCCTTTCAGTGCACAGGGAAGAATATTGCTTTTCCTCCATGTGATTTGACCGGAAAGGATTTGTTTCCTTTGATGGATTTTCCGGAGTGGAGTCCCCCGCTTTTGGCATAAAATTCAATTCCATATTCTTTTAAAAATTCTGTGACTTTTCGCAACTCCATGGCCAGGCATAACACCAATTCTCCATTGAAATCATACTTTGCAGAAGGCAGTGCCGATTCACCGCTGATTTTATGCGGTGCTCACAGTTTATTGTGATCTTTGTGTCCTTTGCGGTTAAAAGGCATGGTTTCAAAGGCGAATCGGCATAACATACCTCCGGTATCCCCGCAATTTTTTGCGCTGTAAACAGTTTTCCTGATGATTGCGGATTCTTCCTTCAGTTTTTGTTCCTGAAAAATATTCCAAGGCTTCTGATCATCCGGATCAGCGATTTCATCTCCATAAAACATTTCAGTTATCCTGTTTCCGGAACTTCCGGACTCCGAAATCAACTTAACATATTAAATTCAGACAGGAATGACACGAATCTGCACGAACTGCACAAACCGCAATTCGCGGCTGCACCATTCAATCTTCTGCGTAATGATATATTTCAAAATCAGCCAGTTTCATAATATTATTCCTCCTGTTTTTCTCCGTTCCCATGCGAACATGGGAACGGAATCCTTGCATCGGAACCGGGATTTTCACCAGAATATTCTGCACTGCCTCCTCAGGGAGCACAATCGTCCCATCCTTTGGCAGAAAATTCCGGTAGTTCCCTGTCCATAAAAAAATAATGCCATATGCTTACAGCTTGCTGACCAGAACAATGTCCTCAGCCTGAAACTGTCCCTCATAACGCTCTGATTTTAAAAGTGTAAATTCAAAAATATGACTGCGGCTGGGCAGCCCGTTGAGAATGTTGGGAGAGGACATGAGATATTCCGCATTGAAATATGCGGTTTTGTAAGGTGAATTTTCCTCGCGCGGATCAGTAATCCAAAGGGGCCCGAACTGACCCAGAAAACGCAGGTATCCGAATCCCTCCTCCTGCCGGTAATAATAACAGATACCCCGCACCCTTGATCCGATGGCTCCCCAGGGGCCGGATTCCCGGATGGGCAGCAGATTGGGAATCAGATAGCCGGAAATGAAAATATCGGTTTCCTTGCGCAGATCCGAAGACACATTGTCAAAAGCCACCACTTCCACCCGGCAGCCTTTGTTCTGCAAAGCCCGCACCACCTGCGTGAAATCCCCGTCCCCGGTTACCATGACCACCCGATCCAGGTTTTCGGACTGCAGCAGGGCATCCACGGCCATATCCAAATCCGCATTGGCCTTTCCGAATTTGTTGCCGTTTTCATCCTGATACCATTTCACCTCTTTTTCCACCAGCTTGAAACCGATCCCCCGGATGCGTGAGAAAAAATTGCGGGTTTTGTCCCGGTATTTTTCATCAAACTGGGCTCGCTGTCTGTCATAGCCCACATAGGCATTGAGCCGCATGGGTTCTGATCCGTCCCGGCAGACAAATTTCCGGAGTACGTCATACTGCATTCCGAATCCGCCGTTGCGGTTAATATTTTCCACATCCACATAAATACCGACTTTTTTTAAAGAGAACATAGATTTTTTTCCATTTTTTGCTGTTTTGTCCAAGTCAATTTTTTACACTGAACTCAGAACAGGTTTATTGTTCATTCTCTCATCCATACCAGCGTCATGGCTGTAACGCCTGGCAAACCATCTTCCTGCGGATTTTTCCCTGTCATTTCCGCACGCGTTTTCCGATTCACTTTCTGCGCTTGCAAAATGCCGGAGGATCATCGCACAGGACAATTTTCATAAAAGGGTTTCGCAGCGTTGCCGACCGGGAGAGGATTTCAAATCTGCACTTCCGCCCCGCCAGAAAGCTGTGAAAGCATTTTTTTGAAATCAGACTGTTAAGCGGATATATCCCGGTTTTTCCCTGTGATCTGCATCAAACAGCCTGTTCCCACCCCAAAGGGGCCAGACATGCCATTGTGCCGGGTTGTTTCTGACATCTTATACCGCACCCCATTCCACAGACTTCGGGACAATGCCTTAAAAAAACCGTCTGTACCAATTTACCTGAGAATCTTTTATAATTCAATACAGAATTATCGGCTGCGCGGGAACCGGGCCCCTGCCTGTCATCCTGCCCGCATAACCTGGAGTACGATTTCTCCGGCTGTTTTTGCTCCTGTCTTTGATATGCCGTGAATTTCCGTGTAATTATCCAGACTGGCCTGTATCGTTGCCGTTGTGGTGATGCGGGTGTGCAGAGGGAGTTTGTCTGTAAAAAATTCCGCGGATTTGATCCCGACCAGCCAGCCTTTTCCTTCTGTGAGGGCTTTGCCCTCATTCTGTTCCCTGAGACTGATGCACACAGCGGAAGTCTGGGCAGTCAGTTCAATCAGGACAAGGGGGCTGACCCCATAATCTTCCCGCATTGGCCAGCGCACATTCACCACAGATTCGCACACTGCCGAATTCCCATCTCCGGACACAACCGCGTCCAGCAGTTTCATATGATCCCGCTGGGGGATCAGTTTTTCAATATCCGTATCCGTCATTTCTGATATTCCCCCCTGCTCTTGTGCAGTCTGCCCTGTTTTTCCCTGTCCCCTGAAATCGGAAAAGCTGCTGCAAAGACAGACAGTGATTTCTTCATTGCGCTGAAATTCCAAGTGCTTTGAGTTTTTCCCTTAACACAGTGAGTTCCTGTTCGGCACTGTCTGCCCGTGCCTTTTCCTGCTCTGCCCGCGCCTTTTCCTGCTCTGCCCGTGATTCTGCCAGATTTGCACGCTGATGAGCCGGCAGGATCGGCTCGTCTGTTTTGCCGTTGTATATAATGATGCGGTCTCCGGATTCCGAAGGCCCGATCCACAGATCGGTTGTATGACTGTAAATCCGGCCCCGTGCGTCCGGAACCAGGAGTTCATATCTGTTCTTGCCCCTGAGCCGGTATCCCTGAACCGTGTAGGAGATTTCAGAGAGTTCCGATCTTCTGAGTCCCGGATCCGCAATAATGTATTCCGCCACCCCGGCCCGGCGGTAGATTTCCGGTTTTCGCAGAATGTCTTCCCTCCGGTACCGGGGGGAAACCAGTTCAAGGATGAAAAAGGGCTTCACGCCCTCCTCCGCGACAGAGAAAACACTTCTGGGCTTTTCCGGATCCCGCACATTCTCAAATATGCTGATATCCGGAGCCGGACTGCTCAGTCCCGGAATCCCCCATACAATTTTCATGTCACTGTAAACAGTGATATTCTTCCGGTTTTGCAGATGCCCGCGAAAAATGCTTTTCAGATCATCAAGATCCTTTTCGTGCAATGTTCCCTGCATAAACACATCCCCCTCTTCGGGATCCAGAAAATCGTCCGGTGTCAGGGGGCGGTAATAATAAAGCTCCCGCCCGTTTTCATCATATTCAAGGACGGTCCGATGACCGTAGTAATACGCATCCTCCTCGGGACAGGACGGCACTCTCTCCGGGCATGGTTCCGAAATGCGGACGGCTGTTTGCATATGACTGTCTCCTTTTCATCTTTTACCGAAGATTTGGCAAAAAAACATCAGACAGCAGGATCACTGTCTTATAAGCAGGCGCTGTCCCGGATGAATGGGACTGTTGTATCTGAGATTGTTCCATCGGAGCAGATCAGACAGGGCAACATTGAATCTTTCGGCTATGGCTGAAAGATACTCTCCTCTTTTCACAACATAAACAATCTCCTTGCGGGCTGCTTCCCGTGCCTGTCTTTCTGCCTGCTCCTTCTGCACAAGTGCGGCAAGACGTTCCTGAAATCCCTGTGCCCTTCCTTTGGGAATCAGAATATGATGAATTCCCGCAGTCAGATCATTTCCCCGGATTTCAGGATTCATATCCTTGACGGTTTTAAACCAGGTTCCCGCAGCCTCGGCACTCAACTGAAGAGGAACAGCTTCCGGATTTTCTATTCTTACACTGTCAAACTGCCGGGGCTGGTAAATATCCTGCCTGGTCAGGTGAAAACCGTATTTTTCCGGATCAGACAGGATCAGTTTTGCCGCCAGAATTTTGTACACATAGCGCTGGGTTTCCAGCGGCAGATAGAGATGGTAATAATCATCTGTTTTCTGTTCCTCAATACGCCGCTGCAGTCCGTATTCTCCCATATTGTATATGGCGATTGCGTACAAAGTCCAGGAGCCGAAATCCTGATGGAGTTCTCTGGAAATAGGACATACCGCACGGGTTGCGAAGAAGAAATTGCGCCGATCATCCATGTTCCTGTCAACCCGCAGACCGTATTTCCTGCCCGTGTCCGGAATAAACTGCCAGTAACCCACAGCACCTTTGGAGGAACCGATATGGGGCAGAAGAGCACTTTCCACAATGGCCACGTATTTGAGATCATCAGGCATGCGGTTCTGTTTGAGTATTTTTTCAATATACGGCATATAGCGGCCCGATCGTTTCAGCCACAGAATCACCTGCGCTCGCTCCCAAATGGAAAGAAGCAGTTCTTTTTCCATGTCCTCCCGAATTTCCGGTTCCTCCAGGGGAACTTTTTCTCCGCAGAAATCCAAAGGACCGGGAATCCGGATTGCGGAAATCAGGGAGGGAATGTTTTCGGATGGAAAAGACTGGGCATATGCGGCCCCGCTCATGAGGATCAAAAGGGGCATCAGGCCCGCGAACAGTTTTCTGACAATGTGTTTGAGCATCTTTGTGACAATTCCTTTTTGTTTTGTGTTTCGCTTTTCTCCGGATTGGTGCCGGACATGGCCTCTTTGTTTTATATCCTGCAATATTCTCACTGAATTTGCAAGGCAAATTTGCCTGAGCCCCGGCGCCCCATGTTTTGTTTTTCCCGAAATCCGTATCAGATCCCCATCAGCAGCAGTACCGCAGAAAGGGAAACAAAGGAAAGCAGGGTTGAGAGCACAATCGCGGCAGAAGCCAGTTCCGTATTGCTGTTCAACTGGGATGAGAGAACATAGATGGCAGTGGAAGTGGGCAGGGCAAAGAAAATCATGCCCACCCGGAAGGGAACTCCGGAAACATGGAAGAGTTTCAGAACTGCAAAGCCCGCAAGGGGAAAAATGAGCAGTTTCAGCACTGCGGCGGCAAGGGAAAGCCCAAACCAGCCTTTGAGGTTCTCAAAGGTAAGCACGCCACCCACGGAAAACAGGGCCAGAGGCAGGGTCACGGAGGTGAACAGCCGGAAGGTATTGTCGACAAACACGGGAAAGGCATTGACAAAACGCGCATACAAAATGCCTGCCATGCAGGCCAGAATCAAAGGGTTGGAAAGCAGGGCTCTGCCGGTGAGACCGAGCCGATCCCGCATGCTGAAACTTTTCCCGGAAAACCAGATCAGGGTGGAAACCGCCAGAAAATTGATCAGGGGAATGGCGAATCCCACCATGATGCCGAAATGCCGAACCCCCTCTTCCCCCAAAGCATTGATGATGACAGCCATGCCGATGTAGGTGTTGAAGCGGTAGCAGCTCTGGGAAAAGGAACCTGCCTCATAATCGGAAACCGCAAAGCGGATATACAGGGCGCTGAGGATATACAGCAGAAGAATCGCACTCAGACAGGCCAGACAGAAAGACCAGTCAATGCCTCCGTCTGAGCGCGCGCCGCCGATTTTCCAGAAAAGCATGGCAGGAAAAAAGATATAATAGACCATCCGGTCAGCGGTCTTCAGAAAAAGCGCATCGGTCAGCCCCCAGTGTCTGAGGATTCTGCCCATGACAATCAGCACAAATACCGGAAACAGGGCGTTGAGAACGGTTATCATGCAGATATTGTATAATCTGTTTCAGGAACTGTCCAGCAGAATCATACTGTGATTTCAAAGCAGGGATTTTTGCGTTTTGGCTCTCATGCATGTTTACAACTCCGTCAATCCCCTGTATATATTCCGGCAGCAGATTTTATTGTGAAACTTGATAAACCATGCTGCGCAGTGCTTTAAAAAATCAGAAAATTACTCTCCTCACCTTAGGCGGTTTCCGGAAAAGAACATCCCCGGAACTTCCGAGGTTTCGGGAATCCGGGAAGTCTGAACGCACTCAGATTTGACAATTTTCCAAAAGTTGTCAAATCTTTCAGGAGACAAACAACTGCCCGTTTGCTTTCACTGGACTTTGCGTCTTTGTGGCAGATAACCAAAAGCCGGAGTTGAACCTATGAAAGAACAGTCTCTTTTTCTGCGCATCCTGCCTTATCTGCTGGTGGCTGTCGCACCTTTGTGCTGGGCCGGCAACATTGTTCTGGCACGGGGAATCATCCATATGATCCCGCCGGTCAGTCTGTCTTTCTGGCGGTGGACTGTTGCCTTTCTGGTTCTCCTGCCCTTCACACACAGACATGCTTTGCGTGATCGGGCCACTGTCGCGCGTCACTGGAAAATCATGCTTGTGCTGTCTGTGCTGGGGATTTCCTGTTTCAACACCCTGCTGTACACGGCTGTGCACACCATCACGGCCATCAACGGCGCACTGATCCAGACCACCATGCCCGCGTTCATTATTGTCATTTCCCTGCTGCTGTACAAAGAAAAGGTTTCCCTGCTGCAGAGTCTGGGCGTGTTTCTGTGCATTTTCGGGGCAGTGCTTGTGGTGCTGCGCGGGGATCTTTCCGCATTTCTCAGCATGTCCTTTGCACAGGGGGATGCGCTCATGCTCCTCGCGGTGCTTCTCTATGCCCTTTACACGGTACTGCTGCGCAAACGGCCGCTCATCCATCCGCTCAGTTTTGTCACCTATACCTTTGGCATTGGCTCGCTCGCGATCCTGCCGCTTTATGTGTGGGAGAATATGCACTGCGAACCCTATGCAGTTACATTGCCTGTCATCCTGAGCATTCTGTATGTTTCGGTTTTTCCGTCCATTGTGGCTTACCTGTGCTGGAACCGGGGCGCAGAATCCATCGGACCGAACAAAACCGGGCTGTTTGTCAATCTGATACCGGTATTTGCCTCCATCATGGCTATTGTCTGGCTGGGAGAAACTCTGCGGGCCTATCATGTATGGGGAATGCTGCTGATTTTCGGGAATGCTTCTTTTCAACCGGAGGTGAAATGCATGTTTTCGGACAGGTTGTTTTGCTGAAAATCAGCCGTTGATCCACTGCAAATTTTTTAAATCAGGCGGACTGAACAGATGGGGAAAAATACGGACAGTGGGTCAAATTGCCTGATAATGTTATCCATTCCGGGATTCTGATTTGTTTTTTTGCAATTTTTTCTGTAATACCGAATCGCCATTGCTTTGATCCGATGCTGTCAGTTATTCCGGTTTTGCAGAGCGGCGCCGTTCGGAGTCTCTGTGTTCCATATTGGACAAAACCAATGGAGAATCGGTATAATACCAAATCGCCACATGCCCTCAGGTCAGGGACACTGAAATGATCCGGAAATGGGGCCGAAATTCCGTTTCACCTCATTCCGGCATCGCCGGAATCAGATAGGTACGGTTTCAATGGCGAATCGGTATAATGCCAATTCGCCATTGAAATCATATTCTGCAGGAAGGTTGTACTGATTTGCCGTGAATTTTATACTACATAACCAACTTGGTTTTTATAGGATAAAACAGTGATTAAAAAACTGAATTTTTTGAAAAAATTCAGTTTTTGATCCTATAAAATTCAACGTGGTCATGCAATACAGTGATATAAATTTATTGTTACCTTTGTGCCCTCTTCGTGCCCTTTGTGGTCAAAAAGATAGCGATTCTCCATTGATATGATACAATAACTGTCACTTTTTCCGCAGTTCTGTCTGTATAAAAAACTGCTCCGCTTAATTTTTGCACTCCTCCGGATCAGGTGCAAACTGTATCAAATCAAGGGCAAATCGGTATGAGCCAAAAAAACCGGGCTGGTGCAGCCCGGTTTTTTTATGAATTTCATCCTTCTGGGGAAAGGATAAGCTGAGAAATGTTAAGGCATTATCCCCGCCACTCGGTATCATCCACAGTGGTTTTGAAGTCAGCCTCCACAATTTCCGGAGCTTTTTTGTGCTTTGTGGCCTCAATGTCTTCCGGACTTGGAATGCCCACAAAGATCAGCCGGTTTCTCGGGCATTTTTCACAGGCCTCCAGAATTTCCAGAGAGCATTCCTCATCCCAGGCATTGTAGTCAATGGTGGGCAGGTTGTCCACAATCTTGAAGAGTTCGGATTTGCGCGCACAGGACTTGCATCCGATGCATCCCACCTCGCACACGGCCATGACATCCTTGCCTGCATCCTTGTTGGAACAGCCTACAGCCAGGATCTGTGACTTTTTGAAGGGCGTGATGGTAATGATGTTTCTCGGGCACACACTGCCGCAGGCTCCGCATCCGATACATTTTTCATAATCAACAGTGGCGACACCGTCAATGACATGAATCGCGTCATACTTGCAGACACGGGTGCAGTCTCCGAATCCCAGACAGCCGTATGTGCAGCCCTGCACTCCCGCGACCATGTTGGCACCTTTGCAGGTCATTTCCCCGCGATATTCATGCCGTCCCTTGCGGTCGCTGTATTTTGCTGTGCAGTGAACCACGGGACGCTGGGGAAAACTTTCCCCCACTTCCACGCCCATAATGGCAGCCACAGCAGCAGCGCAGGAAGCACCGCCCACCGGGCATTTGTTGACCGGTGCGCCGCTTTTGACCACTGCCTCTGCGTAGTCGCCGCAGCCCACAAAGCCGCAGCCGCCGCAGTTGGCTCCGGGAAGTGTGCCGATAATGGCCTCAATGCGGGGGTCCACCTCCACGCGGAATGCCTTGTTGGCCCATCCCAGGATATAACAGATGACTATCGCCATGCCGAAAAGCGTGGTGGCAGACAGTCCGATGGTGACAATATTCATTGATTCTGTCTCCTTTCTACTTCCCCGCTTCCGGTGCAGACTGAATCTGTGCAGCAGCTTCGGGTTTGGGCATCATGGCCTTGCGCAGTCCGGAATCCACACCTGTGAATCCCATGAATCCCAGGGAAAGAATGCCGGCAACGATCAGTGCGATGGCCACACCCTGAAAGGGTTTGGGTACATCGCAGAGATTGAGTTCCTCCCGGATGCCGGCCATGATTACGATGGCAATGGTGAAACCGATGCCCCCGCCCACAGCCAGGGTCAGGGCACGTCCCAAATCCCAGGCATCGGCCGGATTGTCCACCCCTGTGATCTTGCTCATGATCACCAGACAGGCAAAGAGAATCGCGCAGTTGGTGGTAATCAGGGGCAGATACACGCCCAGAGCCTTGTACAGGGGCGGAAAGAATTTGCGCACATACATCTCCACAAACTGCACAGAGGAGGCAATTGCAAAGATGTAAACAATATAGCTGAGAATCGTGAGATCCATTCCCGCGGCAGTATCAGGCGGCATGAAAAATCCTGCCACCCACACGGAAAGGGGCGCTCCCGGCATAAGAATATAGGCCGTGATGGTCCAACTGATGACAGCGGCAATCGCTATGACAAAGATCACCGCACAGCCCATGCCAAAGGCTGTGCTGATTTTCCGGGAAACCCCCACAAAGGGACAGATTCCCACAAAATAATACAGCACAAAGTTGTTGATAAGGGCCGCACCGATACCAATCAGAAATATGTCAATCAGATAACTTGTCATTTATTTTCCTCCTGCGGCCTTTTGGGGACGGGCACTGTACCAGTTTACCATTCCCAGCAGCAGTCCAAAGGTCAGGAATGCGCCCGGAGGCAACACCATGATGACCCAGTCGGGCCATACGGCAGGCAGCACCCGGATTTCAAATATCATTCCTGTTCCCAGTATTTCCCGGACAACAGCGATGCTGGAAAGCGCCAGACAAAATCCCAGAGACTGACCAATGGCATCTGCCCCGGCAGTGATGACATTCTGCTTGGAGGCGCAGACCTCGCACCGGCAGATGATGATGCAGTTGACGATAATCAGGGGAATGTAAGGCCCCAGCACCTTGCTCATCTGATACACATCAGCAGCGAGAAAACGGTCTGCAATGGTCACAAATGTGGCAATGGTCAGGGTGAAGATCACAATCCGCAGATGGGGTTTGAGCAGGTTGCGGATCAGACTGATCATCACATTGGCACAGAAAAGCACGAACATTACCGCAGCCGACATGGTAAGGGCCGCTTTCAGACCGTTGGTGACGGCCAGGGTGGGACACAGCCCCAGAAGCTGGCGATACACCGGGTTTTCCGGCAGTATGCCCTTGATGAATCTTTCCGCAGCAGTGGGTTGATCAGCCATTATTTTCCTCCTTGCGCCAGCGGGCCTTTGAGGTCGGCCACCGCAGTGTTGACAATATCGCTTACGGCACGGGATGAAATCGTGGCACCGGTAATGGCATTGATGTCACCTGCCCCGGCTCCGCCGCCTTTGACCACGCCAACGGGTTTTTCTGTGGATTTGCCATTGAACTGGCCCCGCCATTCATCCGTGACGATTTTGTTGCCCAGTCCCGGAGTCTCTTTCTGTTCCAGAATGAAGAGACCGGTAATGCTTTTCACTTCCGGATCAAGGCCCAGCAGCAGTTCTATGCGATCCGCATATCCCTGTCCTCCGGTCTTGACCACCCAGCCCAGGCGTTTACCACTTTTGTCCGCAGCCTCATATACATTGTAGATGGCTTTTTTCCCGGGTTTTTCCACCACCATGGACTGGGGGCTGATATTGAGACTGTCTCCGGATTCCGCCAGTTTCTGTGCAGCTTCCGCTCCCAGAACCAGTTCCGGCACTTTCTCCCGTGTCTCATTGATCTTGTTTTCCTCAATCACAGGCCCCAGATACATCTGAATGCCTGCCAGGGAGGAACCGAAGCACAGTACCAGAAGGAGAACCAGCCATGCCTGAATAATATTGTTGTTCCTCAGACGCTCAAACGCGGTTGGCGACAGAGGTTCCATTTGCTGTATCGGTTTCATTTCCTATTTCCCTCCCAATGCTTTGGGAATTGTCCAGCGGTTGATGAGCGGTGTCACACTGTTCATAATCAGAACCGCGAACATCACACCTTCGGGATAACCGCTGAAGATGCGCAGCAGCATAATCAGCGCACCCACGCCCGCACCAAAGATGAATTTGCCCTTGGGGGTCAGGGGACTGGTCACCGGGTCAGTGGCAATGAAGAACGCACCGAAAAGCAGCGCACCGCCCAGAATGTGGTGCAGCACGGTCCACTGGGACTCGGGGTTCATCAGATTGGCAATGCCGCCGAAAACCGCTACGGCAGAAAGCACGCCTGCCGGGATTTCCCATGAGGCTGTTCTGCGGATGCACAGATACAGCCCGCCGATGAGACACGCGATGGCGCTGGTTTCCCCCAGAGAACCGTTGGTGGTTCCCCAGAACAGCGCAGACAGGGGCGCAATCACACCGCCCTGCTTGAACGCATCCATGGGCGTTGCCTGTGTGATGGCGTCCACAGCGCCTTTGGCATCCTGATATGCGGATGCACCCATCGCACTGGCAAAGGCGATCATGACAAAGGCACGGCCCACCATGGCCGGGTTGAAGATGTTCATGCCCAGGCCGCCGAAAATCACCTTGCCAATGCCAATGGCAGTGAAAGAAGCAATAAATCCCACATACCAGGGCGCGGTTCCGGGCAGGGAAAGGGCCAGAATCACGCCTGTCACAGCCGCGGAAAAATCGCAGAGCGCGGCTTTGCGTCCCCGCATTCCGGTGAAGACCCATTCTGCTGCCAGACAGGAGATCACACAGATGGCCAGTTGTGTCAGCGCGTATGTCCCAAACACATAAACGGCCATGCCTGTGACCGGAGCCAGCCCGATGAGCACATCCCGCATCATGGTGCGCGTGGTCTGCGCTGTGTTGGACAGATGCGGAGACGGCGCGACATGGATAACGGGTGCTTCAGCAGATTCCGTTGTTTGAATTTGTTTTGCCATAGTTCTTCCTATTCCTTATTTCTTGCCCGCAGCAATCACTTCTGCCTTGCCTGTGCGCACAAGCTGCACCAGAGGCAGATTGGCCGGGCAGATATACGCGCAGGAGCCGCATTCAAAACAGGCCATGATATTGTACTGCTGCGCCAGTTCCGTGTCCTTGTGCCGGGAAGCCAGCGCGATTTTGGTGGGAACCAGATTCATGGGGCACACATCCACACACCTGCCGCAGCGCAGGCAGTTGGTTTCCTCTTCCCGTTTCAGATCCGCCTGGGTCAGGATGGTGATGCCGCTGGTTCCTTTGGTCACGGGCGTGTCCAAATCAGAAAACGCGAATCCCATCATGGGACCGCCTGCCACCATCCGGGCCGCTTCTTTCCGCAGCCCGCCGCAGTAAGCAATGAGTTCACCGATGCTGATGCCGATGGGAACCAGCAGATTTTTGGGATTCTGTATGCCCGCGCCCGTCACACACACCACCCGGTGGGTCAGCGGAATTCCCTTAATCACTGCTCCGGCAATGGCAGCGGCAGTGCCCACATTGCTCACCGCGACGCCCACATCCAGGGGAAGACCGCCCAAAGGCACTTTCCGGCCGGTGATAGCCAGAATCAACTGTTTTTCACTGCCCTGGGGGTACTTGGTTTTCAGCACAGCAATTTTGATCCCGGTTCCGGCCGCGGCATTTTTCATCCTCTCCACAGCCTGAGGTTTGTTGTCCTCAATGCCGATGATGATGTCCTTTGCCCCGGTTGCCCTGCCCAGAAGAAGAGCGCCTGTGACAATGGGATCCGAAGCCTCCAGCATCATCCGGTAATCGGACGTGAGATAGGGCTCACATTCGCATCCGTTGATCAGGACCGTGTCCACCGGCTTTTTCTCATTCGGCACATATTTGACGTGCGTGGGAAACGCAGCACCGCCCAGTCCCACAATCCCGGCTCCCTGAATCGCATCCACGATCTCTTTGGGGGAGTATTTTTCCAGCCCGGTTTTGGGCCAGTCCCCGCCAAAAACTCTTTCCCGCAGCGCATCGGCATCCATCTGCGCGCCTTCTGCCTTGATGACCATGGCAGGCACGTGACGGCCATTGGCAAGCGTGACCACTCCGGATTTTGCCACTTTCCCGGCAATGGGAGCGTGCAGCGGTGCGGAAACAAAACCGCCCGCATCCGCAATTTTGTCGCCCACAGCCACAGCATCCTTTGGCTTCGCAGTGGCTTTGGCAGGCGCGCCCACGTTCTGGAGCAGGGGAAGAACCACCTTTTCCGGCGGCGGGATCACCTCAATGGCCGCACCTTCGGAAAAATTCTTTCTTTCCGGCGGATGCACACCGTGAGGAAAACTGCCGCCCCCTCCGAATCCCTTGAATTTAAAACCCATACCATCTCCTTAAAATAATTATGCCAAAAGCGGTCTGCCTTTGGCTGTAAGAAAAACAGATATTTTGAGACTGTCAGAGTCAGGATCTGAATAAATGGGATTATTTATAAAAAAAAAGTTTTTCTGTCAAGAAAGAAAGTCGGATTTCCCATTTTGGACAAAAAAACAGGATACAGAATCACAAAATTGGGACAGAAGCAAATCCTTACTCTCGGTATTGGCAGGATTTTCCCCCAAAATGTAAAAGCACCGGATTTTTCTGCTGACCAGTCCTTCCATCATCCGGGGAATCATGAGACCGTTTTTGTCCCCGGTCTCCGGTATCTTCAGATGCTGCTCCCTGTCTCCCTTTTCTGAAAAAACAGAGGGATAAATGACAAATCCTGCCATGCTGACAAAGCAGAATCAGCCGTCAGACAGAAAAATGCCATTGACAACTGCCACTTGCTGCTATAAATGCTATATAGGCTCGGCACTGACTGACACACGGAAAGGTCAGAATGCGTCAGATGCCAGACAGTACTGATCTGATTTTGTTTTTTTGTGCCACAAAAATTGCCTTATGTTTCAGACAAAGGCATTCCGGAAGCGGGTTATGGGAATCTGATCCGGTTTTCAAAAAAACCAAAACCGGATCAGCATATATGCCGGACGGAATTTCTGAAAGCATATAAAGCATATAAAACTATATACTTGCATATCTGCCGGATTTTCAGAAAAGCATACAGTATTATATGCTTTTGTGGTTTGCATATAGTACTATATGCCTTACGGATTTTCAAAAAGCATATAGTTCTATATACTCCATAGGGATATAGTATTATATGCCGGGCATATAATACTATATACTTGCATATAGTTCTATATACAAAAAATACGGGTACGCTACCCGTATAACCACTGGTTAGCCCAGTTGAAATTGAATAAGTGTAGATATTTCGTAATATGACAGCCATTTCTATCAAAATCAGGAAAACAGATGAAACTTCTGAATGGGTAAAATATGCGTTTGGCAATCCTCC
>JAWKPW010000088.1:0-23757 GCA_041390465.1 Desulfobacterales bacterium | reverse complement strand
CTGAAATCACAAACGCGGCCGCGGCAGTCTCGGACAGTTTCTGGGATTTTCTCGCGGCTGAGGTGAGCTCCACTTCCATGAGTTCCTCAAGACTCAGTTTCGTGAAATCTTCCGCCTTCGATTTTGCCATTGCGCTGACATTTCCGGAACCTGAGAAAAAAAATATCAGACAGGTTCCCATGAGCAGAACAGACAGTCGCGGAATTGGCTTTGTCAGAATCTCCATAGCACTTTTCCGTAAATTTCCCGTTCAATTTCCGAATCCGTGCTTTTGTAAAAGGAATTGACAAATTCAGGATGACGGGAATCCAGGAGATTGCGGCCCCCAATGGAAAATTCCACATTTTTCGACAGGTTCCATCCCAGTCTGGCATCCAGCGCGGAATAAGCCTTCACTGTGCCTCCGAGAATATCATCCGTATGGCGGAACCAGAGATCGAGTTCGAGATTTTTCGGCAGATTCAGCGAAGCCCGGACAGAGACCTGATGTCTGGGATCATCATCCTCATTTGCAAGCGCATTGCGGAAAAGGGTGCCTTTTTCAAAATCTGATCCAAACAGGGTATAGGCCGCAGCAAGTTTCAGGGAATCAGACACCTGCCACACAACAGAAAGTTCTGCGCCGTAAGTGTCCGCAGACAGACTGCTGCCGCTGTGCAGATTGACTCTCCACACAGGCGGATCCGGATAGGGCATGTCTCTTCCGGAATAGCTCAGATTTTTGTAAAAATTATAGAACAGGGCAAGATCAGCGGAAAAACGTTCGGTCGGCTGAACCCGGTATCCCAGTTCCGCGGCTGTCACGTCTTCTGATTCGGTCTCCTGATTTCCGAAATAATAAATGGATGTGACGGGAAAGGGAGCGGCTGCTGTCAGGCGGGGATCACTGGGCATGGCTGCGGCCCAGAACCGCACATCATACTGATACCGGGATGGGGTTCGGACAGCGCGGGACACAGATGCCCACAGGGAATGCTCTGCCGCCGGAGTCCACAAGAGGCGGAGACTGGGCTGAATTTCAAATCCTGTGTAATCGTTGTGTTCAATTTTGGCCCCCAGTGTTGCTCTTACCGTATCCGGAATCAGAACCTGTTCCACCTGCAAAAAGCCGCTGTACAGATGATCCGTCTGTGAATCCGGTTCAAAGCACAGCCAGTAATTGCAGGGAAGTTCATCCTGATAAATCCGGTATCCCAGCCCCCAGATGACTTCTGTGCGGGAACCGGCTGTGATTTTGTGCTGAAAATCCGCATCAAAATTGTTCTGAATGAGTTCACCCGCAGCCTCATCCCGTCTGTCATGATCCGCATATATCTGCAGCACGGCAGAGGAATTTTTGGAAAAAGAATGCTCCCAGCGTCCCAGAAGATTGAAACCGTTTAAGGAAATGTCTGTTTTGTGATTTCGGACAAAGGTTTGGGATACAGGATCATAATCTGCCATGTCAGCAGAGGGAACCGGCACAATCTGATCCGAATTTCCCGTGTAAACATCACCCTGAAGTCTTATGCTGTTTCCCGGATTTTGCCCTTCTTTATCCATGCGGAAACCTGCGCGATACAGGTTCAGGGTGTCCGAAGTTCCCTTTCCCTGCGCATCCTCAGATTCATCCCGGTTTACATATTTGGCATAAATCCGGTAATCCGTGTTTTCCGTTCTGCCCCCGTGCCGCACACCTCCGGATATTTCCTCGGTTCCGATGCCTGCGCTCACAAGGTTTCCCTGCGTGTCTTTGGCATTTTTCGTGATGATGTTGATGATTCCGTTGACAGCATTGGCCCCCCACAGACTGGCCCCGGGGCCGCGAATCACCTCAATCTGCTCAATGTCTTCAATAAAGGTGTCCTGCGTATCCCAGAATACACCGGAAAACAGGGGAGAATACACGCTTCTGCCATCCATGAGCACCAGAAGTTTGTTGGAAAAACGTCCGTTGAATCCTCTGGCACTGACGGCCCACTGGGTGCTGTTGATTCTGGCCACATGAATGCCCGGAACCATGCGCAGCGCTTCAGGGATGGTCGCTGCACCGGAACGCCGGATATCCTCGCCTGAAATCACAAACGCGGCCGCGGCAGTCTGGGACAGTTTCTGGGATTTTCTCGCAGCCGAGGTAAGCTCAACCTCCATGAGTTCCTCAAGACTCAGTTTCGTGAAATCATCTGCGTCCGGTTTGGCCGCGATAGCGCTCACATTCCCGAAACCTGAAAAGAAAAACATCATCCAGCACATCAGAATCTTTCCTGTTTTCATCCGCATCTCCCGCAGGTCAGGGTCCGTTTTTATGGGACTCTTCTGTTTTTTTTCATTAAATTTTCACATAAAAACATCAGAAAAATTTTTTTGAGACTCCTTCAGTTTATCAGCATAAGTTATCATTTTATCACGTCATCATATGGAAAGTCAATATGCCATATGCCGATGTTTTTGATTAAGACCAACATGCTGTATCTGTGCTGTTTATGGGCATCCGGCATGGACAGCGTTTTTTCCCTGAAGAACCTGTGCAAAGCAATCCTTGCTTTTTTTTCCGGAAAATAATAGAATCGTTACGTTCTTTGGGAAAGCCCTTTGTGCATTTTACGTCTGAACCCCGAAATCAAACCTGACAAAACACCGATCAGTTACAAATGCAGTGGACATGGAAAATCAGAAACCCCGTATTATTGTTATATGCGGCCCCACAGGAATCGGAAAAACCGGTGCGGCCATTGATGCGGCTCTCACCTTTGGCGGTGAGATTGTCAGCGCGGATTCCATGCAGATATACCGGTACATGGACATTGGCACGGCCAAGCCCACAGCAGAGGAAAAAGCCGCAATGCAGCATCACATGATTGATATTGTTGATCCGGATGAGGATTTTGATGCTGCGCAGTATGCGGAAGAGGCTCGAAGAGCAGTTGCACAAATCCATAAAAAGGGAAAAGTCCCTTTTGTCGCAGGCGGAACCGGTCTGTATATCAAAATCCTGCTGGGGGGAATCTTTCAGGCTCCGGCTCCGGCTCCGGAATTGCGGGCACGGCTTCGGGCCGAGGCAAAAATGCACGGAGCCGCATTTCTTCATCAGCGCCTGCTTGGCTGCGATCCGGAAAGCGGCAGGCGAATTCATCCCAATGACACCTTCCGCATTGTCCGGGCTTTGGAGATTTTTGAGACAACGGGCCAAAGCATTTCTGAATACCACCAAAGTCACGGATTTTCGGAAAATCCTTTTCATGTGTATAAAATCGGATTGCAGGCAGAAAGAGAAATATTGTATAAACGGATTGAGATGCGCGTGGATGCCATGCTGGAGACCGGACTGGAATCTGAGGTCAGAAGTCTTCTGGAAAAGGGATATTCCCCGCAACTCAAATCCATGCAGTCCATCGGATACCGGCATATGGCGGATTGGATTCAGGGCAGATTGAGCTTTGATGAGGCTGTCAGAACAATGAAACAGGATACCCGGCGTTATGCCAAACGCCAGTTCACATGGTTTCGGGCAGATCCGGAGATTGTCTGGACAGAAGTCCGGGAAATGAAAAATCTCTATCCTGAAATAAAAAAATTCTTGCAGAACGGATGAACTTGTATGAAAATGGCAGAGGATTCGCAGCTTGTTAAAATTTAAAAAGATATTCTAATAAGAATAAGAGAACAGTCATTTTATGGATAAAGAATCTGTCAAGGAAAAATTCAGCAAACTCACCATATGGAAAAGAGGCGGGGAAAGAGCTCCGCATAAACCGTTGCTGATTCTTTATGCTCTTGGTTGCATGTTGCAGGATAAAAAAAGGTTAATTCCATATGAAAAAATAGATAAAGAACTTAGACAACTGCTCATGGATTTCGGACCGGATCGGGCATCTTATCATCCGGAATTTCCTTTCTGGCGATTGCAGAACGATCAGATTTGGGAAGTGACAAATGCTGATGATATTGAATTGACAGCGAGCGGGGATGCGAAAAAAAGCGATCTGATTCGTTTAAACGTGCAGGGCGGATTTTCGAAAACCATTTTTCAAATGCTGCAAAAAGATTCCAAATTTTGTCAGGATGTTATTCAGGAACTTTTATATGCAAATTTTCCTGAAACTGTTCATGAAGATATTTTGCAATGTGTCGGTATTGACATTGCTGCACTTGATATGCGGAAAAAAAGAGATACGGATTTTCGACAAAAAGTACTGCGAGCCTATGAATATAAGTGTGCTGTATGCGGGTTTGATGTCCGTCTTGGTCATTCACCGATTGCATTGGAAGCTGCACATATTAAATGGCATCAGTCAGGCGGCCCTGATATTGAGGTGAACGGACTGGCATTATGTGCATTGCACCATAAACTGTTTGATCGGGGAGCTTTCAGTTTATCAGAGGATTTGAAAATTATGGTTTCTGACCGGGTTCATGGAAATGAAGGATTTCAGGAATGGCTTATGAGATTTCATGGCAAAAATTTGAGAGCACCTCAAAGAACAACTTATTTACCGGATCAAAGTTTCAGAAAGTGGCATATCAGAGAGGTTTTTAAAGGTGAATTCCGGGAATTATAGATATAACAGTATGATGGTTATAGTGTTTTGCAATGGAATATATTGACTGTTTCGTATAAGGTTCAGTGACAATATTATGTATGTTGACAATTTCCGTTTCATTTCAAAAATAAATACACAGGTACGAACACTTGTGACGCTGACCCAGATTGCAAAAATTCTTGGGACAAAACAGTTGCCAAAGCAGTTTCTGAAAAAAATGCTTGAAAAATGGAGTGCAGAGCAGGAACATCGTTCTGCTGAATATAAAAATCATCGTGGCAAAGTTACAAAAGAAGGGGGTAAACCGACCCTTGCATTCAGTCATTACCTTACTTTTGCATCTTCACTGGGATTGATAACAAAATACAATGACATTGCAAGTGTTCCCGTTTGGGAATCCTGCTTAACAAAATGACAGATAAACCCAATCATGCGGAATCTCAACTGTTCCAAAAACGAAGAAAAACTGTTTTATCTGATAATACTGTTTTTTAACAATGATGCAGATGCCTTGCTATTGACAATTGATCTTCTGCTGAGTATGACAAACCCGCACAGAAGCATATTTATGTGAATCGTTATTAACAACTGCCCGGGTCCTGATTCAACTCTCTGTGATATAAATGAAAGCTGGTTAAAAACAAAAGCAATGGCAGCATATGCACCGTTGGTTTTCCTGAAGCGATGTCAGACTGGACAGGGTTAAACACAGCACAGCGTATGAAGGCACTTTGTCCGTTATTGGAAAGTCTTTCAATTTTCCAATACACAAGGTTGGAAAAAGGGTATATCGCTTTATCCGTCTCTGCTGCTGATAATAATCCATCTTGCTGTAGCTCTAGAATAATGTGACAACGGAAATTCAGGATATAGAAAATGAACTTAAAAAAGGTGTTATAACAGGACATAAACATTTTTTCTGTCCGTAATGCCGCCAGAATAAATGAAGCATATATAACTGTCAGTCAGGCTTAATCATGAAATCCGTGTATGTTATCATTGATGCTGCAAGCTATATTAACCTGAGTGCTGTTGAATACAGATTCGGCACCCTGCTTAATCTGCTTGCAGAAGAAGTTGTCTTAAAATACAGTTTAACCGTAAACAGAGAAATTTCAAGCCATTGGAACAACCGGAATTCCAAATGTTCTGGGACGCAGTGCCAAAATTCACCAATTGGGAAAATATGACCAAAAAGAATATGAAAAACGCTTATTTGATGAAATCAGTCAAACAGTCAAAAACAGGGGAGAAAAATTTTGCTGTTGCTCTGGATTTGTTTTCATGAAGAAAAAAGAAAAAAATCTGATATTTCTCACTGACGATGACAATGCACTTGGGGGATGTCTGAAAGAAGTCAAAAATGCTTTTCCTCTCATAAAATTCTGGACTTCCTTTGATGCTGTTTTATATCTGTATTTTTCAGGAAAAAATTTTCCTTTTGAAATGGCCGAGGAAAGGCAGTGCAGGAACTTTATAAACAGACGCTGCCCTGCAACAGTTTAAACAGATAAAAACAAAATGAAAGAAAGTATGTCCGCGGATCAGATCGCTCCAGCTATCTCAAACAGGTCGCAAGGTTCATGAGGGAGTTTATTCATGAGTGATTATTCAAAACTGAATCTTAAAGGCAATCCTTTTTTGAGAGCTGACTCCGACCTTAATCAGGAAAACAGCGAAAATCTGATTTGGGCAAGATACCGTGTCTGAGAAAAAAAATTTGAAAATATCCATCGGATGGCTCTTGCAGGTGATGTGCGTCAGTTTATACTGAACTGGGGAACCATCGGAGGGAGGAAAAACCTATTCCGCTTTTTATTTCAGCAATGAAAATCGTATAAAATCAGTTGCTCCGGAATATCAGGAGATATTTTTTTATATTTATGTTCATATTCCCAAAGAGGGAAATAGCAACCTGGCAGCTAGTTGTTTAAGGATATAGTGGACAGTTTTCATTGAGCCGCATAAAATCGCAGATTCAATTATTGATTCAGGATATGGGCGGAAAAATTACTCCGGTTTCTCTCCCAAGAATAGAAGCTTGAATTTTCCAAAGCAATCCTGCTGTTGGGAAATCAGGACTCACAAATGCCTGAAATGATGTCCAGTATCTGTTTGGCACTGCAACAAATACAAATTGAAAAAGATGGATTGGCCCGTCCTTTTTACAATCAGCAGGTGATTTTGCCAAAATACTGGCAGGAATATTACTGTGTTTTACCCTGGAAGGAAAATTGTTTATATGGCTTGATGAAACGGAAAGATCTGCTTTTTTCACCAAGCAGCAATATCGCCTGTTTTCACAGTTTCTGAGAGATTTGTTTGATCATCTCAATACAGGAGTCACTGTTTTTATGAATTCCACTTTTGCAGAGCCTGACAAAGAGACAATTGAATTATTGTTTGGAAGCGCATTGTGGTCACGGATTACTGAACATATACGTTTTAATGAATTGTCTGTTTCAGACGGACTGCTGTATTGCAAGATCTTTTAAAGCAATAATGTCAAATCAAAAAGATTCTGGGGATTATTCGCCCTTTACTAAAAAATTCTCTGCGGTATCTGCTTGAGAGCATACCAAGAGCCTTATATGAGTACGAATCAACAAAAACTGCACCAGGATACTGAATTTGGCATTAAATTCAAATAACCATTGGTTTCTGAGGATATTGTTCACAATGGCTTTCAAAAAGACAAGGATTTGGAGAATAAAAGTGATAAGCAATTAAACAAAAACTTGCGTGAAAGATTGACGTTTGCATAATGAAAAGACGTGGGAACTCATAAGAGTAATAAGGAAGTTTGGATATGGAGATGACACTCAGCGGGGAAGAAAGACAAAAGAGATTCTTACCGAAGGTTTTTATGGAGATGAAATCCATAAAATCAATTCGCTGACCTTCCCCTCTTTATTCAATCAGAAGAACAGAGGCAGAAATGATAAGAGAAATAACATCTGAAAAATTCAAAAAAGATATGGATGCCGAGATCAACCGGTGCATTGAAATTATGAAACATTGAAAGTCTGCCGCAAAAACAAAGAGGCTTTTATTGTCATCGGAGAAAAAGACTGGAAGCCATAGAAAAACCCTGTATCTCAACCGGATACCGGGAATGACGCAAAGCATTCCGGATGCTGCGGAAGAACCGCTTGAAATGGGTACACCTTTGGAGGAACTTGACTGGTGAACTGGAAAGTGATTTTATCACGCAGCGCTGTTAAAGATGCAAAAAAGCTGAAACAGGCCGGTCTGAAACCCCAGGCGGAAAAACTGCTGAATATCCTGAAAGAAAATCCTTTCCAGAATTATCCGGGATACGAAAAACTTACGGGAAATCTGAGCGGGTTTTATTCCCGCGGGATAAACATCCGGCATCGTCTGGTCTGTTCAACTGATGAGGAAAACAAAATCGTTCAGGTCCTGCGCATGTGGTCACATTATGAATAACAAAATCAACCGATTTTCGAATCGGAATTGAACTGATTGAAAATGAATTGATTTTTGTAAGATTCTGAACAGAAAAGATGAATACAGATTTTTCCCCTGATACCAGACAGAAAAATATGTCACTGCCTGAACTTAACAGAACAAAAGGAGAATCATGTTTAAAAAAATAAAAATAAGCAATTATAAAACGCATACTGAGACAGTGCTGGAACTGAAAGATATTACATTGCTCATAGGCTCCAACAATTCCGGCAAAAGCAATTTGATTACCGGATTGAATTATTTTTCCAGACTGGTCAGTTCTGCATTTCCGGAAAGCGGAAAAAGCAAAGAGCTGCACCGAAGCAATTATTTCCGGTATAAACACAGTTTGAGCAGTCCGACAGTTCCCATTTGTTTTTCCTGTGAATGGGAAAAAGAGAATAAAAAAATAGCCTATGAACTGCAACTGTACTGCATGGATGAAAAATATCATAACAATACAGGCTGCAGGGAAAAAATAACAATCACCATAAACGCTGAGACCAAAACCGTATTGCATGGATATGAGGAACCGGCTTATGAAATGCTGTTAAGAACAAAATTAAAAAATGAAAATCTGACACAGGAGCAGACAGAGATAACAAATATTTTTTTTCATTCTCTTTCCTTTCTGCATTGCTACAACTTTCAGTCAGGTTCTTTAAAAGGATTGTCAGTTCCTCTTATACACGGAAATATCCCGGAAAAGAAAAATTATTCCGATGAATTTTCCAAATCAGGAAGATTTCCGGATATTGCCGGTGAACTTGGACGGGAAGGTTCAAATTTCCTTGAACTGGTAAAATTTATCAAAGAAAAAGATGAAATCGGATACGGAAAATTTTTGGGTTATTTAAAAAGATTTGTCAAATCCTTCAATGGAATCATAATTGACAAAGATATTCCCAAATGGCAGTTTGACATGGGAGGAAATGCGTTTCCGTATTTTGACTCTGCGGATGTTTCAGACGGACTTGTCAAAGCCGGTGCGGTTGCATTGTTATGCACCATGAGAAATCCTCCGGCTGTCATAATGATTGAAGAAATTGAGAATGGCATCAATCAGAAAAACATATCTGGAATTTTGGCGGTTACGCTGGTTCTGAAGGGGGAAAATACACAGTTTATCTGCGACAACACACAGCCCCAGTGTCATTCGTGAGTTTTATAGATCGTCTGGATACAGTTTACAATCTGTATCTCAGAGCAAAAGACTACAGAACAATGGTCACAAATCTCAATGATGCCATTAAACCCTCTGGGTAAATATGGGACTTTCTTATAAAAGAAGACATTGTGGAAAGAAACGGAAAAGAAATTGTGCAGGTCAGTCCTTATGAACTCACAGAACTGTTTTATTGATTTTGTGGGGAAGTTTGGGATAAATCGATTAAGATTATGAAAACATAGCCATCATAAGAGACGGATTCAGTGATTATTGTGTCCTGAAATATTTTGTGTCAGCCATTTTTGACTGTCATTACGCTGTCAAATTGAAAGAGGAAAATTTCTTTGATCTGGAACAGTTGAATATAAGCAATGCCGTTGCAAAATATGTCTCCAAATTTGACAGAGAGCCTGATTTGCACAGTGCTGATGCGCGTACAGTAAAATCTGAAATCAAATCTGTTTTATTTGCGGGTGTAAAGAAGTTTGAGAAAGAAAAAGACAGATGTTTTTGCAGCAAAGATCTTCTGCCTGTCAATTCAGATGCGGAAAAGATACTGAAAAACAGACATAATTATTTTGAAAAATGGGCATATGCACTCAATGAAATATTATGGCTGTCCATAGAAGAATTTTATGATCAGATGGTTCAGCAAAATTATACGTATGAAAATCTGCCTCTGATTTTGCCTTTGATTCTTTTTCCCAGTTCTGAAATACTGGTGGCATCCTGCATGTATGATTTTAAAAAAGAAAATTTCAGAGAACTGAAGGCAAAACCAGATCTGAAATGCAGAGTATATGGAACAGACAATATCCCGGAGGCTGTTCATACAGGAAAACTTGATGAAGTTCTGTCAACTTTTGTCATTCCGGAAGCCATTAAGGATGTGTACAAAGAGATTCCGGAGACAAGAAAAATTATACAAATTTTAAGTTATTGCTGAATTTGCAGATTTGCAGAAAATGATTTTGCATCAGGCACAGAATTGATGGTTTCCGGCTGTGCTGTGTGACAGTTTTCTTAAAATCTGCATCATAATCATCAACAGGGAGGTGTTACAATGAATACATATGTGGGACTGATTGCACTGGGTGTTATCGGTGTGGGCATGTCATCGTCTCTGCCGTTTCTGATTCCGAATCCGGCCATATCCTTCATTACAGTGATTCTTGCCTCAATTTTCACTCTGCTGATCACCTTTATGGTCACCAGAAAATGGATGGAAGAGAATTTTCAGATGAAAGAGCTTAAAATGAAAGAAGAGAATGAGCGCAGAATCCGCCATATCAAAAAGGAGCATGACACCACCACGCTGGAAAAGACAATCCGGGACGGAACCCAGACCCTGATCAAGAATGCGCTGGATTATTTCAAGATCGAGAATATCAAAAATGAAATCGGAACGTCTGCGGCCATAGAAAATCTCCAGTTGGACAAATACGGGCAGATTATAGAACTGCTTGCTGATTTTTCCCTGATTCTTCCGGACATCAAGGAAAACAAAAAGATTGTGGAAGAGGAAATTGTGCACCAGATTCAGATATACCGGATAGATGAGAATCCCTTTGCCCTCTTCCTGGAACGGATCATGAAAAAATACAATGTGACTGTGGAAAAGAAGATCCGGGAAAAGATTGATCAGGAAATATCTGAAAAAATGAAGCGATGTCCCCAGTGCGCGGAAAAGATTATGCCCCAGGCCAAAGTCTGCAAGCACTGCGGTTTTGAAATCAGACCATCGGGCAGAAAGACTGTTCCGTCCGGCCATTTGGATACAGGAAGGAAATTTTACAAACTCGGACGTTATGAGGATGCCATTCGGGAATTTGATGCCGCAATCCGGAAAAAAGCCGATGATCCGGAAGCCTATTTCAAACGGGCCATTGTATACAATAAAATGAGAAATTTCAAAATGGCCAGGGCAGATCTGGAAGAGGCCTCCCTTCTGGGGCACGAAAAAGCCAGGGAACTGCTGAGTATAAAAGCGGAAGGGGATGAAAGCAAATGATTCCCGATGGTTTTATTCTTCCTGCCGCAGGCTCGAAGATCACCTCAGCAAATCCAAAATATTTCGCAGGAGTGCAAAAATTGTATTTTTGCTTCCCTGAACAGGGCATTGCAGTTGTGCAGAAATCAGGCTTTTTTGCGGACCTGTCCTGTGCGTTTTTTTACATCCTGTAAAAAATACCGACAGATCAATTTTTCCTCCCGGCTGCTGCCACAGAGTTATTGTCATATAAAATCAGTCAGTAGAAACGCTCATCACGCCATATTTTCATGGCACGGTGTTTGCTTTTCCTTATGCAAAAAAATCAAACAGAGGAGAAAACACCAATGAAAGAAAACTATTACAAAAACATGCGGAAAAACATTTTCCTGAGCATGCTTCTGGTTCCCATCATTCCTTTTGTTCTGAGCCTGTGGACAGGGTATTCCTATTTCACCCGATCCCTGGAGGAAAGCACCATGGCCGCCATGAAACGGATTGTGGAGGATCATCGGCAGATGATTGGCTCATTTCTGGCAGAACGTACCCATGATCTTGAATTTATCGTTAATGATTATTCCTTTGAACAGATTTCGGCTCCCCAGGTCCTTCGGACGGTTTTTCTCAATCTGCAGGCACGCACCGAGGCATTTGCGGATCTGGGAATATTTGATGAAAACGGAAACCATGTGGCCTATCACGGCCCTTACGAACTGAAGTCAAAGGTGTACCGGGACGAGGAATGGTTCAAAAAGGTGATGCGCCAGGGATATTATATCAGTGACATTTTTCTGGGATACCGGAAAATTCCCCACTTCATCATTGCTGTGGCCAAAAATGAGAATGGGCGGAAATGGGTGATTCGCGCCACCATTGACACCCCTGTGTTCACCAATCTGGTGGAAAAGATACGCGTCGGCAAAAGCGGGGAGGCATATCTGCTCAATGCAGAAGGGCTTCTGCAGACCACCAAACGCTCTTCCGGAAAAAAACTGATGGAAAGACCTGATGATCGCATACAGTATCCGGAGGATGGCGAGATTCGGATTTTTATAGACAAAAATCCGGCAGGGGAAAAATATCTCTACGCCACAACCTGGCTTAAAGACAAGGAATGGGTTCTGGTCTTCCGCCAGGAAAAAGCCGAGGCATTCGGAGCCCTCAGTTCCGCGGCCAGCCGTGTCACCTTTATTTTCCTTGTCGGTCTTGCCCTGATTATCGGGGTGGCCCACTATATGACGGAACGCATCATTGTGCACATGCAGAAGACTGACAAGGAAAAAGAGGAACTGGGACAGCACCTGATTCGGGCACAAAGGCTGGCAGAGCTGGGGGAAATGGCTGCGGGATTCGCGCATGAAATCAACAATCCGCTTCAGATTATCCGAAGTGAGCAGGCCCTGATTGACATGAACTTTTCCGAACTCAGGGAAAAGGGGGAACTGAAACCGTCCGATATTTTGGCAGAAATGGAAGATTCCATGTCCCAGATCCGTTTGCAGATTGAGCGGTGCGCGGGAATCACCCAGGCCATTCTCAAATTCGGCAGACAGAGTGAACCCCGTCTGCAGGATGTGGATCTGAGAGAATTCATTCCCCAGATTGCAGCCATGATCAGCAAAAAAGCCAGTGTGAACGGTATTTCCATCACACAGGACATCTCTGACAGAATTCCTCCGGTTCACGGAGATCCCGGACAGTTGCAGCAGGTGATTCTGAATTTTTTCAACAATGCCATAGACGCGATTATCGAACGCCATGGCCCTTCAGGCGGAATCCTGCACATTCGTGTGGAACCGGATACCATCAACAGGGAAATTCAGATTCAGATTAAAGACAATGGGGCCGGCATCAGTCCGGAAAACCTGAAAAAGATATTCAGCCCTTTTTTCACCACCAAACCGGTTGGCAAGGGAACAGGTCTGGGGCTGGCCGTATGCTTCGGTATCATTGACAATATGGGAGGCAAGATTGATGTGGAAAGTGAAAAGGGAAAGGGAACAGCCTTTACCATTCATCTGCCTGCCTCTGCCATGTGAGCACGGGGGGGAAAAATGGAAAAACCGAAAATTTTGCTGGTGGATGATGAGGAGCGCTTTCTGACAACCACACAGAAGCTCATTGCGCGCAGGGGCTATGATATTCAGATTGCCTCCGGCGGAACAGAAGCCCTGGAAAAACTGCTTTATGCGGATATTGATGTGGTCATTCTGGATGTGAAAATGCCGGGCAGAGACGGTATTGACATTTTAAAGGAAATCAAAAACCGCTTTCCGCTGACAGAAGTGATTCTGCTCACAGGCCATGCGACAGTGGAATCTGCCATCATCGGCATGAGAAGCGGAGCCTATGATTACCTGATGAAACCGGTTGCTCCGGATGAACTGATACAGAAGGCCGAGGCCGCATTTGTCAGACGCAAAAGCATTCAGGAAATCAGGAACAAGTCCGCAAAGTGAAAAGACAGCAGCAGGGGTGGGCAAAAGCACAGCGCTGCCCGCCAGCGGATTAGGCAAGTCAGTGTAAATCTTCGGGTTTGCATTTTGTGAAAAACCGGATTTTTCGGAAAAATCCGGTTTTTTGCATACCCGGAAACTTTCGGCCGCACACGCAATTCAATGGCAGGCTCAGTTGGCCGGAATTGTGGCGACCACTTTGACCTTGTCATGGGGCAGACCCGCAGGCACATAGCCAATGGCTCCGGGAGTGCCGGCCACATACTTTATGACTTCCTCCGGGGTATTGAAGCTTGTGGGAAGCCCGGACTGGCCGGTAAAAACCATTTTTCTCCAAAAAGCCTGATACTGGGATGGGGTCCGGGAAAGATAGGTTTTCAGGAATTCAGCATGAACATCTCCTTCCTTTATGAGCACAAAACTGATCTTCTGATTATCAGACCAGCGGGTTTTTCTGCCCAGAAAGATCTGCTGGATATCACTGGAACTCAGGCTGTCATGGGGAACGCTGCTGTTGCAGATAACAAGGGCCTGCTGTCCTGAAATCGAGGGAACTGCCATAAGCATCAGTGCACAGGCAAGGAGCAGCATCTGTCCATATTTTTTGCTGTTCATTAAAACCTCCTGAAATAACAGGATGATATTTTTATATTAAAAATTGAATGTTACCTTTGCGGCAAAAAGAAAGTCATGCTGTTCATATCCGTCCGGATTGTCTGACGACAACAGCGTTGCCGCACCGTCCATCACATGACCTTCCAGTTTCAGCAGCCAATACTCATTGATATCAAAGCGCAGGGAAAGGGCGAAATCCTTTTGCCATGCCTGAAAGTCTTTCTCCCACAGGGGATTATAAATGTCGCCATCCCGGTTATCCCTGTCCGGATAAAAGACGGAATAATAGGTTCCCGCCTCCAGCCAGTCTGCAAAACGGTAGCCCGCTCCCACATAATAGCCTTCGGCATCCACTTCAGAGTTGAAAAATGCAAGATCAGCCCATCTGTTTTCCGTATGCTCCCTGCGGTATTCCGCGGTCAGTCTGAGGTTTTCCCATATGTATTCAATGGAATATACGGTAGCCCATCGTTTGACCTCCAAATTTGTGACCGATCCGGAAGGAACAGAGGGATCAAACTCATAGTGCATTCTCATGTCCGCACCCGCGTCATTCATGATCCATCCTGTGGCCCCGACACGCAGGCCATCCAGAGGCGTTTCCCATATAAGACCTGCGCTGTACTGAATTCCGTGATTGAAGTCCTCAATTTCCATATATCCGGCACCGGCCACTTGGACAGCAAGTCCGCTGGTGTCAGGATCCGGATTGTAGGTTCCCACCAGAAATTTGTAGGAGATATTGCCAATGGCTTGAGCAAAAATATTGCCGTAAATTTCCCCGCCCCACATGCGTGTGTAATAATCCCGCTCCATTTCAGGATACACACTCTGGGGAAGCAGAATTGATGTGCGGATCATGTCCTGATCCCGTGTTTCGTTGTACAGACCGTGAGGCATTTTTACAAGTCCGACCCGGAGTCCAAGCCAGTCTTTCCAGCGGTAATCGCCATAGGCCCAGTCAATGACCACCTCATTGTTTCCGGTGCGGCCCAGATCGCGGGAAAAAAACTGCATTCCCATCCGGAGCTGATCCGTCAGATTTTTGCCGAAATTGATGCCCAGTTCATTGAACTGAAACGAGGTGTCTTCGGTGTCTGCTGAAAAATAACTGTTTTTGTCGCTCCATAGCAACCCCTGGGAGAGGAAACCGTGTATTTCCACCCCTGCCAGATCCGCAGCACCAACGGACGGAGCCCAGCAAATCAGCAGCATCATCAGATAACAGAAAAATTTTTTCATCATTTTTTCCTTTGTTATTACCACTTTGCCAACTTAAACGCTAAAAAATTGATTTTATTAAAAATATCCAAAATTGGGTATTTTCTGAATATTTCATAAAATCAGAATTTGTGTTTTAAGCTATCAAAATAGTATTATAAACATGCAAGAAAAATCCCCCATCCAATATTTTTTGTTATAAACATATTTAAACCCAATGACAAGAAAATTTTTTATCATTCGTTTTTTTATTTGCAAATCCGGCAGGGTTGAAGTAATTTGACAAAATGGAAATGCATGTCAGACCGATTCACCATTGAAAATATACTCTCGTTCCCACGCTGCGTCAATGCCATTACGTCAAGCGGAAAACGAGAGTGCCAAACCTGCAGTTTGGCATACTGAATATAATTTCAATGGAGAATTGGTGTTATGCAATGGTGCATGGGGCAGGACAACGCAGCGCCATCATGCAAAGGGCGGGATTTAATCCCGCCCCATGACTTTTATCCTCCGTGCAGAGCCTTCACCTTTTCCCTGTCCACAGACCCGTCTGCCTTTCTGGGAAGTTGGGGCACAAATTCTGCATACTGGGGCTTTTTGTACCGGGCAATGCGCGCGGCAACAAACTCTCCCAACTCTTTGAGGCTCAGAGAAGTCCCCGGGTTCAGAACGCAGACTGCCTTGATGCCTTCTCCGAATTTGGGATCAGGCACACCGATAACCGAAACCTCTTTTACAGCCGGATGTTCCAGAATCACGCTTTCCACTTCCGCAGGATACACATTTTCCCCGCCCGGCTTAATCAGTTCTTTTTCCGGTTTGCGGCCTTTGAAAATCAGATACCCATCTTCATCCATCTGCCCCAAATCTCCGGTATGATGCCATCCGTTGCGGAACGTGTGCTGTGTGGCCTTTTCCTGTTTCCAGAATCCCTGAAAAACCAATGGCCCCTGCACCGTGATTTCCCCTGTTTCGCCCACAGGAACCTCATTTTCCCTTTCATCCACCAGCCGCACCTTTGTCAGCAGTCCGGGTTTTCCCGCTGTTCCGGGTTTTTCCAAAGCAGGGGAAAATGTCACCAGCCCTGAGGTTTCGGTCTGTCCGTAGAGAATCCAGAAAACGCTGCCGGTTTTTTCCTCAAAGGGCCGGATATTGTCCGGCCCGTCAATGCCCAGCACATGGCGGAGACAGGAAATATCGCAATTCCCGGAACTGATTTCCGCAGTCAGGCGGGAGAGCATGGGCGGAAAACTTCCCCATACCGTGATTTTTTCAGCCTGGGTCTGTTCAAGGCACTGTTTTTCATCAAATTTGGGAATCACCGCGTTTTTGCCGCCCACATGCATGACGGCAAAGGCAAGGTTCAGACCTGTGATATGGAAAATGGGCAGCATGTTCAGATACGCATCCTGCTTTGTCAGTCCCATGGTGGCGGCTGTCTGCAGATTCGCACAGACCAGATTTCCGTGGCTCAGAACCGCGCCTCTGGGTTTTCCGTCCACTGCGGCAGTATAAATCAGGCAGAAGGGATCATCTGCGGAAAGGGAAACAGGAGGCAGGGGTGTGGGAGTCATAATGTCCCGGAGCGCGGGCCTTCCCTGCGCGGGAGGTTCTGCATCATTCATTTCCCATATTTCCATCCCGGGAAACTTTGCTGCCCCTTCCCGGATGCGATCCCGGTGGTTTTTGTCTGCAATAAGAACAGAGACACCCGCGTCTGTGAGAATATAACGGATTTCCTCATCAGAAAGGCGCCAGTTGACAGGAACCGTTATGGCCCCCAGTGCAGC
The DNA here is from genome assembly GCA_041390465.1 of Desulfobacterales bacterium. Taxonomy (GTDB): domain Bacteria; phylum Desulfobacterota; class Desulfobacteria; order Desulfobacterales; family Desulfococcaceae; genus JAABRU01. Next base: position 6,523 of record JAWKPW010000088.1, on the reverse strand, counting down.
GGCAGCACCGAAAATCACAAAAAAATCCGGATGATTGTGTGCCAGAATCGCTATTGTGTCCCCTTTGGCAATGCCCCGTGCGGCCATTCCCGCGGCCAGTTCACGGGTTTGCGTCAGCAGTTGCCCGAAGGAAAGCCGCAGATCTCCGGACACCAGAGCAGTCTGATCTTTGTAAGTCTTTGCATTTCTTTCATACATATCCCAGATGGTAAAACTGTGCATACAGAGTCCTCCGTTTTGAGAATGATTCACAATGATAAAATATTGCCTCTGCCAAAGGATTTGTTGTACAGTTTTTATCTCTTTTGCTATATTCGGTCAACCCTGAACTGTGATTGCGGTCCGGAACAGATAAAAAAATGAGTGTGTCCCACCTTTTACACAAAAACAGTAGGTTGGGTTAAATTTTTTAATTTTCTGAAAAAATTAAAAAATTTAACCCAACCTACTACTGTAAGAGATGGAATCGGATTTCCAAAGGAGGAAAAAATGACACAATACACAACCGATACTTATGTCAGAAACGGACGGCTGGAGATAGAGAATATTCCCTTACCGGATAATATGAAAGTCCGTGTTGTTGTTATCCCAAAGGTCAATCTGTCCCAAATGTCTTTTGCCAAGGTCAGAGAACTGACAAAAAATATCAAAGGAAACCTTTCGGATGATATTGATAAAGAAAGGGGGGAAAGATGAATCTGTTCCTGGATTCCAATGCACTGATCAAACTTTATCACGAAGAAAACGGAACAGAAACACTGAAGAATTTTCTTGAGATGAATGCAGATGAACTGACTATTACCATTTCCGATCTGACCAGAATCGAATTTTATTCAGCTTTTCTGCGAAGAGTAAGAACCTGTGAAATTGAATTATCCGTTGTTCACGGAATTTTTAATGATTTTGAAGGGGATATGAAAGCATTTCATATCGTGGAAGTTGAAAGTGCAGTGAAAATGCTTGCTGTGCATTTATTGACATTTTATTCCCATGAAAGAAGCCTGAGAACACTGGATGCGTTGCAGCTTTCAACTGCTATTTTATCCCGACAGTATGTTGCGATAGATTATTTTGTAAGTTCTGATACAAAACTGATTTATATTGCAAAAGATTTTTTCACAATACTGGATGTGGAAAGGTGAAACAGTATGCATGATACAATTCATCTTACCCTGTGTCCTGAAAACATAGCGGCCGGAAACAACGGTCTCCTGAAACATCAGGAAGATACGGTCAATGCCCTGCGGCAGTACTCCATTGTTTTAAACTGCGCAATGACCGGGGCAGGAAAAACAAAATCCGCTCATCTGAGCATTCAGAAACACGCTGCTGAAAAACCGGTTCTTTTTATTGCCCCGACCAATGCGCTCGTCAGCCAGCATCTGGAAGATGCAAGGGAATTCGTGAAAAGAAACGGGCTTCCCCATCAGGTGGCGGCAGTGGACGGAGAAACCCTTTTCTATTTGCAGAAAAGGCGGAATTCCATCTTCCGATCCTCAGAGGCTTTGCATCAACTGATCTACAATCCCAGAGAATTCAGTTCTGAGTTGGGAATTGATCCCGGATACGGCCCTTTGTGGCTGATTACAAACCCGGATCAGGTCTGGCTTTCCATTGTCAAAGGCAGACACCAGGACACGCGGAACCTTTTGAAAGATTTTATTGATAAATTCCGTTTTGTGGTAGTGGATGAATTTCATTACTATACGGCGGAGCAACTGGTTCTTTTTTTTCTGTCTATGGCATTCTGGAAACATTTCGGCCAGTTTGATGATGGTCTTAAAATGCTGCTGCTGACTGCGACACCGGCAGAAACTGTGCAGAATTTTTTTCACCGGATGGAAATGGATTTCGGAATTGTGGGAAACGATTTTGATGAAAATACCCCGTCCATTCCGGTTCTGTCTCCGGTTGAACTCACGCTGACAACCGGCTCTGTTCATGATTTTGCGGATGATGTGATGAAATGGTATCAGGAAGGAAAAGACGGTGTTGTCATTTCAGACAGTCTTATGGACATCAATAAGGCGCAGAAATATTATGAACAGTTCGGCATTTCGGTGGGGAGAATTACCGGCCCCATCCGGAATGAACAGCGCAAAAAACAGTCACAGAAACGCCTGATCCTGGCTACACCTACGGTTGATCTGGGATATAACTTTATCAAACCCGATCCCAAAGACCGGCAGGAAATTGATTTTCTGCTGTCCTGTGCCAGGACCAAAAGCCGCTTTTGGCAAAGATTGGGACGTGCAGGCCGCGTTTTGGGAAGAAAAGAAACACAGATACCCAGTCAGGCCATTATTCTTCTTCCGGATTCTGCCTGCTGCAGAAGACTTGCGGACTTTGACGGACAGACCATAACACGCCAATTCCTAAAAGAATCTCTGGATATAAGTGACAAAGAACTGAAAGAACACGCTCTGACCAGAGAAGGGCTTTTTACAGCCACACGGCAGCTTGTTGAAATTGAAAATAAAATGCTGCCGGATGAAAAAAAGTATGTTGCGGAAAAAATATTCCTCACTTTGCGGGAATGCTTTGATCCCAAACATCTCGGCTATGAATGGGATTCCTATAAAAAGCGGCACGGGCTTTCAAAGCAGTTGGAAAGGGTAAATGAAAAATATCCGGACATAAAACCCTTTTATATCAGCCAATTTCTCAAGTTTACCGATACCGGGTCTGATCCCATGAATACACTGCTGTCCGCATGGGCAAAAAACTGGTTTTACCGCACCGGGAAACTGGAACTGTACAATGAATATCGGAAAGAAAACAGTGTGACAAGCATTGTTCAGTCCCTTTTGAAACAGAAACCTTCCCTGAAAAAAGAGATTGTGGAATACCATAAAGAGCAAATGCTTCGTCTGAATTATCTCTTCAATTTCAGGGGCAGCGGCATCCAAAAAGAGGTATGGGTCTATGATCCTGATCTGCTTCATTCCGAACAGCAGATCAGTAAAATGGATCTGCTTTATCTTCTGTCTAAATATGAAACCGGTGTTCCTTTGACCCATTCCCAGGCAGAAACTCAATGGAAACGGAAATTGCCAAATGCTGATTTTTTCATTGAAATCAAAGATTTTTATGAATATCCCTATGTACCGGTTTTCAGATATAATGGAAGACTGCCGGAACGTCCGGTAAAACCGGAAGATGCAGAAGAACCGGAATTACTGCCCTGTTTTTGGCAGACAGTGGCACTGCATAATCTGTCTATTGAATTTGAGAACAAAAAAATCGGATTTCTGCCTGTTCCGCCTGTCCTTAAAGAAAAACTGACCGGAATCAGTGAACTTTTCTATATCACACCGATGGAAAACCGCTTTCAGTTAAGCAACTGGCTCAAAGAATACGAAGTCCAGACCGGAACTTTGAAGGCGCAGACAGAAATCGGAACCTATGAACCCCACAGCGTTGTTTACGGCAAAGATGCCATTTTTATCAGTGAAGAACTGTATTTCAGAAAGAAGAATACATCATGCTGACATCACAGGTGATTTATCTGAAACTTTTACATGGTGATCCGCAGAATATTAGCGGAAATCATATTCACGGATTTTTTTTCAAAGAAATCCTTGCTTCTCAAAATCCCCAATTGGGAGATTGGCTCCACTCTCCGGATAATCCCAAGCTGTTTTCTCTCAGTTATATTTATAAATCCGGAGAATTGCATTGGTTTCGTATCTGTTCATGGACAGATGATATTGCAAAAGCGGTCTTTGCCTATTTTAACTCTGTGTCACGGATAAAACTCAGTGACTGTGTTTTTGAACTTATCAAAACCTGCACAGATGCAAAGGAATCCCTTTGGGCTAAAAGAATTTCTCAGGATTATTTTATTGCGGAGTGTGAGGCGATGGATAAAGACACATTCTGGATAGAGCATTATTCTCCCACATCTTTCAAATGCGGAGATTCCCACCTTCCCCTGCCGGTTCCCGAACGGATTATCAAATCTGTTTTCAGGCAGCTTCCTGAAAATTTAATAAAAAATATCATATCAAATCTGGATGAACTGGCCGAGGTGCTTCAACTGAAACAGCATCAGATAACATCGGTTTATAACAGAAAAAATCATGGTTCGATTGCATCCTTTACCGGAAAAACAAGATGGCAGATTTCCAAAAAAGCAGATCGCAGGCAGAAACAGGATATTTGGAAACTGCTGCATTTTGCCTTTTATTCCGGCATCGGTGTGAAAACCACCCAGGGTATGGGCATGTGCCGGGTTCATTATCAGGGGGATGAATAACCTGAGAGGGGCTGGGAGATTTTTTATGACACCGGAAGAAAAGATCAAAACCGAACAGGATGCGGCCCGGAAACTGATTTATGAAATGATGGATGCGGCCTTGGAACTGTCTGTGCGCAAGGGCCCGCATCCGTTGGAAAAGGGCTGCAACTGCATCGCGTGCGTCAACAAACGCAAAGCCGTTCTCAGGGGAAAAGAAAAAGAATGGAAATACCGTCTTTGATACAAATCTGCGTTCATCTGCGGACAGGAAGGAGATAAAAAGAATGGAAATACCACCTTTGATCCCGGTGTCATACCTTAACGCATATGTGTACTGTCCCCGCCGTTTTTTTCTGGAACACAACCGGGGCATGTTTGAAGACAATGCCCATACTGTGGAAGGCCGGAGCCTGCACCGGGTGGTGGATGGAGGGGAAAGTGCAAAGGCCGCAAAAAAAGGGGATGTGATTCACCGGAGATCCGTGTCGCTGGCCTCAGCATCGCTGGGAATTGCCGCAAGACTGGATCTGCTGGAGGAAAAAGAGGGCGGCCCTGCATATCCTGTGGAATACAAAAAAGGGAAAAAACCGCCCAAAGGACGGGAACCCTGGCTCAATGACCGGGTGCAGCTCTGCGCGCAGGCGCTGCTGATGGGGGAAAACGGTCTGCGGGTTCCGGAAAAAGGATTTCTGTATTATATCAGTTCACGGGCAAGGGTGGAAGTGCTGATAACGGAGGAACTCAGAAGCGAAACCCGGCGGATTATTGCCGAATGCCGCATGATCTCCAAAAGTGATGTGCTGCCTCCGCTGGCTGAAAACCGGAACAAATGCTTTGGCTGTTCCCTCAATGCCATCTGTCTGCCGGAAGAAGAGGAGGTGGCAAAGGGCAGAAAGACAAATGCCAGAAATATCATGCCCCTGTCCCTGGACGGCGAAATCCTGTATGCAGATACACCCGGAGCCTTTATGGGACTTTCCGGAGGAACCGTGAAAGTCAGTTCTCCCGAAGGAGAGGAGCTTGGCACTGCAAATCTGGAAAGCCTGCGGGAAGTGGTTCTCTGCGGCCCGGTGCAGGCCAGCACCCAGGTCATTCATTCCTGCCTGTTTCATGAAATTCCTGTTCATTATCTCAGTTATTCCGGCAGGTATGTGGGAACCTCGTCGCCCATGCTTCATCTCAACGGCATTCTGCGAAGGGAGCAGTGGGGCGCGCATTTTGATGCAGACCGTTCTCTGGAACTGGCCCGATCTGTGGTGACAGCCAAAGCGCGGAATCTGAGAACCCTGATGCTGCGCTATGTCCGGGAGGATCGGGAACAGCAGGACAGGGAAAAACTGGATCAGTTGAAAAGCATTTTCCGGAAAATACAGACCGCAGAAAACATTGACAGTCTCCGGGGTTTGGAAGGCATGTCCGCAAAACTGTATTTCAGCGGATTTGGCCGTTACATCAAGCCGGAAAAACAGGAATTTTTCCCTTTCCCCGAAAGAAACCGGCGTCCGCCCCGTGATCCGCTGAACGCTTTGCTGAGTTTCGGTTACAGTCTGCTGGCAAAAGACTGTGCGGCCACAGCGATCCGGGTGGGGTTTGATCCCTTTTGCGGATTCTACCACACCATGAAATACGGCAGGCCGTCCCTTGCACTGGATATAATGGAGTTTTTCCGTCAGCCCATTGTGGATTCCGTGGTGGTGGGATCTGTCAACAACGGCGTTTTCAAGGAAGGGGATTTTCACAAGTATCAGAACACCTGTTATCTGAATGAAAAAGGCAGGAAAAAATTTCTGGTTCAGTATGAAATGCGGAAAAAGGAAATGGTCACGCATCCGGGTTTTCATTACCGTCTCAGTTATGCGCGCACCATTGAACTGCAATACCGGCTTCTGGGCAAATATCTGATGAGGGAAATGGATACATACGAAGGGTTTTATATCCGATGAAACACAATTATCTGGTGGGATATGATATTTCCGATCCCAAACGGCTGCGCCAGGTGGCACAGGTGATCGAAGGCTTCGGCAATCGGGTGCAGTACAGTTTTTTTCACTGTTTCCTTTCCCAAAGGCAGAAGAAACGGATGAGGGAAATGCTGGCAAAGGTGATCCGGGAAGGGGAGGATCAGGTGATAATTCTGCCTGTGACAGAAAAACAGTTGAAAGAGATTGAGTTTCTGGGGTATAAAATCAATCTGCTGGCCGAAGGCATTATTATTGTCTGAGGATTTGCGGGATGTGACGGAGAAGAAAAAATCCGGACACCTCCCGCAATTTGAATTATTCT
>JAWKPW010000087.1:0-23893 GCA_041390465.1 Desulfobacterales bacterium | reverse complement strand
TCCGGCAGATTTCCGGTCTGCCGTAAAATAAGGATGCTGCGCGGCAGACGATGCCCTGTGTCCCCAGCCATGCCTCAAGAAGCAAAAAAGCTTTTTATGCCGCAAACCCGGAAATCCGCACCTTCCGTTTTCATCGGTCGATTAATGGCTCAGATGCTTGATCACCGAATCGGTCAGGGAATCATCATCCCGCTGAAACACCGGAATCAGTTCTGTTGCCACATCCTTGAGGGATTTGATTTTTTTGGCTCTCATTACCCCCTGAATCTTCTCAACCCCCTCCTCAATGAGCTTCAGACCTTCCACAATCCGGATAACATCCTCTCTTTCCATAGCAAAATCTCCTTTCTGTTTGCCGTTTTTCAGGCGGTTCCCTCTGTCTCCCATCCGTGAATGCCATGTTAGCGCAAATGACAGGAAAATGTCAAAACAATTCCTTTGCTGTTTTTCCTGCGCGCAGTTTTTTCCCGGATCTGAACTCCGGACAAAGCCGAATTTGCAGACCTTCGTTTAATATCTTGACTTTTAGCACAAAATCGGTTTTATAAGGCTTTGAGACCGCAGCTTCGGGAAATGATTTTCGGTTTTCAGGTTCTGTTGACATTTCCAATCCGGCTGCGGGAATGAAGATTTGACAACTTCTGAAAACTTGTCAAATCCTGCCGGAACCGGTTGGCAGGGTTCATTGCAGAGGGATCAGTTTTATTAAATTCAGGCGGTTATAAAAATGTCAGCAGAACCTGAAGACTTGCTGGTTTGTCCAAAAAATTTCTTTCACCTTCAAAAAACTGCCTGGAGAAGCGCCAAACGGGAAGTTTTTGGCAAAATTCGCAGCATCCGAACTTTCCTTGTGAAGGCCTGCGTTTGGACACCTGAAATGTGAAGAAATTTGTTTGACAGTTCGTCAATTCTGCAAAAAAACAGCAAAGGAATTCAAAAAAATCTTTTATGCATCTGAAAATAAAAACCCTGTCCTGTTTTTTCTGTATCCGGATATTCCTGCTTTCCGGGCTTTTGCTGTTGCAGCCGGCCGGAGATTTGCAGGCCGGTTCTCCGGAAGATCTGTTTCAGGATGCGGCTGACAGTCCCTGGGAACTTCGGGCCGATGAAGTGGAATATGATCCCGGCACCAAAACCTATATTGCCCGCAAAGGCGTCAGCATTGCCCGGGGAAACAAACAGATTTCGGCTGATTTTGTCCGTTTTGACCGCCTGAACATGCGGGCTTTTGCCGAAGGCAATGTGGTCATGCGCACCGGAGAGGATGTGCTGACCGGAACCCGGATTGAAATTGATCTCAAAGACGAAACCGGTGTGGTTTATGACGGCAGCATTTTTTTTCAGCAAAGCCACTTCTATATCAAAGGGGAAGAAATCCGCAAGGTGGGCGAAAGCGATTATCTGGCCCGCAAAGCCAGTCTGACATCCTGTGACGGGGAAAAACCGGACTGGAAAATCACAGCGCAGAAACTGGATATCACGGTCGAAGGCTACGGAACCCTTGCAAACGGGGCGCTGTGGGTGAAAGATGTGCCGGTGTTCTGGGCGCCCTGGCTGATTTTTCCGGTAAAGAAAAAACGCCAGTCCGGGCTGCTTTCCCCTGAATTCGGAAATTCGGACAGAAAGGGACTGGAATACAGCCAGCCGCTTTACTGGGCCATCGGAGAAAGCTCCGATGCCACCTTTTATTACCATTACATGGACAAACGGGGCAGCAAAATGGGCGGGGAATACCGCTATGTGCTGAATGAAAAATCAAAGGGCACGCTGATGTTTGATTTTCTTGATGATCAGAAAACAGACAGGGGCACCGGAGATACGGACAGTGAATGGGGCTATGACGGAGATGCTTACGGCAGGCCGAATTCGGATCGCTGGTGGTTCCGGGCAAAGGCGGATCAGTCCCTGCCTTTGGGCTTCACCTCCCGGCTGGATGTGGATATTGTCAGTGATCAGGATTATCTGACGGAATTCAAGACCGGCCATGCCGGATATGATGACACCAAGTCTTACTTCACAAAATATTTTGGCCGTGACCTGGATGATTGCAATGATCCCATCCGCACCAGCAGCCTTACCATCAGCAGAACCTGGGACGGATACAGTTTCAATGCCCAGACCCTGTGGAACGATGATGTGACCCGGAGAAGATGGGAGGACAGGGACAGCACCCTGCAGGAACTGCCGGTGATCACCTTCAGTGCGTCCCGGCAGACTTTGGCAGGGCTGCCTGTGTTCTGGCAGGCTGATACGGAATACACCCGTTTTTACCGCAAAGACGGGGCCAGGGGGCATCGTGCGGATTTGCATCCCCGCCTATTTGTTCCCCTCCGGTTTGGGAAATGGCTTTTTGCTGAGCCTTCTCTGGGATTTCAGGAAACCCTGTGGTATATTGACCGCACCGATGAAGGGGACACAAAAGAGGACAGAACCCTGCACCGGGAAATGTTTGATGCCAGACTTGAACTCTATACGGAATTTTTTCGCGTGTATTCTCTGGAAACCCGGGACAGCGATCCGCAGGAACACAGCCGCTTTCTGCCGGAAAAAATCAGACACAGCATCCGGCCTCAGCTTGCTTATGAACTTGTGCCGGATCAGAATCAGGAGGAATACCCTTATTACGACACCCTGGATCGCATTGAAAAGCGCAACCGCATCAATCTGTCTGTCGTGCAGACCCTTACTTCCCGCACAGCAAAGAAAACCCCTTCGGTTCCGGACAGTTTCCCCGGAAAGCCTGCCTATGACTACAACCGCTTCTGCCGTCTGGAACTGGGGCAGAGTTATGATTTCTATGAATATGACATGGCTGAGGCCAATTATGACTACAACCCGGATGATCAGACAAATCCCGAGGAAGACAGCCATCTGTCCCCCTTTTTCGGAAAAATAGACATTACCCCCCTGCACTGGTTCTCCCTGGGGGCTGACGCACAATGGTCCCATGAGGCGAACCGTCTGATTTCCCATAACACCGCCCTTTCCCTGCACGACAGCCGGGGTGATCTCTTTTTTGCCGAACACCGGTATACAAAGGATGAAAACAAGTCTCTTTATATGCGGATGAATGTGCAGATGAGCTCTGCCCTGTCTGTGTATGCGGATTATGAAAAGGATATGGAGGCCGATGAGGAACTCAGGCAGAGCCTGGGGCTTTGGTACCGAAGCCAGTGCTGGTCCCTGAACCTGCGGTATGCAAAAGACCTGGATGATCGCAGTTACGGATTCATGGTCAACCTGCACGGGCTGGGCGGCATCGGTTCCCGCTGAGGCTGGATAACATGATGAAAACCGACATATTTGTGCCCCAATGGTATGTGCTGCATACCAAAAGCCGTTTTGAAACTGTGGTCAGCGATGCGCTGGTGAAAAAATCCAGAGAAGTCTTTCTTCCCAAAATTCTGGTCCGGAGCCGTCGTGTGGACAGGAAAAAGATGATTCGGGTTCCGCTTTTTCCCGGATATGTTTTTGTGAAGACCAGCCTGGATCCGCGCGTTCATCTGGACATTCTCAAAACAGCTGGGGCTGTGCAACTGATCGGCGCCCGTTCCGGCCCGATTCCCGTGCCGGAGGAAACCATTGTCTCCCTGAAAATCATGGTGACCGCTGACAATCCCCTGAGCACAGGCGCACAGTTTGAACCCGGAGACAGGGTCATGGTGATTTCCGGCCCCTTTGCCGGTGTGCGCGGCATTTTCTCCCGCTACAGGGGCGTAAACCGTGTGATTGTCAATATAGCGGTCCTCGGACAGTATGTGGCCGCAGAGGTCAATGCGGAGGATGTGGAAAAAATACCGGAAATTTTGTCATAACAACTTGACTTTCTGTCAAATTTCCAATATTAAAAGAAAACCGCCTGCATGACGCGAAGCCATCTGTCTGTACTGCGGTTTGTGAATAAGACAAGGGAAAACAGGTTGTTGTTATGGTCTGTCCCAATGCCTGTCTCTGCTCCGGAGTTTGCCGTGCGGGCAGGCGGGCAGGCAGGGAGCAGTCAATATGGCAATCTGAATTTATCAACAGATTTAAAAAACAGCAAAGGAGCAGACATGAACAAACTGGAACTGATTTCGACTCTGAAGAGCGAGTCGAATATTTCAAAAACCGAGGCTGCCAAAGTGGTGGAAATCTTTTTTGACAGCATGGCAGACGCACTGGCCGCGGATGAACGCGTGGAAATTCGCGGTCTGTGCAGTTTTTTTGTCAAAAAATACAAAAGTTACACAGGCAGAAATCCCAAAACCGGCGAAAAGGTGACCATCCATCCCAAGCGGCTTCCTTTTTTCAAATGCGGAAAGGAGCTCAAGGAACGGGTGGATACCCGATCCGCAGTCTGATCCCTGACTGTGACAGAGATTGCCATTGACATACTCAGGGGACAGAGAGCCCTGAAAAAGCTGGCCGCATTTATCCGGACAGGAAACATTCCCCATGCTTTTTTGCTTACCGGAGCCGCAGGCACAGGAAAGCAGACCGCAGCCCGAATATTTGCCATGGCATGCAACTGTGAGGCAAAACAGGTGTATCCGCCATCAGATGATGGCGGATTCCTCCCCCAGGCTTCCTGCAACTGCCGGGCATGCCGGAAGATCCGTTCCGGCAGCCATCCGGATATCCATTATGTGGAACCCTCAGGGGTACTGATCCGCATTGACCGGATACGGGAGATGTGTGATGTTCTTGCCATGAAACCCTATGAGGCAAAAATGCGGGTGGCCATTATTTCCCGCAGTCACACCATGAATCCGGAAGCTGCCAATGCGCTGCTGAAAATGCTGGAGGAACCTCCGGATCGCACGGTTCTGATTCTGACAGCGGAGCAGACTTCGGATCTGCTGCCCACCATTGTCTCCCGCTGCCAGGAAGTGCGTTTCACGCCCCTGTCCCGGGAAACGGTGCGGAATCTGCTGCGGGAAAAACAGGGACTGGGGGAAACAGAGGCTGACATCATGGCCCTGCTGTGCGCAGGCAATCTGTCAAAGATCAGCGGGGAAGACAGGAACTGCCGGGACTGGATCGGGCTGAGAAACTGGCTGATCCGCACGCTTTCCGATATGCTGATCTCCGGAAATTCCGTTTTTCCTGCCGGAATTCTGCTTGCCGCGGAAAAAGTGGCAGCGCAGAAAAAGATCATCACAGACTGCCTGGATATCCTCGGTGTCTGGCTGCGGGATTTGATGATCTGCCGGTATGCCCCGCAAAAGGTGATGAACCGGGATTTGCAGCAGTTGGCTGAAGAGGTTTCGCAGAAAGTGACACTGCCCTTTCTCCTGTCCAAAATTGATGCGATTGAGTCCGCTCGCAGATCCCTTCAGGCCAACGCGAATCCGAGGCTGACTTTGGAGGTGATGATGCTGCGGCTCGCGAAAGGTGAAAATGCTTAAAGTTGTCGGGGTGCGGTTCAAACCTGCCGGAAAGGTGTATGATTTCAATGCCGGAGCCTTTGTGCTGAAGCAGGGGGATCCCGTGATTGTGGAAACCGAGCAGGGGCTGGGATTCGGATATGTGGCCATCCCCCCGGAAAACCGCGAAGAGGAAGAATCCGGCAGAATTCTCAAAAAGGTTTTCCGTCTGGCCACGGAAAAGGATGCGGAACAGTTGCAGCAGAATGCCCAGATGGAAAAACAGGCGCATGTCTTCTGTGAGGAATGCATCAGAACGCTGGGTCTGGAAATGAATCTCTTTTCCGTGGAAAGCACCTTTGATTCCGGAAAACTCACCTTTTTTTTCACAGCAGACGGCAGAGTGGATTTCCGGGAACTGGTGAAAATGCTGGTGAAGGAATTTCGCATCCGCATTGAAATGCGCCAGGTGGGCATCCGGAACCAGGCCAAGATGTGCGGAGGCATCGGAAGATGCGGCCGCATCCTCTGCTGCTCCTCTTTTCTGGAAAAGTTCGAGCCCGTGTCCATCCGGATGGCCAAAGAGCAGGGACTTTCCCTCAATCCCACCAAAATATCCGGACAATGCGGCAGACTGATGTGCTGTCTGACCTATGAAAATGAGACCTATGCCGCTCTGCGCGCGGAGTTTCCGGAAATCGGCACCATGGCTGAAACCTCCAGGGGAACCGGCCGGATTGTGCGCCAGAATGTGATATGCAGACGGGTGGCCGTGTCCCTGGAAGACGGCACTGAATATGAATTTGATTTGGAACAGATAAAGATAAAAGACAACAAAGAGAATCAGGAGAAATGATGTCCGGGCGTTTTTATATCACCACCCCCATTTACTATGTGAATGCAAGACCCCATCTGGGCCATGCCTATACCACCATTGCCGCAGATACCGCATGCCGTTTTCATGCCATGCTGCAGGAGGAGACCTGGTTTCTGACCGGAACCGATGAGCATGGTGACAAAATCGAACGGGCCGCCCGAAAAGAGAATATGACTCCCAGGGCATATGTGGACAAAATCAGTCAGCTTTTTCGGGATTTGTGGCCAAAACTCAATATTTCCTACAGGCAGTTCATCCGCACCACAGATCCTGCGCACATGAAACTGGTCAGCCGGATTCTGCAGAAGATTTATGATGCCGGCGATATTTATTTCAGTGAATATGAAGGAAAATACTGCTTCGGCTGTGAACGCTTCTATGCGGATCGGGAACTGGTGGACGGAAAATGCCCGGATCATGAAACCGAGCCGGAAATCATCAGGGAATCCAATTATTTTTTCAAAATGAGCAAATATCAGGACTGGCTGATTGCGCACATCGCGGAGCATCCGGATTTCATCCGGCCTGAACGCTATAAAAACGAAGTGCTGGCCTTTCTTCGCGAGCCTTTGGAGGATCTGTGCATTTCCCGGCCCAAAAGCCGTCTGCAATGGGGCATCAGCCTGCCCTTTGATGATCGCTATGTCACCTATGTGTGGTTTGATGCGCTGCTCAACTATGTCTCTGCTCTGGAATATCCGGACGGTGAAATGTTTGCCCGGTTCTGGCCCCATGTGCAGCATGTGGTGGCAAAGGACATTCTCAAACCCCACGGCATTTACTGGCCCATCATGCTCAAAGCGGCCGGCATTCCCGTGTATCAGCATCTCAATGTTCACGGATACTGGAATGTGGAACAGAGCAAGATGTCCAAAAGTCTTGGCAATGTGGTGGAACCTCTGGAACTCAGGGACAAATACGGGCTGGACGCGTTCCGCTTTTTCCTGATGCGGGACATGGTTTTCGGCCTGGATTCCAATTTCAGCGAAGAAGCCCTGGTGCAGCGAATCAATTCGGATCTGGCCAATGATCTGGGCAATCTGTTCAGCCGGGTCATTGCCATGACGCACAAGTATTTCAAAGGGGTTGTACCGGAAGCGGAACCGGAAGTGGAGGATGAGCTCTGCCGTTTTCAGGCCGGTGATCTCAAAGGTCATGCCGCGCGGGTGATGGAAGATTATGAAAAAGCCATGTCCGAATTCGCGTTTCACAAAGGGCTGCTGGCTGTGTGGGAACTCATCAGCCATATGAACAAATATGTGGACACCACAGCGCCCCGGAACTGGCCAAAAGAAATCCTTCGTAAAAGAACTGCAGGCCGTGATCTGCCATCTGCTGGAAAGTCGAGGATTGTGTCCGGGCGATCTGGTCGATCAGGGTGCCGGAAACAGCAGCAAAGATGCAGGAACATCTGGGGCTGGATCCAAATGCGCAATTTTATCTGCTGGAAAATCTGAAAGCCTGGAAAAGCCTGAAACCCGGAACTGTTCTGCCCAAATCCACCCGGCTTTTCCCGCATTGAATGAAAAAGGAGAGTGCGTGGAAGACGCAGGGGCGAAGCGGAAGAAGTCATGCGCACCGGAATTTCTGCCGGAAATTGACATAGAAACCTTTGCCAAAGTGGATCTGCGGGTGGCACAGTGATCAAAGCCGAAGCTGTTCCTGGGCGTGTGCGAGAAAGCAGCGAAACCGGAAGTGGATGTGGGAGAGGTGCGAAGCACGAAACCCGGTATTTTCCGGAAGTTATACGCCAGAGGAAATGGCTGTGGGCAAACAGGTCATCATTGTTGCGTGAACTCTGAAACCCGTCAAACTTGAGGGCGTACTTTCCAGAGGAATATTCTGCCGCTGTGGATGGCAAGGATGTGGTTGTGCTTATAATTGACAAACCTTGGGAAAGCGGGAACACGCTTGCTGATACGATTTAATTCCGGCATACCGAAACTGATTTGTGGTGGAAGAACTTAATCAGCAGGCCTCGGCAAAGGCGGATGCAGCGAACTCAGGGACGAATATGCTTCCGGAGTTCCTCCCTTCACCGCTTATCCGCCCGCCGCCCTTTGGCAGACATAAAAGACAAAGGAGAAGAAATGCCACAAAGCATTATAGCTGTATATGAACACGGAATTTTTCGTCCGCTGGAACCGTTAAACCTGCTCCGAAAACAAAGGGTGAGGATTCGACTCGATCTGAAAAAACAGATTGATTCGGCAGAAACTGTTTTCCAGTTTCTGATTGATATTGGATGCTTGACACCACCATCAGGTCAATCAAAGGCCAAGCCGATACCTTTAACAGAGCGAAATCGTGCAGCAGATATTCTCGGACAGGCTGCCATGAAACCGGTTTCGGAAATGATAATTGAGGATCGGGGAGAATGGTGAAAACGTACTTTTCGACAGTACAAGCGCCTGGTTAAAAGATACATCACTGAAATTGGTTCACATTGGGTGCGGGCCTTTGACTGACCCACGGGTCAGGCAACAGGATTATCCTTGCCAGAATCACATGGATTGAGATGTTAAAGCTTTCGCATATTCAAGATTAAAACGCAGTTACCTTTGATGAAACTGCTTTTAATATTGCCCTGCAAGCATTTGGGTATGACTGGGACACTATCGATTGTTGAGTTTGATAAAACACTGACTGAACAGGCGGGCGAACTCGTCAAAATATCCTTTACGCATATGACAGTGTTCAGTTGGCTCAGCATTGAAAATACAGAATCTTACGTTCAGGCAGCATCCGGACTTTTCGTATTTGTTTCCTCTGACGACAGACTGTTGAGCGTCGCAAAAAGTGAAAATATGAGTGCTGAAAATCCATTGAGCATCCGACTGTATGAACAGGATTCCATCGATCAAAACGCAAAATGCGGTCTGCCAACCCATTTGCCTTCCCGCTTTATCCCAAAGGCATACCACCGGTTGCCCTCTTATGCTATGCCGCATAAATTTTGAAACTCGTATAGCAAAACTTAACAAAGAATATTGTCAGACATGAAATTTCAATCGGATACAAACAAAGACAAAATCATTATACGAGAAACAAGTTGTGGTAACATTTGAACAGATTTCATATGTTTGCAGATCCGTTTTTCAGAACAAATAATAATACGATGACGGAGGACAACACAGATGCATACTGCTGGGAAAAATCGTTAAACGAACCTGTTCTGTCATTTCTGCATACGTTCAGATGATGTGATAAGTAATAGAGTCTGTCAGAGTCGGCATAACCATAGTAAGGAAGGAACCAGAGTGTTTCCTGATGAAGTTTGCCTGCAAATCCCCTGCCCCTCCTTGTTTGGGGCGCAGAAGGACATATGTATTCCGGGAAACCTGCATCCCTGACGGAAAAAAACATCCTGACATAACACAGCACCTCAAATTACAGCATTTACAGTATTGACTATTGAAAAAAAATATATCATAAGTCTGAGAAGGGGAAAGAGTAACAGAACCTGACCACTGATAAACAGGGAGATTTGACATGGTGCAGATGAAGTTTGCATACCGAAGACCGGATTGGAGAAATTATCAGTGCCGTCTGCAGAAAAGGCGCATGCGGAAGCAGACTGTCCGCAGAACATTTCGCTACAGTGTGTTTCTGACTTTTCTGACCTTTCTTGGGGTCGGGGCATACGGAATTTCCGGAAAAGTGGCGGACAGCCCGGTACTTGATTTTCTGTCTGCCGTGCTTCCTTCCGCACATACGGCAGAGGTTCAGGAATTTTCTGCGGCTGCCTTCCCAGGCAATGCGGATGGCGGTTCCGCCTATGATCATATCTTCAGCAAAAACGAAATTCGCAGCCTTCTCAGCAGTGCGGCTTTCCTGAACATAAGGGAAAAAAGTTTTCACCTTCAGACACAGGGGCACAGTTTTCAGGTGGAGACCACCATAGACATTCCCCTCCAGAATTTTGTCCTGGAAAACATGGATCGGGGGAATTCCCGCTATATCGGCATTGTGGCAATGGACCCCCGCACGGGCAGGATTCTGGCCATGGCAGGTCATGACAGCGCAAATCCGCACAAAAATCCCTGCACGGATGCGCTTTTTCCTGCTGCCAGTGTGTTCAAAATCGTGATTGCCGCGGCTGCTGTGGAAGAATGCGGTTTCAGTCCCGATTCCACCATCAGTTTCCGGGGCGCCAAACACACACTTTACAAATCACAGTTGCCTCTGCAAAGTGCGGGAAATCTGATCAGTCTCCGGGATTCCTTTGCCCAGTCTGTGAATCCGGTTTTTGGAAAACTGGGGGTTCATTTTCTGGGAAAGACTGCGATTGAATCCTATGCAAATGCGTTTGGATTCAACCGGCCCATCAGTTTTGAGATTCCTGTGGAAATCAGCACGGTTTCCCTTGCCGAGGATGATCCCTACCAATGGGCCGAGATTGCCAGCGGTTTCAACCGCAGCACCGCAATTTCCCCTCTTCACGGCGCAATGATGGTTTCAGGCATTGTCAGCAATGCAGACAGACTTGTGGAACCGACCATTGTGGAGCAGATCAGCAATGCAACAGGCCGTGTGCTTTACCGCGGCCGTCCGAAAAACTTCAACCGGTTCATCTCACCGGCAGCATCGGACACCGTGAAAAAAATGATGGAAGAAACCATTCGCACCGGAACCTGCCGGAAAACGTTTCGCGGATATGACAGGGATCCCATCCTCTCCCGTCTGAACATTGGGGGCAAAACCGGAACCATCAACAGCCGGAACCATCCGGGACGGCGCTATGACTGGTTTGTGGGATTTGCGGAGGAAAAGGAAGGACAGGAGCAGATCGTGCTTTCTGCTGTGGTGACCCATGAAAAACTTGTCAGTATCAAGGCCAAAGAATACGCCCGCATGGCAATGGCGGAATATTTCCGGAATTATTACTCAAAGCAGGAAGCCCCCCTGCAGAAGGCGGATGCCGGTACCCTGAAACCGGGAAAAAGCATATAAACACAGCAAAAACATTGACAAAATATGAAAATGCTGAATTCTGCTGCCACGGATTCTTGTCAGAAATCATCCGGAAGCAGGGGTTCAGCATTTTTGTTTTTCACACAAAAGGAGAACAGTATGCCGGGATTTGAGATATTCGGAGACGAGGAAAGAAAAGAGGTTCAGGATGTTCTGGATACAGGGGTTCTGTTCCGCTACGGTTTTGATGCTGCCCGAAAAGATCATTGGAAGGCAAAAAGTTTTGAAACCTGCTCGCAGAAACTGGGCATAAATGTTGCCATCTTTGTCCCAGCGGCACTGTCAGCTGGAGCATTGCCCCGCCGCGCAGGTGTGGGAGCGATGAGGCCATCTTCGCTCTGCCCTTCACCTTTAGGGCCACAATGGAGGCGGTCTTCAGCGCGGGAGCAAAGTGCTGGTTTTTGCGGATATGGATGAAACCCTGTGCTCATCCGAGGTTATGGAGGCGCGAGGTGACAGAACGCACCAAAGTTAGGATTCCCGTGCATATGTGCGGATCAATGGCACAGATTGACAAAAATCCGGGCTCTCTGTGTGAACGCAAAAGGCCTGATTCTCATTGAGGACGCCGAAGTTCAGGGGTGCATCCTTCAAAGGCAAATCCCTTGGGAACCTTCGGACAAATGGATATTTTCTTTGATCCGGTCAAAACCGTGACCTAGTGGAGAAGGCGGCGCGGTGGTGACAATGATCCGGTGCTGTATCAAAAGCGGACGCGCATGCGGATCGCGGTCGAGTGATCACATCGGCGCCGACAGGGGAAAGGAAGGGCATCCGATTCTGTCCAATTACCGGATCAGTGAACTCAACGCGGCTAGGGGCTGGCGCAGTTGCGAAAATTGGACTTCATTCTGAAACCCAGAGAAAAAACAAGAAAATGGATCAAAGATGCCATGAGGCCGTGCAGCGATGTGACTTTTCGGGAAATTCCGGATGAAGCAGGCGATTCCGCCACCTTTCTTTCCTTTTTCCTGCCGGATGAAAGTTCTGCCCGAAATGCTGCCGGAGAACTGGCAAAAGCCGGGGTTGACGGATGTTTTTACTGGTATGACAACAACTGGCATTATATTCGCCAGTGGGAGCACTCGAAATATCTCCGCTCGGCAAAGAAATCCGTTCTGCAACTGCTTGAGAAGTGTCCGGATTATTACAGTCTTCATCTGCCGAAGTCAGATGCGCCGGCAAAAGTCGGACCATTTCCATGCAGATAAAACTTTCCCTGACACAGGCAGACAGGGAAAAAAGGATCTCCAATATCCTGAGTGCTTGCCTAGCTAAAAGAACATCAACGGAACCGGGCTTCACAACCCGGCCTCCCATTCGGAAACTGCACAATCTGTCCTCTCCTTCTTTCTTCCCGCTGTTTCGTGCACCACTGACCGCAAAGCATTTTTGTGAGGCACTGCCGGAAAATTTCAGCAACTGCGATTTCTCTTCAGCACTTCTGTCTTTGTTTCCAAATATGTTTTTGTGTGAAATATTTTTCAGATTTGATATAACTACGCAAGCGAAGTTGCTCTTCCGGCATTCAGAAAAACCGATTTTTTCCGAAAAATCCGGTTTGCTTGAAAAACAAGCGTTTCCTGGGAGAATTTATGCTGACCTGCTTAGATGATTTCCCGAAAGTGAACATCCCTCAGATTTGACAACTTTCTTCAAAAAGCTGTCACCTTTCAAAGATGTCCCCGAACAGGACATTCATTTTCAGAAATCACCTTAAGCAAGTGCGTAACTCCCAATAAATACAAAAGGGAAGGTTTTCTGGGCATCTGAAAAAAAACCGATTTTTCGGAAAATCCGGTTTTTCTGGAAACAGACGAACACTTGGGAAAAACTTTTCAAGGGGGAAAATATGATGAGAAAATCATTGTCGCTGTTTTTTATCCTGATACCATGTACTCGCTCAGGCACATGATGTCTGGACAAGCCTCTTATGCATTGCCATGAGCCGATCCTTTCCAGCCTCTGACTTTATCAATGCCGAGGGAAATCCCGCAGGTTCGTTTGTGGACATATGGAAACCTTAAGGGAAAAAACCGGGCAGAAAATTGAATTTCTCCCTTCCTCATGGAGTGAGAGCCTGGAGAATCTGAAAAACGGTTTGGCAGATATTCATTCCGGCCTTGCCATCAGCCCGGAACGTGAGAAATGGATGAAGTTTTCACAGGCATTCTATGAAAATCCGTCCTGTCTGTTTTTCCGGTGAAACAGGGAACTGTCTTAAACAAAAAAGAACTTTCCGGACAGAAAATCGTTGTGGTTCAAAATTCATTCACAGAGGAATGGTTGAAAAAGAATTATCCGATAAGGAAGACGGTTCCATTTAAAAGTACGGAAGAAGCCATTCTCAGTGCCGGCAGAGGCGAGGTGAGAGTCCTGGGTGATTCCTGTCTCAGCACATCCGCAGACATTATGCGCCTGGGACTGTCCGGCGAGTTTGAATGCTGCCGGGAAATACTTTACACCAAAACAGTTCATGCAGGTTTTTAGAAAGAAAACAAAGCGTTGCTGGATCTGATCAACATGTGGGTTTGAAGCTGTCTCCAATAATGCATCCATGATATTGAAATACGCTGATACCGGATCCGGAAAAACGCCATTACCGTCCGGATGTGAAAAATCCGGTTGAACGCAGAAGAGGAGGCGGATCAGAGCACACCGAGTGTCAGAATCGAATCCCTCCGGGCTGTTTCCACCCCCCAGAATTTATAAGGAAAAAGGCATACAGGGATTTCGTTATTGACTATCTGAATCTGATAACGGAAAAAACCGATATTCAGTTTGTGTATGTTCCCATGGATTTCGGAGGCGATGCAAAACTGAAATCCGGTGAAATTGACATGCTTCCTACCTTCAATGTTCGCAAGAGGAAGGAATGGAAGCACCATTTTCACAAGCACCTTTACAGAATCAGGTGATCATCATCACGCGCACGATGCGCCGTTCATGGACGGCATCAGTGAACTGAGAGGGAAAAAGGTGGTTGTGATAAAGGCTCAGGAATCTACAATGAAGTGGTAAAAACCTTTCCCGACATTGAACGTTGGAACTGGGGAGCATGGAGGAACTGTTCAAAGCCGTATCTGAATCCAGGTCTATGGTAACCCTTTCCGCTCCGCTGTTTGCCGGTTATCTGATGCAGAATTATCCCAACCTGAAAATTGCGGGCATCACGAATCATCCTCCGGAACAGTACATGTATGCGGTTCGCAGACTGGCCAGAACTGGCAGAAATTATCAACAAAGTCATTGAATCCCTCACACAGGAGGAACATGATGCCATTGTGAAATGGTGCAGGGTCAGACTGGAATACCGTGCCAACTGGTCTCAGCTTCTGAAATGGATATCGGCAGTCTCCGCGCTCTCATCATTTTGGCATCTCCCTGTACTGGAACAGAAAGCTGGCAAAGGAAATTGCGGAGCGTAATGCGAAAGGAGGAAGCACTCAGGACAGGGAAAAGTCTGAGGCCATTTGATATGGCAGGTGTTGCAATTGCCGTGACAGATGCAGAGGGAAAGATCCTTCAGCACAACAAAGCCCTGGAACAGTTGGTGGGATATACGGACGCGGAAATGGAAAATCTTCCGAACATTGCCATCAGTCATCCGGATGATGTCCGGATAACGGAAGAGCATATACGGAATATCCTTGCGGGGAAAACAGATTCCTACCGTCTGGAAAAGAGATATGTCCGCAAAGACGGAAGTGTCATATGGGCGGATGTGTCTGTGACAGCAATCCGGGATGAAAACGGAAGCGTCCACAGACTGATCGGGGCCGGATTTGACATCAGCAGGCGCAGGCACGCGGAGGCTATGCTCAGGGAAAAGGACACAATTTTTCAGGCGTTTATGGAGAACAGTCCCATCTATATTTTTTTCAAGGATCACAATATCCGGTCTGTCCAGCTCAGCCGGAATTATGAAAACATGCTGGGAATGCCTCTGGAGGATATTCTGGGAAAAACCATGGATGAACTCTTTCCCTCGGATCTGGCCAAAAGCATGATCGAAGATGACAAAAAAATTCTTTATGAGGGGAAACTGGTTCAGGTGGATGAGGAACTGAACGGACGGTATTACACCACCATCAAATTTCCGGTGGATATGGAAGGCAGCCCCCGGATGCTCGCGGGTTTTACCATTGACATCACTGATCGCATACGCGCTCAGCAGGCTTTGCGGGAGAGCGAGGCAAGATGGCAGTTTGCTTTGGAAGGCATCGGCGATGGTGTGTGGGACTGGAATGTGGAGACCAATACGGTCTTTTTCTCAAATCAGTGGAAAAGAATGATCGGATATGAGCCTGAGGAAATCGGAGACAGTCTTACGGAGTGGAGCGCTCGTATGCATCCGGATGATACAGACTATGTTTACAGAGAAATAAACAAACATTTATCCGGGGAGAATCCAGTTTATTACAGCGAGCATCGGGTTCAGTGCAAAGACGGAACCTATAAATGGATTCTGGACAGCGGCAAAGTGATGAGAGCCGCAATTCGACTTGGGCAGCCTCAACAGGACTATTTGGCACACACAAGGACATCACTGCAAGCTCACCGAAGAAGCCTTGCGCCAGGAGGAAGAGCTGTTCTCCGGGCAATCTTGAGCATCGATGCCGCGATTGGCATTGTTCTGCTGGAGACTGGCAGCAAAAGGTTTGTTATGACAAATCCGGCCATGGAACGCTTTACAGGATATACAGGGGATGAACTGTGCCATTTGGGAATTGAAAAGATAAGCCATCCTGATGACTGGGAGCAGGATGTAAAACTTTTTACAGAGATGCGCGAAGGAAACGCAGACATTATTCCATTGAAAAACGTTATATCCGCAAAGGGGGGCAGATCGTGTGGGGAAATCTGACAGTTTCCGGCATCAGGGACAGATCCGGAAATCTCAGTCATGTCATCGGAATGGTGGAAGATATCAGTGAACGGATTAAGACACAGGAACTGCTCAGGGAAAAAGAGCGGCTGCTGTCGGACATTATCAACTTTCTGCCGGATGCCATGTTTGTGATTGATACGCACGGAAAGGTTCTTGCGTGGAACCGGGCAATGGAAACCATGACCGGCATAAACGCGGAGGACATGCTGGGCAGAGGAGATTATGAATATGCGTCGCCTCCTTTACGGGGAACGCAGACCCATTCTGATCGATCTGGCAATGCAGTCCTCGGAGGACATGAAAAATATACCGTGATGATCCCAAAGAAAAGAGGACAATGATGGCGGAACATTATTATCCGAACCTGCTGGGAAAGGAAACCTGTTGTTCGGAAATGCCTGCGTTTCACTCCAGATGGTACGATCGGAGCCATTGAACCATCCGCGATTGTCAATTCATCGCAAGTTTGCAGAGATGCTGAACTGAAAGCCAAAGAGACAGCGGAATCAGCCAACGTGCCAAATCTGAATTTAGCAAACATGAGTCATGAAATTCGCACTCTTGATGAATGCGAAGCAGAACATGACCCGGCCCTGCTGGATACACAACTGGATATTGGTGAAAGCGCTGGATTATGTGAAACCAAAAACGCAGAATTTTCGGAGATCCCGTTTCTCTCTGATCAATGACATTCTGGATTTTTCCAAAATCGAAGCCGGAAAACTGGAATTGGAGAAAACCGATTTCCGTCTGGAAGATACAGTGGCATCCGTGATAAAAATTCTCAAACCCAAAACAGAGGAAAAAGGTCTGTGGCTGACACACCGCCTTGATCCGCATCTCCCCCCGCATGTTTCAGGCGATTCGGTCCGGGTGCGTCAGATTCTGCTCAATTTTCTCAACAATGCAGTCAAATTCACGGAAAAAGGAGGCATAACCATCAGTGTTTTCATGCAAAGCCAGACAGGCACACACTGCACGGCAAAATTTGAGGTCACAGACACGGGGGTCGGAATTCCTGAAAACTGCAGGGAACGTCTGTTTCAGCCCTTTTCCCAGGCCGACAGTTCCACCACCCGGAAATACGGAGGGACCGGGCTTGGTCTGGCAATTTCCAGACAACTGGCCGAACTTATGGGCGGAACAGTCGGGTTTGAAACAGAGGAAGGCAAAGGTTCAACTTTCTGGTTTACTGCAACACTGCGGAATGCGGAAAGGAAAATGATCAATGGTGAATGTGCAGCGGTGAACAATGAATGCGGAAGTCCGGATAACAGGGAGGCGGAATCCGCTAACCCTTTGCCGTCAGGCATCGGGAATTCGCGGTTGCGCATTCTGGTGGCGGAAGACAATTTTTTCAATCAGAAAGTGATACTGGCCATGCTGAAAAAATTCAATTTTGCAGCCGATATTGCAGAAAACGGCCGGGAGGCTGTGGAGACTCTCCGCAGCAAACCCTATGACCTGGTTTTCATGGATATGCAGATGCCGGAAATGGACGGCATTGAGGCAGTGCGGCTGATCCGCAGTCCGGAATACGGGGTTCTGAATCCGGATATTCCCATTGTGGCCATGACCGCGAATGTCACCAAAGAGGATCGTCAGAAATGCCTTGACGCGGGAATGAACGACTATATTGCAAAACCCATAGACACGGACAGACTTCTGTCAGTTATCAATTATCAGTTATCAGCAGACAGCGGTCAGTTACCAGTAAAAAAGGAATCAGTGACAAGTGATAACCGTTCACAGAACACTGAAATTTTCAACCGTCAGGATTTCCTGAACCGGATGGGCGGAAATGAAATTCTGCTGAAAGAAATGATTGCGGATATTCCTGATCATTTTTTCGAAGTGACAGCACAGTTGAAAAAGGCATCAGAAAGGGGAGATGAAAAGGAAACAGGGCATCTGGCGCATTTTCTCAAAGGAATCAGTGCCAATGTTTCCGCAGAAAGAATAAGGGATATTGCCATTCAGATGGAAATTGCATCAAAGGAAAACCGAACAGACACTGTCCCCGCCCTGATAACCAGACTGGAACAGGAGGTGGAAATGTTCCGATCTGCCGTGTCAGACATATTTCCCGAACTTTTCCAGAAATCAGAGGTGCATGAATCTGAACAGCATTCTGAAATTATTATGGAAGAAACAATATCCCGTCTTCCCGGACTGATCCGGAAGCTGGAGGCAGAATTCCTGCCGGAATGGAAAAAATACACAGAAGCGTTTTTCATTGAGGAAACAGAAAAACTCGCAGATCGTCTGGGGCATATGGGCACAGAATGCCGGCTTCCTTTTCTGATCCGTTACAGCAGAAAGCTGCAAAGGGCGGTGCAGCAGTACAATTTCAGCGAGTGGGAAAAACTTGTGGCGCAGTTTCCGGAAATCATGGACAGAATCAGGAAGCTGGCGGAAGAACCAAAGCAGAACAGGCTTCCAGATCGTTTTTAATCTGCACAAACTGGAAACTTATGTCACTTGCAAGCCGGAAGATTATGCTGCTTTTTGCAGCAGCGCTTTGTCAAAACAAAACTGACGGATACCGTTTTTTTGTGATCTTTGTGCCGTCTTTGTCTCCTTTGTGGTTAAAATCCGTCACAATGAACTTGACAAAGCAGTACTGCTTTGTCAACTCTGATTTTATGTGCTGAACTGTTCAGAAAAACCGGATTTTTTCGAAAAATCCGGTTTTTTGCAACTCACAGATTCAAGGCTGACAGAGGCATCGTGTATGGTGTCCAAAATCGCTTCACGCATGGGACAGTTCGGATTTCTGACAGCGGTTTTGCACACCCTGCATGGGCTGGGCAACTGGAAGTTTATGCTGTTTTTTTATAAAAATATGGAGGAAACATTATGAAAAAAACTGCTGTGACTGCCATCATCGGGATTTGCATTTTCATCTGCGCAGGAGCAATCCTGTGGTTCTTTGAACGCAAACCCGGTCCCATACCGGTCGGCATTGTCTGCTGGATGGGTTCGGGCGCTGTGGTGGGTTCCAGTGAAATCAGCGCTGCCGCGCTTTTTCTGGAAGAGCATCCGGACAGCCGCATTCAGGCCGTCCTGGTGGATGATCAGTGGAATCCTGAAAAAACGCCGGAGGTAATTGCAGAAGCAATGAGCCGGGGCGTGCAGTTTTTCATTTCCAGCCATCCGTCCAACTGCGCAGTTGCCAGTGTGCATCTGTTTGCCGATTCTTCTGCTCTTCTCATCAACGCGGCTGCCACCAGTTCCGCATTGAGCGGCAGAGAGGATTATCATCTGCGCATTGTTGCCGATGCAGGGCAGGAACAGCAGGCCATTGCCCGCTTTGTCCGCACCCTGCCCGGCTCCCGGCTGCTGGTGCTGCAGGACAGCGGGAATCTGCCTTACACAGATCCGGCTTTTGTCTTTTTTTCCGAAGAACTGGGCCGACAGGGAGCATGGCAGATGGTGCACCGGAAACTGCGGGTTTCAGCATTTGATCCAAAGGCATTTGACACACTGATGTCAGAACAATTCGATGCCCTGTACATTCTGGCAGGCAGTTTTCAGGCTCCCATCGCGAACATTGCCCAACTCTTTCATCATCATCATCCGGATGCTCCCATTGTTCTCACTCCCTGGACACGTTCCCCGGCTCTTCTGGAAATGACCGGTTCCGCGATTGAGCGCATCATTTTGCCCAGCCCGTATCCATCCCGTTTTTCTGATGCGGCCTTTGACAGTTATTTCAGACGGTTCAAAAATAGATTTGACTATGAGCCCCATTCCATGACCATTGGGGTGTGGCAGGCACTGGAACTGCTGGATCAGGCATTTGCAGCCGGCCATCACACACCGGAATCTGCAAAAAAATACCTGCTCTCCGGTCAGATTCATCACACCAGTCTTGGCACAATCCGGTTTGATCCTTACGGCGATGTCACCCAGAAATTTTATTTTCTGCACGATCTCAAAAAGGAACTGCAATGATGAGAAGACAGGAAAAAAGCTTCAGGACCTGTCTGCTGCTGATGGAGAGCGGAGCAGTCGTTCTCATTTCCGCTCTTCTGCTGTTCAGCATCTGGCTGATGCTGGCACAGTCAAACAGCCGCTATCTTGAACTGCGTCTGGCTGATGCAAACAAGGTGCATCTGCTTCTGGAAACGCAGCTTGCCGAAGCAAGAAACCGGCTCCGGATATTCCTGTCTTTGTCCGAAGAGGAGCGCAAACGATATGCAGAACAGATTTTTACTGAATTTTCAGATATGTATCGTCTGAATTCCCGGCTCCGCATTGAATGTATCTATAAATCTGTTGAGGACAGCAAAGTTTTTGCGGGTTTTTCCTTTTCAGGCGGAAAGCTGGGGGCCTACCTGCAATCCGCGGATCGGGAGCAGATGTTTTCCGACATCATGCGGGGCATGGAAGATGATGCACCGGGCATTTATTATGCACATCAGAAGGCAGAGCAAATTTATGCTGTGCGGATGAATCTGGAATATATCCGCACCTTTCTTGTCAAATTTTCCGGATTTTCCGGCACACCGATTATGTTTGTCTCAAAAGACGGTTTTGTGATGGCAGCATCCAATCCGGAACTCAATGTCTTTACGGTGGATATAAAAAAGTGGAAAGGCAGGCCGTCAACACAGAATATGGTGAGTGCAGGGAATCGCGACTGGATTCCCATTGTTTCAGAAGCAGGAAAGCTCGGCGCCAAAGTGGTCATTTTCATTCCCGCTGAATTTCCGGGCATCCTCCAGAAATCATTCATTGTATTTTATCTGGCATTTATGGGTCTTGTCATTGTGCTGATCATTCTGAAAAATCATCTGTACTCCCGATGGGTGCTCCGTCCCCTGTACCGGCTCTGTGAAAAGATGGGACATTTGGAACAGGGAGAATTTCCGCTTTCGGATCTGCGTGATGAAAATTTTCGCGTATCTGAGCTCAGAATGATTTATGATCGCTTCCGTGCCATGTCAGAGGGAATCCGGCAAAGGGAACAGCATCTGAAACAAAGCGAGGAACGGGCCAATCTTCTGGCACAGAAAGCCGAAGCCGCAACCCTTGCCAAATCCGAATTTCTGGCAAACATGAGTCATGAAATCCGCACCCCCATGAATGCGGTTGTGAACATGACCCGGCTCCTGCTGGATACACAACTGGATGAGGAACAGCGGGATTATGCGGAAACTGCCATGAGTTCTTCGGAAATTCTGCTGTCCCTGATTAATGAAATTCTGGATTTTTCCAAAATCGAGGCCGGAAAACTGGAATTGGAGAAAACCGGTTTCAGCCTCAGGGAAGCACTTGAGTCTGCTGTCAGGATTCTGAGACCCAAAGCAGAGGAAAAAGGGCTGTTCCTCAGACACAGTTTTGATCCGGTCCTTCCCCCCCATGTTTCAGGCGATCCGATCCGGGTCCATCAGATTCTGCTGAATTTTCTCAACAATGCGATCAAATTCACGGAAAAGGGAGGCATAAGTGTCCGTGTTTCCCGGCAGGATCAGACAGAGACACATTGCACGGTGAAATTTGCGGTAAGTGACACAGGTGTCGGAATTCCCGAAAACCGCAGGGATCGCCTGTTTCAGCCCTTTTCCCAGGCCGACAGCTCCACCACCCGGAGATACGGAGGCACAGGACTGGGACTGGTGATTTCCAGACAACTGGCAGAACTCATGGGCGGAACAGTCGGTTTTGAAACAGAGGAAGGCAAAGGATCAATTTTCTGGTTTACCGCAGTATTTGAATGCGGGGAGGCATCTGATTTCGGATACGCTCAGTCAGCGGAAACAGCACCCGGCACTTCTTCTGCCCCGCGATCCGGTGCAGCGGACAAAAGCGGAAAATCCTCAGCAGAAATGCAGACAAAACCCATCCGCATTCTTGTGGCGGAAGACAATCTTTTCAATCAGAAAGTGGTGCTGGCCATCCTGAAAAAATCCGGTTTTTCCGCAGATATTGCAAACAACGGAAGAGAAGCTGCGGAGGCACTCCGGGAAAAAGCCTATGATCTGGTTTTCATGGATATGCAGATGCCGGAAATGGACGGCATTGAGGCTGTGCGGCTGATCCGCAGTCCGGAGTACGGGGTTCTGAATCCGAAAATTTCCATTGTGGCCATGACCGCGAATGTCACCAAAGAGGATCGTCAGAAATGCCTTGACGCGGGAATGAACGACTATATTGCAAAACCCATAGACATGGACAAACTTCTGTCAGTTATCAATGATCAGTTGTCAGTGAACAATGGTCAGTCACCGGTAAACAATGATTCACGGATAACGGATAACTGTTTGCTGAACCCTGAAATCTTCAACCCTCAGGATTTTCTGAACAGACTGGGGGGAGACAATATGCTCATGATGGAAATTTTATCCGGCATATCCGAACATCTGTTCTGTGAAATCAAAGAATTAAAGACAGCCGCAGAAAAGAATGACGTGAAAAAAATACAGTTTCATGCGCATAAAATCAAAGGAATCAGTTCCAATGTTTCCGCAGAAAGAATAAGCGGCATAGCCTGTCAGACGGAAATCGCTTCAAAGGAAAACCAGACAGACACTGTACCCGCCCTGATAACCAGACTGGAGCAGGAGGTGGAAATGTTCCGATCTGCCGTGTCAGACATGTTTCCCGAACTTTTTCACCGGTCAGAGGAGCAGGACTCCGATCCGCTGTCTGAAATCCTTGCGGAAGAAACAAAGGCCCGTCTTCCGGGACTCATCCGGATGCTGGAGGATGAATTTCTTCCGGAATGGAAAAAATACACAGAGGCGTTTTTCATTGAGGAAACAAAAAAACTCGCAGATCGTCTGGGGCATATGGGCACAGAATGCCGGCTTCATCTTCTGATCCGTTACAGCAGAAGGCTGCAAAGGGCGGTGCAGCAGTACAATTTCATTGAATGGGAAAAACTTGTGGCGCAGTTTCCGGAAATCATGGACAGAATCAGGAAACTGGCACAAGAGCCAAAGTAGTGCATGACCACGTTGAATTTTGGATGATCAAAAGCAGGTCGGATTGGCGTCAGCGTAATCCGACACAGTGATTTTGATAATATAAAAAGTAAATTGGTTGTGCAGTATAGTTTTTAAGAAAATAAATTTGGGGCTCTCCGCAGGTTGGGTTGAGGAACGAAATCCAACAAACTCAGAGTGTTGGGTTTCACTTCGTTCAACCCAACCTACTCCAAAATAATTATCTTAAAAGCTATATAAGAATAATTTGCTCTGTGCATTTGCCCACCCTGTACCATTACAAGCCTTACAACATATATTTTTAAAACCACCTCTCGGTATATAACATCCATTAGCTTTGCAAAGAGCACAACGTTTTGATGGTTGTACAACTAATACACTGCCAGAACCACCGCAGGCTGAACATACTGAATATTCATCAGAAAAAACCAGTCTTGGAAACAAATTGACCTTTTCCTTTACATGCTCCGCATGTTTCAGGAGAATACTGACCACTCATACTTTAAATACCTCCCAATGAAAGCCTAATGTAGAGATCACCGGCTCTGTCTGGTGAATCGATCGGGTTGGCTGGCAATTCATTCCGGGGTGTGCAAAAATAACCTTTCACGGATAGCATATTTTATGCGTTTTTATAACCCACGGAAATAACTGTCTGATTTAACGGGGCGGAGGGACTTTTTCCGCCGTCCGCTTGAACGACTGGTTATGTGCTTTGTCCGATATTCTATTCATTTAGCACAGCTTCTAATGTTGTCTTAAATTCATTTTCGTTTGCATTGTTATAGAACGGAACTCCGGTTATCAAATACTTGTCTGTGTCTATTTTGATAGTCTTTTGCTCCTTACGGAT
>JAWKPW010000086.1:0-23947 GCA_041390465.1 Desulfobacterales bacterium | reverse complement strand
GAACAGATTCTCACAATCAGGCTCCCAAAAGCCTTTGACTGACGATCAAAGCAGCTTTTGTGCCGTAAAAAACCAAAATTCGATTCGTATAACTGAATGAAACATACTTTATCAGGGCAGCTTGTGTCAAGCACAAAAGACAGAAGAATCATGGATGAAATTCGTGAGGGGATGCGGCTTCATCATTGCTCCATCCGCACGGAGCGATCATACTGCGACCCGGATTAAGAGATTTATCCGGTTTCATAAAATAAAATCCCGTGATGAGCTGGAAAACGGGAAACTCAGAATTGAACAGTTCCTGACGCATCCGGCGGCGGACGGACATGTTTCACCCGCCACCCGGAATCAGGCCATGAATGCTCTGGTGTTTCTGTACCGGAAAGTGCTTAGGTTATTTATGAAAATAAAAATACCGGTTCAGTCATCTGAACGATCTGACAACTTTTGGAAAGTTGTCAGATCCGGGGTATATTCTTTTCCGGAAATCACCTTAAACAGGATCTGGATCAGAAGATTGTCAATCTGAAGCGGTTGACTGCCCCTCTTGTGGCCATCCCTGTTTACCGGAAGCAAAGCCTCTCCCCTGCAATGCAATTTTTTCCGATCCGGAACACTTTTTCCGGTTCAGTGCAGAAAAAATTTCGTTGGCAAAATCTGACTTTTGATGTAAACAGAGGCGCTCGTCTATTCACAGTTTGGAGGATAAAACAGTGCAAATCAAAAGCAGGGTCAGAAAAAAACAGTCGGAGAGTATTATCCTGAGCATCATTCAGAATATGATCCGGAAATGGAAAGCAGTCCTGTCCGGACTGTTGGCGGCAGTGCTGTGGTGCAGCGGATGTGCCTGTGCCCTGGAAGTCGCGGATTATCATTTTCCCATAAGGGATCCGCTGATGGCCACCATTGCGGGCACACCCCCAAAAGATGAACTGAAGGAACCTCTTTTCCGGGAGTGGGTATATGGACTGGAGGTGTTCAGGGACAAAGAAATGCCCCCTTCCATGAGGGATATACGGAAATACAAATTCAGTCTGGCATTCCGCAAGGGGGAAACCGCGCCCCTGATTTTTATCATTCCGGGCACAGGCTCCAACTACAAAACCGGCAAGGTCAGAATGATGCAGAATCTGTTTTATCACGCGGGATTTCATGTCATCTGCCTCAATTCCCCGTTTACCCGGCGGTTTGCGGCCATGGGTTCCACGTCCGGCATTCCGGGCATCAGTTCCGAGGATGCGGCAGATATTTACCGCATCATGCAGATGGCGTATGATGAGGCAAAAAAGCGCATTGCTGTCACGGATTTTTATCTGACCGGCTACAGTCTGGGGGGACTGAACGCAGCGTTCATCTCCCAACTGGATGAAAGGGAAAAGGTCTTTAATTTCAAAAAAGTGCTGCTCATCAATCCTCCGGTGGATCTGTTTGCGTCCACCAAAGTGTTTGATGATTTTGTCACCCGGAACCTGCGGCAGCGGGCTGATATTTTTTTTGACAATATTTTTGAAAAGGCATCCCGGTATTTTGAATACAAGGGGGATGTGTATATTGATGAGGAGTTTCTCTATGACATCAACCGCATTGCGCCGCTGCAGACAGAGGAAATGGAAGGGCTTATCGGTGTTGCCTTCCGTCTGGCGCTGGCCAATGTGGTGTTTTCGGTGGATATGCTCACCAACGGCGGATATGTCAAGGACCGGGATGAAATCATCACTGCCGGAACTTCGGTGACACAGCATTTCAAGAAAGTGCTGCACTGGACTTTTGCCGATTATCTGGACAAGATTCTCCTTCCCCACTGGCAGAGCAGTCATCCTTCCGGCACAAGGGAATCGCTGATTCGGGAAATAAGCCTGAAATCTTTGGAAAAATATCTGAAAAACAGCCCGAAAATCGGAGTGGTTCACAATGCGGATGATATTATTTTAAACAGCGGAGATATGGATTTTATTCGCGCCACTTTTGGAAACCGTGCCAGAATTTATCCTCTGGGCGGTCATCTGGGCAATATTCTTTACGGCCCCAATACAGAATACATGCTGAATTTTTTCAAAAACTGAAAATTTTCTCTGCGCTGTGCCAATGTCAGCAGATCGAAAAGTTTTCAGCAGAGCGTTTCCGGGAGTGCAAAAATTATTTTTTGCACGGCTGACCGGGCATTTCCGGGTGCAAAAGCCAATTTTTGCACTCCTCTGGAAAGTTTTCGATCTGCTGAATGTCATTGACGCAAGAGTGGAGGAATGCCAAACTTTCAGGCTTCGACGTAAGCTCAGCCGAACGTTTGGCACTCCGATAATTTTAAATACTGATGAATGAGAACAGCCAAAGGAGAATCACATGCGTATGCAAAGAATTGAGGAACTGCCTTTTTTTATGAAATTTTACACTGAAAATCAGGCTATTATTGATACAAACCTGTTTTGGAAGTGGTTTGATGATTTTGCATTTATGAGTGAAGAAGACTGGAAAGACAGGGAACATGCTTTTAAAGAAAGAGAAAATGGAGAAAGTATCAATCTCAGGGAAGCAATGGAAAAATGGTAAAAGCTGAAGATCGTATCTTCCGGATCAGCAGAAAGGCGGATAAATTTATCCGCAGTCTTCCGGAAGGAAAACGCAAATCTGTCAAAGAAGCTGTGCAAAAGCTCACGGAAAATAAAACACAGGGACTTGACATCAGAAGGCTTTTTCCGAATCCGAAAGAATTCAGGCTGCGAATCGATGATGTAAGGATTTTGTTCCGTGCCACAAAGGAAGAACTGTTTATTTTTAAAGCAGGTTACAGGGGACATGTTTATAAATGACAGGGATATTTTGGTGGATCAAACCGGTTAATGAGGATGAATGCCGGTTCAGCAGATGCTCATCACTCTGATTCTTTCATTGTAATGAATATAAAAAATCCAAATTTACAGGAAACAACAGACATGTACAGGATCAATCATCTCAAAATTGGCGGGTTCAGAAAGCTGAAAGACATTGATCTGCCCATGAGGCCGTTGATGGTTCTTATCGGGGCCAATGGCGTTGGAAAAACATCTTTGCTGGATGCCTATTCTCTCCTCTCCGCATCTGCCGCTGGGGGGTTGAACAGCAGACTTTCGCAATTCGGCGGAGTGTCCGGTCTTTTAACCCGTGACAAAGCAGATTCTGTGTTTTTTTCTGTAGACATGAACGTACCCGGATACAACCCTCTTCAATACGAACTGCATCTGGCACCCAAAGGTTCCGGATATGCGATTTCCCGTGAGGTGCTTTCACAAATCAGACAGGGGAATACAGATCCCTTTAACCATATAGATTCCAAAGACGGGGATATTCGGTATTTCCAAATTGAGGAAGAACGTCTCGTTCGCCCGGACTGGGAGCATAATCCGCTTGAAACTTCTCTTTTTCAGGTTCCTAAAATGTTCAGGCAGCCTGAGGAACTCCGGCGTATTCTTGCTTCTGTCACGCAGTATCATGTTTTGGACGTTGGACATCGCGCTCCTGTCAAACTGCCGCAGCAGATGAAGCCTGCTGATCTGCCCGGTGCGGACGGTGAGGATTTGATCCCGTTCCTCTATTATTTGCGTGAAAGTAACCGGGATCGTTACGAGACTATCGAAGATACCCTGGTGGCCGCTTTCAGCAGTTTCGAATCGCTCAGTTTTCCCCCGGTGGCTGCCGGAATGCTGACACTGACCTGGAAAGACAGAAATTTCACCAAGCCCTTCTTTATGAACGAACTTTCTGAAGGCACACTCCGTTTTCTCTGGCTGGTTTCTTTACTGCAAAGTCCGGGACTTTCAACTGTGACGATGATTGATGAACCGGAGGTCAGCCTGCATCCCGAACTGCTCAGTCTTCTGGCAGATCTTATGCGTGAAGCCTCAGAACGGACACAGCTTATTGTGGCGACACATTCCGACCGTCTCATCCGCTTTCTTGCCCCTGAAGAAGTGCTTGTCATGGACAGTGATGAGGACGGAAATACCACTGCTGCATGGGGGGATACGCTGGATTTGGATGAATGGCTGAAAGATTACAGTCTTGATGAAGTCTGGCGGATGGGGCGGATGGGAGGACGATCATGAAGATTACCCTGATTGTGGAAGGAAAAACCGAAACAGCATTTAAGCCACATCTGATAGAATTTCTTGAAAAAAGACTGCCAGGCAGAATGCCCGAACTGGATTTCAATCCCTATCATGGCTTAATATCTGCCGGAGAAAAATTAAAAAGTGTTGTTCGGCATTTATTGTGCGGAAAAAAGCCGTCTGATCATATAATTGCCTTAACAGATGTTTATACAGGAAGTAATCCCCCGACATTTACGAATGCTGCGGATGCCAAAGCAAAAATGAGACAGTGGGTAGGTGACGAACCCCGGTTTCATCCGCATGTCGCACAGCACGATTTTGAGGCGTGGTTACTGCCCTGCTGGTCTAGAATTCAGAAATTGGCGGGACATAATAAAAAGGCGCCATCCGGCAAACCGGAAACCG
Organism: Desulfobacterales bacterium; assembly: GCA_041390465.1. GTDB lineage: Bacteria > Desulfobacterota > Desulfobacteria > Desulfobacterales > Desulfococcaceae > JAABRU01. Next base: position 19,457 of record JAWKPW010000086.1, on the reverse strand, counting down.
TCAATCATGATAATCCGCCTGCCTATCGCATAAAAGAAATTTTCAGAATCGGAAAGGTCGGGAAGAGATATGTGAAACCGCGTGATGCCGGGCGCATTTTAAGGGTAAAGGGAAATGATTTATCCGTGGCTATAGGCGAATGTCCGGAACTGAAAGCATTGGTGAATACGATCCTCTCTGTGTCCGGCGGTGCAATCATTCTGTAATTCATTTTTCAGACCCAGTTTTTATCCGTTACAGTGAACCGGGGTATCAACGCTGCTCAGGCTTTGCCCGGCAGATAAAGTTAAGGAACAATATTTATGACAATTCAAAAAAAATATTTTATTTTTCTGGCAATTTTGGGAATGGTGCTGACCGGCTGCGCGTCACAAAACCGGAATCTCTCAGAAACCGGTGATCCGCAATTCCGATCCCAGACAAAAATGAAGAAAGATTCAAAACACCCCAGAGATCATCTGGCTTTTCTGGATGTTTATGATCCCCTGGAGTCTGTCAACCGGCGCATCTATCTTTTCAACACAGTGGTGGACAACAATGTGATGGAACCGATGGTGCGCGCATATGAAAAGGTGATACCGCAGGCGGTGCGGGAGCGGATCCGAAATTTCTTTTCCAATGTGGGAGACATACTGGTCATGGGCAACTGCGTCCTGCAGGGCAAGGGGGAAAAAACCGGGGAGGTGATGGCACGGTTTATGGTCAACACCACAGTGGGCGGACTGGGACTCTGGGATCCGGCCACCAAAATCGGGCTGATCAAGCATCGGGAGGATTTTGGTCAGACTCTGGGTGTTTACGGGGTAAAACCCGGTCCTTACCTGATGATTCCCATTCTTGGACCCTCCAATCTGCGGGATGTGACAGGCAGCGCGACAGATTCCTTTGCCAAAACCCTCATGGTCGGGGCAATGGACATCAGCACCTTCACGGATTTGGCCCTCAGCACGGTTGACAGTCTGGAATTCCGGGCTTCCATGCCCTTCAGTTACGGGGATTTTGATTCCCCTTTTGAATATGAACTGGTTCGCACCCTTTACATGGACATGCGGGAACTGCTGATCCATGACGGCGCCTATACGGATGAAAACCGCAAATACAAAAAATCCTTGCAATCACAGGAAAAACCATAATGCAGATCGTGGCAACACACAAAAACACGGACTTTGATGCCCTGGCCTCTCTCATCGGGGCCACCCTGCTCTATCCCGGAGCAGTGGCTGTATGTCCCAGAACCCTCAATCCCAATGTCAAACGTTTTGTGGCCATACACAAAAATTCTTTCAGCATGATAATGGCTGATGATCTTGATCCGGAAAAGGTGGATCAGCTTGTTGTGGTGGACACCAACCGCTGGGATCGATTGGATCTCATGGAAATGATTCAGGAGAAACAGGATCTGGAAATTGTCCTGTGGGATCATCATATGAATGAGGGCAATATTGATGCAGTTCAGGCAGTTGTGGAGGAAAGCGGAGCCAATATCTCCCTGATGGTGCGGGAGATGCGGAAACGCAATATATCCCTGACTCCCATTCAATCCACCCTGTTCCTTATCGGTCTGTATGAAGACACCGGAAACCTGAGTTTTCCCTCCACCACAGCAACCGATGCCTATGCAGCAGCCTATCTCATTGAAAATCAGGCTGATCTGAATATTGCAGGCATATTTCTCAATCCGCCTTATGAAAGGGAGCAGAAGGAAATCCTGTTTGAAATGATGCAGCAGACCGAAAGACTGGAGATCAATGGGAGCCGTGTCAGCATCAATATCGTTCATATTGAGGGGCATATTCAGATGCTCTCAATGGTGGTGCACATGTACCGGAAGATCATCGCACGCGGATGCCGTGTTTGTGATTTTTTGTGCTGACAATGACAACTGCATGATTATCGGCAGAAGCGATGTTGACCGGATCAATGTGGGCGCGATTATGCGCCATCTGGGCGGAGGCGGGCATCCGGCAGCAGGTTCTGCCATGATCCGGCGCAAATGCGCCAACCCTCTGGCCATGCGAAAACGCATACTGGATCTGCTCATGCACGAACAGCAGGAAACCGTGCAGGTTTCGGATATTATGTCTTTTCCGGTAAAGACCATCAGCCCGGATCTTTCCATGCGGGAAGCACAGATGTTTATGAAAGAGCATCACATCAAAGGCATTCCTGTCACAGAAGGCGAAAATATGGCCGGCATTCTCACCACCGGAGATTTCAAAAAAGTCAGAAAAGAATCCCAGTGGGAAAATCCGGTCAAGGCATTCATGAACCGGGAGGTTCGCATTATTGAACCCGGAGCCAGTCCGGTCGAGGCTGCCAAACTCATGGTTGCGCACAATATCGGTCATCTGCCGGTGGTGGAAAATGAAAAAATCATCGGCATTGTCACCCGTTCCGACACCCTGATGTATTTCTACGATCTTCTTCCGGAGTGAACATGCTTCCGCAACAGTACCGGGAAGTGCTGCGCGTCAGTCTTCCACTGGTGGCCGGCACATCCACCACCATGATCATGGAATTCACAGACCGGGTGTTTCTGTCGCACTATTCCCTTGCCGCGATTGCAGCCGCCATGCCCGGCGGTGTTGCTGCGTTTCTTTTCATCTCGTTTTTCATGGGCATTGCCGGATATGTCAGCGTGTTCATTGCCCAGTACACGGGCGCGGGGGAACGCAAAAGGGTGGGCAGTGCGCTCTGGCAGGGCATATGGTTTTCCCTGCTGTCCGGTCTCTGCACTGCCGCATTGTGGTTTATTGCCGTTCCCCTGTTTCGCACAGGCGGGCATGCGCCCGAAGTGCAGGCCGCGGAAGTGGTGTATTTCCGCATTCTCTGTCTGGGCGGGGTCTGCAATATCCTGCAAATCTGCCTGTCCTCTTTTTATTCCGGGCTGGGAAAAACCCGTGCTGTGATGGTCATCAGCATCATGGGAATGGCGCTCAACATTCCTTTGGATTACGCGCTGATCAACGGGATATGGATATTTCCGGAACTGGGCATTGCTGGCGCGGGCATTGCCACAGTAAGCGCGTGGGGATTCATGGCAGGACTTTTCGCTTTTTTTATCTTCACACGGAAAAATGACAGAAACTTCGGCGTGCTGACAAACCGGAGATTTGAAAAGGAGCTGTTTGTGCGCCTGATCCGTTTTGGCGGCCCCGGGGGAATGCAGTTTTCCATGGATATTTTCGCATTCACCTTTTTTGTCTTCATGGTCGGACGCATCGGCTGGCAGGAACTGGCTGTCACCAACATGGTTTTTTCCGTCAATTCCCTTGCGTTTATGCCCATGTTCGGTCTTTCCATGGGAACCAGCATACTGGTGGGGCAGGCCATTGGCCGGAACCGTTCGGATGAGGCTGTGTCTGTCACCCGAAGCACGCTGCACATTGCCTGGGCTTACACCTTTGTCATGGGACTGATTTTTCTTTTTCTGCCGGAACATACATTATCGCTGTTTGGAACCGGAAGCGGGGAACAGGCAGATGGAATTGAAAAAACAGGTGTGATTCTGCTGCGCTTTGTCACCTGCTATATTTTTTTTGATGCCAATTACATGGTGGTCATCGGCGCTCTCAAGGGAGCGGGAGACACGCGTTTTATCATGTGGACACTGGGAACTCTTTCCCTGATCGTGATGGTACTGCCGGTCTGGATGGGCATTGTGCATTTCGGAGCAGGACTGTATTATGCGTGGGCATGCTGCACTTTTTTTATTTTTTCCCTTTGCTGCGTGTCTGTGTGGCGCTACCGTCAGGGAAAATGGAAAGCCATGCGGGTGATTGAATCGCGGGAATCATAAATTTGGGGTTTGGAGAATCACTTTCTGAGCGCAAAGCACTGCTGTCAGTCTGAGCCCGGAGAAGATGTTGCTGCTGCAAATCCCCGGCTTTTGTTCCTGCTGAAACAGCAGTTATCAAGATAGAGTCTCATTTCATTTTGCCTTTGTCAATGTGGAATGAAGATCAACGGCGAAGGACGGAACACAGAAGTCGTTTCGCCCCGTCAAGGTGCAACAACATATTGGAAATTTTATTTTTTAAATTTTAACAGGATAGCTTTCAGTTCTTCAGGGGAAAGCGGATTATTTTTTTCCGATGAATCATACGATGACAATTTGAACAAAGTACAGTCATTAAGAATTGTTCCATAAATTTTCGTGTATAACGTTTTAAGTTTTGAGGTGTCCGGTTTTTCCGAGAAACCTGATTTTTTTATACACAAAAATTTTCGTTGACCTGTTTATTAGCCCTATTTATCTGACAAATTTTTGTTAAAATTATCAAAAAAATCTTCATCAATGCTTTGGAGTTTCAGGGTTTCTGTTTTTATTCCGATACCGTATTCAAAGAAATAATCAAGCAGTTGTTCACCGTTGATTAACCTGATTTTTGGCTGACCGGGCAATTCCGATGCTTCTTTGCATCCTTTGACAAAATCGCCTGTTGCTATAATAATTCCCTGCTCAGCCTGATAATAACCCAGCGCGCCTCTGAGCTGATCCAGAACAGGACGGCCAACATTTGCCTTCTGCCTTTTCACCTGAATTGCAACAGTAAATTTTGTCATATGATTTCTGAGATCAGCTACCATATCAATTCCCAAATCATTGCTTTTTTTGGTTACCTGAATATTTTCATATCCCATATGATTCAGTATGGTGCTGATAAGAACCTCAAAATCATAGGGATTCATACATGCCAGTTTTTCTCGCAGCAGTTCTCTTTGTCTGATGTTTGAAACATCTGCTGAGTTTTGTATTGACTGAACTGAATCAGCAGATGCAAGATAGCTTTCAAGCTGTATCAGTTTCTGAAGGGATTTAAAATCCGTATACTCCCATATTTCTTTATTTTCCATCAGATAAAAAATATCATCAATTGTGCGATCAAGAGCGGATGCCATTTCATGTGTATTTGGGAATTGAAAAGGAGTTGATGATTTAAATATGTTGAATAGATCAATTAATACCATTAAGAGTTTTGTTAATTTTCTCTTTCCTTTCCATTTACTCTTTGAATCATCATTTATATCCTTTTCAATAAATTCAGAAAGTTGATTAATTATCTTCCTGATATGAAAAATTATTTGTATTTTTTGAAATGCACTGTATTTTTTTTCTGCAAATAATTTGAAAGAAATGTTTAATTTTCGCATTTCTGAAAAAATTTTTTGCAGTTTACGCTTATGATCAAAAGAGAATAAGTCATCTGTATGACCGTCTTTAAGCAGGTTTAACATATTGTTTTCAATATGCTTAAAATTCTGATCAATTTCCTGAAAATCCGGAACTTTCATATTTTGGAAGGATTTAATATGATGTAATAATTTTGATAATGGATAATATTTTATCTGTTTTCTGAGCGTTTCAAAATCTTCCGGCAATGCAGGCAGGAGTTCATTTATCTGCCGGATTAAAATGGCTGCTGTTTTAAAGTCTGCAATATTGAATTTGTCAATAAAACGAACAATATCTTCAAGTTGTTCGATTTTATCTTTCAGATTGTCAATATCATTAAACTGAAAATATTTTACCACATCTTCATCTGTAAGCATTTTATGGAAATCTGATTTAACATTTTGAATTGTTGAATATATTTCACGGAATTTATAAAATTCAATATTGTCATAGGAATTCAGAATGCATTCCTGTTCATACAGTATATCTGCTGATTCTTTTATAACAGATTTTATTTTTTGTTTGTCTGAATCATCATCATCTTTTATATCATCATGGAAAACTGACAATTTTTTGCTTATTTCCCCGATTTTATCTGAAATTCCGTAGAAGATACCAACTTTCAGACGATAAAGAAAAAGTCTGTACTGATTTTTAGTGCTGCTGAAATCAATATCTTCAGATTCTATAAATTTAATAAATTCTCCAATTTTTATCCGGATTTCATCTCTGATATTTCCAATTCCGATATTATTACTACTTTGGTAACTTAAAACACAACTTATTGATTTTATTAAATATTTAAAAAATACGCAATTTTTAGCATTTGCAATAAAATCAAGGCATTATCGTTTAAGTTACCAAAGTAGAACTATTCAGTACAAAAAAAATTATAAATAATTGCATTTTTTTCTTGACAGGGTTTTTTGCAAAAAATTGAAATTTTATTCGGAAACTCAGCATTTTCTGTTTTCGTGTATGACATTGCCCAGATTCCCCAGGATTTCAAGAAAATAAACGTGAACATGCCGGAAAAACCGGCACAGAGGTGCTCCGGGCGAAAAATTCGGTTCAAAAAACCTGTGGTATACTGACTTCATTCTTAAACAGAGGTGATGAATGAAGTTGGAATCCATAGATATCAATGCGACAATTAATAACACAAGGCGTTTGCTTGATGAAGACCGGAATGTCTCTCCGGCCTTGAAAGCGTCCATTGAACTCCTGTTGGTACTCGTCACCGTACTGATCAACCGTTTGGGTCTCAACAGCAGTAACAGCAGTAAACCACCGTCATCGGACCCGAACCGGGAAAAAAAGAAAAAGGAACGCAGTCGCAGCAGACCCGGCGGTCAGGAGGGACATGAAGGCACAACCCTCAAAAAAGTTGATAAACCTGATGTCATCATGGACATCCCTGTTGATACCGGTTCCCTGCCCGAAGGAGACTGCAAAGAAGTCGGGTATGAGTCCAGGCAGGTGATTGATATTGATATCTCGCAGATCGTAACCGAATACAGGGCACAGATACTGGAAGATGTCAACGGAAAGCGTTACACAGCTCCGTTTCCGGAGGGAGTGAACCGAGCTTTTTTTTTCTATTGTGGTGGGGTTGAGTTCATTTTTGGAAAAAAATGCTTTCTATGAAATTATCAATTATTGATGTCGGTAACAAACCATTATCAGAATTTTCTAAAAACCAAACATTGTAAGTTTAGCAATAGAAATCTTAGTCAGAGGGATATTTCCGGTGATTTTTTTTACCTGTTCAGTTATGTTGCCCTCACCTTCAAATTCATTATTATTACTAATGTAAATGTATTGTAATGTTGTTATATCTCGACAGCTTAAATCTTTAATTGACTTTATGTAGTGCGATTTATAATAATTCACTTCATCTAATTATTGATTTCATTAAAGATGAATAGTATTTCACTTTTTCAGTTTCTTCATCTTGAATTAAATTTGCGAGCAATGAATAATAGTCATCTTCAGAAAATTCTTTTTCAATAAACTTCTTAAAATCTAATTCATAAAGGTCTCCATCAAGTAAATTATCATGGAAGTCTTTAAGCTTTTGATTATTTCTGTCAGTATAGTATTTTTTCCCAAAATTATAAAGAGCTTTAAGCATATCGTATGCCAAGCCACCTCCAGGAACTATGCTACAACCTTCTCGAGTTACCGCATCTGAAATAGATATTAAGCTTTCTTTAACTCTTTTTTCAGCTTTATTATTTTTATTATTCATAATACTACTTTGGTAACTTAAAACATAACATTCTGATTTTATTGAATATTTAGAAAATACCCAATTTTAGACATTTTAAATAAAATCAAGCTGTTAGCGTTTAAGCTACTAAAGTTTTTATTATTCATAAAAATTCCTTGTATGATTAATTACGTTTATTCTTAAATGGCCTAACGGGCGGCGGATCAGCCAGCAAATTTTCCCTGAGACCTCTAAATCCGATGGTTGTGAGGCGTTTTGCGCCGAACAATCAGCGGATAATCCACCGCCCTCGACAACCAGTTGTTATACAGTTTTTCTGACTAACATGCAGTTTTGCATATCAGATCGAAAAAACAAATTTCATGCCAATTTTTTAAATTTTTTTCTTCCGGAACCCTTATTTGCGGCATTACGCACAAGGTTCGGAGACAGTGATGTAAAATTTTGTTCCGGTTCAGGCTGCCTTCTGCACAAAAATATTTTTATCCAGTTCCAGACTGTAGGATAAAATTGTCTGAATCGCCAGTTTCCGGGAAGCATCAAGGATTTCAATGCCTGCAATTCTGCCATCGGGTGTCATGTCAAGATTCACGCCTTCAGAGATTTCAATCACACCGTCCGGTTTATCGGTTCCAAGTTCAAAATAAAGAGCATCCACTTCATTATCGTAATAAATCTTCATTATTTTATTCCTTTTTTCAGAGGATATGCAGTAATCAGGGTAACGGCCATTTCTTGAATTTCAAATACAATTTTAATGGGATATGCAAAACTATCCGCATTCCGGACAATTTCATATCGCCCATTATTGAGGGGCATTGATTGTTCAATCATTTGTAAAATCGTTGATTCCGGAATATTATAAAGCCGGAGTCTTCTTTTTGCATGACGTGAGATAATGAGATTCAAGTGTTTTACTTCCGATCTTCTTTAAAGAAATCAGTATGGACTTCCTGATAATTTCGGAGTGCAAAAACAATTTTTTGCACTCCGTCAATAGAAAAAGCATTACTGTGAAAAAATTCACAGCAGAATGATTCATGAAGTCCGTACCGGTATCAGGGACAGTTATATTCCAAAGCCTAATTTATATATCCTCATTCCCGAAACAAATCCAGATCCGCCTTCCTTGCCCGGATATACTCCACAGCCAATACAATGAATTCATTTTTGGGAATGCCGTATTTCACATTTCCATCCAGAGTTCTCACAGAAAGAGTGCTGTTTTCCTTTTCCTTTTCGCCTATGGTGACAATCAGGGGAATATAATTCAACTGGGCTTCCCGGATTTTTTTGTTCAGGCTTTCCGTGCGGTCATCCACTTCTGTCCGGATGCCTGCTCTTTCCAGAAAGGCCCGCAGTTCCTGTGTGTAAGGAACCAGTTCATCATTGATGGGCGCTGCTCGACCTGGACCGGCGCAAGCCATAATAGGCGCACGCCAATGCTCATTGAGAATGCCGAAAAAGCGTTCAATAGACAAATCACCCGGTGAATGTGAAGTGGGACGGTGTTTTTCATTATCCGCGCCACATAACTCAGATCAAAGCGTTCCGGCAGCGACATATCCAACTGCACTGTGCCCCGCACCATGTCACGTCCCAAAAGCCCATCTTTGATGTGAATGTCAATCTTTGGGGCCGTAAAGTGCCGTCCCTCCCATTGATTTTGTAGTCCTGTCCACTAGGCATTGAGAGCGGATTTCAGACCGTTGGTGGCCATTGCCCACTGTTCATCCGTTCCAATGGATTTTTGGGGACGGGTGGACAGTTCCAAGTGAAATCCCAGCCCAAAAGTGCTGTAAATCCGATCCACGAGTTGCAGCACGCCGAGGATTTCCCCTTCAATCTGCTCCGGTGTCATGAAAATATGTGCATCATCCTGATGAAATGCGCGAACACGGAACAGACCGGACAGCACCCCGCTGAGTTCGTGCCGGTGAACCAGCCCGATTTCAGCCTGACGCAAAGGCAGATCCTTGTAGGAATGGGGTTTGTTCGCATAGAGAAGCATTCCTCCGGGGCAGTTCATGGGTTTGATCGCGTATTCAAAATCATCAATGCAGGAAGTGTACATGTTTTCCCGGTAATTTCCCAGTGGCCGCTGCGTTCCCACAGGCCCGGTTGAGCATAATCGGGGTTTTGGTTTCTTACATACCCGGCTTTTTCGTATCACTCCTCCCGCCAGTAGTCCAGCAGCGTGTTCCAGATGACCATTCCCTTTGCATGAAAAAAAGCCATGCCCGGAGCCTCGTCATGGAAGCTGAACAGATCCAGACGTTCGCGGATTTTGCGTTGCGCTTTTGCCTCTTCCAGAAAATCCAGATGCGCCTTGAGGTCTTTTTTGTCAAAAATGCTGTCGTAAATTCTCTGCAACTGGGCTTTGGTCTGATCCGCGCGCCAGTAGGCTCCGGAAACCTTCATGAGTTTGAAGGCACGGATAAAACCCGTGTGCGGAACGTGGGGCCCCCGGCACAGATCCGTAAATTCGCCCTGCTCATAAAAAGAAATGGTTCCGTCCTGCAAATCGGAAATCATTTCGGTTTTGTAGGGTTCATTTTTGTAGAAATCCAAAGCCTCATTTTTGGCAACAGTTTTGCGCCGGATGGGGAGTTTTGCCTTGACAATCTTTTTCATCTCCTCTTCAATTTTTGCAAAATCAGCTTCGGAAACCGCAGGCATGTCAATGTCATAGTAAAATCCGTCTTCCACCACCGGCCCGATGGTAAGTTTTGCTTCGGGATACAGCCGCATAATGGCCTGTGCCATGACATGCGCTGCGCTGTGGCGCATGATTTCCAACGATTCCGGATCTTTGGTGGTCAGAAGCCGGAGTTTTGCGTCATGGGAAATGGGCGCATAAATATCTGCAATGTTTCCGTCAACTTCTGCGGCCACACATTCCCGTGCCAGTCCCTCGGAAATGCTTTGGGCCACATCAAAACCTGTGGGCGCGTTTTCAAACTGCCGGACATTTCCGTCCGGAAGAGTAATTTGTATCATAATTCACCTGATAATATAATAAATTATAACGTGAGATTGCTATAAATCGGCCTGAATTTTGCTGAAAATCAGTCTGCTGCTTTATATCAGAATCACGTCATGGTTAAATAATGCAGTATTGGATTACACCGGAAATTTGACAGGTTCTGGAAAGTTGTCAAATCCGTCAAATCGGAAAATAGGTTCTGTCCAAAATCTGCTCCAATGTGAAGGGGGATTCACCGGGAAACGCTGACTTGGGCAGATTGGTCTCCTTCACGGCAAACAATACCGCTTTTGCATACGCTTTTTCAAAATTTTGATTTAACTGATGTTTCAGGCTTGGATTGTCCTGCAGCAAATCAAAAACTTCCAGACGCTGTTCCTCTATGGTTGCACGCCAACTGTTGCTGCGTCTTTCCGGCTGATACACCCATTTCAGCAAATGTCCCAGCAATAACGTCAGCCTGTGAATCAGTTCCCGTTTTTCACCTGCTCCCATGCTTTCCAGTTCCTCTATAAGAGAATCGACATCCAAGTTGGCAAGTATGCCGGATTTGAGAATATCTGCCTGCTGTTTTGTCCATGCGTAGAAATCCTGCTCATGCAGGGAAACTGCTGTCATAATAAATTCTGTCCTTTCTGTCCAAAGGTTTCCCACAGAGGACACAGAAGTTTTCACAGAGATCACAGCGTCTGTTTTCAGTTCTTATGAAATCTGAAAAATAAACCGAAGTAAAAAGCATTGGAATTCATACCTGAATCTGTAAAAAAACAGGCGGTAAGGCTTTGTGAAACTTTGTGCCTTTGCGCCTTGGCGGCAAAAAAATCTGAAAAACTGTATTTTTTTCTGAAAATTTGTTATTTTATTCCCAAATGCCGGTTTGGGTCAAGGAAAAAACAGATAATGAGAAAAACATGGGATTGTGTACAATTTTTTTGGGAAACCCTGAGAGTTTTGAAAATCATCAGATTTTGTTTGTAACAGGTTATTTTAATGAGAATACAGGGGAGATGGGGATGTATTTTGATACAGTGATTTACGGCGGAACCGTCATTACCATGAATCCGGAGGCTGATATTCTTGAAAATGGACTTGTCTGCATCCGGCAGGGGAAAATTGAAAAAATTCTTCACACAAAACCGGAAATTTTTCCGGAATCTGCGGAGAGAATTGATGCAAAAGGCGGTATCATCATGCCCGGACTTGTGAACACGCATACCCATATGCCCATGACCCTGTTCCGGGGCCTGGCCGATGATTTGCCTTTGGATCAATGGCTTAATCAGCATATTTTTCCGGCTGAGGCAAAGCATATCAGCCCGGAATCCGTAAAAACCGGAACCATGCTGGCGTGTGCGGAAATGCTGTTTTCGGGTATCACGACCTGCTGTGACGGCTATTTTCTGGAAGATTGTGTTGCAGAAGCTGTGCAGGAAATGGGCATTCGTGCAGTGCTGGGGCATGGTGTGATTGATTTTCCCGCGCCCGGAGTTCCCAATCCTGCGGAAAATGTGAACACTGCCCTGTCATTTGCAAAAAAATGGGGCAATGTCTCTCCTCTGATCCGGACTTCGATCTTTTGCCATTCGCCTTACACCTGCTCGGCGGAGACCCTGAAAAAAGCCAAATCTGCGGCAGATGCGCAGGGCATTCTTTTTCAGATTCATGTATCTGAAACAAAGGCAGAAAGAGAGCAGATGATCAAATCGCACGGGCTGACGCCGGTGGAATATCTTGACAAACTCGGAATACCGGATCGCAGAACGCTGCTGGTGCATTGTGTATGGGTGGATGAAAGAGATACAGAAATCATTGCAAAACGGGGCGCCTGCATTTCCCACAATCCGGAAAGCAACATGAAACTGGCTTCGGGAATCGCTCCGGTTTCCCAATTTCTCAAAGAGGGAATTACGGTCGGGCTGGGAACAGACGGATGTGCAAGCAACAACAATCTGGATTTGTTTGGGGAAATGGACACAGCCGCGAAACTGCACAAAGTCAGCACCCTTGATCCCACGGTCATGGATGCGTATTCCGTGCTGAAAATGGCGACCATTGAGGGTGCAAAGGCCATCGGACTCGGAAATCAGATCGGTTCTCTGGAAATTGGCAAATCTGCGGACATCATTATTGTGGATGCAAATCAGCCGCATCTTGTGCCATTGTATGATCCCGTTTCCCATCTGGTGTATGCTGCACGGGGAAGTGATGTGCGGGATGTGATGATAAACGGGAAAATGCTGGTGAAAAACCGGAAACTGTGCAGGGTGAATGTGAACACGATTATGGAAAAAGCAATGGAAGCGGGGAAAAAAATCTGTTGAGATTGCAGGAAAAGAAACCGGCAGAGAAACCGGATTTTTTGGAAAAATCCGGTTTCTGAATTCAAAGCCTGTTGCGATTGCCGGGAAAGAAAACCGGATTTTTTTGGAAAAATCCGGTTTCTGAAATTCAGGCCGCATGGACCCGGCTGAATGCCTGTTCCTCATGAAAAAAGGAAAGATGCACAGGTTCAGGGATAATCCTTTCTTTGTAAAGTCCGTCAAAGAATCGCTCCAGCCCTCTGATCTGCAGGGAACTGAGATCATAATGGAGCTGCTGGTAATATTGGGCACAGGTATCCATGCTGATGCCCAGTTTTTCCGAGGCAAGAGGGACAATTCGGTTTATATTCTCTTCTCCCATATATTTGGATCTTCGGAACTCGGCAATCACTGCGGATACGGATTCCGGATTTTCTTCGGCAAACTGCCTGCGCACAGCCCACAGGGCAAAGACAAAAGGCAGCCGGGTGCGTTCCATCCAGACCTGTCCCAAATCCCACACATGATCGAAATGCGCTGACCAGTCCTCTTTGAGCGCTGCATCTCCGATAACCAGTGCTGCTCCCGCGTTCTGCGGCAAATTATCCGGGCAGAGGACTTTTCCGGTTTCAAACTGCGGACAGATTTTTTTGGATGCAAACAGATAACGGGTCAGGGCAGCAGCCGCGGCCGAATCCCTTGTCAGCACAAGAGATTTTCCGTCCAGTTCTGCAAAGGGGAAGCGGCTGACCAGAAGAACGCTCATGACCTTTCCGAAACAGGAAATGGACAGATCCGGCAGCAGCAGCCAATCCTTCCGGTTACGGGCATACGCTGCGGAAGACACGGGGCTGATGTCAAGCTGCCCCGCAGCCAGCATGGTGTTCAGCACGGCAGGCGGCGCGCAGATCATGTCCATCCACCGGGGTTTGTGGCCGTTGTTCAGTCCATAGTAAACCGGGGCCACGTTCATATAGCTGATTCGCCCGACACGGATATTGCGGGGAAAACAGTAATCAAGAGACAGTTTCATGAATCACACGCTCCAGAAGATGTGAAGATATACAGTTGCTTATGGGTATATAATTGAAAATTCCGCATTTTCCCGGAACAAGAGAACCGAGACGATCCGCAAGTCCGAGGGCAGCGGCTCCGTTTGCGGTGGACATGGCAAAAATCTGTTCCGGTGATATTTCCGGAAAGCATTTGGCAGTAAAAGACATTTCATCAAAAAGATTCAGGGACTCAGCACTGGCAAGGCTGTCTGTTCCCATACACGGATGCAGCCCCGCGCGCAGCATTTCAGGCAGATTTGGAAGCCGTGCATGCAGATTGTGATTGCTTCGGGGACAGATGCAGACATGACTGCCGCGTTCTTTGAGTAATTCGAAATCATTGTACCCGGCATGAAGCAGATGAACAAAGATGCTTTTCTCATCTGCCAGACCAAGCTGATGTGCATAAATGACCGGATTCTGCACCGGCAGTCCCCATCCGGAGAAATCAATGCCCCGTTCTGTCAGAAAATCTGCCCAGGGCCCCCTGCCTGTGTGCAGAAATTCCCATTCATCCTCAGATTCTGCCAGATGAAGAGAAAAGGGAAGCCCGTATTTCCGGGTCTTTTCCTTGAGAGCTTTCAGCAGTTCAGGGGAAGTGGTGTGAGGCGCATGACCGGCCAGGGAATCAAAGCAGAACAGACTTTCCTTCTGTGCAGATCCGCACGGATTTCCAGAATGTTCTGCAAATCCCTCCATTCCCCCCAAATATTCCCGGAACCAGACACCCGCAAGCCCTGAATTATGTAAAATTTCCTGTGTCAGTCCCAAAGTGGAAATTTCCCCCACTGCAATGCATCCGCTGCGTCTGAGTTCTGCGATCCCGGACTCTGCGCCCTGCTGCAACTCTTCCGCTTTCATGGCGGCACGGCATTCAAGCAGCATCTGCACCCAGGGACGGAAACCATGTGCAAAAGAGATTTTGCCTTTCAGAGCGCTCAGTTCCAGATGCGTATGGGCATTGATCAAAGCCGGAATGATGACACCGGCCCCGTGATCCTGAACTGGCAGTGATGCAGAAATTCTGCCCCGGCCAGTTTCCCGGACAATGCCGTTTTCAATGCGCAGCCAGCCGTTTTCAAGAATGGTCTGCGGATCTGCCACAAGCCATCGGGCCCGGTGAATTGTTTCTGTATCTCTTTTCATTGATATAAGTTTATCAGATCAGACTGACCCATTTTCCATGAATATAATTGTACTCAAATACACCGCCACACTTGCACATGCCCTTTGTCACAGGAGCGGAAAGACCGATTGTTGAGGAAAAAGACTGGCGGTCAATCTGTATGGAATACCTGTTGCATTCCGGACACTTGGGAAAAGGCCCAAAATCACGGCTCCCGAATTTTCTCCATTCCTGCGTAATCCTGCGCAGTTCCTTCTCATCATCCCAGGGGGTTCCCAATGTGAAAGATACACCGTAAAAATCGCTGTAACCGCCATCCAGCTTAAAATAGATGGGTACAATAACATCAATTTCAATCCTCGGCAGCACTTTTTCATTGAACATCTGATTGACAAGTGATTCAATGTTTATGCGGGATTGAGATGTTGTCCATGACACATTTCTGATGCAGTCATTGGGAAAATGTGCCAAAATATCTGTTCCGGTACTGTTGCCGGAAATCACCAGTCCGCCGTCATAATGGAAAAAATAAAAACTGCTTTGAATCTGTGTTCCGAAATCTCCTTTTAAACGAAGTTCGTTGCCAAATACCGGTTTTGATGCCCCAGGAAAGATTTTTGCCAATTCTTCCCATGCCTTTTTTTCCTGTTCTGCCATCCTGGCTTTTCTGTTTCTTTCTTCTGCCTCCCGATTTTCTTTTTCCGCCTTTTTCTCTGCACGCTTCAGAGATTTTATTTTCCAAATTTCCTCTATCTGTTTTCTGTACTTTTCCGCTTCAGCCTGTTCAGAATCAGACAGATTCTGCTGCCGGTATTTTTCAAGAGCGGAATGCAGCAGGCCATGTGTATGTTCTGCAAATTCAAATTGTTCTGTCCGATCCGACAGATATTCTGTCCATGTTGACAGAGCAGCAGCAAAAAAAGATGCATTGCTTCTGAATGCAGCCGGAACATTGTCTATGAAATAGGAACCGAATCTGTTTGATTCACTTTTCAATATATTTTCAAGAAAGACACTGGGAATTCCGCACAGAAGAAATATCGCCAGAATTCCCCAGTACCATTTTGTGACCACCCATATATATATTCCTGCGCCAAGCCCCACAAGCCCCACAATTGTCATGACGCTGCCAAGTTTGTCCCCTTTTTTCCGGTATCCGCTGTATGTCAGGCATTTTTCATAATGTTTCGCGAAAAAATCATAAGAATCCAGCAGTCTGTTCGCGAGTTCACAAAGATCCTGTCTGTCTTCATCCGCAAGGGATTCATTGATAATATCCCTTGCACTTTTCAGGTTTTCACCTGTCTGCTCCTTATCCGGTGAAAGCCTGTTTGCAGAAGCATTGGGGGATATTTTTCCCATCTGTTTTTGGTATTTCGACAGGATGATACCGCAGGCCGGACAGTCTCCGGCTTTCTCAATATCCATCTCTTTGCCAAAGGAATATCCGCATTTGGGGCATGAGGAAATCATATGCGCGGATGCGGCTGGATCGGCAGAGGATTCTTTCTGTTTGCTCTGCCCATCAGAGGACCTCATCTTTTCAGGCTTTTTTTCTGACTGTTCAGCGGGAAGATCCTCTTCCACTTCGAAAATTCCTCCGCTTTTATCCAGAAACTCCCTGTATTTCAGGGCAGTTTCATAATCCAGACCGCTTTTGATTACAGGCTGTTCCTGTGTCAGCCATTTCTTCAGTTTCTCTGTATCTGTTTTCAGCATTTTTGAGAGTTCATTGAGAACTTCCCTGGGAGTATGTCCTTTGCGGACTTTTTTTGTAAAAAGAACTCGAAACAAAGAATTTTTCATGTGAAACCTCATCCTTTTTTGACTGTCAGAAGTCAGATGGCTGAAAGCAAAACAGGCGTTTCCTTTCATATGAAAAATTGTGAACTGATGTTACCGCAGTCTTTCCAAAAATCAGGCAGATTTTTCTCTTTTACTGTCATTCCGGCGAAAGCCGGAATCCAGTGTTCTCTGTGGATACCGGCTTTTACTGGTATGACAATCCTGCGTAACATCAGTTATGAATGCCTTCCGATCTCACTTTTCCACTTTTAACGCACGAAAAAGCACTGTGCGGAATTTTTTTAACCACAAGGATCACAAAGTTTTTCGCAAAGGACACAAAGTTCTGTCCGTGAATTTTTCGACTGCATCCTGCAAAATCAAATTGGCAAAGCACCAGAAAACAATGGGCCGATTCCGGCTGCTGTCATCTGCAAAATTTTTTGTGACCTTTGTGAAATCTTTGTGACCTTTGTGGTTAAATCGTTCACTTTTCCATTTTCAGATGATTGTAAAAACAGTCCCGCTGCACGGCCTGAAATCCGGCTGTCTGAATCAGGCGGATCATTTCGCTTTTGGGCAGCCGGAAACTGACCCCGGCTGCGGCCACGACATTTTCCTCAATCATGGTGGAACCCAGATCATTGGCTCCGAATGCAAGGGAAATCTGTGCGATCTTGGCGCCCTGCGTAACCCAGGAAGCCTGAATATTTGCCACGTTATCCAGCACAATGCGCGACAGGGCCAGCACACGCAGATATTCTGCGGCAGTTTGGGGAACCACATCAATCTTTGTATTGCCCGGCTGGAAGGTCCAGGGAATAAAAGCCGTAAAACCTCCGGTTCCGTCCTGCAGTTCCCGGATGTTGATCAAATGCTCAATGACATGCGCAGGTTTTTCCAGATGACCGAACATCATGGTGGCAGTGGTGCGCATTCCCATCATATGGGCAGTTCCCATGACACAGAGCCAGGTCTCGCTGGGGCATTTGTGCGGAGAAACCTGCTCCCGGACTTCGTCCACCAGAATTTCGGCCCCGCCTCCGGGAATGGAATTGAGACCCGCGTCTTTGAGCTGTTTCAGGGTTCTTCGGATGGAAAGACCGGACTTTTGGGACAGATACGCGATTTCCGGCGGGGAAAAACCGTGAATGTGAATATCAAAATGCGCATGAATGTCATGCAGCAGGTCTGTGTAATAATCAATCCCCAGATCCGGGTGCATTCCGCCCTGCAGCAGAATCTGTGTGCCGCCCAGATCAAGGGTTTCCTGTATTTTCCGGTGCAGATCTTCGCGGGAAATCACATATGCATCCGGCGCATCCGCATTGCGGCAGAACGCGCAGAAACGGCAGCCTGATACGCAGACATTGGTGTAATTGATATTCCGATCCACCACAAAAGTTACAATGGATTCCGGATGCATCTGCCAGCGGATTCGATCCGCCAGACAGCCCAGCGTCAGCAAATCCGCCTCATGATACAAAATCAGGGCTTCTGCCGCATCAATGCGGTTTCCTTCTCTGACTTTTTCCAGCACCGCATCAAGATGGCCGGATGTCTGCACTGCTTTGGCCTCGATTTTTTTCATGGGCTGATAAAAAGAATCCCGCTCCACAGGGGCAAATCCGGCAGAAAGAATCAGATGCTCCATCTGCTCCCGGCGCAGTCTTTTGGGAGAGGATGCCCCTGCCATATGTGTAATTTTTTCCTCCACAATGGTTCCGTCCAGATCATCCGCGCCAAAGGACAGTGCCACCTGCGCGAGTTTTTCGCTGATCATCACCCAGTAGGCTTTGATATGGTCAAAATTGTCCAGCATTAATCTGGCAATGGCAATGGTGCGGAGATCATCATACGCGGTTGTGGAGGGCAGATAAGAAAGTTTTGTATTCTGGGGATGAAAGGCCAGAGGAATGAACGCGGAAAATCCTCCGGTTTTATCCTGCAACTCCCGGAGTTTTATCAGATGATCCACCCGTTCTTCCATTGTTTCAATATGACCGTAGAGCATGGTCGCGTTGGCTGTAAGACCGGCATTATGCAGCGCAGTCATCACCTCCAGCCAGCGCTGTCCGCTGATTTTGCGGGGAAAAAGCTCCTGCCAGATGCGTTCATTGAGAATTTCCGCACCACCGCCCGGTATCATGCCCAGCCCCGCGTTTTTGAGTGCCGCTATGGTTTCCGGCAGGGAAAGCCCGGATATTTGGGCAAGCCAGTCAATTTCCACCGCGGTGAATGCCTTGATGGTGGCATCTGGCCGGATTTCCCGGATATTTTTTAGCAAATCCAGATAGTAATCAAATTTCAGTCCGGGATTGAGTCCGCCCACCATGTGGATTTCCCGGATGGGTTCATCCCTGCGATCCGCAAGCTGTTTCCGGACATCTTCCAAAGAACAGGTGTAGGCTCCGTTTTCTTCCTTATCTCTGGCAAAAGCGCAGAAACGGCAGCGGTTGATGCAGACATTGGTATAGTTGATATGCTGGTTGTAGACATAAAATGCGGCATTGCCGTGGCGGGCGCGGCGCACCTGATCCGCGAGACGGCCCATCCCGATAATATCCGGACTGCGATACAGCATCAGCCCGTCTCCGGCACCAAGACGCAGTCCCGCAGAGATTTTGTAACTGATTTCATACAGATTGTGATCGGCAAAAGACAGTTCCATTTTGATTCCTGTATATCTGAATATCAGGAAATGCAGGGTTTTCCCCTGTTTCCTGAGGGTTGATTTTTTTTCTGAAAAAAATGACCAAGCGGTCATATTCCGTATAAAACAGAAAAATAAACAAT
>JAWKPW010000085.1:0-24019 GCA_041390465.1 Desulfobacterales bacterium | reverse complement strand
AACTTCCCCTTTCTGCCTCCGGATAAATCTCATCGAGTTTTTTCTGTATTTCAAGACTGATGCACAGAGCAGTGACAAGACGGCAGTAATGCGGGGCATTGTCCATGATTGCGCCTTTGCGGTCTTTGAGGTATTTCTGCAGAACCTGATATCCGCCGATGCGATAATTCCACACTTCCGGGGAAATTCCCTCAAAGTATCTGGCTTTGCTGATATAAACCCGATGCTGTTTTTCACTGTAAGTGATTTTTTCAATCCGGTCATTGTCACCGCTTCCCTGATATTTGGCACGGGGCGGATTGAGTGCCGGACTTTTCAGCAGATGCAGGTCAGCCAGTTCTCTGCCCAGTTTCCCGATTTTCCGGAATATGCTGTAATCCGCAGTGAACGGCACGCGGGGAAAATCGGTTTTCAGGAACTCTGCATAGGTTTTCCGGTAAACATTGCTGTAAAAAATGCCGTAAACATAATAAAGAATATCCTCGGGGCTGACTTTTTTTGTGTAAACAGATTCCAGTTTTGCAAAAACAGCATCTGCAATATTCGCTTTTCTTTCTTTTCCGCGTTTTTTGAGCATATCCTTTCCGGAATCATCAGGATAAAGATACAAAGGATAAACATAGGTTCTTTCTTTTGTTTTATTGGAAATCAGGGAGTCATCAGCAAGATTTTCACAAACCAAAGCATGAACCCATATATTGGATGCAATCTGCCTGCATGTCAGCAAACCGATATTTTCTTCCATCATGTGGTGCATAACATGGTAACGGGTTCTGAACACAATGTTTTCATGATAATAAATATGCCGGACATCAAAAGGACGGTACAAAACCGTTGAAAAATACTGCTCCCAGTCATCAAGTTGGGCAAAGGCTTTTCTCTGATCAGCGAGTTTCCACTGATAATTGTCTTTGAGATTCAGGCCGGTTCTGACAACCTCATCCGGCAGATTCAGATTCCGGAACATCATGATTTTGTTTTTCAGGGAATTTTTTTCAAAGTCAACAGCCAGACTGTCCCGCGCGGTCACAATTCCGGTCACATTTTCCGGAAAGATTTCATCAATCCGATTCCATTTCAGATAATGCTGAATATGATCTGTGTTTTTGGGAACAAAAAAATACCAGGGAGATGCGGGGCTGATTTCCGTGTAATTTTTTCTGTCAAAACCGCTGCTGTCCAGTCTGCGGTATTTCTCATTGCGCTGCCCGTACAAATCCAGATGAAAAACCTTGGGCTTTTTTGTCTTTCTGTTTCTCACAAACAAAGCAATGGCCACGCCCTGCCGGATGTCAAAAACATTCTCGTCTTTGCCGCCGTCAGGCGCAGTTTCTCTTTTCAGGCTGTTGCCGTGAAGATCAAGAATGTAAATTTCATCAAAGGTTTTCATCAGACTCTGGCGCATTCCGCGAAAAGTGGGATTGTCCAGATAGCTGTGGTTGGTAATCATGCCCGCGATTCCGTAACCGGATTTCTGAATCTTCCACTGGGCAAAGCGCAGAAATTTCACATAATCATCCTGCAGCCATTTGGAATTTTTCTCTCCCAGCGGCTGCCCATCGACTTTGTAGTAGCTCTGCGCGCCGTCCATGTCCTGTTTCAGCAGCCTTTCTGTCCACTCATTCATGTTTGCGGAAATGCCGCTGTAGGGCGGATTTCCCACAATCACCAGCACAGGCTGCTCTGTTTTCACCAGACCGGCAAGATGAAAACACCATCACTCAAGGAACTCAGACTGGAAGCGCTGTCTGGATGATTTCCCGCATTTCAAGTGTTGGTCCAGATGTGAGACCGTTTCCTCATTCTGTAAGTGAGTTCCCCCAGCACAAATCCCATTTTCAGATGACCCACCGCATAGGGAGCCATCATCAGCTCAAACGCGCAGAAATTTTCCAGAATATGGCTGCGTATCCACTGATGCAGACCGCCTCTGCCGTATTTTTCCTGAAATTCGGCAGCCGCGACACGCACGGCCTCTGCCGGAAAGGTCAGGGTTCCGCCGGCCGGATCAAGCAGTTTTACCTCTTCACTGGCAAGGCCGTCCGCGAGTCCGAAATGCGTTTTCAGAAGGGAATGCACCGAGCGGATGATGTAACTGACCACAGGTTCGGGCGTGTAATAAACCCCTCTGCGCTCCCTTGTTTCCGGATCATAAGCTGCCAGAAAGCTTTCATAAAAATGCACAACCGGGTCACTTCCCTTTCCGGTGCGCTGATATTCATGAAGAATTTCATTGGTGTCAGTGACATGCAGAAGCTCCGCCATATCATCGATGATCATCCGCAGAGACAGGGAAGGATCCTCCAGACAGACAAAGCGGAAAATGTCACGCAGAAATCCGATGGTGCGGGGAATGCGGTCAAACGCAGTCCTGCGGCTGAAATCCTGTTCCGCCCTGGTGCGGGCTGCAAACAGGCCATAGGTCAGCGTCTGGGCATACAAATCCGCAAACTGCTTTTCCGTCAGATTTCCGATGAGATATTTCTGAAACGCCTCATAAAATCCCCTGAGCTGCTTATGCCCTCTGCTCCCGTTTTTTTCCGTCACAAGTGCCATGACTTCCTCACGCAGAAAACGGGTGCGCTTTGCCAGTTCAAGGGCCAGCAAATGTGCAGTCTGAATCTCCGGCAGAGAAAAAGAAAAGAATCTGTCAAGCAAATCCCGAAACTTGTCAATATTCTCAGCAGGCGGGGCTGTGAGAAGTTTTTGAACAATTACCGGACGGCCAATCAGGGCTTCAGCCATGCGCTGCCCGTCCCTGTAAAGCCGGAATTCATAAAAATTTGTGAGAATCACATTGGGAAAGGTGGAAATGTAACGCTTCAACTGTTCGGAAACTTCTACAGTGTCAAGATTTGTGACAGAGAAATCCTTGGCCTCGATATAGCCTGTGATGCGGTTTTTCCCGTCCCAGATGCGGAAATCCGGAAACCCGGCATCGGTCTTTTTGGGAAGGATGGTCAAGTCAACATTCTGCCTATGCTGCATTTCCGCATACTGCTTCATCAGGGTATCAAGGTGGATATAATAACTCTCCTCCCTGGCATCCCCGCGCAGAAAAGTGTCTGCAAGACTGTTCAGATATTGCTCCAGCAATTTTTTCAACTGGTCAGAGTTCCTTGTTTTACTGTAAATAATGGGAATTGACAGTCAGATTCCGATCAGATTTGACAGCTTTTTGAAAAGTTGTCAAATCCTGTATGAACAGATAATTACGCCGATTTTCCATCCGGCATTTTTTTTCGCAGTGAAAAAGATTAATATATTAAGAAAGGTACAGTAAATGAAAGGAAAAATCAAGAATGATTTTGGCAACAGACCAAATCTGTTGAGAATCTTTTGCAGGCAGGTTGGAAATTCCGCCCCTTGTGATTTTGGGCAGGTAATGGATCAGCCGATTTGACCCATTATCCGATTTTCTTCAGGGTGGCAATCCGCAGTTTCAGAATTCAGCGAAGTGCGCGGGAAAGAGCGGCCTCTTTTTCCGCACGTTCGTATTTTTTCAGTCTTCTTAACACATTGGAGAAAACCGCATGATAATGCGGATTTTTGGGATCATATACGGTGGCCTTCTGTATGGCCAGTTCCATTGCGTCCCAGTTCTGTTCCATTTCCGCAATCCTTGCCAGCCAGTACCATGCCAGGGCTTCGGGACGGTTTCTGCTGATGCTGCGGAGAATCGCCTTTGCCTCCGGATAACGCTTCATATCTGCCAGAACACGCGCTGTCAGAATCTCTGCCTGAAAGGAAAAAGAAAATTTTTTCCCGGCATTCTGCACAAAGGCATAAAAACCTTCCGTATCTTCCTGTTTTTTGTAAAAACCGTACAGATGCTCCAAGTCCCTTTCCCGGTTCCGGCTTATGTGCAGTCCCCGGAAATACTGTTCTTTGGCCGTTTCTTTTTCCCCATTGTGAAAATGCAGATGTCCCAGACGGAAATATTCTGCGGAACGGTTCTGGAAGTCTTTATATGTCATTGCATTTTTGAAATGAAATATGGCTCCGTTCCAGTCTTTTGCCTCGGCCAGAATGCCGGAAAGAATCATATGTGCCTCTCTGGAAAGAACCTCTTTTTCAATGGCTTCAGCAAGTCCTTCCCGGCAGGCGGACAGAAGTTCTTCTGACCAGAAATCCTCTTTTTTCAGATAATGAAATATCGGAGGCCAGTTGCGCACCAGAGTGCGGACAGGGGCATGCATTTCATCCGGATGTCCGGTGCGGGAAAGATAACGGAGCAGAGCAAAGCTGTTCTGTATGCCATTGGGACGCAGACGCACAGCCTCCCGGAAATGCGCCAGAGGATTGAAGGGGATTTTCTTTGCGTCCGGGTATCTGTTTTGGTACAACTCCTTGAGATACCACTGTGTTTTGGCCAGGGCAAAGAAGATTCTGAAATCAAGGGGATTGATCTGCGCAGCCTTTTTCAGCGCGGCATCCGATTTTTCCAGATAATCCCATGTCCTGTCAGGATTGCGGGTGATACCGGCCATGCGGTAAAATGCTTCCCCCAGATTTCTGTAAATATCGCTTTCTGCAAAAGGATACTGTGCGGCTTTTTCCAACTCCCGGACAGCCAGCCCGTAATGCCCCCTGTCCATGTGTTTTGCGGCACGGTGCTGACAGACTTCGGAAAGCAGTTGCAGGGAAAGCTGATGGAGAAGAAAGGCACAGATGCCCACGATCAAAAGAAAAACCCCGTAACGGGTTGATTTGCAGGGTTCTGTGCAGGCAGATTTCATCGTGAGCGGCTATTTGTCTTCTGAGTAGTAATTGCTGTAGTATTTCTGGTAATAGTTGTAATATCCTTCCCTTTTCACATCCACGCGGTTGAGCACCACTCCCAGCAGATTGGCTTTGGCCCTTTGCAACTGCTCCACAGCCTTGTTCACCATTTTCCGGCTGAGCAGTCCGGCCTTTACCACCAGAACAACCCCTCCAACCTGGGGAGCAACCATCAGCGCGTCACTGGCAGGCAGAATGGGCGGGGTGTCAATAATCATAAAGTCAAAACGTTTTTCCAGATGCCGGATTAAAAAAGACATGCGCTCGGATCCCAGCATTTCCGAAGGATTGGGCGGAATCATGCCGGAAGGCAGCACGGAAAGTCCGCCAATCTCTGTCTGCACAATGGCAGAGGCAATTCTTTTGTTCAGCCAGATCATGTCCTCATCCTTTCCCATGACCTGCTCACACATCTGCACCAGATCCTGCTGCATGGCATCAGAAAAGTCCTGCCGGGATTCCGGACGGTCGGAAAAAGTGAAACTGCCGCTTTTCATCCGCGCAATCACCCGGAAGGTTTCTGCGGTGTGAATGCTCATGATGCCCCGCAGTTCCTTTTCGCTGATCAGTCCCATGCTCACAAGGATATGCCCCAGTTTCTGGCCGGTGTCCTTCTGGCGGTTGATGACGATTTCCGCATTTTCCTTTGAAAGATTGTGACTCTGCACCAGAATGCTGGCCAGTTTTTTTTCATCCGGCCGTGTCAGCCAGTCAATCTCCGCAATCTGTCCGTTGACAAAGCTGAGTTCCACCTCTTCCCTTCCCTCTTTCAGGGAGAGTGTGCCGGTGCGCTTCTGCAAAAAAATGATGCGGAACAGATCACTGATGCTCATTTCCTCCAGGTCTCCGTTCCGGATATCCGCGCTGAGCATATCATTGAGCAGGCCGGTAAGCCCTGTCTGGTTTTTTGCCCTGAAAAGTTTGCTCAGCATGGGTTTGCGCAAATCCCCGTCAATCACCAGAACAGATTTGCCGGTCTGGGAGATGGTAAAAGCCAGATTGGCTGTGGTAACGGTTTTTCCTTCGGACTGGCCCGCACTGGTCAGGAGAATGGAACGAACTCTTCTGTCTGCCACGGAAAAATGGAGATTGGTGCGCAGGGTGCGGTAGGATTCTGCAAAGCGGGATTTGGTCCGGCTGCTGTCCAGAAAAGCCTGAGCATATTCCGGCAGAACTTTGCGTGTATCGCTGTCTGTTTTCTTCATCATTTCGTTTTCCTTAACAGGATTGGATTCATAATTTCAGGTTTTGCATTGGCAGGCAGAAGCCGGTCAGGATTGACGTTTATTGTCCATATATTCATTTCTCATAATGAAATCTGCATGAAATAATCGTCAGTTTATCTCCGGAAACTCCATATACAAGCCGGTGTTCAGAATTAATTCGCCGCGACCAGTAACCTCTTAAATTTGCCTTCAGAGGTTCGGGTTTTCCGACTCCTTCAAAGGGGTTTCTCTTTATTTCTTTGATAAGACTGTTTATTCTCTTTAAAAGCTTTCTGTCATTCTCCTGGAACCATACATAATCTGTCCATGAGGATTCGGTGAAGGTCACTTTCATAATTCAATCAGTTCTTTTTCAAAAGTTTTCCCCTCTTTTGCTTCCTGAATGGATTTACGAAGATGTTCTGCATTCACAGGGTTGGATAAAAGATACAAAGTTTCCTGCCATGCGTTAAACTCATCCAATGACATTAAGACTGCTTTTTTTCCTTTGTCATTAAACAAAATGGCAGGTTCTGCATCCGCAATAATCTGTTCTATGAGATCATCCAGATTCTTACACGCCATAAAAGTCGGGACAGCATTCATGTCTGACTCCTTTCTCACACTTTTTCCGCTTCCGGAATTACTGACAGCACAGGCAGACCGATATACTTCTGCACATCCTCTTCCGTATGGAGGCTCTGATCCATGTATTCCCGCAGAAAAGCCAGACCAATGCCTGCCATCAGTCCCAGCACTGCCCCCAGCACCGTGTTGAGCTTTTTGTTGGGTTTGACCGGAGCAGCGGGGCTCACAGCTTTTTCCGCAATCCGGATATTGGAAACATCCAGATTTTCTTCAATATCAGATGTCTTGATTTTTTCCAGAAGCGTGTCATAGAGTTTTTTGTTGGTTTCCACATTCCGCTGCAGAATCTGGTAATTCAGCTCCTTCTTGTTGGTATCCAATGCACTGTTTTCAAAATCAGATATGTTCTGCTGCAACATTTCCTCTTTGCTGAAAAGAACCTTGCGCTGGGTTCTGAGATTTTGCATCTCCCGGTTGAGTTCCTCATTGAGCTTTGCACGGGTTTTGTCAATTTTTCCGGAAAGCTGGACAATCTGGGGATGTTTTTCCTTAAACACCTTGCTCAGACGGTTGAGTTCCACCTCATCTTCCACCAACTGCCTGTGCAGACTGCTGATGAGTTCATTTTCCAGAAGAATGCGCGCGCCGGAATAGTTTTTTCTGCCTTTGGACATGCGCTCCAGTTCCGCAATCTTGGTATCCAGCTCCATCCGCAGATTTCTTGTTTCCAGATAGGAGCTGTTCACATCCTGAATCTGCCGGGTAATCACATCCTGCTTTCCCTCAATGGAAAAGACTTTTTCTTTCTGTTTGTAGGCCAGAAATTCGGCTTCCGCATCTTCCAGTTTCTTCTGGGTTTCATACAACTGGGCTGTCATCCAGTTCAGCAGATCCTGTGAGGAGCGCATCCGGCCTGCGGTGTCAAACTCGATATAGGCACGGGTCATGATATTCGCAATATCTTTCGCCCGTTCCGGATCATTGTCCATCACACTCACCTGCAGCAGATGGGTGTCTCTGATCTGTTTGACCTCAATCTGATCTCCCATCATGCGAATCAGGCGGTTTTCTTTATCCTCGGGGCTGAGTTCCTCCTGCTCTTTCCCCATTATCATCTGAATATTTTTCATGATCTGCTGCATCATGGCTTTGAGGGGATTGATCTCTGCTGCTGCCTCGGCAGGATTTTCATCCATTTTCAGTTCCTGTATCACCTTTTCCAGCACAGGCCGGGATTTGATCAGCTTTGCATGAGTGTTGAGAGCCATCTGCTGATTGACATATCCCCCATAATCAATGGTTTCTCCGGTGACAGGAGATTTGGAACGGCTGTTTTCGATCACCATTGTTCCGATGGCCTGATACACGGGTTTCATCCGAAAAGTGAAAAACAGGGTCAGACTGAGGATGACAATCAGGCAGGAAACAATCAGCCATTTGTGCTTGATGAGCACATAATAATAATCCGCCAGATTGATGTTTTCTTCCATTTCCTGCATGTCAGATGCCATTGGCATATCGCTGTTGGGCATATTCATATTTTACAATCCTTAAAAGAGTTGGCATTGCAGATTTCAGTGTTCAGAGGTTATCATGCATGTGCAGATATTTTTCCTGACACCTGACACCTTTAAAACCAGCTTTCCGGCACATGAATCAGATCTCCCGGTTCGATCTCCACATCCTTTTTTATTCCTTTTTTTACCTCATCCAGATTGATTTCAATGATAAGCTGCCTGCCGTCTTTTTTGCGGATGATGCGGGTGCGGTTGGGAGCAGCATATTTGCTGAATCCGCCTGCCAGAATGCAGGCATTGAGGGCTGTCATTCCGTGCTTATAAACATATGCGCCCGGACTTTTGACTTCCCCTTCCACATACACACTGGGTTTTTCCTCTTCAATCTCATTTTCATCTTTTACCGAAATATAGACCACATCTCCGGACTGCAGTTGGACATTCTGGCTCATATCCACCTGCTCCAGCAGCTTTTTCAGATCCACTTCCTCTTTTGCCTGCTCGGACATCAGGGTTTCAAGATTCTTTCCGTCCTGAATCTGCTGAGCCGCATTGCGCAGAATGTATCCCACATCGCCCCGTGAGGGCAGAACTCCGCCTGCCTTGGCAATCAACTGCATCAGAGTAATCTTTGATGAAGTTTCATAAAGCCCCGGAGATGTCACTGCTCCGGAGATATAATAGTACAGATTTTTGTATTCCTTTACGTGCAGAATCACTTCCGGATTCACAAAATAATCCGCAGCCAGAGGTTCCGCGATCAGGCTCCGCAGCTCAGACAACGTCAGTCCGTCAACTTTGAGCGGGCCGATAAACGGCACGTTGATCATTCCCCTGGCATCCACACTGACAACAACAGCCTGCTGCTTTTCTCCGCCAGCGTAAATATCAATGGAAATCACATCTCTGGGGCCAATCTGATATCCGGGTTCCTGTGCGGAAATCAGACAGGGAATCGCAGCCAGCAGAAGCAGACACACATTTGTCAGAAAAATGATTTTTTTCATATTGAAACAGTCAAATATCATATACAGCCATCCTGAATCCCAAAGGTTTTCATCAGACTGTGCAAACCTCTTCCGTTTTTTGTACGGACATGGAATCCCTGTGACATCGAATTCCTCATCTCCTTGCCATGTCATAGACCGAATCCAGTCTGAGCAGGATATACTGGTTGTCATAATCATATTCGCCCAGATTGGAATCCCTCTCCTGAAATCCGCCTTCCAGTCCGACAGCCAGCCATTGGGCAAATTTGTAAGCAATATTGGCGGAAAGGCCGTAGAGATCATCCGAACGATCCTCGGTTCCGCCCCGGTACTGTCTCCAGTCTTCATACTCATTCATCTGGTAAAAGCCGGAAGCACCGGCATGCAGATACTGACCAAAGACATGGCCGAAATGCAGATTGATTCGTCTGGCCTTGTAAAAATCATCCGGGTTGACAGCATCATTGTAGTTTTCCTCAAAAACAATTTCCCCTGTGCTTTTTGCCATCTGTGCGCTCAGGCCCAGATGATAATGAAGGGTGTCCGTGCTGTCTCTGGAATCATCATCAAATGTCCGGTGATGATAACCGGCTCCGGCTTCAAAGCCCAAATATTTTGCCTGTCTTCTGTAAACCAGCTCCGCCTGATTGGAGGTATAATCCGAAATGTCCACATCATAATTTCTGTCCCATATCTGATAATTCAGAGTAAGGGAGGAGAGACTCGAAAGATAATAGGTGAAATCAAAAATGCCTCTGTGCTCAACAGAATCCTCATCTGTCGTATCCCTGCTGTATTCTGTAATGGTATTGCGATATTTCACCCCTGTCCCCAAACGCTCATTCCATCGGTAATACACCCCGGGGGTCAGGCGGTTGATATAATATTTGTCCCGGTTGATATCATTGGCAAAACGGTCTGCCTTGCTGTCCTCACGGGTTTTGTAAAAAACATCATCCAGTTCCAAAGTCAGTTTGGATACCGGAGTGGTTCGAACATTGAGATTGAAGGTATGGCCAAGATAATCATCCTCATCCGCATCCTTTTCCCCGGCAGACACATCATCCGCATCCTGATAAAAATAGGCATCCAAAGAATAACCCAGAGTGATGCTGCTTTTGGCCGTATAGTATTCCATCTCAATTCCCGGCTGCACCAGCCAGGTAAAGACATCTCTTTCATTTTCAGCGGTTTTGTAAAAATTGCTGTCATATCTGCTGCTGGCAGATATTTTGGGGGCAATTCGGAGTCTCCCGCCCGGTCCCTCTGCGGCATCTGTATCCTCAACCGAAACAAGAGGCTGAATGATAATCCGCTTGGCAACTGCCTGATTCGCAAGACAGAAAACAAAGAGAGAAAAAATCAGAAAAATTTTCTCTGCCGCAGACAAATATGTTTTCATAATTTTGCTCCTTGTTGAATTTGGGAAGTGTTGGACAAAAAACAAAGGTTTTCATCCAAAAACTCTGAGGAATTTCAAAATCATCAGGGTTTCTGAGCAAAAAACCTTATCATTGCAAATACAGGTTCTTAATCAGTTGGGACTGGCAGGCTTTGAATCTGCAATCGGTTCATCCTGCGGCGCATCACCGAACCGGGAATGATCTGCTGTGCCAAATTGTGGAGATGTATCAGAAAATCCCGTTTCTTTTGCTGTATTGACAGCACTCTGAACAATGGCATCGATAGTGCGGATTTCCTCAATAAGTGCTGTGGCGGCTCCAACCTCCTTCTCATCGGCACTGGTGGCAAGAATATCCTGCGCGGCAAGTGCAACCTGTTCCGTCACAGTCTTTACCTTTCCAGCCACAGTCACAGTCTGCTGTGCCAAATCCCTGCTGTTTGCATCTTTGGCTGTATCAGCCACAGTCTGTGCAATCTGTGCGGCGGTTTTTGACAAATCCGCAACCGCTTTGAGCGCGCTCACATCCGCTGATGCAGCCTGAACCATTCCGGGCAGAAGATCCGCCACCCGGATCACCATGCTTAACACTTCCCCGGCAAGTTCCGGGTTGCCTGCCGCTTTGGCTTCATCCGCCAGTTGTGCTGTCAGTTGCAGAATCTCTGACATTATTATCCGTTTCTGCTGTTCTGTCAGACCTTCCGCACCGAGCCGGGTCATAAGTTCATTGATTTTGTCCAGTTTCTGTTCTGCGCAGGATTTATCTCTGCACCGGCCGAGGAACAAATCAAAACCATGAATGCCATCAGCACACAGATCAAAATACCCTTTTGAAAAAAACGGGTTGCGCTTGCCATGTTTCCCTCCTAATTTTCAGGTTATTGTTGCTGTTTGCGGATAATATGCCACCTGCCAGAAAACAAATCAATGGGATGAAACAAGTATTCCTCTGCAGAAAATTCCTACTTGGACGGTATCATTTTTGGCAACACGCTGGAATTAATAAATACTGATTAAAAAATACGAGAATTGGGAAAGGTTGTCAACAGATTCCTGCCAAAGACGGGATGATTTTTTTGTCCGGTCAGGATTAATTTTTTCATTTGGCAGAAAATATCTCACAGTTGTCTGAAAAGACAAAAAATATTTTTCACCATCATTCTGTCAAAAATATAATTCAGCTTTTTCAGAAGGTTACAAACAAAGGCTTTTTTCGGATGTGATGGCGGTACGCAGGGAGATTTTATCATGCAGAGAACATCAGATTTGCATTTGTAATCAGTATGTGATATAAACAGAATAGCTTTGTTTTATTGGAAGAAAGGAGGA
This sequence comes from Desulfobacterales bacterium, assembly GCA_041390465.1. Classification (GTDB taxonomy): domain Bacteria; phylum Desulfobacterota; class Desulfobacteria; order Desulfobacterales; family Desulfococcaceae; genus JAABRU01. Next base: position 12,207 of record JAWKPW010000085.1, on the reverse strand, counting down.
ACGGATGGATCTGGACAGGATTGTTTTCGGAACTTATACCGTAAAGGACATGGTCATATACGGAGGAGGAGCCTTTGCCGTGCTGATGCTGCTGGGTTTCATCAGAAAGATGTTTGCGTCCGAGAAACCCGATAAACATTCCGAGGTGACACAGTGCGAAAGCTGCGGATGGCGCGGAAGGGTCAGCGTATATGCGGGACGATGCCCCAAATGCAATGCGCAGCTCGGCTCCCGGAAGTCTGCCACGCCGTAAGCGCAAGGGGGTGTGTTTATAGGCACACCCCCTCTCCAGAGGGAAGTTGAGACCATAAAATCCAAATCGCTCAGGTACCGGTTGCATGCAGGTGTTACGGAAATAAGCACCCAGCCGAAAGTTTTCAGGTATAAAAAAACCGGATTTTTCGGAAAAATCCGGTTTTTCTGAAACCGTTATACCCGAAAATTTATGGCAGTTTACTTATGTGACATGCGAAAACTGTTTTTCGCCATTTTCATAACCAAATCAGACAAGGAGGAAAAAAATGAAGGATTCCCTGAAACCCGGGCTGAGTTTTGAATTTCAGTACAACGTGCCGGAAAGCAAAACTGTTCCCCATCTCTTTCCGGAATTTGATGAGGGAAGCGTCATGCCAAATGTTTTTGCTTCAGGATATATGGTCGGCCTTTTTGAATTTGCCTGCATCAAAGCCATCAATCCCCATCTGGACTGGCCCGATGAGCAGAGCGTGGGCATTGGTTTCAGCCTGAGCCATACAGCAGCCACTCCGCCCGGCTTTACTGTCACTGTCAAAGGAAAACTGGAAAAAGTGGAAGGCCGCAAACTCACCTTCGGCATTGAGGCCCATGACGGAATTGACGCCATTTCCAGGGGAACCCATGAAAGATTTGTAATCGATGCCGCCAAATTCAAGTCTGCGGTTGCGGAAAAAGCCGGAAAACTGTGATCAACGGCCTTGAATTTCAGAAATCATCCCCAATTTTCCGCATAGATATCTCAGCAGAGCTCCAGCAAAGGCTCTGCCTTGTTTTTTTCAGACAGAGTCTGCAGGGATACATCTCTCGACAGACACTCCTCCAGATTCGGAGACTGAGGAAGTGAGCAAATCTCTCCCGAATTTGAAATTAAATATTGAAAAAAGTATGTTCCTGTGTTAGCAGTTCATATCTTTTCGGATGTTTTTTTATGTTTTTTTATTTAATTCAAACTGTTAAAACAAAGGGAGGTTCAAATGCGCAAAAGTCTGAAGGCAGTTGCCCTGTGTGCGGCCGCGGTCATGGTGCTTTCCCCCTGTGTGTGGGGAGCGGGAAAAACCCTTAAAATCGGTTTCAATATCCCCCTGACCGGTGACATCCCCAAGGTGGGAGAGGAATCCAAATTTGCCGGCGAGATGCTCAAAGAGGACATCAACGGCGCAGGCGGTCTGGATGTGGGCGGCGAAAAATACATGCTGGAATTCATTTATGAAGACAATGAATCCAAAGCAGAATCCGCAGTGACCGCAGCCCTGAAACTCATAGAAAAGGATCAGGTGCTGGCCATTGTGGGCCCCAACTCCAGCAAACAGGCCGTGCCCGCAGGCGGAACCTGCAATGACAACCGGACGCCCATGATTTCCCCCTGGTCCACCAATCCGGATACCACCAAAGATCGGGAATGGGTTTTCCGCGCGGCCTTCCTGGATCCTTTTCAGGGCCCGGTTGCCGTGGATTTTGCCATGAAACAGTTCAATGCGAAAAAATCCGCAGTGCTCTTTGCCCTGGCCAATGACTACAGCAAGGGGCTGGCTGAAATCTTCAAGGCGGATTTTGAAAAGAAAAACGGTGAAGGTTCCGTGGTGGCCTTTGAAAGCTACGGAGACAAGGATCAGGATTTCAGCGCACAGTTGACCAAGATCCTTGCTGCCAAACCGGATTTCATTTTCCTGCCCAACAACTACAATGAGGTTGCCCTGATTGTGAAGCAGGCCCATGACCTGGGATGGAAAGGCCCCTTTATGGGCGCGGATGCCTGGGGCAACTCTGAGCTTATGCCCCTGTGCGGGGATGACTGCAAAGGCCATTATTTTTCCACCCATTATGCGGCTGCCGGAGCCACCGGAGCCACCAAAGAATTCATTGACCGGTATCACAAAAAATACGGTTACGAGCCTGCGGACGTGGCGGCTCTGACCTGGGATGCCACCCGCATTGTTCTCAAGGCCATTCAGGATGCGGGAAAAATCACCGGAGATGTGAAAGCGGACCGCAAGGCTGTCCGGGATGCCATGTCCAAAATTGCCGAGTTTGACGGCATTACCGGCAAAATGAAATTCGACGAACAGGGCGATCCCATCAAATGCGCTGTGGTTGTGAAAATCAGCGACAAAGGTGAGTTTGTTTTCACAGAATCGGTCTGTCCGTAAGACAGGGAACAGGGATTAAGGGATTAGGGAATTAGGGGTCAGAGATCAGGAAACAGAGATTGAAATTTTCAGACTTCCCCTGTTTCCCATCTCCTCTTCCCCAATCCCTAACCCCTATTCCCGAACCCCCTTTTAAGGAAACATTGTGTTTGAAAGTCTGATTCAAAATATCTTCAATGGGCTGCAATGGGGCAGTTTCTATTCCCTCATCGCACTGGGTTATACGCTGGTTTACGGTGTGCTGACTTTGATCAACTTCGCGCACGGCGATATTTTCATGGTCGGCGCGTATATTGCCTTTTTTGTGGCCAGTTTTTTTCTTGGACATGCTGCGGGACTGCCCGGATGGTTTGTGCTGACGCTGACCATTCCCCTGACCATGATTCTCACGGCCTGTGTGGGCGTCACTCTGGAAAGAATCGCGTACCGTCCCCTGCGCCGCAAAGGCGCAAACCGGCTGTATGTGGTCATTACCGCGCTGATGTGCGGTCTGATTCTGGAAAACGGAAACCTTGCACTGCTGGGAGCCAGCCGCAAAAGTTTTCCGGAACTGGTGGAAAAAACGGTTTACACCTTTGGCATGGTCAGCATGACCAATCTCAAGCTGGCGGTCATTCTTTCTGCCATACTGGTCTTTCTTCTTCTCCAGTTTATTGTCACCAAAACCAGAATCGGCATGGCCATGCGGGCCATCTCCTATGACAAATTTGCCGTGCCGCTCATGGGCATTCCCATTGACACCATCATTGTCTTCACCTTTGTTCTCGGTTCTTCCATGGCCGGGCTTGCGGGGCTTCTCTATTCTCTTTCCTATCCCATACTGGATCCCTATATGGGCGCACTCATCGGATGGAAAGCCTTTATCGCCGCAGTCGTGGGCGGGATTGGAGATATACGGGGCGCGTTTCTGGGCGGATTTGTGCTGGGATTTGTGGAAATTCTGGTGGTGGCCTTTTTCCCTTCAACCTTCCGGGATCTGATAGCCTTTTCCATTCTGCTGCTGATTCTGGTGTACAAACCCACCGGCCTGTTCGGTGTGGCAAAAACAACAAAGATATAGATTAAGATCATGCAGAAGTTTTCCGTACCCATCCTGCTCTGCCTTGTTTTTTTCACCATCACAGGATTGGCATATTTCGGTGTCATGGACCTTTATGTGCAGTCTGTCATTATGTTCATCGGCATCAATATTATCCTGTCCTCCAGTCTCAACATCATCAACGGATACATGGGGGAATTCGCGTGCGGTCATGCCGCGTTCATGGCCATCGGAGCCTATGTGTCCTCTGTGATCAATGTCTTCCTGTTTGCCAAAGACAAATTTTTCGGCCCGCCCCTGCTTTCTCCGGAACTGGCTTTGTATTTCTTTCCTGCGGTCATTTTTGCCGGAGCCGCGGCTGCCGCTCTGGCGGGCATGCTGGTCGCGATTCCCTCTTTCAAAACACGCGGGGATTATCTGGCCATCATCACCATTGCCGCAAACTTCATTGTCACCAGCACGGTCATCAACATGGATGCCATTGGCGGCGCACGGGGCTTTATGGGCATGAAAAAAATCACTTTTGCCATGGAGGATGTGATAGCTCTGCCCTGGATGCTCATATGGGTGATTCTGGGCACATTTTTTTCCATCTGGCTGCTCCGCCGCTATGTTTCCTCCACATACGGAAAAGGCATCAGCGCGATCAATCAGGACGAGGTGGCTGCGGAAATCATGAGTGTGAACACCAACCGTATGAAACTCATGGCCTTTATGCTTTCTTCCGGGCTGGCCGGGCTGGCCGGAGGACTGTTCGCACATATTCTGGGATACATCAACCCCAATTCCTTTGGCATTCTCAAATCCACCGAATGTCTGGTCATGGTGTATCTCGGCGGCATGGGCTCTCTCAGCGGTTCCGTGATTTCCGCAATTGTCTTTACCCTGCTGCTGGAGGGACTGCGTTTTGTCATTCCCTGGATTGATTCCGGTCTGCACTGGCTGCATCTCATTCCGGATGCCTGGCAGGTCAGTCAGGTGTGGAAATGGGTGATTATCCCCCTGATTCTGGTGCTGCTCATGCAGTTCCGGCCCGAAGGAATCATGGGAAACAAGGAACTGTCGGATATTTTTCCCAAACTGAAGAAATGGTATCAGTTCAGATAAGCAGTGTTCCGTTATCGGTTGCCAGATCAGGTACTGTCCTGTCATCATACACACGAAAGTCGAACAGTTACGCCAAAGTCCGGAACCTGCCGGAATTGCCTGATTCCGGCTTTCTCCGGAATGACGGAAGATGGTGTAATACCGATTCCCCATTGAAAACATACAGACTTTCAGATAATATTTTTGTGTAGGTTGGGGTGAATGCAGTGAACCCCAACGCTTTGAAACGCTTTGAATTTGTTGGGGTTCACTGCATTCACCCCAATCTGCTTATTCCGAGCAAATCAATGGCGATTCGGTATAACCTTATAATTTTTCAAAAAACTGCGCAACATGCGTTATCAGTTGACAGTGCAGTCCGGTCTGGCAACTGACAAACTGTTTTTCACGGAGCACAACTATGGCAAAATTTGAAAAAGAACTTGAAAAGTTCAAAGAAGTATTGGTAAAAGGTGACAATTTTGCAGATATTTACACCTATTTCATGGACAATCTTGGAGAACGTTCTGATTTTCTTCAATACGGAAAAGTGAAAAAAAATCCTCAGTTGAAACAGCTTATGGAAGCTGTGGCAGAGAAGCTTTTCAGGGGAAAGGTTGAGATCATGCACCTGCTGCTTCACAAAATTCCCAAACCGCCCTTTCTGCACGGCCCCTGCTTTATCAACGGCAAAATGGCATCCGTGTTTTATTTTGAGGATATCCGGGTGGGAATGCTCATTGTGGCACAGATCGATGGGGAAACCAAATTCATCCGTTTTTCCGGCATGGAACCCACAGAAGACAGGGAAGAAGCGGGTGACACCTTTGTTCCGGCCTTTCGCAGCAAAGCCATTCACTGATATAATGCCGGAGGAGTCCCAAACTGAAAGTTTGGCATCCTGAACGCACTGAAAAAATGCCAAAGTTTCCGTTTGGCACATCTTACTCTTAACGGTATTGGAAGCACAGCAGAAAAACAATGTCTTTACTTGAAATCAGAAACCTTACCCAAAACTTCGGGGGCCTGTGCGCGCTTTCGAATTTTTCCGAAACCTTTGAAGGCCGGGAACTCACCGGACTCATCGGCCCCAACGGCGCGGGAAAAACCACAGTCTTCAACCTGACCAGCGGTTTTTATCAGCCATCAGGAGGAGAAATTCGGTTCAGAGGCACAAACACAGCCGGACTCAAGCCCCATCAGGTCACTGCCCTGGGCATTGCCAGAACCTTTCAGAACATCCGGCTTTGGAATGACATGAGCGTACTGGACAATATCCGCATTTCTCAGCATTATCAGATGGGATATTCCCTGTGGGACTGCCTGATCCGCTCAAAAAAATACAGACACGGAGAGGCCGGGATACTGAAAACAGCGATGGAAATGCTCGAAGCCCTGGATCTGCTGCAGTACAAAGAGGAACTGCCCCGGAACCTGCCTTACGGCATTCAGCGCAAGGTGGAAATTGCCCGCGCGCTTTCGGTGAAACCGGCTTTGCTCCTGCTCGATGAGCCGGCAGCCGGTCTCAATTCTGCGGATGTGCAGGATCTGATTCAACTGATTCGCTGGATTTACAAAGAATTTGACATTGCCATCTGGATGATCGAACACCAGATGGCGGTTGTCATGTCGCTGTGCACCCGCATCAAGGTGATTGATTTCGGCCTCACCATTGCCGAAGGCACACCGGATGAAATCCGGAACAATCCTGAGGTGATCAAAGCTTATCTGGGAGACGAGAATATCTGATGCTGCTGGAAATCAAAGATCTGTATGTCAAATATGGAAATATCGAAGCCCTGCACGGCATATCCTTTTTTGTGAATCCGGGCGAGATTGTCACCCTGATTGGAGCCAACGGCGCGGGGAAAACCACCACACTTCACACCGTCACACGGGTTCCGCCGCCCGAAGGTCCCAGGGTTTCCGGCGGAGATATTCTGTACAAAGGCCAGTCCATTCTCAAAACAGAGGCCCATGCTGTGGTGCAGAATCTCAAAATCGCACTGGCTCCGGAGGGACGGCATATTTTCGGGAATCTGACTGTGGAGGAAAATCTGAAACTGGCCACCTTTGCACGGAAAAAGGATCCGCAAATCCAGGCGGATTTTGAGCGGGTCTATACTCTTTTTCCCCGTCTGACCGAACGCAGGAAACAGCGCAGCGAATCCCTCAGCGGCGGAGAGCAGCAGATGCTGGCAGTGGGACGAGCGCTGATGACCGGATGCAATTTCATTCTTCTGGACGAACCGTCCATGGGTCTGGCGCCTTTGCTGATGTATGAGATGTTCCGCACCCTGCGCAAACTCAATGAGGCCGGGATGACCATCCTGCTGATTGAACAGAACGCGCGGCTGGCCCTGAAATTCGCGCACCGGGCCTATGTGCTGGATACCGGTCAGATTGTCATGCAGGGTTCCGCACAGGAACTTGCGGAAAATCCGGAAGTGCAGAAAGCCTATCTTGGTTAGCGCCTTGTCAAGTTTGATTTTGTGATTTCACTTTCACAGAAAAACCGGATTTTTTGGAAAAATCCGGTTTTTTGTATCTCACAGATTCAAAATTGGCAAAGCACTGGCGCAGACAGGAAAGAGGGAGAGACACAGGTTGTCCGCAGACAGCCGAGTGTTTTCAGAAAATGAACAACCCCGCCGCAAGCAGCGGGGTATCAAAATCCAAACTCAAAACAACATCACGCCCCAAGGGGCGGGGAATTAACCCGAAGTGATTAAAATCCGTAAGGATTGATATTGTTATGGAAAAAATATGAAAAAACAAATCAGAATCCCGGAAGGGATGACATTGTCAACCGTTTTGCCCCTCTGTCCTGATTCTTTTAACCCAGTGACATGAAAAGCAGGCAAGCAGATCGTCAGGCTTCAATCCTGGCCGGACTTTGTGCTTTCGCATCCGCGGATCAAAGCCGACATATCCGCATCAGTTTTCTGAAAATTCTCAAAGGTGACATCAGAAAAAGGCAGTTGCAGTTTTTCTTGCAGCAGGGCGAATATGCCCAGATAATTGTGCAGAATCCGGTTTTCCCATTTCAGACCCAGTTGCCCGGACAAGTCCAAAATACAGGATTTTTCCCCCTCAATTTCCAGAAAATCCCCGAAAGGCATGGTATCCAGACACAGGTGCGTATTGCCCAGAACAAAGGTTTCCCGCCACTTTTCGTATCGCTGCACCGGATGAAATCCCAATGCCTCCAGAATGCGCTGCATTGCGGAAAAATCACTGACTTCTGTTTCCAGTTCCTCAAATATCTTGAACTGACTGTCCTGCTCCTCCGGACTGGATTTGAAGGTCAGCCGGGCTTTGCCGTCCTGCCGGAGCCGCAGCAGAGCCTTTTTCTGCATCAGAGTCCCGGATGCATCCTCAAAGCGGATATTTTCCTCAAAAACCCGGCCTGCGGATTTGGCTCCCATTGCAAGAATGCGGCTTCGCAGGGCGTCCCTGTCAGTTGCATAAAATTTGACTTCAATTTCCAGAGGCATAAATCAACTCATAAGATTTAACGGCACAGTCACGAATTGCACGAATGACACGAATTACGGTTTGTGCAGTTCGTGCAGATTCGTGTCATTTGCGGCTGATTTAAATTATATCAAATTGATCTCGGAGTCCGGAAGTTCCACAGAAATGTTTTAAGGACCGGTATAATTGTGCTTTCTTCCGCAGCAGGGGCGAATCATCATTCGCATCTGCGTCTTCATCATTTCCGTTTTTTTACTCTCCCGGCCCGGACGGGGCATTGCAGATGTCTCCAATCAGTTTGGCCTTGAGAGCCTGAAACTCATCCGCGTCAATGATCCCCTCTTTTTTCATGTCAGAAAGTTCCCGAAGCTGCCGAAGGGGATCGGTCGGAAAGGAAGCCGGTTCTTTCCTGTTTGGCAGATCTGTCATATGGGGAAGCAGAAGAGGCTCCCGGTTTCCGGAAAGGGATTTGTCGGCTCCTCCGCAGGAAATCGTCAGCAGACCGCCCATCAAACCAATCTGAACAGCCTGCCCCTGTCTGGCCCGTTCCTGTGCCTCCCGCAGCGCAGCACCTCCATCCTCCCGGATTTTCTGGAACACGCGGAAGAAAAATTTTCCGGTATAATAAACAGCCAGTCCGCCCCCGACAATGCCGACAGCCAGAATCAGATAGCGGAAATCCAGCACCCCTTTGATAAGGACCACCACAAAGGTTCCCATGAGCGGAACCGCGAACAGCGCAATCAGAATAATGTAAAACAGTCCCAGACTGGACATCATATGGAACTGCCGCTGCATGTAGTCACTCTGCATTTTGTCTTTTATCCATGTTTTCATGGTATTGCACATTTCCCTGATCAGGATCGGTAATCTGCGTTGATTTTCACATAGTCAATGGAAAAATCACAGGTGAGAACCGAGGCTTTTCCCGCTCCTGAATTCAAATCCACCGTAATGACATATTCCGGTGTCTTCAGCACCTTTGTGGCTTCTGCCTCCGCAGCGTCCCCGCAGGTCATGCCATTTTTGGCCATCTGCACCTCATTGAAGAAAATGTCAGTTTTGTACGGATCAAGCGCAACGCCCGAACGCCCGGCAGCAGCCAGAATCCGTCCCCAGTTGGCATCCTCACCGAAGAGCGCTGTTTTGACCAGATTGGAATGCGCAATGGTGTCAGCCACTTTCCGGGCATCCGCATCCGAAGCCGCTCCTTTGACAGCAATTTCCACCAGTTTGGTCGCGCCTTCGCCGTCTTTGACCACCATCCGCGCCAGTCCCAGCAGCACTTCATTGAGCAGAGACTGGAAAATTTCCCTGTCCTGTGCTGTCTCTGCTTTGGCTCCGGACAGGCCGTTTGCCATGAGCAGAATCATGTCATTGGTGCTGGTGTCGCCGTCCACCGTGATGCGGTTGAAGGACAGATCAGTCGCAATTCGGAGCGCGTTTTGCAAATCCCGCGAGGGCATATCAATATCCGTGCACACAAAGCAGAGCATGGTGGCCATGTCAGGCCGGATCATGCCGGAACCTTTGGCAGCGCCTGTCATGCGGAAAGACCGCCCCTGTATCTGCCCCTCAACGGAAACGATTTTGGGAACCAGATCCGTTGTCATAATGGCATGGGCAAAATCCTCCAGTCCTTCAGGACGCAGTGCCTTTGCCAGTTCCGGCATAGCGGCTTCCACTTTTCCAATGGGCATGGGCTGACCGATGACTCCGGTGGAAGCAGCGCAGACCAGTTGCTCGGAAATATGCAGCGCATCCGCGGCAAACCGGCACATGGAAAGGGCATCCCGCATTCCCTGTTCCCCTGTGCAGCAGTTGGCATTGCCGCTGTTGACAATCAGGGCCTGGCATTTTCCGGATTGGAGATGCTGTTTATCCACCAGCACGGGCGCTGCCTGCACCCGGTTCCGGGTGAACACGCCGGCCGCATTTGCCGGGACTTCGGAAAAAATCAGTCCCAGATCTTTTCCTTTGTTTTTTTTGATTCCGGCAGCCACAGCCGCGGACCGGAATCCTCTGCACCATGTTTTTTCTCTTGATTCTGTATCGAATTTGCTCACTGTCAGTTCCTTTTTAAAAATCTGAAAACTCATCCTCATCCAGGGGAATCAACTGCTCGGGTTTGACTTCCTCTTTCCCGGGTTTCACAGACCTGCGAATATCCGGACGGGCAGTTTCTGAACCGGCATGTTCAGCCAGGTTGCGGATTGGCGCTTTTTTCTCCTTTTTTTTCCCAATGTTCAGGCTCTGTCTGTCTGCCTTTCCCTTGACTGTAAGGAGAAGTTCTTTTGCCATTTGCTTCAGTTGCTCTGCCTGTGCATTCAGTTCTTCTGACGCAGACGCTGACTGCTGGGCATTGGCCGCATTCTGATGGGTCACAGACTCAATTTCAGCCGCTGCTCTGCGGATTTGCCCAATTCTTTCAGACTGTTCAATGGAGGCAGCCGAGATTTCATCCACCAGCCTTCCGACTTTTTCATTGTGATCTATGGAAAGAATAAAAGCATTTCTTGTTTTTTCAATCAATTGAGATCCTGCTCCGATTTCTTCCACATTTTTATGTATCAGGTTCTGCGTATCCCGTGAAGCCTCGGCAGAGCGCATGGCCAGATTCCGGACCTCACCGGCCACAACGGCAAAACCTGCTCCCGACTCTCCTGCTCTGGCCGCCTCCACGGCAGCATTCAGAGCCAGCAGATTGGTCTGAAAGGCAATTTCATCAATGGATTTGATGATTTTGCCGATTTCTTCACCGCTGGCTTTGATCCGGTTCATGGCTTCAACGGTTTCCTGCATGGCCGTACTGGCAGCATTCAGACTTTGCAGAGAGTCTTTGCGCAGAACTCCGGCCTGTTTTGCACTTGCCGCGTTCTGCATCGTCATGGATGACAATTCCTCCAGAGCAGATGCGGTTTCCCGGACAGAAGCGGACTGACGGGATGCACCCTGGGCAAGAGACTGACTTGAGGCGGAGGCCTGCTGCGCTGCAGATACAATCTGATCAGAACTTTCAGCCAGCCCTTCAATAATCCGATCAAGGGAACCGGTAATCCAGCGCGTGATCAGAATGCTGAAAAGCAGACCCAGAACTGTCAAGACCGCTGAAAAAACAGACATCCATTTAAATGCCGATCCGCCCTCACTTTCCGCCTGTTTTGCCGATTCCAGGGAAAGCTCTTCGATATGCTCCAGAAAACTTTTGATTTCCTTCCGGAGATTATCTTCCTTTTTTTCTGTTTCCAGTGAATATTTCTCTGCATCGGCAAGTTTTCCGCTCTCCAGCATGTCAAATATGGGAGACACAAATTTAACATATTCCTCATAGTCGGTTCCAATACGATGCAGATGTCCGTCAACTGATTCGAATTCTTTGCGTTCCCTTTCTGTGGGAACGGACTGCAGGCCCCGGGCGGAAATGTCTGCTGCCTCTTTCAACTGCCCGTGAATCAGTGAGACATGTTCCCTGTATTTTTCCAGACAAATGTCATAAGCTTTTTTTTTGCTTTCATCCCGGGCATGATATATTTCCGCATAGCGCAAAACCCGCTCCAGCAGGTGGGTCTGTTCCATATATATGCTGTTCATTTCTGCAACTGCCTCTGACAGTTCGATATGAACATGCGCAATCATTCTGATCTGTTTTCTGATCTGGGTCAGCCTGCAGATGCCGAAAACAGAGGACAGCAGCATAAAAGTCAGTATAATCAGCGTCATTCCAATGAGTTTGCTTCCCAGTTTCATGTTTTTCATTTCCCGGTCTCCGTGTGAATATTTTTTTGCCCCAGCCGCAGTCCGGAATATCTTTGCCTGGGCAGGCTCTGCGCCTTTGCGGCTGAGGGAATGTCCGGAACAGTTTTTATATTGAAATATTTACCATATTTTTGTAGTATACCAAATCTCAAAAAATAATAAAACAAAAAAATTGACAGCGCATGCCGTTCTGTACGGAATGCTGTCTGCGCATCCTGCTTGCACAGCAGAAAATATTCCCAGATAAGACAGTATAATACCAATTCGCCATTGAAAAGATACTTATAAGCAGGAAAAAAAGAGGTTTCCGTGTGTTCAGAAAACCGGATTTTTCGGAAAAATCCGGTTTTTCTGAAAAACTTATGTTTCAGATCAATGGCGAATTGGTATAATATAAAAAACTGCGAACAGAGCGTCAATTTTCACCGTGAAAAAGGAGATGAAACT
>JAWKPW010000084.1:0-24085 GCA_041390465.1 Desulfobacterales bacterium | reverse complement strand
GGCATCCAGATTCTGCGCTGAAACTGACGAATATTCCCTTTCCGCTTCCGCAAACAAATCTTCCAGTATCATTCTGTATTTTTCTGAAACAGCAAAAATATCCTCTCCGGCTCTGCCGGAAATCCAGTGCAGAAAGGATTCTTTCATTTCATCCCGGATCTTGCGGGAATCTCCCGCAGGCTCCCACAACTCAGGGAAAAATCTCCTGAAATCCTTCATGGGAACCGGTTCCGAAGTTTCCGCAAGTCCCAGGCAGTGGCGCGCCCATGCGGTCAGAATGCAGCTTTTCCAGGTCATGAACCTGTCCGGCATGGGACGGGGAGAAATCTGCACCAGAGAAAGCAGACTGTCTGCTGCAATGATATGATCCAGCATTTTCTCAGTATGCCGGATGTCCTCAGAAGACAGAAAGTCCCTGTACAGCACACCGGATTTGTAATTGTCAAAAAAAAGGGGTTTTTCAATCAGCAGACCCCCCAGAACGCCCAGCCATTCCTCGCCCCAGAAGGTCAGGGCCAGTTCCTGTTTTTCAAACCAGCTTTCCCTTCGCCATTTTTCCGCCCGCCATTTGAGCTGCGCGGTCTGTCCGTACCCCACACGGAATATCTGCGCAAGAGGCCAGTTCTGAAGCATGACAGCGGCCTGCTGGGGAGAGGGAGAATCTGTTTTCAGCAGAACCTCCAGTCCAATGCTGAGACAGGCGCAGACTTTGCGGACAACGGTTCTGAGTTCCTCCCGTTCCCGGATTTTGCGCTGATCTGCGGAAATGACATGGTTGCACAGGCCCGCGAATTCACTTTGCAGATGTTCGGAAATTCCCTCCTGTTCAATCCGCTCCAGCGCATGGGCAAAGAGACTGTCCTGACTCACTGTGCTGAGGGGATACAGAGGCACAGGAATAAAACCGCTGTCTGTGCGCGGATATTTCTTCAGAAATTTCTGACTCTGTTTTTCAAAGGTTTCCGGCCTGAGTGCCTGATAAATCCCCACTGCCTCATCAAAGGGAACAAAGCCTTTTTCCGCAAGCCGCACATTGCGCAGCCGGTACAATTCCTCTTCTGCTTCTGCCGGAATCACGGTCGCGGATTCCAGCAGGATCGAATGATACAGGTCATAATCATAATCGGAAAGGCGGTGCAGATATTCAGTGACAAACTCATCCCGATCCTCTTTGAGATGCGTGTCCGGTTCGGGCCCGAAAGGCAGATCATTGACCCGAAAATAAAACACATCATCGTGGGTTTCAAATCCGTCTCCGAGTTCCGAGGGATCCTGATCATGCTCCCGGACAGCCACCTGAATGTTGCGGAAAAGATAATATTCCATGAATTCGGTATGCTTTTCCGCAGACCACCGCACCATGCGCGCGGGGCTCGCTGTCAGAAAAAGTTTCAGCCACCGGGTGATTTCCGGAATGATGATGTGATCCCTGTGCCAGATGTCGGTGTCCAGAATATATTCCCACTGCCTGTCTGAAGCCATTTCCAGCAGTTGCAGGGAATCTTCCGCACCAATGTCATGAATGAGGAAATAAAAATCCTCTTCCGGAAAAGAATGCACAAGGGGAACCGGCTGGCGTTCGTCCAGAATGCGATCCAAAGCCTCTTCCGGAGGAAGGGCAAGAATCTGTTTCCGCTTTGCGTGAAGTTCGCGGATTCGTCTGTCTATGGGTTCAATTTCACGGGTCATGGCAGAGATTTTATGCAATTTGGGAATACTTGTCAATATTTCATTCCCTGACGCGGGGAGTCCAGGGCGCGAATCTCAGCAACAGGAGCATACCCGGAATTGCCATTGCCGTGCACACAAGAAAAAATCCCTCCCATCCCAGGTGCTTTGCCAGAAATCCTGTGGGCGCGGCCGCAAGCACTCTGGGAACCCCCATGAGACTGCTGAGAAGCGCATATTGCGTGGCTGTAAATCTTTTGTCCGTAATGCTGGCCATAAAGGCCGCGTACGCGGCAGTGCCCATGCCGCCGCTGAGGTTTTCAAACGCAATGACACCGGACAGAGCTGCAATGCTGTGTCCCATGCGGGCCAGCGCGACAAATCCCAGAATGGACACAGCCTGAAAAAAACCGAATACCCAGAGGGAGCGGTGAATGCCCAGCCGGATCATCAGAATTCCGCCAATCAGACTGCCGCCGATGGTGGCCCAGAAACCGAAAATTTTGACCACCGCGCCAATTTCGGTTTTGGAAAAGCCCGCATCCAGATAAAAAGGAGTGGTCATGGCAAGAGCCATGGTATCCCCGATTTTGTAAAAAAGGATAAAAGCCAGAATCCAGATGGCATTTTCCCTGCGAAAATATTCTGTGAGCGGATCAATCACAGCGGATTTGAGAGATTTGGGTATTTCCACAGCAACCGCAGGTTCCCGTGTCGCAAGAGTGGTGACAATCCCCGGAATCATGCACAGGGCCATGACAAAATAGACCTTTGTGAAACTGATGTAATCCGCCAGCACCATTCCCCCTCCGGAAGTCAGAAGCATTCCCAGCCGGTAACCGTTTATATATAAGGAAGAGCCAAGCCCCAGTTCTGCATCTGAAAGATCCTCCCGGCGAAATGCGTCCACCACAATATCCTGCGAGGCACTGAAAAATGTAAGCAGAAACGCGGCAAAGGCGACAAGCCAGGGATCAGATTTGGGATTGCTCAGCCCGAGTCCGGCAATGGAGAGCATGAGGGCAGTCTGCGCGATCAGAAGCCAGCCCCGTCTGCGTCCCAGAAAAGGCAGTGTATAGCGATCCAGAAAAGGAGCCCAGAGAAATTTGACCGTGTAGGGCAGCCCCACCAAGGACATAATGCCGATAACCGTCAGATCAACTCCTTCCTCCTTCATCCATGCCTGCAGCAGTGTCATGGTCAGCAGCAGGGGCAGTCCGCAGGAAAATCCCATGAGAAAGGCCACCAGCATGCGGGGACTGAAAATCATTTTCAGAGCTGAGGAATTGCGGCTGTCTTTTGCTTCCATAGATATGGTTTTCTGAAAAATTTGATGTGTCAAACTGTTTGCGAAAAAATGATAAGTATGATAAACACGGTCGCAAAAGTCAACCTGTTTTATGCAGAAATGGGATAACGAGACAAAATGATAGTGCAGATTTATGAAATTCAGACAAAGGCCGAGGCCGAAAAAATGCTTGATCTGGGCGCGGATCATACGGGAAGCGTGCTTCTTTCGGAAACAGAATGGAAAAAGCCGGAAATTCGGGACACCATTTCCTTTGTCACCCATGCCGGAGCAGTGAGCAGCCTTATCCCCCTGTTTTGCAAAGCGGATACGGTTTTTCGGGCTTTGGATTATCACAGGCCGGGCATTGTCCATTTTTGTGACAGTCTCGCTGATGCGAAAGGAATCTTTGAGAAATGCAGTGAATTTGTCTGTCTCCAGGAGGAGGTGAAAAAACGCTTCCCTGACATGCGCATCATGCGTTCCATCCCCGTTGCCCGGCCCGGCATGGGGCATCAGATACCGAGTCTGGAATTGGCAAAGCGGTTTGAACCGGTCAGTGATTTCTTTCTGACAGACACCCTGATACTTCCTGCCGGAGATTCCGGAGCCGCGGAACAGCCGGTAAGCGGCTTTGTGGGAATTACAGGAAAAATCTGTGACTGGGAGATTGCCGCGGAACTGGTGCGCGTGAGCAGGATTCCGGTGATTCTTGCCGGAGGTCTGGGACCGGATAATGTGAGAGGGGGGATCCTCCATACCTCTCCGGCAGGGGTTGACAGTTGCACAGGAACCAATGCCGCAGATGAAAAAGGCCGTCCCATCCGTTTCCGCAAGGATCCGGAAAAGGTCAGGCGTTTTGTGGAAGCCGTGCGAAAAACAGAAAAAGAAAATTTTTCATAAAATCCTTGACCGGATCGTGTCCCGGCACTATGAGAAAGAAAACAGCATTTGGAATACTTATAACTTTTATCAATATAAAGGAGACAGCAGTTATGTTGGAAAGCAGCGACCTGAAAAAAGGTGCAAAACTCGAAATTGACGGAGATCCCTATATCATTACCCAGTTTTCCTTTGTCAAACCCGGCAAGGGGCAGGCCCTGTACAAATGCAGGCTCAAAAACATGGTGAACGGGACCCAGTTTGACCGGACATACCGATCCGGCGAAAAATTCAACGAAGCCCAACTGGAAGAGCATGAAATGGAATACCTGTATTTTGACGGGGAACGGTACTGTTTCATGAACACCTCCAATTATGAGCAGGAAATGCTGACCGCCGATCAGGTGGGAGATGCCAAAGCCTTTCTCAAGGAAAACACCGTGTGCAGCATTCTTTTCTTTGACGGAAGAGCCATTGGTCTGACCCTGCCCAATTTTGTGGAACTGCTGATTACAGAATCCGAGCCATGGGCCAAAGGGGATACCGCAGCCGGAAGCACCAAACCCGCGACACTGGAAACCGGTCATGTGCTGCAGGTTCCGCCCTTTGTCAATGAAGGGGAAAAGATACGCATAGACACCCGGACAGGGGAATATGTGGAAAGGGTGAAATAAGCAGGGATCAGGAACTGGGGAGGGGAACAGTTTTTTCTTTTGTGCCTGTGTTCTGACGATTTTCTGAAATTATGCACCGGAATCCGGAATATGCGGAATTGCAGCCGGATGGGTCCCAAATATATCCGGGTCATCCGGCCGGAAGGGAAAACTGTTGCCACAGAATCTGTTCTGTGATAATCAGTTCGTTTTGCTGTATGGAGAAAATGGATATATCCTGATTCAGAGGATGAATGACATTTCTGTTTTTTCCCGCAGCAGAGCGGATGCTGTTTTTTGTTATAAAAGAAAGTGACAGAGGAGGGTCTTCTGTCAGATAATGTCATTTTTTAACACGCCGGTACAAGACTGATTCAGATTTTGGAGAGTCGTGAAAATGAATTCCCCGCCTGAGAGAGGCAGGGGTGCAGCCTGCTGATTTTCTGAAATGCAACAGGATGATGTACCGGTTTTCATGTGGAGGAATTTATGTATGATTTTCTGATCGGGCCGATGCTGGCTGTTACCCTTGTGGTGTTTATCGGGGGGCTTTGCTGGCGGATTTATCAGTTTTTTCAGTTGACCGCTGAAATGAAAATTGATCCCTCTGCCCTGCCCAAAAGTATTGCTGAGGAACTGGAAAACAGGGAGAAGGATGAATATCTCCAAATCAATTCCGTAACAGATCTGATTCTGAAATGGAAGGTGAAGCTCAAACGCACCTTTCTGGGAAGACACCCCGTGTTTTCCGCTGTCACCATTGTCTTTCATCTGATCCTGATTTTCCTGCCCTTTGTGACTGTGGGACACAATGTGCTGCTGGATGATTATTTCGGCTTCCGCTTTCCCGCGCTGTCAGAGGCAACTGTTGACAGCGTCACTCTGGTTTTCATTCTTCTTTTTGCCTTTTTCTTCCTGCGCCGGATCTTTTCCGCACGGGTTCGGGCAGTAAGCACGTACAGAGATTACATTGCCCTGTTTGCCACGGGGCTGCCCTTTCTTACCGGTTATCTGGCTTATCATCAGACTTTTTCCTATGAAACCGTTCTGTATCTTCACATTATCTGCGGGGAACTGATGCTCATCGCGATTCCCTTTACCAAACTGGCACATATGCCTTTCTTTGTTCTTGCCCGTTTCATGGTCAGAAATGAACTTTCATTTGGAACCGGCACCAGAAAATGGGTGGAAAACACTTAATATACGGAGGACTTATTATTATGGATGCAGTCTCATTGGTGGAAGACAGTGCCATCTGCAACATGCTGGATCAGAAAAAAAACATGGAGTTCTTTCTGTCTGTGTGCGTGGGCTGCGGCATGTGTGCGGAGAGTTGCTTTCTCTATGTCAACAATGACAGGGATCCCTCTTATATGCCATCTTACAAGGCGGTGCATTCCCTGGGCAAACTGTACCGGAAAAAGGGAAAGGTCAGCCGCGCGGAACTGGAAGAGATGAAGGATCTGATTTGGAACAAGTGCGTTCTCTGCACCCGCTGCTATTGTCCGGTGGGCATCAGTATCCCCAGCATGATTTCCTGGGCCAGAAGCATCTGCCGCTCCCAGGGCGTTTTTCGTGAATATGATCAGGCTGAGTGAAAAACTCGGCAGAATATAAACACAGACAAAGGAATCAGTTTCTTATGGACAGAATGTTGATCAGTGCCATTGTTCTTTGGGTCCTTACCCTGACCCTTGTGCGGCTGGGGCCTGCGACTGCCCCGCCGGAGGAAATCGCACCGGGCCGTGCTCCGGCCTTTTTTCCCCATGACAAGCATATGGAAGATGTGGGAGACTGCAAAGCCTGTCACCACAGATATGAAAAAGGGGAAAATGTTCTGGATGAAAGCGAACTCGATGGCAGTGATGCCATGCGGTGCCGCACCTGCCACAATGCAAATGCCGACATTGACGCACAGCAGGCATTTCACCGCCAGTGCATTCAGTGTCACCGGATTATGGAAAAAGAGGGCAAAGCATCCGGCCCCCGCACCTGCGGACAGTGTCATCCGGTAAACATGCCGGAGGAGCCGGCTCCGCTGGTCATTGCGCGATAATCTGACACACATTATTCGGAGGATATATATCATGGTAAAAGGAAAGAGAAAACCTTTTGAAGAAATCAGGGATATGGTCAAAAGGCACAGAAAAGTGCTGAACGTGGGCTGCGGCGGGTGTGTATCGGTCTGCTATGCCGGCGGAATGAAGGAAGTCAATATCCTCAATGATCAGTTGAGCGCTGTTTTCAGACAGGAAAATCATCCCTTTGTGATTGACGGCTATACAGTGGAACGCCAGTGCAATCAGAGCCTGCTGGCTGAACTTGACAGCATTGCCCCCAAATATGATGCCATGATTTCCATGGCCTGCGGCGCGGGATGCCAGTATCTGGCAGAAAGATTTCCCAAAATTCCGGTCTATCCGGCCATCAACACCATGTTCATCGGCGTTGATAAGGAAATCGGCATGTTTGAGGAAAGATGCCGGGCATGCGGCACTTGTGTTCTGGGACTGACCGGCGGCATCTGTCCTGTGACCCGTTGTGCAAAAAGCCTTTTCAACGGCCCCTGCGGCGGAACCAATCAGACCAGTTGCGAAGTGAGCAAAGACATTCCCTGCGCATGGTATGACATTTATTTCAGACTCAAAGAAATCGGGCAGTTGGACAATATCCTGAAGGTAAAGGATGTCATGGAATGGAGAAACACCACCCGCGGGGTTTTTGTTCAGGAAGGATATGAAGCCCGGTTTGCACCCAAAGAAAAAGGCAAACTCGGAGAGCTGATCAGCCGAATCCACTAATCAGGGTTTTGGTTCTCACATAAAAAATGGCCGTCCGGAAAAACCGGATGGCCTTTTTGGGATAATAAACCTGACTGTTTTTTATAAACAGATAAACAGGATTGCCAGAAAAAAATGGCATAAAGTTTGTTTTTTTGACAATGCTGCACTGCATGTTCCCCAGAAAAACAGCTTAAGAATTGCTTACGGAAGTACAAATTTCCCCACCAACAATCGGATACAGATGTCACAGCCATCTGTATTCAAAACAAAAAAAATAAAGAGATAATACCGAATCGCCATTGCTTTGATCCGATGCTGTCAGTTATTCCGGTTTTGCAGAGCGGCGCCGTTCGGAGTCTCTGTGTTCCATATTGGACAAAACCAATGGAGAATCGGTATAATATGAGGCATGTCGAGATTATTTCCGATTTATATAATGAATTGTCATCAAATATCTCATCCGGCACAATTCCAATCCAGCTAAAACCGCATTCTCTTATTGGAACTGTTCAGGATGATCCTTTTGATTTCTGGGTTGGGGATAGGATACAAAAATGTATGCCTGATATTGAAGTTCATCATGCCGGAAAACTTACAACTCCGGATATTGTATTGCGAGATCCAAAAAGCAATACAATTGTCGGATTGGAAGTAAAAAAATTAATACAGCAGAAAAATGGCAGAGATCCAAGAGGACTTACCATTGATTACAACAGTTGCCTGCCGTGCGGAAAAACACTGATCAAAGTTGGCGATAATACATTGGAAATTCCATGTTTTTATCTGTTTGCCCTGTTAAGTCCCGACAGTTTCTCGATGGTTACCACAATTTTAATGGATGGAGATTTTCTCAATTATGACTTTGATCTGCATAAAGATGCAAAATATGCAAATCAAAGCGAGTACAATCATGGTCCTTACGGAGAAGGGTCAGTGAGGCATCGGCGGATGTACACCTATCCGAATCCATTAAATTACAAGCTGAAATTTTTCCATTTAAGACACATATTGGTAATTAAAAAACATGATTTGCCGGATATGAAAAAAGATATTCCATGTACGGATTTGATCATCAGGCATGACAAATACAAAAATTCTTTTCATTATATTGTTCTGGATAATAATTCTGACAGGCATTTGCCATTAGACAGTCTGCCTGTTCGCAGCGATATTTTCAAACCCTGCAAAGACAGAGAACCCAAAGCGAGAACAGCATCAATGCCTCATCTTCCCATTAATGGATAATGTTGATTTACTTATGCAGAAATATATCGAAACAAGATTCCCAATCGGCAAACTCAGTTTGCTGGCAGAACATGAATCATGGAGAAAAGAGGTTTACCGCCCTGTTTATTATATTCATAAATGGTGGGCAAAGCGGCTTGGCAGTGTATTCAGGGGCATTATTCTCGGTGCCTGTCTTGACAGTAAGGATGATTTTTTTTCTGCTTTTTATGGAAAAAACAATTTCAGTGAACTGACTGTGCTTGATCCCTTTATGGGAAGTGGAGTTACCATTGGTGAAGCCATTAAACTTGGGTGCAGAGCAATAGGAAGAGACATTAATCCTGTGGCCGCCACAATCGTCAAGGCTGCTCTGTCCAAATATTCCATAGATGAAGTAAACAGAGAATATCATTCAATTGAGAATAACGTTAAGGATAAAATACAGAAATATTATAAAACGATAAGTTCAAGTGGAGAGTTGTGTGATGTTTTATATTATTTCCATGTTAAATATCTGGATTGCCCCGGATGCGGAAAACAGATTGAACTCTTCAAGAGTCGTATATTTTCAAAGAATGCTGTCCCCAGAAAAAAACCATCAGCAAAATCGCTGTGTCCACATTATTGGTGCGATAAACAGTATCAGATTCGATGCTTCTTCAGTATCATGTGATATTTGTTCGGGGGAATATAATCCGCAGTCCGGAAATGTAAGTGGGGCTGCCGTTGATTGCCCGCACTGCAATAAAAAATTTAAATTGGTTGATTATATGAAAAATACTGTATCTCCATTGAAAACAAAAATTTATGCAAAAATGCTTCTGAATTCAAAAGGGGAAAAAACATACGAAACATTCAATGAATATGACAAAAATATTTTGCAGGAAGTATCAGCGAAATTCATTATGATTAAAGATTTTTTTCCTTTCGTAAAAATACAGTCAGGATACAATACCAATCAGATTCTTAATCATAACTATTCCAATTGGACAGAATTGTTCTCAGAACGACAGTTATTTTCTATCTGGTGTTTTATGTCAGCCATCAGAGAGATAGACAATATCAAACTCCGCCGCCTGTTCGCTGCTTTTTCCGGGGTTCTTGAGTTTAATAACCTGTTCTGTTCTTTTAAAGGTGAAGGAACAGGTGCGGTGCGGCATATGTTTTCCCACCATATCCTGAAACCTGAATTAATGCCAATTGAAGCAAATATATGGGGAACGGAAAAATCATCAGGTTCATTTTCAACTCTGTACAGGTATCAGATATTAAATGCAATCAACTACAAAAATTCACCATCTGAAATTAAAATTTTTAATGGAAAATCGTACAGATCAAACAGTATAAATAATCCCATCCATGCAGAAATTGCTGAAACATTCAAAGAATTCAGTACACAAAAAAAGTCAGTGTATCTGTCTCAGGGAGACTCAAAGCTATTTGATATTCCAAATAAATCAATTGATATTGTAATTACAGATCCCCCTTTTTTCGATAATGTTCATTATTCAGAATTGGCAGACTTTTTTTACTATTGGCTTAACCAGATGCTGAATATCTCAGCTAAAACAACAACAAGAAATGCAGCAGAAGTTCAGGATACAGATGTTGTTTTATTTTCAAAAAAACTTACAGATGTCTTCACTGAATGCAACAGGATATTGCGTGATGGGGGACTATTTATATTTACTTATCATCATTCCCGATATGAAGGCTGGATGGCAGTTCACAAAGCTGTAAGGCTTGCCGGTTTTCATTGCAGACAAACTTTTCCAATTAAAGCAGAAATGTCTGTTGCCATGCCATTGCAGCAGGCAAAAATACCCATCCATGTGGATTTAATAGTTGTATGCAGCAAGCAAAAAACAGTAAAATCAGATTTAAATGAACAGATAATAATTGAAAATGCTATTGCAGCAGCATCAAATCAGATTAATGAATTATCTGAAAACATTAATATATCTTTGGGAGATGCAAAAGTTGCTCTTATGGGAAGATTTCTTTGTGAATTAAGCAGGGTTAATGATTTAGAGCGAGAATTAAATTTTTTAACACGGTCGGAAAGCAGAATTGATGAGCTGCTTGAAAGAACTGTAACTGAAAACAGGAATAAAAATTATAACGCAGATAAACAAATTTTACAATTGAATCTTTTTGGAAAAACCGGAGAATATTTGGTGAACAGGATGCTGCCATCTGGCACAACCCTTATCAATTCTTATTGATTCTGCCAATCTGCTTTGTCTGGACAGATTTTGGCCCGGACAAAGCTGAAATTGTTGATTATCATTGAACACTGCAGGGAGAAAATCAATGGTTCGCATACCTGCCAGCCGTAACCCCACGCATCCGGGCGAAATGCTTTTGGAAGAATTTCTGCTGCCAATGGGAATAACCCGGAGACAGCTTGCAGAATCTGTTCATGTATCTTACCAAAAAATCAATGCCATTATTTCTACTTTGGTAACTTAAACGATAATATCTTGATTTTATTGTAAATGCTAAAAATTGCGTATTTTTTAAATATTTAATAAAATCAACAAGTTGTGTTTTAAGTTACCAAAGTAGTATTATAAACAAAAGAAAAAGCATGGACACCTCCACAGCACTGCGACTGTCCAAATTTTTTTCCGTATCGCCTGATTTTTGGATGAATCTGCAATTGCGATGGGACTTGTACCATATGCAAAGAACTGAGGCGGAAGACCTGAAACGCATAGAGCCTTATCAATTGTCCAAACATGAGATGAAAAATCGGACGGCTGTTGTCTCTGCTTAGCTGCTGTTGCCGAGGATGCTTACCCGCACAGCAGACCGCTATGCGGACAGATTGCCATCTTTTGTCTGTTCACTGCGAAAGAGTAATATTATGATGTTACATGTCACCAAAGCAAAGTACATGGAAGATTACCGGGTTCAGGTTTCATTTAACGATGGAAAAACAGGAACCATTGATTTGCGCCAGTCTTTGAAATGATGATCTTCTTTCTGTTTGTGAAGATTGGGAATTAAGCGGTCTTAAAGTTTCTGTGCCCATACTTGAATATGCTTTGCGGCAGGACGGCATGGCAGTCACAATTTCCTGAAAGAGGTTATCAGATATTATGCTGCCCTTTCAAAAATCAGAGGCTTGCTTTATCCCCTGTCATTCCGATGAAAATCGGAATCCAGTATTTTCAGAGGGAAGGATGTTTTGGAATCAACCGGGTTGCCCCACCATCTTTATTTTGAAATACCTGCAACCAATCAGAATTGATGGATAAAAAAAGCCCATCCTGCAAACAAAAAAATGATCCGCAGGCTCTTGGATGAATCTGCAGTCCATCATCCATAAATTCTGCGGGAAGGAGTCCAAATGCCCATTATCCCTTTTTGCATCAGAACCGTGTGCATGACGCTGATCATCTCTGCAATGTCTTGCTCTCCGGTTTTTGCGGAAAACTCCAGACCTGTTTTGCCTTTTTATCCGGGGGAAAAACTGACCTTTGTACTCCGGTGGGGGATCATCCATGCCGGAGAAGCCACGTTGGAGGTTTTGCCTTTTGAAACGGTCAACGGAAAGGAAGCCTGGCATTTTGTCATGACCGCAAAAACCAATTCCTTTATTGACACTTTCTACAAAGTCCGGGATCGGATTGACGCGTATGCGGATGCAGGGCTGAGCCGTTCCCTGCTGTACAAAAAAAAGCAGAGGGAAGGCAAAAGCAAACGGGATATTGTGGTCACCTTTGACTGGGAAAAGGGCAGGGCGCAGTATGTCAACAGAGGAAAGGCAAAACCTCCGCTTTCGCTTATGCCCGGCACATTTGATCCGCTTTCCGCGTTTTATTTTTCGAGGATGACGGATTTCAAAACCGGCACTGTGGTCAAACGTCCCGTTACGGACGGAAAAAAGAATGTCATGGGACACCTTACGGCAAAAAAAAGGGAAAGCATAAAAATCGGGGAAACCTCCTATGACACCTTTCTGCTGGAGCCGGATATAAAGGATGTCAGCGGTGTGTTTGAAAAAAGCAAAGACGCAAAAATTCAGCTTTGGATTACGGCTGATGAGAAACGGATTCCGGTAAAAATTGCCAGCAAAGTGATTGTGGGCAGTTTTGTGGGGGAACTGGTTTCTGTCACATACGGAACCATGCCGGAAGAAGGAAAGGAAAAGAAATGAAGCAGGAAATTGGAAAAGTGCTGTGGAACACCATTGAATGCTCGGGCTATTTCCGAATGGGACTTGCGGCATCCCCTGCTTATGCGGATGCCAGACCCGGACAGTTTGTCATGATTCGCTTCTGTGACCGGATGGTTCCGTTTCTCCGGCGTCCCTTCTCCATCCATCGTCTTATTGAGACAGAGGAGGGCATCGGAGGATTTGAAATTCTCTACAAAGTTGTGGGAGATGGCACAGAAAAACTTTCCGGATGCAGAAAAGGGGATCGGCTGGATATTCTGGGGCCTTTGGGAAATTCTTTCCGCATTCCGGAAAATGCCGGACATTTTTTTGTTGTCGCGGGCGGCATCGGCGTCGCGCCCATGTATTTTCTCACAGACTGGCTCCGGCGCAAAGGCATTGAACTTTCAGATTGCCGGGTGTTCATTGGCGGCAGAACAAAAGATGATCTTCTGTGCACGAATGATTTTTTCCGTTCAGGGGTGCATACCGTGCAGATTGCCACAGATGACGGAAGCGCGGGAAACAGAGAACTGGTCACCGGGCCTCTGGAAAGGGCTTTGCAGGAAAAGCGTCCGGACATGATATATGCCTGCGGCCCCATTCCCATGTTAAAGGCTGTAGCCGAGATTTCTCAAAAACACTGCCTGCCCTGCCAGGTATCGGTCGAAACCATGATGGCCTGCGGCATGGGGGCCTGTCTGGGATGCGCCATGCGAAAAAAAGATGATTCTCAGAAATATTTCCATGCCTGCACAGACGGACCTGTTTTTGATGCCGGACATCTCTTATGGTGACAGACAAGGCGAAAAATGCATTGTGTGAAACAGACATTCTGTCCGCAGTGACAGCCCGGCACAGCGTTTTGCAACAAAAAATAATATATTAAAAGACAGTTAGGTGATATATCAAAAAGGATAAGAATTTTGGTTGACTTGCCTTTGCACCTGTGCTAAACGAATCAGACGCAGAAGGACGCTGTGTGCGGAAGCAGACAGGCGGTGGAAGACAGATGAAAAAACAGGATGTAAGGCATTTAAAAGAACTTGCATATTACAGCAGTATCGGTTTGTCGGTGGCGCTTTCCATATTTATTGGGCTGGGCATTGGTGTGTTTCTGGACAGACGGTATGAAAGCAATCCATGGTGCACCCTGATTTTTCTGGGGCTGGGAATTGCTGCCGGATACAGAAATATCGGGCTGGCGATAAAAAAAAGCAGAAAATACTGAACCGGGAGAATCGTTTTGCATATTCAGCAGAGAATTCTGACATTTGTGACAAGAACGAACTGGGTGCTGTTTGCACTTTCCAGTATGGCAGGACTGTTCCTGACATCACCGGAATTTGCAAAAGGCATTGTTTTCGGCGGTCTGATTGTCACAGTCAATTTTCATCTGCTGCACAGAACGCTGAAAAACTCGCTGGATCCTTCCCGTCTTACTTCCCACAATGTAATCCTGGCAAAATACTATCTGCGTTTCCTTATCAGCGGTTTGATCATTTTTGTGCTGATTTATCAGCATATAGTGAATCCCATAGGGCTGTTTGTCGGTTTGTCGGTTGTGGTGGCGAGCATCATGCTGGCCACAGTGTTGGAAATCAAAAATCTTTTTTTCAAGGAGGCGGTGTAAGGTGGAACATCCCTATATGTTTTTTGTCAAGCTGTTCGAGTTAATGGGTCTGGATCATTTTGCCCATGCCAATCCGCATGTGATCTATTCATGGGTGGTGATGCTGCTTCTCATCTGTTTCGGTTTCCTGGCTTCCAAAGGAATGAGCCTGGTTCCGACAAAGGTGCAGAATCTGTTTGAAATCATTCTGGGCGGAATCGAAGATTTTATGGTGGATATCACAGGTGAGGAAGGCCGCTGGCTTTTTCCCCTTGTGGCGACAATATTCATCTATATCTTTGCCTGCAACCTTATCGGTCTGGTTCCCGGATTTTTCCCCCCGACTGCCAGTCTGAACACAACGCTTTCCTGCGCACTGGTGGTTGTCATTTTTACCCACATCATCGGTGTCAAATATCATGGGGCCAAGTATATCAAACATTTTATGGGGCCTGTGTGGTGGATGATTCCCATCATCTTCCCCATTGAACTGATTGGGCATCTGGCACGCATTCTTTCCCTGTCTTTCCGTCTTTTCGGAAACATGATGGGACATGAACTGGTTCTGGGGATTCTTTTCGCACTGGCAGGTCTGTTTTTTGCACCTCTGCCCATCATGGCTCTGGGCATTTTCGTTGCCCTGGTGCAGGCATTTGTGTTTTTCCTGCTGTCGATCATGTATTTTACCGGTGCAATGGAACATGCACATTAATTACGGATGTATGCTTCGCTGTTAATGGGATAATGGAAGAAGCTGAATATCATCATCAAATCAAACTTATTTAAAGGAGGAAAGGTAAGAGAATGGAACAGTTTGCATTGGAGTTTTTTATCGCGTGTGTCACCGCCGCAGGTTTTGGCATTGCCATTGCCGCTTTTGGCTGCGGTATCGGTCAGGGCCTTGGTCTGAAAGCCGCTGTTGAGGGCATTGCAAGAAATCCCGAATCTTCCGGCAAAGTCACCGTTACCCTGCTGATCGGTCTCGCGATGATTGAATCTCTGTGTATTTACGCTCTGGTTATTGCGCTGATTCTTATCTACGCGCATCCGCAGGCAGCCGCGATTGCCGGTCTGTTTGCAAAAGCTCATTAATTCTCTGAGCAAACCGGTTTGAAGTTGTCAAGGGCTGCATCTGAAAGGGTGCAGCCCTTTTTTTATCTTTTGCATTCTGAAAAAAATGACAATGAATCTGAAAGAACTGGATGACAATACTCCCGGAGGAGTGTATCTGTGCCAGGTGAATGTGCATATCTCCTGCGCTGCGTGCTGCGGACTGTACAATGTGGCAGATCCCTCACGGGAGGCCCTGACAGAAATGCTGAAAGTCCGCTCTCTTGCATTTGCTTCTGTTCCCCGTACTCCTGAAGGCATTCTGGGCTTTCAGGCAGAAATGGAATCCAAAGAATGTCAGGACAGACCCTATCCCGGATTTCACCACTGCCCGTTTATCGGTCTGATTGGAGAAAAGCTGTCCCGTGCAGGCTGTCTGCTTCATCCTCTGGCAGACGGCAATGAAGGAATGGATTTCAGGGGACTCAGTTACTACGGGGGCATGGCCTGCCGGAGTTATTTCTGTCCGGCCTGCAAAGAACTGCCGGAAGCATGCAAACAGATTGTCCGTGCAGTTGCACAGGACTGGTACAGTTTCGGACTGGCAGCAACAGAACGGCAACTGCTTAAAGCATTTTTCCGGGAAGTGGAAAAACGTCTTGGCCGGAACGTGAAGGCAGAGGATTTCACGCAAAGCCCGGAGCGAATCAGCATATTCCGGGAATTTCTGGATTACAGAATAAAATGGCCTTTCCGTTTTTCGGGAAGCACAAACCTCTGCAATTATTTTTTTGCGGATCAGATCTACCAAAGAAGTCCTGTCAATTATGCGCCAGCCGGAGTTTCATCCTCCCCGTATGACAGTATTTTCAGAGAATTGGATTCCCATTTTTCCTCTCCGGAGGCTTTGCACAGGGCGGAAGAAATGCTCGATGATCTGTTTGCGCGGATAATCCCATGAAAGAAATGCCGTTTCAGCGCATCCTCCAAAGCCTGATCTTCGGACTGTTTGCCATCCTGCTTTGGCTGGCGGCCTTTCCGCTCACAACCCCGCTTCCGGTGAATATGTTTCTGCGCATGGATCCCCTGGTTTTTCTGGGAACCTGTCTGAGCAGCAGAACCTTTGTCACTTCCCTTTGGCCGGCTGTGCTGCTTCTGGGACTCACCTCTGCAATCGGACGCTTTTTCTGCAGCACCCTCTGTCCTATGGGAACCACCATTGACATGGCAGACCGCATTCTCATTTCCTCTGAATCCGGGAAAAGAAAAACTCCGGAAAATGAAAATCAGTCCAGCAGCAGACATCGAAATCTGAAATACCTGTTTCTGCTTGTGCTTCTGGCTTCAGCATTCATGGGTGCATCCTTTGTTTTTCTGGGCTCTCCTCTTTCCCTGATTACCCGGTTCTATGGTCTGATTATTTCCCCCATACTCTGCCTGTTCACAGATACGGGACTGCGCGCTGTGCGTCCCCTGGCAAACCGTCTGGATATGACTTTTCTGGCCTATGCCCAGACAGAAACTCCGGGTTTTGCCCTGCAATGGGTGACAGTTCTCATTTTTGCGGGCATATTTGCCCCGGCCTTTGTTTCTCCCCGTTTCTGGTGCAGAAATCTCTGCCCGGCAGGCGCTCTTTTGGCCCTGTTTTCCTTCAGACCGCTGATCCGGCGGCAAGTTTCTGATGACTGCACAGGCTGCGGAAAATGCCGGAAGCAATGCCCCATGAATGCCATTGCTGAAGATCCCTTCCGCACCAGTCACAGAGAATGTATTGCCTGTCAGAAATGTGCAGAGATTTGTCCTGTGCAGGCTGTCTCTTTTTCATTTTCTGCTGCATCCCATAGTGCATCCAAAGGTGAAAAGCCTGCTCTTATGCAATCAGACTTTTCAGGAGATCGGCGGAAACTGATCGGAGCCGCTGTTTCCGGCATGGGAATGGCTGCCATTGCCATGACCGGTCTGAACTGGCGGAGCAATGCCGTTGTTCCGGGCCAGATACTTGATCCCGCGCTGATTCGTCCGCCCGGTTCCCTGCCGGAAAAGGATTTTCTTAACCGTTGCATCCGCTGCGGAGAGTGCATGAAGGCCTGTCCCACCAATACCCTGCAGCCTGCCGGGCTGACTGCCGGATTTCAGGGATTCTTCAGCCCGGTCATTACGCCGCGAAAGGGGGCGTGTGAAGCCCATTGCAATACCTGCGGACAGGTCTGCCCCACCGGAGCCATTGCGCCTTTGCCTTTGGAGGAAAAAATCTGTGCCAAAATCGGAACCGCACAGATTCTCCGGCACAAATGTCTGGCATGGGAATTTGACCGCAAATGTCTGGTCTGTGATGAAGTCTGCCCCTACAACGCGATTGATTTGAAAACCCTGCCGGATCAGAAAGTTCCGGTGCCCTTTGTCAATGAAAGCAGATGCGCGGGCTGCGGTTTCTGTGAATTTCACTGCCCTGTGCAGGCCCGTGCCGCGATTGTCATCGAACCGATGGAGGCCATCCGGCTGCAAAGCGGATCATACCGGCAGAAAACAGCGGATATTGGACTGGAACTGCGCATCCGCAAAAGCGGAGAGAAGGGGGCATTTTCTTATGGAACCGAAACGGAGAACATGCTGGAAGGAGAAAGCGGACTTCCTCCGGGATTCACGGAATAGCGACAAACTGGGGGCATCTGTGCAGAGGCAAAGGATGAACCATTCGGAATTCCTTCAGAAATCAAACAGCCTTTTTCTTCTTTCTTACGCGTTCTTTCGGGGAAATCAGTTTTCTGTATTTTTTGGGCCTGTAATACCGATTCGCCATTGAAGCCATGTTTTTTTTACCACAAAGGACACAAGAGTGCACAACGGTCACAAAGAATTGACAGAACTTTGCAAAATAGACTGCGAACCGGTATTGTCTTCCGCTGAAACTGCTTTCCATAAAGCATGTTTTCAATGGAGAATCGGTATGATACCTATTCGCTTTTGAACTGATACAGTATTGTCAGTTTTTCCATCGCTTCGCCTGTCAGAAAAAGCGGTTTTTCTGAAAAATTTTATGCCTGAAATACTTATGGTTCAGATCAATGGAGAATCGGTATTATACGGTGCCTGCAGTTTATTGTGATCTTTGTGCCATCTTTGTGTCCTTTGCGGTTAAAAAAAGCATGGTGTCAAAGGAGAATCGGTATTAAAAATTTCAGGCAGTTAAATATGAAGCTGCAAATTTTGGAGCTGATTTGCCCCTGCATTTTATTTTTTTCAAACGCAGCTTTTGTCATGAGTTGAAAAATATTGGGGGCTTCTGTTGCAACTGTCTGATTTGTCGCGTTGCACAGCAGAAAAAATTGCCGAACTGTTGCAAGAGCACAACACTGGACAAATCATCAGGAGAGATTTTTTGTTATGAGCATCCGACATATGGAAGAATACAGAGATCCGGAAATTTCCCGCAGTCTGATTGAACAGATTCGCTCTCTCAGTACGCGAAACATCCGCCTGATGGAAGTGTGCGGAACCCATACCATGTCCATTTTCCGCAACGGCATCCGCTCGGTTCTGCCGGAAACCGTAACTCTGCTTTCCGGGCCGGGCTGCCCGGTCTGCGTGACGGATCAAAGTGAAATTGATGCGTTTGTCCGCATGGCAGAGATTGAAGATGTGATCATCACCACCTTCGGCGATTTGATGAGAGTGCCGGGAACCGGTTCCTCTCTGCAAAAAGAGCGGGGAAAGGGCAGGGATGTGCGCATGGTGTATTCCACAATGGATGCACTGGAAATCGCGCAAAAACATCCGGACAAAAAAATCGTGTTTCCGGGCGTGGGGTTTGAAACCACAGCGCCCACAGTGGCTGCTGCCGTGCTTGCTGCCAAAGAAAGGAATCTGCATAATTTTCTGGTTTTTTCCGCACACAAACGGGTAATTCCCGCTTTGCAGGTTCTGGGGAAAATGGAGCAGATCCGGGTGGATGGTTTCATTCTTCCGGGCCATGTTTCGGTCATCATCGGAACCGGCGCGTATCTGCCTTTTTTTGAAACGCATCGCATTCCCTGCGTGATAGCCGGATTTGAACCGGCAGATATTCTCCAGGCCGTCTTTCTCCTGATTTCCCAGATTGAAAGCGCTTCCCCAGCTTTGGAAAACGCGTATCCCCGTGCTGTCACCCCACAGGGAAATGCAAAGGCATTGGAAATCATGGACAGGGTTTTTGCCCCGGCCGACGCTCTCTGGAGGGGCATGGGAATGATTGGCCAAAGCGGCATGAAATTCCGTCCCGAATTTGAAGCGTTTGACGCGCAGAAGGTCTTGAACATTGAAATGAAACCTGCTGAAGAACCCAAAGGCTGCGCGTGCGGTCTTGTGATAACCGGACAGGTCATACCGCCACAATGTCCTTTGTACAAAAGAAAATGCACACCTGTGAACCCGGTCGGCCCCTGCATGGTTTCCAGCGAGGGTACCTGCGCTGCCTATTACCGCTATCATGCGGAACAATAATATCAGCGAAACCTCTGCCGCACCCGCTCCTTCTCCTCCGGGGAGAGACTGTCCCAGTTTTCAAGTTGCTGCCGAATCTGATTCTGCTCGGCCGGCGAAAGCCGCTGCCACTGCTGAAAACGCTGTTCATAAAGACGGCGGGCTTCGGGCGGCATTTTTTTCAGATGATTCATGCGCTGCCGCATTTCAGCCTGCTTTTCCGGGGGCAGGGATTTCCATTCCTCCAGCTTTTTTTTCAGACGGGCCTTTTCTTCCGGCGAGAGTTTCTGAAATTCCTCCGGACTCATCTCCGGATTGCTGAAGGCCAGCCATCCGGCCATGCAGATATCATCCCTTTCCGGAAAGGAAGATGCCTGTGCCCTGAGCGGAAACAGTTGCGCTGCAAGCATCATAACTGTGCACAGGAACAGCAGACCGCATTTTTCTCCAAACTCAGACCTGCTTTTCATTGTCATCCGCCTTTCGAACCAGTAAGAACCGCTTTGAAAACAGTTCCCCGTATTTTTTCTGATCCACGGTTCTGACCAGTTTTTCCACATCATCCATATCCTCCAGCAGATCCAGATTGCTGATCATCTCATAATTTTTGATAATCTGCATTTCCTCTGCTTTCAGCATGTTTGGAGTATGTACAGGAGACTCAGGCCATTCCCGGATACCGAGCCAGCCTGTAAAAAACAGAAGCACGCAGGCTGTGAGCAGCGCGGGAACGGAAGGAATCCGTAAAAAAGCCGAAAAATTCCACCCACCCTGATTATCTTCTTTCAGGGAACGCATCACTGTTCTGCACAGATTTTCGCTTTCCCAGGCAGAAAGTCTGGGCACAGGTGTGCTTTCCCGCACAGCCTGAATCAGATTGCGCACTTGACCGGCTTTCTCCCGGCAGCCCCCGCAGACATTTGTGTGCTGTCTCCACTCTGCTTTCTTTTCCTGCGGAAGTTCCCCGTACACATCCTGCCACAGCATTTCCTCATATTTGTATTTTTCACAGGTATTCATAGATCGTTCCTTTCATACCCTCATATCCCGCCATTCCTTCAGATGTTCCTGCAGATACCGGGTTGCGCGGAAAAGATGGGATTTGACAGTTCCCTGTGCTGTGTTCATGACTTCTGCAATCTCCGGAATGCTCATATCATGAAAGACTTTCAACTGAAACACGGTCCGCTGTTTTTCCGAAAGAGAATCCAGAACCTTCTGCACCTCTTTTCCGAATTCCTTTCCGGAAAGCATTTTCAGAGGATCCGCGTCTTCGCTCATATCCGGGACTTCTTCCAAAGAACTGTCTGAGTCCTCATCCCTTTCCTGTTTCGGATTCCAGGGGAAAAATATCTTTTTCCACACCGACTCGCGCCGTCTCCGATCCAGACAGGTATTGACCAGAATGCGGTAAAACCAGGTGTAAAATGAGGATTTCCCCTGAAATTTTGAAATATTGCGCAGTACCTTCAGAAATGTGTCCTGCACAATGTCCTTTGCCTCCTCCCGGTCCCTGCCGCACATGGACCAGGCAATGGCATATGCCTTTTCCTGATACCGGCGAATCAGCAGTTCTGCCGCATTGTCATCGCCTTCGCGAATGCGTTCCACCAGTTCCTCATCTGTCTGTGTGTCCCGGACAGCTTCCACCGGGGGCTGCAAGTTTTGTTCTGGGCTGAGTGCCTGCATAATGTTTTCTGTCCGCGAATAAGGCGTTTTTCCCCTGCGGCAATTGGACAAGAACCGCAGGGGATCAGTTCCGGCACTGTCATTTAATACCGGCGGCCAGGCCGGAAATCAGGTTTGGAGGAATGAGCCCGCTGATGGTAAGGAGAATCCTTCTTCCCCAAGTTTGTGCTGCGTTTTGCGCTGCGGATATTTTTTGCAGCCCGATCCTGCATCTTTTGCATCTGCAATCTCTCATGCCGGGTCAGACGGCCATCTTCCAGTGCCTGCGCCCGGGCCCGCTCAATCCGTATCTGCTGCTCCATCAGACGATCATATTCCCGCTGACTGATCTTTCCGCTTCTGACGCCCCGGTAGATATTGTCCATCTGCCTGTCCTGTATCCGGTCAAAACGATCCCCGGCCCATGCTCCCGCGGCAGAGAAACAAATCACACCCGCTGCTGCGATTCCGATGGTAAAATGTTTTATGCACATATGCAACCTCCTTTTGTTTTTTTCTCCTCTTTGCCTGTTTTGACGGCAGGAACAGGCAAAGGTTTACACAGGGGCCTGAATTTTTTTGGGTGCATTTTTTTCTTTCCTGCTGTATTCTGTATCTGTTCACACTTTTTCAGAAAACGCTTAAGGGAGAAATGCCATGTCCAAAGCCATCAGAATGTATGAAACCGGAGGCCCGGAAGTTCTGAAATGGGAGGAGTATGATCCCGGAGATCCGGGTGAGGGAGAAGTGCGGATACGCCATGAGGCTGTGGGACTCAATTTCATTGATGTGTATCACAGAAACGGCCTCTATCCCCTGCCCGGACTTCCTGCCATACCGGGCATGGAAGGAGCGGGGATTGTGGAGGCCGTTGGCAGAGAGGTGAAGGAGGTGGCCGTGGGAGATCGGGTGGCCTATGCCGGTCTTCCGGTGGGCGCATATGCGGAAAAACGTCTGATTCCCGCGCACCGGCTGGTGAATCTGCCGGATTTCATTTCTTTTTCCCAGGCTGCGGCCATGATGCTGCAGGGAATGACTGCCCGCTATCTGCTTTATGGCTGTTATCCGGTCAAAACAGGAGATACCATTTTGATTCACGCGGCTGCCGGAGGTGTGGGCCTGATTGTCTGCCAGTGGGCAAAGTATCTGGGCGCACGGGTGATCGGCACGGTCGGTTCTTCGGAAAAGGCGGAACTGGCAAAGGCCAATGGCTGTGATGATCCCATTTTGTACAACAGGGAGGATTTTGTCGCACAGGTGCGGGAAATCACGCAGGGCAGAGGAGTGGATGCGGTTTATGATTCTGTGGGGAAGGCAACCTTCCTGAAATCCCTGGACTGTCTGCGGCCAATGGGCATGATGGTTTCCTTTGGACAGTCCTCCGGCTCTGTTTTGCCCTTTGATCCGGCCATTCTTGCGGCCAAAGGATCCCTGTTCCTCACCCGTCCCAGTCTTATGACCTACACGGCGAAAAGGGAAGATCTGCTGCGCCATGCAGGGGATCTGTTTGCTGCGGTGGAAAAAGGCGCGGTCAAGATTGAAGTGCGGCAAACCTGGCCTCTTTCCGAGGCGGCACACGCGCACCGGGAGCTGGAAAGCCGGAAAACTGTGGGATCATCAGTGTTTGTCATCGCGTGAACAGAATGTCAGGGAATTTGAAGACTGCTGCCGGTTTCGGGGTTTCAGGTTTCAAAAACTTTGTGTTTCCTCAGAATCAGTTCCATCCCGGCCCCGAAACCTCAACGCACCGGCATGTTAAGAACGCACCCTGCACACTGCCGTCATACAGATGATGATAGTCGGTATCCGGAATCACCTGAAATTAGCGGATTCCGGCTTTCTCCGGAATGACGGGCGGATACAGCAGATTTCTGATTTTTGTATGGTCTGCGCAAGGTGAGTTGATACTGATTTTTTAACCGCAAAGAACACGAAGATGGCACAAAGGTCACAGCAAACTGAAAGCACCGCATAAAATCCGCGTTGAACCGGCACTGCCTTCCGCAAGGTATGGTTTCAATGGAGAATCGGTACAAGAAGTTCCGCTTCCCCCGGAATTTGAGATGTTTCTGCTGTCAGACAATTTTTTGCAGAACCTTTTTTCGGGAACCGGTTTTTGCCTGTGTTTGTCAGCAGATTTGACCCGGTGCTTTTTGGTGGAGAGATATTTTTCAACAATTTCGGAAATCTGAAAAACAGATTCGGATTTCCGGTTTCAGTCAATGGGAATTTCATGGCTTTGCTGAGCATAAAAAATGTGAAAATGGGGTTTGGCGGCCCTCTGCTGCTGGATGATGTCAGTCTGCAAATCGAAAGCGGAGAGCGGATCTGTCTGATGGGGCGGAATGGGGAGGGGAAATCCACACTGCTCCGGGTTATAAGCAAAGATATGACTCCGGATTCCGGTGAGATCATCTGGCAGCAGGGAATACGGGTGGCTCTTCTTCCCCAGGAGGTTCCGAGGGAAACACAGGGCAGAGTGCTGGATGTGATCTGCGGATCTGAACTGGCTCAATCTGCTGAAACGCAAGGGGAAATCCGGCTTCAGGCTGAAAGCATACTCTCCCGCATGAAACTGGATCCGGATGCAGCTTTCGGAGAACTTTCCGCAGGACTGCGTCGCCGGGTGTT